>CBFHTR010000001.1:0-118859 GCA_965658695.1 Spiribacter sp.
GCGCGCTTGCAACGCAGGAGTTTCATTCATGCAGGGTCAGTTTAAGGACTTCCTTAAACCGCGGGTGGTCGATGTTGATGCAATCAGCGAGAAGCGCGCACGCATCACACTGGAGCCGCTGGAGCGCGGCTTTGGACACACTCTCGGCAACGCACTGCGGCGCGTGCTGCTCTCCTCGATGCCCGGCTATGCCGTCACCGAGGTTGAGATTGAGGGCGTGCTCCACGAGTACACCGCCATCGAAGGGGTTCAGGAGGATGTCGTGGACATTCTACTCAACCTCAAACAGCTTGCTGTGCGCCTGACGGGGCGTGACGAAGCTGTTCTGCGTCTACATAAAAAGGGCCCGGGGGTGGTTACCGCCGCGGACATCGCCGCAGAGCAGAATGTCGAGGTAAAAAACCCCGAGCTGGTGATTTGCAATCTGACCAAGGCCGGTGAGATCAGCATGGCCATTACGGTCTCGGGCGGCCGCGGCTATGAGCCGGCAACGGCCCGCGAATCTGAAGAAGAGCGCACGATCGGTCGTCTGGCTCTGGACGCCAGCTTCAGCCCCGTGCGTCGCGTGGCCTACAACGTTGAGAGTGCGCGTGTTGAGCAGCGGACCGATCTCGATAAGCTGATTATGGATATCGAGACCAGCGGCGTCATCGAGCCAGAAGAGGCCATTCGCCTGGCGGCCAGCGTGTTGCGTGATCAGCTTGCGATTTTCGTCGATCTGGAAGGCGGTGAGAGTGAAATCGAGCCGCGTCGCAAAGAGCCGGAGGTTGATCCGGTACTGCTGCGCCCCATTGATGATCTCGAGCTCACGGTTCGCTCAGCCAACTGCCTGAAAGCCGAGGCCATTCACTTTGTGGGTGACCTGGTACAGAAGACCGAGGTGGAGCTTTTAAAAACACCGAACCTTGGTAAGAAATCGCTTAATGAAATCAAGGAAGTCCTGGCACAGCACGGACTCCAGCTTGGCATGCGTCTCGAGAACTGGCCGCCGGCCGCTCTTGAAGAACGCGGTCGGGCCACCGGTTAAGGGAATAGACAGATGCGTCATCGTAAATCCGGACGGAAACTCAATCGCAATAGCAGTCATCGTCAAGCGATGTTCCGCAACATGTCGGCGTCGCTGTTTGAGCACGAGGCCATTCGGACAACTTTGCCGAAGGCTAAAGAGCTGCGTCGCGTCGCCGAGCCGCTGATTACCATGGCCGGCAATGACACCGTGGCTAATCGTCGCTTGGCATTCGCGCGGCTGCGCAATAAAGAAGTGGTGACGAAGCTGTTTGATGAACTCGGTCCGCGGTATCGCGAGCGCCCGGGCGGTTACCTGAGAATTCTTAAAGCCGGGTTCCGTGCCGGCGACAATGCACCGATGGCGTTTGTCGAGCTGGTCGACCGCCCGGTTGCCGACGAGGCTGAAGAGGCACCAGTCCAAGAGACGGTCGCCGAAGCCTCCTGAGCGTAAATCGGAGGGGTTTGCATGAAAGCACCCGTACGTGTTGCCGTGACCGGCGCTGCCGGTCAGATTGGATACAGTCTGCTTTTTCGCGTCGCCTCTGGCGACATGTTGGGGCCTGATCAGCCGGTTATCCTGCAGTTGCTTGAGATTCCGCCGGCCATGGATGCCGTGCAGGGTGTCATCATGGAGCTGGAGGATTGCGCATTCCCCTTGTTGGCCGGCGTCTCCGCTACCGACAAAGCCGAGGAAGCCTTCAAGGACGCGGACTACATTCTGCTGGTTGGCGCCAAGCCACGCGGCCCTGGCATGGAGCGTAAAGACCTGCTCGAAGCCAATGCCGCGATCTTCTCGGCACAGGGTAAAGCGATGAACGACGTCGCGAGCCGTAACGTGCGGGTATTGGCGGTGGGTAATCCGGCCAATACCAACGCGCTTATTGCCCAGCGAAATGCCCCGGATCTGGATCCGCGTTGCTTTACAGCAATGACACGGTTGGATCACAACCGTGCGCTGGCGCAGCTGGCCAACCGCACCTCAAGCCATGTCACTGATATCCGCCAGCTGACCATCTGGGGTAACCATTCGGCCACGCAGTATCCGGATATCAGCCATGCCAGCGTTAATGGTAAGGCGGCGAGCGATCTGGTTGATCAAGCTTGGCTGGAAGAAGCCTTTATCCCAACCGTTCAGCAACGCGGCGCCGCCATCATCAAGGCTCGGGGTCAGTCTAGTGCGGCTTCTGCGGCCAGTGCAGCCATCGATCATATGCGTGACTGGACGCTGGGTACGTCTGAAGACGACTGGGTGAGCATGGGTATTCCCTCAGACGGCAGCTACGGCATTGCCGAGGGCATTATTTATTCTTTCCCGGTGCGTTGCGTCGACGGGCGCTATGAAATCGTTCAGGGGCTGGATATTGATGATTTCTCTCGTGAGCGCATGCAGCTTACCGAGCAGGAGCTGATCGAAGAGCGTGACGCAGTCGAGCATCTGCTGCCCTGATTCGCTAGGCAGTCTTAGCGCCTAATCGAAAGAGGCCGATGACCCACTGGGGCATCGGCCTTTTTTATGTTGATTGCCGGCTATTGAGTAGGGGCGCGAGATAACGTCCAGTGTGGGATTCGCGGAGCCGGGTGAGGGCCTCTGGCGTGCCCGCTGCGACCAATTGACCACCACCATCACCGCCTTCAGGGCCCATATCCACCACCCAGTCGCAGGTCTTAATCACATCCAGGTTGTGTTCGATCACGACCAGGGTATTGCCCTCATCCCTTAGCCGATGCAGAACACTAAGTAGCTGCGCGACGTCGTGGAAATGTAACCCGGTGGTGGGTTCATCAAGAATATAGAGGGTTTGTCCGGTGCTGCGACGGGAGAGCTCCCGGGCAAGCTTCACCCGCTGTGCCTCACCACCGGAGAGGGTGACGGCATTCTGGCCAAGCTGGACATAACCCAGACCGACATCGATGAGCGTGTGCAGCTTGCGGGCAAGGACTGGGATATTGGAGAAGATCTCCACTGCATCGGTGACCGTCAGTTCCAGCACATCGGCGATGCTGTAGCCACGATAGCGGATCTCCAGCGTCTCGCGGTTGTAGCGCGCTCCGCGGCAAACATCACAGGGGACGTAGACATCGGGTAGAAAATGCATGGCCACCCGAATCATCCCCTCGCCCTGACAAGCCTCGCAGCGCCCGCCACGGACATTAAAGCTGAAACGTCCTGGTCCGTAGCCGCGCGAGCGGGCCTCGGGTGTGCCGGCGAAAAGCTCACGGATGGGGGTGAACAGCCCGGCGTAGGTTGCGGGGTTGGAGCGCGGTGTCCGACCGATTGGGCTTTGATCAATCTCCACCACTTTATCGAAATGATGAAGCCCCTCAATGTGGTCGTGTGCAGCGGCCTCAATGCTGGCGCCGTTGAGCATGCTGGCGGCCGCTGGATAAAGCGTGTCATTCACCAAGGTGGATTTGCCCGAGCCGGAGACACCGGTGACACCAATCATTAGCCCGGCGGGGAAATCTACATTGACGTTCTTTAAGTTGTTTCCTCGAGCTCCGCGCAGGCGGATTACCCGATCGGGATTGGATTGGACGCGGTGCTCGGGGATAGCAATCGTACGGCGGCCGGCCAAATAGTCCCCGGTCAGTGAGGCTGGATTGCTGAGAATGGCATCCAGGCCACCCTCAGCAATGACTTCGCCGCCTTCACTGCCGGCACCCGGCCCCATATCGATAATGTGGTCGGCGGCTCTGATCGCCTCTTCGTCGTGCTCTACCACGATTACCGTGTTATCGAGATCGCGCAGATGGCGCAGAGTCTCAAGCAGTCGATCGTTGTCGCGCTGATGTAGGCCGATGGAGGGTTCATCAAGGACATACAGGACACCAACTAGGCCGGCGCCGATTTGGCTTGCAAGCCGGATCCGTTGGGCTTCACCGCCAGAAAGTGTCTCGGCACTGCGTGAGAGGTTGAGATAATTCAGCCCAACATTAACCAAGAACTGCAGGCGCTGATTGATTTCGCGGAGAATCTGCTCAGCAACGGTGGCGCGGGCACCAGTGAGTGCCAATGTCTTGATCGCGGCAGCGGCATCAGCGATGGCTAAGGCGTTAATCGCTGGCAACGTCCAGTCACCGACGCTGACATGGCGGGCTGCGGTGTTCAATCGGCTACCCTCGCAATCCGGGCAGGTACGACGGGTGAGGTAACGGGCCAGCTCTTCGCGCACTGCAGCCGAATCGGTCTCGCGGTAGCGCCGCGTCATATTGTTTACCACGCCTTCAAACGGGTGTTTGCTCACGCGCGTGTTGCCACCCCGGGCGCCTGCATAATGAAATGCAATTTCCTCATTCCCGCTGCCGTACAGAATGATGTTGCGAATACCCTGAGGTAGTGCTTGCCAGGATGTCTCGACATCAAAATCATAATGATTGGCGAGATCGCGAATGATTTGGCCGTAGTAGGCGTTACGTCGATCCCAGCCGCGTACGGCGCCGGCGGCAAGCGATAGGTTGGGGTGAGTGACGATACGGGCTGGATCGAAAAATTGATCTACGCCCAGACCATCACATGTTGGGCAGGCGCCATGGGGATTATTAAAAGAGAAGTGCCGTGGCTCGAGGGTACTCACCGAAAAGCCGCATTCCGGGCAGGCAAAATGGGCCGAGAAGGCCAGTGACTCGGCATTGGGATGATCGATGTGGGCCAGCTTGACGACGTCGTCACCCAGTCGCAGTCCGGTTTCCAGCGAATCGGCAAGGCGTGTGGCGATATCCGGGCGGATACGGAAGCGGTCAATGACTGCCTCAATGGTATGGGGACGCTTGGGGTCGAGTGCCTCCATGTCATCGATCTCCACCACCTCGCCATCAACTCGGGCGCGAACAAATCCCTGGCTGCGCAGGTTGTTAAAAATGTCACGGTGCTCGCCCTTGCGATCATCGATTAGCGGGGCGAGCAGCATGACCCGCTGCCCCTCGGGCAGCGAGAGGATGCGATCCACCATTTCGCTCACGCTTTGTGCCTGCAAAGCATGTCCGTGCTCGGGGCAGTGCGGAATACCGGCGCGGGCAAAGAGCAGGCGCAGATAATCATGAATCTCGGTGACCGTGCCAACGGTTGAGCGCGGATTATGCGACGTCGATTTCTGTTCGATGGCAATCGCCGGCGAGAGGCCTTCGATGTGATCAACATCCGGTTTTTCCATCATCGATAGAAATTGCCGGGCATAGGCAGACAGTGATTCGACATAACGCCGCTGACCTTCGGCGTAAAGCGTGTCGAAGGCGAGCGATGATTTGCCCGAACCCGACAGTCCGGTAATCACAATCAGCTTGCCGCGGGGGAGTTGCAGATGGACGTCACGCAGGTTGTGCGTGCGCGCTCCGCTGATGACGATGGCGTCCATGGGCTTCCTGGTCAAAACAATTTGTTAGTATACCGCCCTTGCAGCATCCAGACCGACAGGGGCAAGCGTGCACGGCAAAAAACGATCGGCATCCGAGCCGATGAACACCGCAGAGCGCCGGGCCACCGCAGGGCTCTCGCTGATCTTTGGCCTGCGAATGCTTGGCTTGTTCCTGATTCTGCCGGTATTCGCACTCTATGGCGGCGAGTTGGATGGTGCGACACCGGCACTCATCGGTCTTGCCATCGGGGCTTATGGGCTCACTCAGGCCTTATTACAAATTCCCTTCGGCATGCTCTCAGACCGCCTTGGCCGGCGCCCAATTATTGTCTTTGGCTTGCTGATTTTTGCTCTGGGCAGCGGTGTCGCCGCGGAGGCTGAGAGCATTTATGGCGTGATTTTTGGCCGAGCTCTGCAGGGCTGTGGGGCGATTGCCGCGGCGGTCATGGCGCTTGCCGCCGATCTCACCCGAGATCAGCAGCGGACCAAGGCCATGGCATTCATCGGGATTAGTGTTGGTGCAGCCTTTTTGGTGGCGCTCGTGGTGGGCCCCGCAGTAGCGGCTATGGCAGGGCTTTCAGCGCTTTTTTGGGCAACGGCTGCGCTGGCACTGCTCGCTGTCGCGCTTTTGTACTGGGTAGTGCCGGCTGGCGGTGAGGCGACATTTCGCCCCGAAGTGAACGCCCGTATCGGCGGGCTTCCGGTTGTATTGCGTCATCCAGATTTGCTTCGGCTCGACTTTGGGGTCCTGGTTTTGCATTTGGTGCTCACGGCAAGCTTTGTTGTGCTGCCGGTGGTGCTTGAGGTGGAGCTTGGCATCGGCCGCGCCGATCATTGGATGGTGTATGTCCCGGTGTTGCTGCTCTCTGTCGCAGGGATGGCCGCGCTGATCAGCATCGGCGAGCGGCGTCGCATCCTCCATCGCATGCTTGCCGGGGTGGCCGTCATTGTCGTGGTGGCTGATCTACTATTGTTTGCCTTCAACGACTGGCTGCCGCTGATGATCGCCGGGTTGTGGCTGTTTTTTGTCGGCTTTAACACCCTGGAGGCCAGTCTGCCTTCTTTGCTCACGCGTTTTGCCCCGGATGGCCTGCGCGGGACAGCCCTGGGCGTGTATGCCACAGCACAATTCCTGGGTGCTTTTCTTGGCGGTGCGCTTGGCGGCGTGATTTATGGCGCCTTTGGCGTTGAGGGTGTGTTCATCTTTTGTGCGCTGGCCGCGGGACTGTGGCTGGTATCGGCGCTGGGCTTGAGTGCTCCTGCGTCTTATCTGGAAGCCGAGGATACGGCAGCGGAGACTGTATGACCGATTTGATCGCCCCTTATGGTGGGACGCTGAAGGATTTGCGCCTGGATGAAGAGGCGGCAAAAAAGGCGCGTGAACAAGCCCTTCATCTGCCCAGTTGGGATCTGACTGAACGGCAACTATGTGATCTGGAATTGCTTGCGGTGGGCGGGTTCTCGCCGCTGGAAGGTTTCCTGAGTCAGGCCGATTATGAGCGCGTTGTCACCGAGATGCGGCTTACCGACGGTACGCTCTGGCCGATGCCGATCACACTAGATGTGGACGAAGCATTCGCTGCGGAACGCAAGGCGGGTGAGCGCATTGCACTGCGTGATCCAGAAGGCGTGTTACTCGCCATCCTGACGGTCTCTGACTGTTGGCGCCCCGATCGTGAGACCGAGGCTCAGCAGGTTTTCGGCACCACCGATTGCGGACATCCCGGCGTCGCCCACCTGCTCGAGCAGAGCGGGCCGATGTATTTGGGTGGCGCGCTCGAGGTGGTGGCGCTGCCGAGTCATTATGATTTCTCGCATTTGCGTCTCACTCCCGGTGAGCTGCGCGCACGGTTTAAGCGGAATGGCTGGCGGCGGATCGTTGCCTTTCAAACCCGCAACCCCATGCATCGGGCGCATGTTGAACTTACCTTCCTCGCCGCGCGGCAGGCGGAGGCCAATCTTTTAATCCATCCGGTTGTCGGCATGACCAAGCCAGGTGATGTCGATCACTACTCTCGAGTGCGCTGTTACGAGCATGTGCTGAAGAAATATCCGGAGCAGACAACCGCGCTCTCATTGCTGCCGCTTGCTATGCGCATGGGTGGCCCGCGCGAGGCAGTCTGGCATGCCATAATTCGGCGCAATTATGGCTGTACTCATCTGATTGTTGGCCGCGACCATGCTGGCCCGGGCAAAGACAGTCGGGGTGAAGAAATTTATGGCCCATATGACGCCCAAGAATTAGTCACAGAGCATGCCGATGAACTTGGTATCGAGATGGTGCCTTTCCGCATGATGGTCTACGTCCAGGAGCGCGCGGGTTATGCGCCAGTTGACGAGGTTGATGAGCAAAAAGAAACGGTGATGAATATCTCCGGGACTGAGTTCCGCCGGCGAATGCGCGAAGGGCTCGAGATCCCCGAGTGGTTTGGCTATCCAGAGGTGGTTGAAGAATTGCGCCGGACTTATCCGCCGCGGGCGCGACAGGGCTTTACGCTTTTTTTTACCGGGCTTTCCGGTTCGGGCAAATCCACCATGGCCAATGCCGTGATGGTCAAACTCATGGAGCGTGGGGGCCGGCCGGTGACGCTGCTTGATGGCGATGTGGTGCGCAAGCATCTGTCCAGTGAACTTGGCTTTAGCAAGGAACATCGCGATCTGAATATTCGTCGCATTGGCTTTGTCGCCGCTGAGATCACACGCAACGGCGGGGTGGCGATTTGCGCGCCAATCGCGCCTTATGCCACTACCCGTCGGGCGGTTCGCGAAATGGTGGAAGATGCCAACGGTGGGTTTATTGAAATACATGTCGCCACCCCTATTGAAGAGTGTGAGCGACGCGATCGAAAAGGGCTTTATGCCAAGGCAAGAGCCGGGCAGATTATCGGGTTTACTGGTATTGACGACCCGTATGAGGCCCCGGAATCACCGGAGCTGTGCATCGATACCACGGATGTCAGTGTAGAAGAGGCGGCCCAGCAGGTGTTGCTGAAAATCGAGCGAATGGGATTCATCGATCTGCACTGACCGTTGGTCGGTTGCCGTTTGGCAATGTCGGCAGACACGGTAGAGTGCAGGTTTTACGGTTAATGGAGAGGCAGAGTTATGGCGCGTGGAGTAAACAAGGTCATTTTGATTGGTAATCTTGGTGCGGACCCGGAGGTGCGCTATTCGGCATCAGGGAGTGCGATCACCAACGCCCGCCTTGCCACCAGTGATCAGTGGAAAGACAAGCAGACCGGCGAGCAGCAGGAGCGCACTGAGTGGCATCGTGTCGTGTTTTTTGGCCGGCTTGCCGAGATTGCCGGGGAGTATCTGAAAAAGGGCTCCAAGGTTTTTGTGGAAGGCCGTCTGCAGACCCGTAAATGGCAGGGCCAGGATGGCCAAGACCGCTACACCACCGAAGTCGTTGTTAACGATATGCAGATGCTTGATGGCCCCGGTGGCGGTGGTGGCATGGCCGCTGCGGCAGCCGGTGCAGGTGCAGGCGCGGCCGTAGCCCCGGCTGGCATGGATCGATCCGCCAGTGCCGGTACGCCTGAGTCGGAGCCGCAGGCCGCCCCGGTTGACGATTTCGACGACGATATCCCGTTCTAACGGCGGATTTGTCTCGCCAAGCGGAGCAACTCACCTAACAAAAGCGGCAGAAGGCTGGCGGCGAGCACAAGCCCCCAGCCTGTCGCTGTGATTTTGCTGGTCCCCAGCACATCACTGAGCCCGGGCAGATAAACCGCGGCTAAAAGCAGTAGCGCACACAGCCCCAGCGCGGCCCAAATCCAGGGATTGCCGGCAACGCTGCCTTGCCACAGTGGCATTCCGCGCTCTCGAAGACCGAAGACAAACCACAGTTTGGCAAATCCAAGGGTAAGAAACGACACGGTGACAGCCCCCCGATCGGTCAATGCCAGTGACCCGAGCGCCAAAAGCAAGGCGCTCAAAATGCTCATGGCAATCAGAAGACTCCAACCGCCGATACTCAGCCAGTGATGTCGCGTCAAAATTGGTTGATCCGACGGTCGCGGCGGTTGGTTCATAACGCCGGCGGCCGTGGCCCCAACAGAAAGCGCCAGAGCAGGGAAGACATCGGTGAGCAGATTTAGGTAGAGAATTTGCAGTGGCAGCAGTGGCAGTGGCATGCCAAGTAATGTGGCTGTGGCGACACTGCCAACCTCGGCAAAATTGGTACAGAGCATAAACAGAATCGCGCGACGGATATTCTCAAAAATACCTCGCCCCTGACGTACAGCAGCGACGATGCTCTCAAATCTGTCATCCTGCAGGATGATGTCGCCCACTTCCCTTGCCGCGTCCGTTCCGCGTTGTCCCATGGCGATGCCAATATCGGCCTGGCGCAGCGCCGGGGCGTCGTTCACACCGTCGCCTGTCATGGCGACGACTGCACCGGCGCTTTGATAGGCTTTGACGATATCCAATTTTTGACCCGGTGTGACACGGGCAAAGACTTGGGTGTCCTGAACGGTCTTTTCGCCCTCGGCTAAAGCCTCAGTTAACGCGCTGCCATCCACAAGGCCAGTCCCTGATTGCTCGCTCGAGATAATGCCAACGCGCTCTGCGATGGCCTTGGCCGTTGCTGGCTGGTCTCCGGTCACCATCACTACCCGTATACCTGCCTTCTGGCAGGCCTTAATAGCTTCGGCGACTCCCTGACGTGGCGGGTCGAACAGCCCTAATAATCCGCGGGGGGTAAGCTGCTGATAAAACGCATCAGCGTCATCGGGCAGGCAGTCGGCTTGTCGGTCGGCAACCAGCAAAGGACGCAGCCCCTCAGCGGCGAGTCGTTCAACCTCGCCGCTCCACCATTGCCGAGCCTGTTCATCAATATTGCAAGCATTGAGTACGGCCTCGGGCGCACCTTTGACCGCAATGTAATAGCCTGACTGATGCTCATGCCCGGTCGCCATCATCATCCGCTCGGCACTAAACGGGATTTCGCGGACTTCCGGCAGTGTCTGCAGCAATTCAGGGCGCTCCAGACTGGCAGCCCGTCCAGCTTCGAGAAGGGCGATTTCCATCGGATCGCCGTGATCCTTGCCGTCATCGCTGTGGGCGGCGAGTTCGGCGTTATTGCATAGCACCGATACCTGCAGTGCCTGCTCCCGCGCGGCATCATCATCCGCTCCGCTCGGCAGGATCAGGGTATCCAGGTGCATGTGGTTCGCGGTCAACGTACCTGTTTTGTCGGTGAGGATGACGCCCGTTGCGCCTAAGGTCTCCACGGCGGCAAGGTGATGGATGAGAGCGTTGCGCTGTGCCATTCGCCACATGCCACGGGCCAAGGCGAGTGTCGCGACAATCGGCAGCCCCTCCGGTACGGCCGCCACACCCAATGCTATGCCGGTCTCCAGCATGAGGACCATATCCCGATCGGTGGCGAGTCCAAGCCCGATTAGTCCCAAGGTAATGGTCAGCACAATCCAGGCGAGGCGACGGCCGAGGCGATCGAGCCTTGCCTGTAGCGGCGTCGATGACTCACGTGCGCTGGCGGTGAGCTGTGCGATGTGGCCAAGCTCTGTGTCCATTCCGGTGGCAACGACGATGGCGGTGACCGCGCCTTGGGTGACCGTGGTGCCTTTGTAGAGCATGTTCGTGCGCTCGGCCAGCACAGTATTATCATCCACGGGCTCTGCGGTCTTCACCACCGATACCGATTCTCCGGTGAGACCGGCCTGATTGCATTGCACGCCCTGCGCTGCAACGACTCGGGCATCGGCGGGGACGAGATCTCCCTCTTCGAGCAGGATGATGTCGCCGGGTACGAGTTCCGCGGCGGTGATATTGGCAATGCGTTGATTGCGTCGTACACGGATTTCATCTGGTCTTAACTGGCGCAGGGCGTCCATGGTGCGTGCCGCTCGCCACTCAGAGATAAAACCAATCAGTGTGTTTATAACAACAACGGCAAGTACGGCCCCAGCCTCCAGATAATGACCGAGTGCCAGCGCGAGTGCGCCAGCAACGGCGAGTACCAGAATGACGATACTGCGAAACTGTCGCAGCAGGATGCCTAAAGGCTGGCGATGGCTTTGTCGGGCGAGGCGATTTTCGCCATAGCGTCTTTTGCGATGGCGAACACCTGGGTGGCTGAGGCCCTTTTCTGGATCCACCTCAAGCTGTCTGGCAACGGCGTCGGGATCGAGGCTGTGCCAGGTGGGATTGGTCATTCGGGTGGGCGGTCCTCGGTGTCCAATGCTTGCAATGCTGTGGTCACTGATTGAACGATTTCTCGCTGTTCATCGCCATACGCCGATGGAGGGATGGGCTCACCAATTCGAATGCGAATAACGCCACGACGCGGCCGGATCTGACCGATCGGTAGCACTTGTTCGCTGCCCTCGATCCATACTGGCACGACCGGGACGGGGTGGGCGGCCAGCAATAGCCCGATGCCCGGGCGTAGCGGTTGCAGCCCATCGCCACTGCCGCGTCGGCCTTCCGGGAACCAAATCAGCGAATGCCCGCGCTCCAGACAGGTGGCTGCGAGTGCCAGACTACGTCTGGGTGCCGCCCCTGGGTCGATAGGCAAAATCCGCGCGATGCGACTGAATATGCGTCGTGGTGCCGAGGAGAACAACAATCCCGTCCAGCCGGCCCAGAAAAGCGGCTCCAGCGCACGGCGTGAAAAGGCTGCGGTGAGTGCAATGGGGTCGTAAGCACTGACATGCCTTGGGGTGATGAGATACGGGCCAGCCTCCGGCCATTCACCCTCGATTTCTACTCGCACAAAGATTCGATTAATCAGTCGCACCATGCCGAGTGCAAAGCCGGCTGCTGCGTGGCGCAGTGGCCCTCGAGGCGCGAGCGCACGCCGATCGGCCTCACTCAGTAAGGATTCCGGTGTCTGCAGTGCGCTGAGCAGTGAATTCTGCGTGGTATCAGGTTTGTCCCCTTCATGCGCCTCGGCTTGAATGGCTTCCTGCAGTAGATCGCGAACGGTCTCGACGCGGCCGATGGCGTCATCGCTGAGCTCAATGCCAGCTCGCTCGCGCAGACTGACCCCCATTTCCACCCAGCTTAGGGAATCCAGACCCAAATCGCGGGCAAGCCGAGTATCAGGAGTCAGGCGACGGTCGGAGTAGCGCTCAGCAAGATAATGCCAAGTCTTCGCTGCCGCTGGGTCGCCCAGAAGGGATTGGTCTTCCGGCGCCATTGCTTCCGGATCAATCGGTTCGCCAACGGCGATGGGCTCGCCGTCACATAGTGCTTGGTAGAGATCGCGCAACCGGTGACGGCGTAGCTTTCCGAGCCGGGTCCTTGGTAAGGGATCGGGGGTAAAACGCCAATCGGATAAGGCATGATGTTGCGGCAAGGCTTGCATGGCGGCATTTAACGCTGCCTCGGCGGCTTCCGCGCCACCCTCATCGATGGGCTGATTCGGCAGTATTACGGCAGCCAATCGGCCATCGGCCTCGAGAACACCCGCTTCGCGTATCGCAGGCTCTGCACCGAGCGCGCGTTCAATCCGCTCTGGGTCAATGTTCTCACCCCCGGGCAGTACGATCGTGGCTGAGAGCCGGCCAGTAAGATGCAGAAAACCCTCGCTATCGAGACTGCCGCCATCACCGGTGCGAAACCAGCTGTCTTCGGTGAATACTTCATCGTTTGGAACCGCGGCGTTCCAGTAACCGGCGAAGACATTGGGGCCTTTCGCCTGAACTTCGCCGCCTGCCACTCGCAGAGTGACGCCCGGCAATGCGCGGCCGGCGGTCTCCAGCCGTGCCTCACCGGGTGCATTAAGTGCAAGAATGGGAGAGGTTTCGGTCAGGCCATAGCCAGTCGCAATGGTCCAGCCAAGCCCCTGCAGTCGTTCGCCGATCACTGGATCGAGTGCGGCACCGCCACTGACCGCCAGTTTAAGCCCTGGAGCGAGACGTTTCATGACCGGCCAGAACACCCAGCGGCCAGCGTTAAAGCCGGTTTTTGCCCGCAGACGCTGGCACTTCTGCAGCAGACTGAGAAAGACCCGTTCGCGGCCCGGTTTGCCGGCGGTAATGCGCTGCTCAAGCCGCTGCCAGAGGGCCTCGTAGAGTCTTGGTACGCCAAGCAGAATGCTGGCTTGGCTCTCGCGTAAGGCCTCGGCAATTCTTGGCCCAACCAACGAGCGGGGCATGACCAGAGTCGCACCAGCCGCCAGCACGCTCAAAAGGCCAATGCTAAATGGATAGACATGATGCAGGGGCAATGGCAGCAGGACCCGGTCATGGGGATGCGCGATTTCTTCGACAAGTAGCGCCTCGACATTGCTGCTTAAGTTGCGATGAGTGAGTGGAACGCCTTTGGGTGGGCCGGTTGTGCCGGAGGTGTAGAAAATAGCTGCCAGTGTCTCAGGGGCTGGGCCTTCATTGATCAGTGCCGCGGGTTCGCCAACCGTCTCCAGGGTAATCCCCTCGAGGTCGATGACTTCCAGGCTGTGGGATTGTCCAGGCAGGCGCTCGCGCAGGGCATTGGTGGTGTAGATACGCCAGGGCCGGGCATCCTCGATGACATGGGCAAGATCGGCCGCACCCATTTGCGCATCCACAGGGACGAGCGTGCCGCCGGCCGCAAGCGTTGCCAGCCCTAGAATGATCCAGCGGGGACTGTTTGGTGCAAACAGGACAACCCGCTCGCCATGGCGCAGACCGGCGATCTGTAATTGATGCGCCAGTGCGGCGACGGCGGTGAGCAGTTCTTTGCGCTGCCACTCGGTATGCCCGTGCTCGTTAAAGGCGATCAGCGCCACGGCATCCGGCGATGTTTTGGCCGCCTGCAGCAATGTTGGAATCGTCTGCCCAGTCATCAGCGAAGTCCCCGGTAAGTGGGATGGTCGGCCAAGGCCAGCATGGCCGTATCACCATCGGTATCGCCATAGGCATAGATCGGCTGATATTCGGCTGGATCCAATAAGCTGCATAGCCGCCGGACTTTTTCTTCGCCGCGGCAGTTCTCACCAGCAAGCTCTCCGGTAATGCGGCCGTTATCCCGGGCTAGCTCGCTGGCCAACAGCTCGATACCCAGGCGCTCGGCCCAAGGCCGGATCCAATCGCTGACGGAGGCTGAGATTACGATCACGCGATGCCCCTCCCGAATGTGCCAGTGCAGACGCGACCGCGCCTGGGGACGCAATAGTGATTCCAGATGGTGATGGGCATAGTGCTCGCCGATCGCTAGGAATTCCGCCTCGGACATGCCGCCGAAAAATGCCTTGAGCACGCGCACCTTGGCAGCATCCCGTGATATCAGCCCGCTGGGGACACCGACGAGCCACGGAGTGAGCGGCATTCCTGCGGCCAGGCAGCGGCGTAGCCCGAAGTGGCGCACAAGCAGATCCGAGAGCGTGTCACGACGGGTGAGCGTGCCATCGAGATCAAACAATGCCAGAGTTTGCGACTGAGCCATGCTTTTGCCTGTCGGTTGATCCAGGGTCTTTGCATTCTGCCGTGGCCATGCGGCGGATGCGAGCGCTGAGGCCTGCGACTGGCTAAAGCCTCCCGGGGTCAGTAAAGTTGCGGGTTTATCAGGACAAGGAGTCAAGGGCATGGCTACCCCGCATATTAGTGCCGAACCCGGCGATTTTGCTGAAACTGTATTGATGCCGGGCGACCCTCTGCGCGCGCAGGTGATCGCCAATGAGTACCTCGAAGATGTCCGCGAGGTTACTAATACCCGCAATATGCTCGGTTTTACTGGTCGTTATAATGGACAGCCGGTCTCGGTGATGGGTTCAGGGATGGGTATCCCATCGATGTCGATTTACGCCTTTGAGCTGTTTAATCAGTATGGCGTCGAGAAGATTATCCGGGTGGGGACTTGCGGGGGAATCAGTCCGGATGTAGCAGTCCGCGACATTATCATTGCCATGGGTGCGTCCACCGACTCTAGCGTCAATCGCACGCGATTTGGCGGCTACGACTTTGCCGCGATCGCCGACTATGGACTGCTTGAGGCCCTGGTGGCGGCGGCGCGCAGTGCCTCGGTTAACCCCCGTATTGGCAATGTCTTCTCCTCGGAGCTTTTCTACAATCCCAAGGCCGATATCTTCGAGATGATGAAGGCCCACGGTATTCTTGCCGTGGAGATGGAGGCGGCCGGGCTTTATGGCGCTGCCGCCGAAGCGGGGAAGCGCGCGGCGAGTATTCTCACCGTCAGTGATCACGTGGTCACGGGTGCCTCGACCAGTGCCGAGGAGCGGCAGAACAGCTTCCACGACATGATGAAGGTGGCCCTGGAGGCCGCTGTGGCAGCTGACTAAATAAAAAAGAGCAGGGGACAGGGATGCGCGTCACCATTTTCGGTACCGGTTATGTCGGACTGGTCACAGGCGCCTGCTTTGCTGAAGTAGGCAATGATGTGGTTTGCGTCGATGTAGACGTTGAGAAAATTGAGCGCCTGAATCAGGGCGAGATTCCGATTTTTGAGCCGGGGCTGGAAGCCATTGTCTTGCGTAACTGTGAGGCCGGGCGGCTGCAGTTCACCACCGATGCCGCAGCGGGTGTCGAGCATGGCGAGTTTCAGTTCATTGCCGTCGGTACACCGCCAGATGAGGATGGCTCTGCGGATCTAAAATATGTCCTGGCGGTGGCGGACACCATCGCATCACATATGCAGGATGAGAAGGTTGTCGTCGATAAGTCCACAGTCCCGGTGGGGACCGCGGACCGGGTGCGCGGGACGATTGCGGCAAGGCTTGCCAAGCGTGATGCCCATATTCCTTTCGCGGTTGTCTCCAACCCGGAGTTCCTCAAAGAGGGTGCCGCGGTTGAAGACTTCATGAAGCCGGAACGGGTGATAGTGGGTAGTGATGATGAACATGCCCGCGAGCGTTTACATGCGCTTTATGCGCCTTTTAACCGCAATCATGATCGGCTGATTAGTATGGATGTGCGCTCGGCTGAGCTCACCAAATACGCGGCCAATGCCATGCTCGCCACCAAAATCAGCTTTATGAACGAGCTTGCGAATATCGCTGATCGAGTGGGCGCGGATATTGAACGGGTGCGAATTGGTATCGGCTCTGACCCCAGAATCGGCTATCACTTCATCTATCCCGGCGCGGGCTATGGTGGATCCTGCTTTCCCAAGGATGTCCAGGCGCTGGCGCGAACCGCACAGGATGTCGAATACAGCCCGCAGCTGCTCGAGGCCGTCGAGGCCGTGAATGATCGACAGAAAGACTACGTATTCGAGCGAATTCGCGAGCACTACAAGGGCGCGCTCAACGGCCGGACTTTTGCCGTTTGGGGGCTGGCTTTTAAACCCAACACCGATGATATGCGCGAGGCGGCCAGTCGGCGACTGCTGGAGTCACTTTGGGAAGCCGGGGCAAGCGCGCGGGTGTTTGATCCTAAGGCCATGGCGGAGACCCAGCGTATTTATGGCGATCGTGCCGGGCTTAGCTACTGCGATAGTGCCGAGGCTGCGCTTGAGGGTGCTGACGCATTGGTAGTGATGACTGAGTGGAATGTCTTTCGCAGCCCGGATTTTGCCGGGATTCGTAGCAAACTCTCAGCGCCGGTGATCTTCGATGGTCGTAATGTCTATGACCCCGAGGTGCTGCGTGCCGCGGGCTTTGATTACTATGCCATCGGCCGGCGTCCCGTTTTCGCGGCCTCAGCGGGGCCGCGGTCATGAGCGCTGAGTTGCCGCTCTACCCGGTTATTCTCTCAGGTGGGGTCGGTTCCCGGCTTTGGCCGCTGTCCCGCGAGTGCTATCCCAAGCAGTTTCTCGATGTCGCTGACAGTGGCCGGACGCTCGTGCAAGAGACGCTCTCACGCCTTGAGGGACTCGCTGGGCTGCAGCCACCACTGGTGGTGTGTAACGAGGCGCATCGCTTTTTGGTTGCCGAGCAGCTACGGGATAACCCGCTGGGTACTGCACGCATCCTGCTTGAGCCGGTGGGGCGCAACACCGCGCCTGCTGTCGCTGTCGCCGCGCTGCAGGCGCTGCGGGAGTCGCCGGATGCTATTTTGGCGATTTTCCCGGCTGATCATTTAGTGGCCGAGCCGGCAAGGCTGCGTGAGGCCGTTGCGCAGGCAGCTACGGCCGCGGCTGCCGGCGGGCTGGTGACCTTTGGCATTGTGCCCACGCATCCGGAAACCGGGTATGGCTATATCCAGGCCGGAGAGCCAGTCGATGGCGGCCCGGCACTCCGGGTGGCACGGTTTGTGGAAAAACCCGCTGCGGATCAGGCTCAATCCTATCTGGACAGTGGTGGGTTTTATTGGAATTCCGGGATGTTCGTGATGCGTGCTTCGGATTACCTGCAGGCCCTGCAGCAGTTTGCGCCAAAAATATTGCGCGCCTGCGAAGCCGCAATGGCCGAAGCGACCCGCGATCTCGATTTTATCCGCCTGGGCGAGGCCGGGTTCTCCCATTGCCCGGCTGATTCAATTGACTATGCGGTCATGGAGCATACTGACGCAGCAGTGACGTTGCCTTTGGAGGCTGGCTGGAGTGATTTGGGGTCATGGGCCACCCTAATGGAGGCTGGCAAGGCTGATGCCGATGGCAACGTCATCATGGGCGATGTACTCACCGAGGCAAGCCATAATAACTATGTTCGGGCTGAAAGCCGCCTGGTGGCAACGGTGGGCCTTGAAGACCATGTGGTGGTGGAGACCGCCGACTCGGTTCTGGTCGCCCCCCGCGATCAGGTGCAGGCGGTGAAACGCATCGTTGAGCGATTGCAGGCCGATGGCCGCTGTGAGGCGCAGGAACACCGTCAGGTGCATCGTCCTTGGGGCAGCTATGAGGGGCTGGTCCAGGGTGAGCGCTTTCAGGTTAAACGGATTATCGTTAATCCAGGCTGTCAGCTATCTCTGCAAAAGCATCACCACCGCGCCGAGCATTGGATTGTGGTCAAGGGCACAGCCCGGGTCACGCGCGGGGAGGAGACCTTCCTGTTGGGGGAGAACGAATCCACCTATATTCCGCTTGGCACGGTGCATCGACTGGATAACCCCGGGATGATCCCGCTGGAGCTGGTCGAGGTGCAATCCGGAAGTTATCTCGGTGAAGATGACATTATCCGAATTGAAGATGTTTATGGCCGCTGATCGGCGGATTGTCGGCGTATCGTTGCCCTAGTATTCTGCCTGCCATGACACAAAAGGTTTACGTAAGAACGCACGGCTGCCAGATGAATGAATACGACTCGGCCAAAATGGTCGATGTGTTGGCGGCTGAAGGACATTATGAGCGGGTGACAACGCCGGAGGCGGCGGATGTGATTCTGCTCAACACCTGCTCAATCCGTGAGAAAGCTCAGGAGAAAGTCTTCTCAGAACTCGGCCGCTGGCGCGAGCTCAAAGCCGAGAAGCCCGGGCTGCTCATTGGTGTGGGCGGCTGTGTGGCCAGTCAGGAAGGCGCGGCCATCGTAGAGCGCGCCCCCTTTGTGGATATGGTCTTTGGCCCGCAGACGCTGCATCGGCTACCGGATATGGTGACCCGGGCGCGAGAGACCGGTCGCTCTGTTGTTGATGTCAGCTTCCCGGAGATTGAGAAATTTGATCGTCTGCCTGAGCCGAGGGCTGAAGGGCCAACGGCCTTTGTCTCCATCATGGAAGGCTGCAGTAAATACTGCAGTTTCTGCGTAGTCCCCTATACCCGGGGTGAAGAGATTAGTCGGCCCTTTGCGGATGTGCTCGCGGAATGCGCTGAGTTAGCCGAACAGGGCGTGCGTGAGATCACGCTTCTGGGGCAGAACGTTAATGGTTATGCCGCAGAGGGCCCGGATGGCGAACCGGCCGATTTAGCGCTGTTGATTCATTACGTCGCTGCCATCGATGGCATCGATCGCATTCGCTTTACCACCTCGCATCCGCTTGATTTCAACCAGTCGTTGGTGGATGCCTATGCCGAGGTGCCGGAGCTGGTCAATCATCTGCATCTGCCGGTGCAGAGTGGCTCGGATAACGTGCTCACGCTGATGAAGCGCAATCATGGTCGTGACTATTTTCTCGACCTGGTCGCGCGGCTTAAACAAGCGCGGCCGGATTTGTCCATCTCCTCCGATTTCATCATTGGCTTCCCTGGGGAGATGAAAAAAGACTTCGAACAGACCATGGATTTGATTGAGCAGGTCGGGTTTGATCAGTCATTTAGTTTTATCTACTCAAAGCGCCCGGGTACACCGGCGGCCCAGTTACCGGATGCCACCTCGCGGGAGGAGAAAAAGGAGAGGCTGCAGCGCTTGCAGGCACGCCTCGATCAAAATGCCCGTGCGATCAGTCAGTCGATGGTTGGACAGGTGGAATCCGTGCTGGTCGATGGTGTCTCGCGCAAGGATGCGAGCGAAATCAAAGGCCGGACGCAGAATAATCGAGTGGTGAATTTTCCCGGTCAGCAGCGGCTGATCGGCCGCT
Source organism: Spiribacter sp. (assembly GCA_965658695.1). Lineage (GTDB taxonomy): Bacteria > Pseudomonadota > Gammaproteobacteria > Nitrococcales > Nitrococcaceae > Spiribacter. Next base: position 19,721 of record CBFHTR010000001.1, read on the forward strand.
TTGTCAAGGTGCGTATCACCGAGGCGCTGTCCAACTCGCTGCGTGGCGAGATGCTGGGCATTGATACGGATCTTGAGCCAGATCTCGCCGACATCTCGCAGTTGTTTGCCGCGGAGGCCTCATGAGCCGGGTGGACGGTTGAGCAGTCACCCTGAGGCCGTGGATTTCACGCTGGCGCCCGCCGATAACGAGCGGCTGGCCAATCTTTGTGGCCAGTTTGATGAAAACCTGCGACAGGTGGAACGACGCCTTGGCGTTGAGATTGAAAATCGCGGCCATCGCTTTCGTATCATCGGCGAAGACGCCGCCGCACAGGTTGCCGGCGATGTGATTCGCACGCTCTATGACCACACCGCCCGCGAGGTGATTGGTGCAGAGAATGTGCATCTGCAACTGCGCACCGCTGAAGCCGAGGCCAGTCGGGAGCCGTCGGTCATGGCCAATGATGTCGCGCCCGCCTCGGCCGATGAGGTCAGTATTCACACCCGCAAGGGACTGATACGCGGCCGGGGGCCGAGTCAGCGCAATTATCTAGCGGCTATTGCCCGCCATGATCTGAATTTTGGTATTGGCCCGGCCGGTACCGGTAAGACCTATTTGGCGGTCGCCAGCGCTGTGGATGCCCTGCAGCAGGAGCGGGTGCAAAGGCTGGTGCTGGTGCGCCCGGCGGTGGAGGCCGGAGAGCGGCTGGGTTTTCTGCCTGGTGATCTGGCGCAAAAGGTCGATCCGTATTTACGCCCGCTCTATGACGCGCTGTTTGAGATGCTGGGTTTTGAGCGGGTGAATAAACTCATCGAGCGCAACGTGATCGAAGTGGCTCCGCTTGCCTATATGCGCGGCCGCACGCTTAATGGCGCGTTCATCATCCTGGATGAAGCGCAGAACACAACCGTCGAGCAGATGAAGATGTTTCTCACTCGACTGGGATTTGGCTCTACTGCCGTGGTCACCGGCGATCTCACGCAGATCGATCTGCCTCCGGGTAAGACATCGGGCTTGCGCGATGCTGTCGATGTCCTGCACGGCCTGGATGGCGTGAGCTTTACTTTCTTCTCTGCACAGGATGTGGTCCGCCACGACCTGGTTCAGCGCATCGTCCGCGCCTATGATCGGCGTGAGGACGATGGCGCGTCTGCGTGATCCCGCCAATGGCTGAACTCCAGCTGCAGGTGGCGACCACCGAATCGGTGCCGGAAACTGGCGACTTCGAAGCCTGGGTGGCCGCCGCACTGCGTGATTGGCGTGCGGATTGGGAGCTTGCCATTCGCCTGGTGGATGAGGCTGAGAGTCAGACGCTGAACCTCGAGTACCGCGGCAAGGATGCACCCACCAATGTGTTGTCTTTTCCGGTTGAATTACCGGACGGGGTGATTTTGCCGCTGCTTGGTGATCTGGTGATTTGCGCGCCGGTCGTCGCGCGCGAGGCAGCTGATCAGGGCAAATCCTCGGCGGCGCATTGGGCGCATTTAACTGTCCACGGGGTCTTGCACTTGTTGGGGTTTGACCATAAGACTGTGCAGGAGGCTGAGGTCATGGAGGATGAGGAGCGCCGTATTTTGGCGCAGTTGGGTTATCCTGACCCCTACGCCTGATGGGCGGCGACGGGATCGATCGGTTAGCGCGCTGGCAGCAGCGGTCTAACCCATCGACCGAAGGGTCGCCAGTCGAGGCCAAAACGGAGCGGCATGAACGACGAACAATCCGGGAGTACCAGCGCCAGCCATAGACCATGGCTGGATCGGGTTAAACGCCTTTTCGGCGGACATGAACCTCGCGATCGCGAGGGTGTGGTGCAGGTCCTAAGGGAATCACAAAGACGCGGCATACTTGATGCCGATGCCCTTTCCATGTGCGAGGGGGTGTTGCATGTGGCCGACCTGCAGGTGCGCGATGTGATGATTCCGCGCTCTCAGGTTTCACTCCTGCATCGCTCAGAATCGGTTTGGGATCTTCTACCGACCATCATTGATAGCGGCCATTCGCGTTTTCCAGTTACCGGCGATAGCCGCGATGATGTCATTGGCATTCTCATTGCCAAAGACCTGTTGCCCTACCTGGACCCCACGCATGAACGGGAATTTCATTTGCGCGAGCTGCTTCGTCCCGCGCTTTTTGTCCCCGAGAGCAAGCGCTTGGACGCCCTGCTTAAGCTGTTTCAGGAAAGCCGCAATCACTTGGCTATTGTCGTGGATGAATACGGCGGGCTCGCCGGGATCGTCACCATTGAAGATGTGATCGAGCAGATTGTGGGTGAGATCGATGATGAACATGATCTGGATGAATCAACCTGGATATTAAACCGGGGTGAGGACGGTCGCACGGTGGTGAAAGCGCTGACGCCGGTTGAGATTTTTAATGAGCACTTCGGCACGGCATTCAGTGACGAGGAGTTCGACACCATCGGTGGGCTGGTTGCCAATGGCTTTGGCCACCTGCCGCGTCGAGGTGAAAAGCTCCAGCTTGAGAGTTTGCGTTTTGATGTCTTGCGTGCCGATTCCCGCCGCCTGCATCTGTTGCTGGTCTCGCAGGCCAATGCGGATGAAACCAGTGATGAGCACGAGCAGGACGAATAGGCCGTCATGCCTTTGCTGATTCTGCTGCCATCGGCGCTGGCAGCGGGGTTGCTGCTTGCTCTGGGCTTTGCGCCGTATTCACTGGCCTGGGCGCCGTTGGTTGCGCTGGCAGCGATTTTCGCGCTGGTATCGCGGCTGCGAGGCGCAGGTATGGTGCTATCCGCCGGCTACAGCTTTGGCCTTGGCTACGCTGGCTTGGGTGTTCACTGGATTTACTACAGCATTGCTGATTATGGCGGCGGGCCGTTGGCCGCCGGCATTGCAACAGCAGTGCTTATCGCACTTTTTGCGCTTATCCCCATGGTGGCCCTGTGGCTTGGCTGGATTGTCGGCCAGCGTCACCGGCGGCTGGCGGCGCTGGTGAGTTTCCCACTGGCTTGGGTGCTGGTGGAATGGGTGCGCAGTTGGCTTTTCACCGGTGCCACTTGGCTTAGCATTGGCTACAGCCAGATTGATACCCCGCTGGCGCAGTTTGCACCGCTGCTGGGGGTTTATGGTCCGGGGCTTGCGCTAGCTCTGCTGGCAGGGGCATTGGCTTGGTGGTTGCGGCGTCCTTGGTCGTTGCGTTTGCTAGTGCCACCGTTCATGGCCGTAGTGTTGATCGGCGGTGGGCTGCTGCTCGATCGCGACTGGAGCCGGGCAAGTGGCGAGCCGCTGAGCGTTGCACTTTTGCAGGGCAATATCGATCAGGCCAGAAAATGGGATCCCGCCGAGCGAGGAGCGATCTTTGCCGAATATATCCAGTTGACCCGCAGTCAGCTGGGTCATGATCTGGTTGTTTGGCCAGAATCGGCCTTACCGGTTTTCTATCACCAGGCTGAATTACAGGTGCAGCAGCTCGCTGAGCAGGCAGAGAGGCGCGGCAGCACCTTGGTGATGGGAGCGCCGGTGTCCAACGAGCAAGGGGCCTTTAATGCGGTGGTTGTTCCCGGGCAGACCACGCAGTTTTATTACAAGCGACATTTGGTGCCGTTTGGTGAATATGTGCCTTTTCGTGATTGGGCCGGTGGGTTGTTGGATTTTGTGGGCACACCCTTAGGCGATTTTGAGGCCGGCACATCCGCTCAACCGCTTGAGGTGGCAGGGCATGCGCTTGGCGTGAGTATTTGTTATGAGGTGACGTTTGGCGCCGAACTCGCCGATGCCCTGCCGGCAGCCGAGATACTGCTCAACGTCAGCAATGATGCTTGGTTTGGCCGCTCAGCGGCGCCTTGGCAGCACTTGCAAATGGCCCGTCTGCGAGCGCTCGAGACGGCTCGTCCGATGTTGCGTGCCACGAATACCGGTGTCTCGGCGCTAATTGACCACAAGGGAGTGCTGCTCTCACAGACTGAACTTTTCCAGCAGGACGTACTGAATGCCGAGGTGACGCCGCGTCAGGGGAGAACCCCTTACATGCGCTGGCGTGACTGGCCAGTGGCAGGGTTTTGTCTAAGTGCTTTGCTGCTGATGCTGATTTTCGGGCGCCGGGAGCTCATGCTCTTTCGCGACATCGGGTAGCCGGCGTTACACTGGTGGCCTATCCGCAAAGGAGCATTAAGCGATGAGTGACGAGCAGAAAAACGAATCGCGGGAAGTTCATGCCTATGAGCAGATGCTCGAGCGTCTGCGTGAGCGCTTGGAGCACACGGGTGAGGCTGTCGAGCATGGATTCCAGGAAGCACTCGATACAGTGCGTGAGCGCAGCGTGGAGCTTGGTGAGCTGACACGGGATGAGGCCGAGCGCGTGGCTGCCTGGTTGCGTCGTGACCTGCAGGATGCCGCGGAATATGTTGAGAAGGCGCGGGGCACCTATGCCGACTGGCTGCATATGGATATGCAGTTGGTGGAGAATTGGATTTGGGATCAGTTCTCATCGGTTGCGGATCAGACGCGACTGCAATGGCAGGCCTTTAACGAGGAGTTACAGGCCGCAGCGCGCTATCACACCGGGGAGATTACCGGCCCGGGCAGCTTGGTCTGTCAAAACTGCGGTGAGGTGCTGCATTTCAAGCGCGCGGGCCATATCCCACCCTGTCCGCGTTGTCGTGGCAGCGAGTTTGAACGCACCGTCCGCCGGCAGTCGAACGCATCATAGGTGCAATCCGGCCCGGCGGCGGGGTATCCTCTCGCGCCATGGAAAAGCATTACAACCCCGCCCAAATTGAGACCGACGCCCAAAGCTATTGGGACGAAGCCGGAACCTTTGAAGTCAGCGAAGACCCCGGCGCTGAGAAATACTATTGCCTATCTATGCTGCCGTACCCCAGCGGGCGGCTGCATATGGGGCATGTGCGCAATTACACCATCGGCGATGTAATCAGCCGATTCCAGCGCATGCAGGGGCGTAATGTCTTGCAGCCGATGGGCTGGGACGCCTTTGGCTTGCCGGCGGAAAATGCTGCCATTAAGCGCGGTGTGCCACCGGCAAAATGGACCTACGAGAACATCGATCATATGCGCCGTCAGCTGCAGCGTATGGGCTACGGTTACGATTGGCGTCGCGAGGTGACCACCTGTCAGCCCGATTATTATCGCTGGGAGCAGCAGATGTTCACCCGGCTGTTTGAGAAGGGCCTCGTCTATCAAGCTAAATCGGTGGTGAACTGGGACCCTGTGGACCAGACCGTGCTTGCCAATGAGCAGGTGGTGGACGGACGCGGCTGGCGCTCGGGCGCCATCGTTGAGCGACGCGAGATTCCCCAGTGGTTTTTGCGCATTACTGACTATGCCGATGAACTCCTCGAAGGCTTGGATCAACTGCCGGGCTGGCCGGACGCGGTCAAAATCATGCAGCGCAACTGGATTGGCCGCTCAGAAGGCGTTGAGTTGGACTTCGCGTTGGCTGATGGTGGTGATCCTTTGCGTGTTTACACAACACGGCCGGATACCCTTTACGGCGCTACCTATATGGCAGTGGCTGCCGATCATCCGCTGGCGCTGACTGCTGGCGAGAGAGATCCGACAATCGCTGAATTCCTTGATGAGATCCGACAGGGTGCCGTCACTGAAGAAGCGATGGAGAAGCTTGAGAAAAAGGGGATGCCGCTGGGAGTGGATGCCATCAATCCGCTATCGGGTGAGCGTATCCCGGTCTGGGTGGCCAATTTTGTGCTTATGGGCTACGGCACCGGGGCGATTATGGCAGTGCCTGCGCATGATGCCCGTGACCATGAATTTGCCAAGCGTTTTGACTTGCCGATTCGCCAGTCGGTGGGTCCGGCCGACGGTAGCGCGGTCGATGTTGAGGCCGAGCCCTGGAGCGCCAAGGACAAGCTTGTCACTGTTCACTCCGGTGAATTCACTGGCATGGATTTCCCTACCGCGTTCAATGCCATTGCCGATCACCTGGAATCCCGCGGGATTGGTGAGCGCAAGGTTAATTATCGTTTGCGTGACTGGGGTGTTTCCCGGCAGCGCTACTGGGGCTGTCCTATCCCCATCATCCACTGCGCTGACTGCGGCGCGGTGCCGGTCCCAGATACCGATCTACCAGTGACCTTGCCCGAGCAAGTGACCTTTAGCGGGGTGCAGTCGCCGCTGAAAACCGATCCAAGCTGGCGTCAGGTGGCTTGTCCTCGTTGCGGCAGGGATGCCGAGCGTGAGACCGATACTTTCGACACCTTTGTTGAGTCATCTTGGTATTACGCGCGCTACTGCAGCCCGACCGATCAGGCGATGCTGGATGATCGCGCCAATTACTGGCTGCCCGTCGATCAATACATTGGTGGTATCGAGCATGCGGTAATGCATCTGCTCTATTTCCGTTTCTGGCACAAGCTCATGCGCGATCTGGGCCTGGTCGGCAGCGACGAGCCAGCTACCAATCTGCTCTGCCAGGGAATGGTTCTGGCCGAGGCATATTATCGAGACAGTGAAGAGGCTGGACGCGAGTGGGTTGCCCCCTCCGAAGTGGCGGTCGAGCGCGATAGCAAAGGCCGCATAGTGGCCGCTAAGCGAATTGCTGACGGTGCCGAGGTGGTGGCCACCGGATGGACGACGATGTCCAAGTCCAAGAACAACGGCGAAGACCCGGAAGCCTTGGTTGACCGTTTTGGTGCCGATACCGTGCGGCTTTTCACCATGTTTGCCGCACCACCCGATCAGGCGCTGGAGTGGCAGGATAGTGGCGTGGAGGGCGCAGCGCGTTTCCTGCGGCGCTTGTACGGCTTGATTCACGATCACGTGCAGGCCGGCTCTGTGCCAGCCGCAGCCGCCGGTGCTGCGTTTGATGAGCAAGGCGTTGCGCTGCGCCGCAAACTCCATGAGACCATCGCTAAAGTCACGGATGATATCGGCCGGCGCTATACGTTTAACACCGCCATTGCCGCCATTATGGAGCTCTGCAACGCACTGGGTCGCTATGAATCCACCGATCAGGCGGCGCGCGGTTTGCGTCAGGAGGCGCTGGAGACGGTGGTGTTGATGCTTCAGCCGATCACCCCGCATCTCAGCCATGCGTTGTGGCACTCGCTCGGCCGCGATGGCGCTGCTGTGGATCAGTCCTGGCCGGTCATTGATGAATCTGCGCTGGTGCAGGATGAGGTGGAGCTTGTCCTGCAGGTCAACGGCAAGTTGCGCAGTCGCCTGGTGATTGCCGCTGATGCCGATGAGCAGACGATACGCGAGGCGGCATTGGCGGATGCCAACGTTCAGCGCTTTATTGAGTCGGCAACAGTGCGTAAGGTCATTGTTGTGCCAGGCCGGCTGGTGAACGTGGTGGCCAACTAATGGCAAGACTGAAAATCCTTCTGGTTGTCTCGCTGGTAATGTTCACGGCAGCTTGTGGCTGGCAGCTGCGCGGTGCGGCTGGAGGCGGGTTTGCGGGTGTCGCGATCGCGCTTGAGGGAGCGGCTGGTAATCGCTTGCTGAATGAAATCGCGGTTGAGCTGCAACGCTTGGATGCCAATGTGGTGTCTTCAGCCGCGCAAGCCGATTGGGTGGTTGAGGTGAGTGCGCCGGATCGCAGCCGACGCACGGTGGCAACGGACGCTCAAGGTTTTGCCAGCGAGTATGAACTGCGGTATCGGTTGAGCTTTATGCTGCGCCCCGGTGGTGTGGCCGCCGCTGAGGCAGTGGGTGCCGAGCGGCAAACGGTGCAGACCTCGGCGGCTTATCGCGCCAACATAGATAACCTCCAGGCTCAGGAGGCCGAGGAGGAGGCGTTGACCCGTGAACTGCGCGAGGATGCCATTCGCCTGCTGCTCGCGCGCATCGGCCGACGCCTCTAGGCCGCCGGGTTATGCCGGAGCTGCGCTTCGACGATCTCTCCAGTGCAATCGCAAAAGGCCTTGCGCCTGTTTATTTGATTGGTGGCGAAGAGCCGCTTTTGATTGAAGAGGCGCTCGATACGCTACGTGCCAATGCCCGAAATGCCGGCTACAGCGAACGTGATGTGCTGCACGCCGATGCCAGTTTCGATTGGAATCGCCTGACTGCTGCCAGTGACAATCTCTCGCTTTTCAGCGATCGCCGTTTGTTAGAGCTGCGCCTGCCCGGTGGCAAACCGGGTCGCGATGGAGCGGCTGTGCTTAAGGCGCAGGCCGAGGCGAGCCCTGAGGATACATTGCTGGTGGTTATTACTGGACGGCTTGAGGCGGCGCAACGCAAATCCGCCTGGGTGCAAGCTTTTGCCAGGGCCGGGGTGATGAGCTATGCCTGGCCGTTGCGCCGAGGGCAATTGCCGGCATGGATTGCTGCACGCGGGCGTGAGCGCGGACTGCAAATCGAGCGATCAGTGGCCGAGCTGCTGGTCGATCGTAATGAGGGTAATTTGCTTGCGCTCGCGCAGGAGATCGACAAACTGGCATTGCTCACCGGTGGTGGTCTGGTGGATATGCACGCGGCTCAGGAGGCTGTGACGGACAGCGCCCGTTTTGCCGTATTTGACTTACCCGATGCGGTTTTGGCCGGAGAGGTGGCGCGGAGTTTGCGCATTACTGAGCGTCTGCGCGCCGAGGGTGAGCAGCCGGTGTTAGTGCTTTGGGGGCTGGCGCGGGAGCTGCGCGTGCTCGCAGATCTGGAACAGACGGCTGCGATGGGTGCGCCATTGCAGCCGGTCATGCAGCGGCATCGGGTCTGGAAACAGCGTCAAACTCGCCTCGAGCAGCTTGCCCGGCAAACGCGAAGGGGTACCTGGTCACGATTACTTGTCCAAGCCGCGCGTGTTGATCGCATTATTAAAGGCGCTGAATCCGGGCGCCCCTGGAATGAGCTGGTAGTATTAATCAGCAAAGCGGCACGTCTGGCCGCAGCGGCACAAAGCAGAGGAATTCGCTCATGATCGAGGATGTGAACGCCTACATGCGCGAGCTTGGCGAAGCGGCGAGGGCCGCCGGGCGCGAGCTCGCTGCTACCGAAAGTGGTCCCCGCAACGCTGCGCTTCGCGCGATGGCGCAGCACATTCGTGATGGCCGTGACAGCCTGAAGAATGCCAATGCCAAAGATATTGCCGCGGGTGAGGCGGCCGGGTTGGACGCCGCCTTATTGGATCGTCTGGCCCTTACGGATGCGCGCATCGACGCCATGGCCGAGGGGCTGGAGCAGATTGCCGCACTGCCCGATCCGGTGGGGGCAGTGACCGATCTCCTGCCCATGCCCTCGGGTATTCGTGTCGGCCGCATGCGTGTGCCGCTGGGGGTGATTGGCATCATTTATGAATCACGACCCAATGTAACCGCGGATGCCGCCGGGCTGTGCCTCAAATCGGGCAATGCCTGCCTGCTGCGTGGAGGATCTGAAGCCCTGCACTCTAATCAGGCGATCGCCGATTGCATCATCGCGGGTCTGGCCGAGGCAGGTCTGCCCCGAGCCGCGGTGCAGGTGGTCGGTACCACTGACCGCGCGGCGGTGGGGGCCATGATTACGATGGATGAGTATGTGGATGTGCTGGTGCCACGCGGTGGCAAGGGTCTGATCGCGCGGATCATGCAAGAGGCCACAGTGCCGATGATTAAGCACCTGGATGGGATTTGTCATTGCTATGTCGATGCCGAGGCCGATCTGGAGATGGCAGAGCGCGTCGTCATCAATGCCAAGACGCAACGCTATGGCACCTGCAATACCCTCGAGACGCTTTTGCTCGATACCGGGATCGCGCAGGCCTTGTTGCCACAACTGAAGGCAAGGTTTGATGAAATCGGTGTGGAGCTGCGGGGTTGCGAGCGCAGCTGCAGCCTGACTGACGGGTTAACGCCCGCGACGGCTGAGGACTGGGATACGGAGTATCTCGCGCCCATCCTGTCGGTGCGTGTGGTTGATGGCATTGATGCAGCGATGGCGCATATCGCCCGACACAGCTCCGGGCACACTGAAGCGATCATCACCAATCATCACCCCCACGCCGAGCGCTTCCTGCGCGAAGTCGATTCAAGCTCGGTCATGGTCAATGCATCGACGCGTTTTGCCGATGGTTTTGAATACGGACTGGGGGCGGAAATTGGTATTAGCACGGATAAACTTCATGCCCGCGGGCCGGTGGGGCTTGAGGGGCTGACCACACAGAAATACATCGTCCTTGGTGAGGGGCATATTCGCGAATGACGACAGCCGCGGCGGGGCCGGTGGCGTTGTTGGGTGGGACGTTTGACCCCATCCACTACGGACATTTGCGCCCGGCCATTGAATTGCTGGAGCAGCTCAACCTAGCGGAGCTGCGCCTGGTGCCTGGGCATGTGCCGCCGCATCGGCCGCAGCCAAGGCTCTCGGCATCCCTGCGTTGCGCACTTCTAGAGGCTGCGATTGCTGATATCCCGGGTTTGGTGGTGGACCGCCGCGAGCTATCCCGTCCGGGGCCTTCCTACACGGTGGATACTCTAGGTGAGTTGCGTGAGGAGATTGGTGAGCAGCGCCCGCTGATTTTTGTCATGGGTTCGGATGCGTTTCGTGGGTTGATGCAGTGGCATCGCTGGCAGACCCTCACGGATTACGCGCATTTGCTGGTAACCACACGAGGGGGGGATGCCGGTGAAATGCCCCAGGCGCTTTCAGTCTGGCTGGCCGATCATCAAGCCGAGCATGCCGAATTATTGCGTCAGGCGCCGTGCGGATCGGTTCTGTTCCAGCCTGTCTCACGACTTGAGATCTCAGCCACGGCCATTCGGCGGCTATTGGCCCGGGGTTATTCAGTACGCGGATTGATGCCGGATGCAGTCTGGCGTGAAGTTCGCCAGGGATTATATGGCTATCCACAGAGTTAACGGGCCCTGCTGCCCGGGAGGATCAGGTTGCTGATGACTGACACCGCTGTCACCGCTCAAATGCTGCGCGATCAGGTAGCTGAGGCCTTTGATGATATGAAAGCGGTTGATCCGCGCATAATCGATGTCCACGGCCGCACCGCCATCACCGATTACATGGCATTCGCCACCGGTAATTCGCGTCGCCACGTGCGCTCGATTGCCGAGTCGGTGGTTGAGGCAGCGCGCGAGCTCGAGATTCGCCCATTGGGTATTGAAGGCATGGATGGCAGCGAATGGGTGCTGGTGGACCTGGGCGATGTCGTTGTGCATGTCATGCTTGAGGACGTGCGTGATTTCTATCGTCTGGAGCGCATCTGGGGGGTGGATGAAGAACCCACGGATGATCGCGAAGCGGACTGATTGGCGATGCGCCTTGATTTAGTGGCCGTAGGCCGGCGCGCGCCGGATTGGGTGCAAACCGGGTTCGAGACTTTTGCCGAGCGCATGCCTCGCCATCTGCCGCTTGGGCTAAAGACGGTGGATGGTGGTCCCGCCCGGCGCAGCGGCGATATTGAACGCGCCCGTGCGGAGGAGGCGGAAGGCTTGCTGGCCGCCGCTGGCAAGTCACGCCTGATTGCATTGGATGAGCGCGGCAAATCCTGGTCGACACAGGATCTGGCAGACTATCTGGAAGCGGCGATGCAACAGGGCCAGGATCTGGCCTTTATTGTCGGTGGTGCCGATGGTCTGCATTCGCGCTGCCTGGAGACCGCTGAGCGGCGCTGGTCGTTATCGGCACTGACATTGCCGCATATGCTCGTCCGGGTGGTAGTGGCCGAGCAGCTCTACCGTGCCTGGACCTTGCTCTCCGGGCATCCCTATCATCGGGCGGGATGATTTTCATGCAAAGGAGTGGGTCATGACACAACTTTATCTGGCTTCGGCCTCACCCAGACGGCGAGAGATTCTCGAGCGTATGGGTGTTGTCTTTGAAATCGTCTCACAGACAACGGATGAGGCAGTCCTGCCTGAGGAAGCCCCGGAAGTATTCGCTATTCGACTTGCGCTGGAGAAGGCGCGTTCCGGTCTTGCGCAGCGCCCGAGTGGTGCGACAGCGCCCGTGCTCGGTGCGGATACGGCGGTGGTGATCGATGAGCAGATTCTTGGCAAGCCTGCTGATCGCAGCGAGGCCCTGGCCATGCTCGAGCAGCTCTCTGGCCAGCCCCATCGGGTGTTGACCGGCGTGGCGCTGGTGGATGGTGAACGCGAGCTCACGCGCTTGTCGCTGAGTACGGTGACATTTCGAGAGATCTTGCCGGCAGAGCAAGCCGCTTACTGGGAGAGTGGTGAGCCGATCGGTAAAGCCGGCGGCTATGCGATTCAGGGCGCCGGGGGGGTGTTTGTCGAGCAGCTTGAGGGCAGCTACTCCGGTGTCATGGGCTTGCCGATGTTTGAAACCCACGATTTGCTCAGCGAGTTTGCCATCGATTACCAGGCCAACTGGTCGACCAAGGCGTGACTCAAGAACTGCTCATCAATATCACCCCGCAGGAGACGCGGGTGGCGATCCTGGATAACGGCAGTCTGCAGGAGATTCATCTCGAACGGGCTCGTGCCAGGGGATTGGTGGGCAATATTTATCTTGGCTGTGTCTCTCGGGTTTTGCCGGGCATGCAGGCGGCCTTTGTGGATGCAGGCCTGCAACGCACTGCATTTTTGCATGCATCTGACATTAGTGCCGGCGAAGCCGTGGCACGTGGTGAGCCGCTCGAGCAGCCGCCAATTCAGCGGCTGGTGCGTGAACAGCAGACATTGATGGTGCAGGTGCTCAAGGACCCTTTGGGGAGCAAGGGCGCCCGTCTGACCACACAAATTGCTATTCCCTCGCGTTATTTAGTCTTTCTGGCTAACAACCCGAGCGTGGGTGTGTCCGCGCGCATTGACGATGCCGCCGAGCGTGAGCGACTGCGCGAAGTAGGGGCCGCGTTCACAACGGAAAACCCCGAGCATGGCTGCATTATTCGGACCGCCGCCGAAGGGGTCGCGCAGAGCGTGCTGGAGCATGAATGGCGCTTTCTCAATCGCCTCTGGGATGCCATTGGCCAGCGTGCCGACTCGGCGATGGCGCCGGCGCTTTTGCACGAAGACCTGCCACTGATGCTGCGCGTGCTGAGGGATATCGTCGATGACAGTATCGAGCGGGTGCGCATCGACTCACGCGAATGGTTCGATCGTATGGTCGAGTTCTGTGTCCATTTTCTCCCCGGGACCGAGGCCAAGCTTGAGCATTATCCCGGAGAGCGGCCCATCTTCGATCTCTATGGTGTTGAGGATGAGATCCAGCGGGCACTGCAGCGCCGGGTCAATCTGAAATCCGGCGGTTATCTGGTTATTGATCAAACCGAAGCACTGACGGTTATTGACGTGAATACCGGCGGTTATGTCGGCCACCGAACGCTGGAAGAGACGATTTTTAAGACCAATCTGGAAGCCGCTCAGGCCATTGTCCGGCAACTGCGGCTGCGCAACCTTGGCGGCATCATCATTATCGACTTTATTGATATGGCCGACCCAAGCCACCGTCAACAGGTGCTGCGCGCGCTAGAGAAGTACTTGCAGCGCGACCATGCACGTACCCAAGTAGGGGACATATCCGCGCTGGGTCTAGTGGAGATTACCCGCAAACGCACACGTGATTCGCTGCAGCATCTGCTCTGCGAAAACTGCCCGGTCTGTGCTGGCCGGGGGTACTTAAAAAGCGCCGAGACCGTTGTGCATGAAATTGCCCGCGAGATTCTGCGTGAATCCCGGCAGTTCGAGACAACCCGCTTTCGCGTACTCGCTGGCCACGACGTGGTGGATCGGGCCATGGAGGAGGAAAGCGATACCTTCGCCGAGCTCGAGGCCTTTATTGGCAAGCCAATCGAATTTCAGGTCGAACCGCTCTACAGCCCTGAGCAATTCGATGTGGTGTTGATGTCGGAATGAGCGTGATCCAACGCCTGCATCGCTGGATATGGCCGCAACGTGGGGAGCGGCTGAAAGCCGTGATCGTCTACGGGTTGGTGGGCGCGTTGATTGCCGGCGCCGTTACCCTCACTGGCGTGCGACTGCTCTTTGCGGCTGCGCCCTCAATGGTCGCGACGGTAGAAGCGGCTGTCTCGGCCCGGCTTCAGGTGCCGATTCGTATTGGTGGGCTGGATGCGCGCCTGCATCAGTTGCGGCCAGGGCTTGTCTTGCGTGATGTAGAGGTGGGCGATCCGCAAACCGGCGCACAGCCGGTGAAACTCGCGGAGATGACACTTGCCATTGCGCCCTGGGCATCCATCGAGGCCGGTGGGTTGCGACTGCATGCCCTGGAGGCCTCAGGGCTAACGGTGTCGGCACGTCATACCGCGGGTGATGGCTGGCAGTTCTCTGGTCTGCTCCCCGTTGCGTCTGCAGCAACGCCTGATGGGTTTCTTGACGCCCTGCGCGGCCTGCCGGTGGATCAGCTTTTGCTGCGGGATGCCCGTGTCCGTATTGATCATGCCAGCGGGCAAAGCCCTCTGATGCTTGATCCGGTGACGCTGCGCTGGCGTCGAGAAGAGACCGGTGACTGGCGGTTTGCCCTGGATGCCCGTCGGGGCGAGGAGCAACTGCAGGGACGATTGCTGGTCCCGGGTAATGATCAGGATAACGCCCGAGGCTTTGTCGAATTCAACGGCCTTCGTAGCTCCACTATCGCTGCCTATCTGCCCGCCCCCGTCCCGCCATTGGCCGAGAGCGCCGAGATGGATGCCCGTGCCTGGCTGGCGCTTGATAATGCCGGGCTGCAAAGTGCCACAGTAACCTTTGACGGCCGCGCATTGGGGTTACTCGATGGCGAGTTGAGTTCTGCCTCCTTGCGCGCCCATCTGGCGCGCAGCGGCGAGGGTTGGGCAGGGCGCATTGTCCCGGAGCAAGTACGCGGCACAAATGCCGCACCGCTTGATGTAGGACCGCTGGCCTTTGCCTTTAACCCGCAAGACACGCGCTGGCGCTGGGCTGCCGAGCGTTTGCCACTTGCCCTGCTCAAGGGAGCATTGGCGGAGCAAATGACTGGGAACCCGGATTTGATGCCAAGCGGGGAGATTCAGCAATTGCAGGGTGTTTGGACCGATGCCAGTGATTGGCAGGTCCAAGCGATCATCTCGGCGCTGGCTGTCCAGGCTAAGCCGCCCTGGCCGGTGATTGAAGGCGGCGATGTCGAAGTCCGCTTCGGCCCCAATGGTGGTGCCGCCAGCCTGAAAGGATTGAACCTCTCCGCGGGTCTGCCCGAGTTACTACGGGCACCGGTGGCGCTGGATGAAGTGGGCGGCGATTTGCTGTGGTGGCGCGGTGAGGGCGAGGACGCCGAATGGCGGCTGCAGGCCCGTGATTTTGTGGCTGATTGGCAGGGTGTGCCGGTTAGTCTGGATGCGCATTACTGGCTGCCGGCTATTAATGACCCAATCATCGATCTCAAAGCCGACGTCGGCGGTGTCCCGCTCGAGACTGTCATGGCCCATTTGCCGGTGGGCATCATGCATGAGCAGCTCGTGGCGTATCTGGATCGCGCAGTGCTCGATGGCCGCGTGGAGTCGCTGGCATTGCGCTTTAAGGGCAGCCCGGCGAATTTTCCCTTTGATGATAATGCGGGCGTTTTTGACCTATCGATGCCGCTTAGCGCCGTAGACTTTCAGTTCAATCGCAATTGGCCTGCTCTGCGCGAAGTGGATGCACAGCTGCGTTTCTATAATCGTGGTCTGAGTATCCTTGCGCTGAGTGGCGAAATCGAAGGCATTGCTTTGGACGGTGCTGAAGCCAGCATTGAAAACCTCTGGCAGCCACGACTGCAGATTGATGGTGATCTTAGTGGCCCGCTGCCGGCCATGCATGATCTGATGCTGGCCTCGCCACTGCTGTCACCACAAAGCCCGCTGGCAGCGTTTGATTGGGAAGGGGCGGGTGACTTGTCGCTTTCGCTTTACTTTCCGTTCCAGCGCAAGCCGCCTGAGGTCAGCGGTGCCTTGCAGGTGGACGGTGCCACTCTGACCCTGCCCTCGCCGGTGATTCGCCTGACCGACTTGCGTGGAGAGGTTAGTTTTGATGGCGATGGCCTGCGTTGGGAGGGATTGCGCGGACGCTTCAATAATCGGCCGCTTGTCTCTCGCGCCGTGAATGTGCGCGCGGATAATCGCCCAAGAACCCGCATTGAGGCGGATACCCGTATGGCATTAACCGATTGGCCCGGATTGGCGGGGTTAGCTGGCCAGGCCCGCGGTGATACGGCCTGGCGTGTCATCTGGGAGGGGCCGGGTTTTGACGGCGGGCGGCTGGTGAATGGCCCAACACAATTGCGCGTTGAGTCTGCGTTGCAGGGGCTGGCGCTTGATTGGCCGTTGCAGCTTGGCAAGACCGCAGAGCAAAGCGTGCCGACCCGGTTTGACTGGCATTGGCTTGCCAACGGTGAGCAGCGTATGAATCTGGCTTATGGTGATCGCATGCAAGCGGCGGCTGCGCAAGAGGCGGATGCGGCGCTTGGGCTTGCCGTGCATCTTGGGTCAGAACCCGCGGCTACGCCGCAGTCCGGCATGACCCGCATCACCGGTGTGCTACCGCGTCTTAGGCTCGCTGAGCTGACAGCGCTTGCATCCGGTGATAATAGCCTTGGCGGCGAATCAAGCCTGCCGCCTGTACAGGCCGTCGATCTGACCCTGCAGGGTTTGGATGTCAACCGCTGGCGTTTGGCTGAAATACAAGTTGCCGGGGTACGCGAAGCCGATGACTGGCGGCTCGGTCTGGCTGGTGCAGCCTATGGCGATATGCGTTGGTCACCTCAGGCGCGGCAGGTCACAATTGATCTTGAGCGCCTGCAGGCATCCACCATTCCGGTTGCCGAGCGAGAGCAGCGCTCGCCGGAGTCGGATACTGATGCGCCCGTGCCGGCCGGACCGGATATTCGCTTGGAGGTGGATGCCCTTTCCGCTGAAGGCCTGCCGCTGGGTCAACTGAGTTTCTCGCGTATTAACGAGGGCCAGCCGGATGCCCGGGCCAGTCTGGCGCTGGTGGGGGAGACGGTTGATTTGCGCGCACAGATAGAGCCGGATGCTGAGCAAGCCGGAGCACATGCCCTGCGATTTGATCTGTTCACCGAAGATGCGGGCGGGCTGCTGCGCGCCCTTGGCCTGCCACGGGCGATGGACGCCGGTACCGGCAGCAGCTCAGGTGAGCTCTCTTGGATTGGGCCGATGCTGGATCCGGCCATGACTTCGCTGCGTGGTGATCTGCAGGTGGATTTGCGCAATGGCGCCTTACCGGCAGTCGAGCCGGGTGCCGGTCGTGCGCTGGGGCTTTTTAGTCTTTCGGTACTGCCGCGACGCCTAGGTTTGGATTTCTCAGATGTTGTGGGTGAGGGTTTGCAGTTCGACAGCTTGCAGGGCAGTTGGCAGGTGCAGGCCGGTCGACTGCAGACTGATGATCTTCGCCTTCAGGGACCATCCATGGATCTTGGTCTCAGCGGCGTGACCGACTTGGTGCGTCGCCGCTATGACCAGCAAGTGCGGGTGACACCCCATGTTTCCTCGGCGCTGACTTTTTTGGGTGGGCTCGCGGGCGGCCCAGCAGCGGCGGTGATGCTGTTTCTCACCCGTGGCATGATTGAGCCGGGAGTTGAGCGGCTCACCGCCTTTGAATATCGAATTTTTGGGCCTTGGGAAGATCCGCAGTTCGAGCTGTTGACTCCGCTGACTGCGGGACAGGGTGAGGGCAATGGTAATGAGTGATGCCGTGGTGGCAGCTGCCATACAGATGGTGTCGGGCGATCAGGTGGCGGAGAACTTAGCGGCTGCCGATAAGCTGATCCAGCAAGCCGTTGGTGATGGGGCCAAATTGGTGGTGTTGCCGGAGAACTTCGCCTTCATGGGCCGGCAGGAGCGGGCGGCATTAACCGTTGCGGAACCCGATGGCGCCGGGCCGATTCAGGATTTTCTTGCCGATTGCGCAGCACGGGAGGGTATTACACTGGTGGGCGGCAGTGTCCCGATACAAGCGCGGGAAAGCGACCGAGTTCGCTCGGCGTTACTGGTCTGTGGCCCGGATGGCGAGCGGATCGCCCGATATGACAAGCGGCATTTGTTTGATGTGACCTTGCCGGGTGGCGAGGGGTACCGAGAGTCAGCCACCTTTGCCCCAGGTAATGAGGTATTGGTTGCTGATACGCCTGCCGGGCGTCTGGGGCTTTCCATTTGCTATGACTTGCGTTTTCCCGAGCATTATCGTCGGCTGGTGGAGGCCGGTGCGGAGATTTTGCTGGCGCCGGCTGCATTTACCGCAACCACCGGCAAGGCGCATTGGGAAATTCTGGTGCGTGCCCGGGCCGTGGAAAACCTGTGTTTCATGATTGCCCCGGGTCAGGGCGGCGAGCACGCAAGTGGCCGCTTTACACACGGGCAGAGCATGCTCGTTGATCCATGGGGTGCGGTGTTGGCGCAGTGCCCTGTGGGTGGCGGGCCGGGGCTGGCCGTGGCCACGTTCGAGCGGGCAAAGCAGGCCGAAATCAGGCAGAGCCTGCCAGCGCTCTCACATCGGCTTGACTGACTAGTCCGGAGCCATGGCTGTAGGGCAAGCCAGTTGAGTGAAGACAGGCTCTGGCGTGTCCAAGCGCACTGCGGTTAACGCACCGCCCCATAGGCAGCCCGTATCGAGGGTGAGATAGCCTGTGCCCTGTCGGCAGCCGAGTCGTGACCAGTGGCCAGTGATCAAAGTGGCCCGATTGGGATCAAGCTGGTTTCCTGGCGCTGCGTACCAGGGGGTCAGGTCTTCTGGTGCCTGCTCAGGTGGGCCATTGTGGGCGAATTCAAGCCCACCATCAGCCGTGCAAAACCGCATGCGGGTGAGGGCATTGATGATAAAACGCAGCCGCCCCCAGCCTTGAAGCTGGCTGTTCCAATATTTCGGTTTATTACCGTAGAGATGCGCAAAGAATTGCGGCGCCTCTTCGCTACGCAGTATGGCCTGAGCTTCTCCGGCATAGGCCAGTGCGCTGTCGATATCCCACTGCGGCGGGATGCCGGCATGCACCAGGGCGTAGGGCAGCTCGGGTAGATCCAGCATCAGCGGTCTTTGGCGTAACCACTGCAGGAGCTCGTCACAATCTGCGGCTTGCAGCAGCGGTTCAAGCCGATCTTTACGGCGTGGTCGTGCATGCCCGGCGGCCACTGCCAGACAATGCAGGTCATGATTGCCGAGTACACTCTGCGCGGATGCCCCAAGGCTGCGAATAAAGCGCAGTGTCGCGGCCGGTTCCGGACCGCGGCCGACCAGGTCGCCGGTCAGCCAGAGATGATCGCAGGCTGGGTCGAAATTCAGGGTCTCCAGCAGTTGCTGAAGCGGGTCGAGGCAGGCGTGAATATCGCCGACTGCATACTCGGCCATCGCTTAACCCGCTGGTTGTGCCGGTACGGACTGGAGTTGCCGTGCCAAACGGCCAAACCCCGCCAGATCGATTTGCTCGGCTCGCGCAGCGGGGTCGATATCGGCCGCGATAATGGCATCTGTGTTGAGTAATCCGCTTAGCGCATTGCGCAGCGTCTTGCGACGCTGACCAAAAGCCGCCGACACCACACGCGCGAGACTCGCATCATCAATATCCGGCAGCGGTGCTGAGGCATGCGGACGGAGCCGGACAAACCGTGATGTCACGCTCGGGGCGGGGGTGAACGCACCGGGTGGAACATCGAAGAGCGGGTCGACAACGCATCTTGCCTGGATCATGACTGACAGACGGCCGTAGTCTCGAGTGCCAGGCCCTGCCGCCATTCGCACGACCACTTCACGTTGCAGCAGCAGATGCAGGTCATGCAGTCGCGGCTCGGGTGCGGTGAGGTGAAAAAGCAACGGCGTGGAGAGGTTATAGGGTAGGTTGCCGACGATGCGCAGCTTGCCATTGTTAGGCAGCAGCGGGGCAAGTGGTTGCGTCAGGGCATCGCCTTCAATTAACCGGAAGTTTGCCGCGCCGCGATATTGCTCGCCTAACCGCGCTGCCAGATCACGGTCAATCTCAAGTGCGGTGAGCTGCACACCGCTTGCCAGTAATGGCTTGGTGAGTGCGCCTTGGCCGGGCCCGATCTCAAGAAAAGACTCTTCGGTCTGTGGGGCAATCGCGGCAATCATTTGTGCAATCACGCCGGAGTCGTGCAAAAAGTTTTGTCCGAATCGGCGCCGGGCTTTATGCATGGTTTATTGACGATGTCGGGCCATGCGAATGGCCTCGGTGATGGCTGCTCGTAGACTAGAGCAATCAGCCTGATGCTTTCCTGCCAGATCCAGTGCGGTGCCATGATCGACCGACGTGCGGATAATGGGCAGCCCCAGCGTGATGTTGACTGCGTGGCCAAAGCCGACATGTTTTAACACTGGCAACCCCTGGTCGTGGTACATGGCGAGCACCGCATCCGCGCGCTCAAGATGCTTGGGTGTAAACAGGGTATCGGCAGGCAGCGGGCCTTCAAGCAAAAGGCCTTCGCCGCGCAGCTGATCCATCACTGGTGTGATGACACGAATTTCTTCATCGCCCATGTGACCGGATTCGCCGGCATGCGGGTTAAGGCCTGCCACCAGAATGCGGGGCTGAGTAATCCCATAGTCACGCTGCAAATCCTGATGCAGGATGCGGATGACCTGCTCAAGGCGCTCGGCAGTGATGGCATCGGCAACCTCCCGCAGGGGCAGATGTGTGGTCACCAGGGCGACACGCAGACGGTCAGCCGCGAGCATCATGACAGGCATGGGCGCACCGGTGAGCTCGGCCAGAAACTCGGTGTGACCGCTAAAGGCGATACCCGCCTCATTGATCACGCCCTTATGCACAGGGCCAGTGACCATGGCATCGAATGTTCCTTGCATGCAGCCGGTCGCGGCAATGCGCAGCGTCTCAAGGACGTATTCGGCGTTTGCCGGATTAAGTCGGCCGGGTACGGCTGGGTGTTTCAGGGTGACCGGTTGCAGCTCTAGGGCGTCTCCACCGCGCTTGGCGCCGACCTGTTGCATGAGATCCGGGTCGGCCACCGCGACTAATTTCGCTTCAGGAAAGTCTTGTGCAACGGCGGCCACCAGCTCGGGGCCAATCCCGGCCGGTTCACCGGGTGTGATGGCGATAACGGGCCGATCCGGGCGCATTAGCGACCGCCCAGGCGGATCTCTACATAGGCTTCTTCGCGCAGCTCGCGCAACCAGAGCTCGGTCTCTTCTTCGGCTTTGCGCTGACGGATCGCCTCGGTGGCTTCTTCACGGGCAATGGTGGCACCGGCATCACGCTCGCGCCATTCCATGACTTGGGCGAGGTGCCAGCCAGACTGCGTCTGGAAAGGCTCGGTCAGATCGCCGGCCTGACGCCCATTGATAGCTTCGCGGTAGCTCTGCGGCAGGTTGGCTGGATTGACCCAGCCCAGTTCACCACCGCTGGTTGCCGTCGTGGGATCATCAGAATTTGCCCTGGCTAATGCCGCAAATTCGCTGCCGGCGAGAATCCGCTCGCGCAGGCTCTCGAGCCTGAGCTGGGCATCCATGTTAGTGACAATGGCATTGGTCTGAATGAGGATGTGCCGCAAGCGCGCCTGCTGGATCATTTGTTCGTTAGTGCGCCGTTTGTCACGCAGTTCATAGATTAAAAAGCCGGCCGAGGTCCTTAGGATGGGGGTGAATGCTCCGGTGGGTAGATCGGCCAATGCGTCACCAACAACATTGGGCAGTTCGGAGGCGGCTCGCCAACCCAGATCACCACCCTCGAGGGCATTGCGGGCATCGGAGACCGCCGCGGCGACGCGGGCGAAGGCCTCCCCATCGCGGAGTCGCTGCAGGACGCTTTCGGCTTCGGCACGCGCTGCATCAATCGCATCTGCCGAGGCGGCTTCCGGCAGGCCGATGAGAATTTGACTCAGGGCATACTCGGGCTCACCAACGCGATTGCGCTCTAGAAACTGATCAATTTCCTGATCAGTCACATCCACGCGCTCCTGCATGACCCGCTGGCGCAGACGCGAGAGGACGATCTCGCGGCGCAATTGTTCACGAAAGCGGGCCATATCCAACCCTTCGGCCTCCAGCGCGTCGCGAAACGCGGTGAGGGTCAGGCCGTTGCGCTCTGCGACCCGCCGGACAGCCGCATCGAGTGTGGCCGAGTCCACGCGAATTCCCCGACGCTCGGCCACATTCAGCTGTAGCGTCTGCAGAATCAGCCGCTCTAGCACCTGACGCTGTAATTGGTTCTCCGGCGGCATGCGCACATTGCGCTGGGAGAGTTCGCGTTGCACGGTCTGCATCTCATCGGCCAGCGCCGAGGCCAGCACGACATCGTCATTAACCAGTGCAACGATGCGATCGAGCAGTACCTCTTCGGCCTGAGCAGTGGCAAGGCCTGCGCTTAGCAGCAGAGTGGCAAGCAGCTTTCGGATCATGGTGTTTAGGGTCCCGGGTTGTAGCCGTTAATTTCATCCCGCAAGAATGGCCGGATTTTATCACCGATTCCGGCGAGGCCGCGGAGTTCAAGTTCGAGCATAAATTCACGTTCGAGTTCGGCCTCATCGCGAGCGGGGTCGCGGTTGAGTTCTTCACGACTGATCAGTCGCCAGACATGACAGCAACCGGCTTGTTCAATGCCGTAGAACCGCTCCTGCGTCTGCTCGGCCTCTAGATCCTCGAGCATGCCGCCAAATACACGGATGCTGGCAGTTACTGGCAGGGCGAAAGAAAGCTCGGCCTGATTTAGTGTGTAGCGCCCATTTCGATCGCGTTGCCGCAGCCCGAGGTTGATAACCTGATCAGATCGTCCCTGCCAGCGCAGCAGTGTGCGTAAATCGCTGTTGCCGCTCTCTTCCGGGTCCCAGCTGTAGTCCACTTCGGCGCTGAACCCTTTGGGTAACGACAAGCGCAATTCGGCTACATAATTGGAGCGATCGCGCTCAACATCGTGCAAGTAAAACGTTTGACCCAAAGAAGCACTCAGGTATTCACGCCCGCTGCGGTCATCGACATACCGGGTGGTGACACCGGCACTGACTTGCTCGGTATGCGTGATATCAAAATCCGCGCTGCGAAAGAGGCGCGAGAAGGTGCTATCCGGTGAGGTCTCACTAAAGCTGGGCAGTTCGTCCTGGTCGCGGTCGGGGACGTTGCGGTAGGTGAGCCTTGGCTCCAGCGTTTGGTAGACGCCCTGAAAAAGCGTTTGTGGGCGCTCGAAAAATACCCGGGCATCGGCGGTGTAGATGGGTACCGATACGCTGGGTGTCGCGTCATCCCGTGCCGTGACATCCAAGTCATAGCCGGTGTGCTGCCAGGCAATCGCTGGGGTGAACTCATAAGCCAGCGTTCTCACGGGTAGCGAGATTTCCGGGCTGATGTTGTATTCCACACCCTGTTCACGACTTTGGTCATTGCTGTAGAAGTCGGTCCATTCCGAGCCAATGCTCACGGCGAGTGGGCCGAATGATTCCACCGGGTCGTAGCCGAGCTGGATGCGTGGGCGCCTGGCATAGGGTGCAGTGGCGCCGCTGTCGACCCGTTGCCAATCCTGCGCGTCAATCGAGGCGAGAAAACCCCGGTCGGCCCAGGCAAGCTCGGCGCTGCTCTCAAGGAAGGCGGCTGAGCGATAATCAAACTCTTCACCAAAGTCATCACTGAATTCCGTATCGCTGGTGCGTTGCTGCTGCAGTTCGCCGCGAATTGCTGAACCAATGGCCAGTTGATGATTCTGGTTGATGGCCCAGCGATCATCACCGAAGCGATCATCATCCGCCATGTAACTGCCGCTCACCTCACCATCAAGCCAGGGCTGGAGATAACGAAACTCTGCATCCATGAGCAGGCCGCGTTTCCAATAGGAAGTTGGAGTCAGGGTGGCGTCGTAGTTTGGCGCGATGTTCCAGTACCAGGGGATGGAAACGGTCGTGCCATTGGTCTCGGACTGGCCGATGGTGGGGAAGAGAAATCCGGTGAGGCGCTCATCGCCAACCGGGAACTGCAGATACGGGGTATAGAACACCGGTAGATCATGGATTGAGAGCACGGTATTCCAGGTGCGCCCCTGCCGCGTGAGGGTGTCGATGGTTGCCGTGGTGGCGCTGAGCTGCCAAAACTCTTCGCCGGGCATACAGGTGCTAAGCGTTAATTGTTCATAACGACTGCGCTCTGGCCCTTCGCGAATGATCCGTTCTGCCTGACCCTGCATATGTCCAGCGGCAATACGGTAATCACTGACGGCCTCAAAGCTGCCGCGCTCCTCGGCCAGCCAATATTGCGCCTGTTGTCCGGTAATCAGCAGGTCGGATTGCAGCAGACTTGCGCCGCCACTGGCATCGACCCGCTCCTCAGCGCTGTCATAGCGCAGCGATTGCGCGCGAAAGGTTTGATCGGCACGCTGCAGTCTGACATCGCCATTGAACTGATACAGCGGTGGTTCGCCGCTGACCTGGCTGCGCTCGGCGGTAATATCGACCGGGGTATCTGGGGCATTGCGCAGTTGCGGGTCTCCACTGACAGTGGGCAGTAGAGGCGCGGCACACAGGGCCCAACGGCCGTCGGCATTCGCGGTTGTGCTAATGCCAAGTACAAGACCCAGCACCGTGGTTATGAGAAGCTTTGGTTGGTGTTCGAGCAACGTTACGCCTGTTTCAGTCAGTCATCGGTGCCGGAATTCCCGAGAGGGTACCCTATGCGCACGTGAAGGGCACGAGAAGAGCAAAGAATGACGACAAGGGATACCGCACTGGCTAAGTGGATTGCCGAGCAGGGTTTGGCGCAGGCGACTATGGCGATCGGTGGTGGGGATGCCAGCGCGCGGCGGTATTGGCGCCTGACCACACCTTCGCGCTCACTCATAGTCATGGATGCACCGGACCAGGCTGATGATTGCGCGGCTTTCATTAAAATCCAGTCTTTGATGCAGGCCGCGGGCGTGCGAGTCCCGCAGATACATGCTGCCGACACCCAGGCGGGGTTCATGCTGCTGGAGGACCTTGGTAAGCAGGATTATCTGGCTACATTCCGCCGTGGCGAGTATCGCGATCTCCTGCCGGCGGCGCTTGAGACGCTGGTGCGTTGGCAGGCGGCAACTCGCGACGATGTGTTGGCCAGCTTTGATGCGCCCCGATTGGCTGCCGAACTCGCGCTTTTCCCGACTTGGTACGTCGAGCGGCATTTGGGGATGGCGCCGGATGCGGCGTGGTGGCAGGCCTGGGAACAGGGCACGCAGGCACTGATTGATGCGGCGGTTGCCCAACCTCAGGTTTGGGTGCATCGGGATTATATGGCGCGCAATCTGTTGGTAACCACACCGGGGCCCGGTGTCATCGATTTTCAGGATGCCCTGACCGGTCCGGTGACCTATGATCTGGCAAGCCTCCTGCGCGATGCGTTCTTTAGTCTCTCCCCCGAAGAAGAGTCCTACTACATTAAGAAGTGGCTAGAACTGGCCGCATCGGCCAATGTCCCATTGCCCCCTGAGCCCGAGAGGGCGGTTGATCTTATGGCCGCGCAGCGCCATCTCAAGGTCCTGGGAATATTCGCGCGCCTGCGCTATCGCGATCATAAGCCGCATTACCTTGACGATGCGCCACGATTTTTGGATTACCTCCACCGTGAGCTAGCTCCTTATGCCGAATTCTCGGCCCTGCGTGATTGCATTGCGCAATTGCCAAGGGAGCCTATTGGGTGAACGCGATGATTCTTGCCGCTGGCCGGGGTGAGCGGATGCGCCCGTTGACCGATCACTGCCCCAAGCCACTGCTAACCGTCGGTGGCCGCGCCCTGATCGATTGGCATTTGCAGCGGCTTGTCGCTGCTGGTATTCAGCGGGTTGTCGTGAATACCGCTTGGTTGGGTGAGCATATCCGCACACATCTGGCGCACCATGGGCCGGCGGCGATTGAGGTGCTGATTAGCGATGAAGGGGAGACAGGGCTAGAGACCGCCGGCGGCATCGTCAAGGCGCTGCCGATGCTGGGCAAGGCCCCATTTCTGGTCGTCAATGGTGATGTTTGGTGTGATTTTGATTTCGCGACGCTGCCTTCAGAGCCTGTGGGATTAGCGCATTTAGTGTTGGTGGATAACCCCGGTCATCATCCAAGCGGTGACTTTGCGTTGCAGGGAGACCAGGTAGTGTTAGGTGATCCAGCCTCACGCCTGACTTTCTCAGGGATTGGCTGTTATCGCCCGGAGCTGTTCGCCGGCCAATCCGCTGAGCCGGCGCCGCTGGCCCCGATACTGCGCCGTGCCATTGAGCGCTCGCAGGTCACCGGCCAGCATCACACTGGGGCTTGGCATGATATTGGCACCCCCGCGCGGCTGTCCGCGCTGGATGCCGAGCTTAGTCGCGCTTGAGCCCTTGCAGGAGTGTGGTTGTCAGTCCGTCGAAAGCTGCCTGTATGGTGATATTAACCCCCAGGCTGGCTAAATCCGTGACCGCCATGCCGGCATAGCCGCATGGGTTGATGCGCGAGAACGGTTCCAAGTCCATGGCGATGTTCACGGCAAGCCCGTGGTAGCTGCAGCCACGGCGAATGCGTAAGCCCAAGGCGGCGATTTTGGCCTCCCCAACATAGACGCCGGGCGCATCTGCGCGTGGGGCCGCTTCGATGCCCAGGCTGGCCAGCCAATCGACAACCGTGGTTTCAAGCAGAGTCACCAGCCGCCGCGGGCCAAGTTGGTGACGGCGCAAATCAAGCAGTGGATAGAGCACGACTTGCCCCGGACCGTGGTAGGTGACCTGACCGCCGCGATCGGTGCGAATAACGGGGATATCACCTGGTGCAAGGATATGCGACTCCCGCCCCGCCTGGCCAAGTGTGAACACCGCGGGGTGTTCGACCTGCCAGATTTCATCGGGCGTTTGGCTATCACGGCGGTCGGTGAACTCGCGCATTGCGGCGTGAATGCCAGAGTAATCGGCCCTGCCGCAAGGTTTGACGTAAATGGCGGCGGCCATTAAAGCGCGGCCAGCACCTGATCGCTTGCCCGCAGATCGGCATAAATGGCGTCAAGCTGAGCACGGCTATGCGCAGTGATGGTGATGGTCACCGAGATAAACCGTCCCTGACGACTTGCGGTCGTCTGCAGGGCATCTGCCCGTGTTTCAGGGGCATGCGCGGTGACAATCGCCCAAATGCTGTCGATTAAGTCCTGATCGTGGCGGCCCATGGCCTTAACCGGATAACGACAGGGGAATTCCAGTCCAGGGGCTTGTTCGCTCAATTGATCCATAGCAGCAAGCTATCGACGACACGCGAGATAATCCCACCCTCTTCAACCGGCTGCAGAGCGACGATGGTGTGTTCGATAACAGTCTCTCCATCCAGCGCCACACTCAGTGATCCCATCGACTGACCTGCAGCGACAGGTGCCTCAATCTGGTCTGCGACCTGCATGCTGGCATCGAGCCTGTCATAGGCCCGTGTCGGGATGGTGACATAGACATCCTCTTCAACACCGACCGGTAGTTCATCAATCGCGCCCTTCCAGATGCGAGGAGTCTCAATGGCCTCGCCAGCTGCGTACAGCCGATGGGTTTCGAAGAAACGATAGCCGTAGTTGAGCAGGGATTTGGAGTGCTCGACACGAGCAGCCGGGCTGGATGCGCCCATCACCACGGAGATTAATCGCATCCCATCGCGGTTGGCGGAGGTCGCCAGACAATAACCAGCAGCCTCGGTATAGCCGGTTTTTACACCATCAACAGTGCTGTCCTGCCAGAGCATGCGGTTGCGGTTGTATTGTTCAATCTCGTTCCAGGTGAAAGCGCGTTCAGAGTAGTAGCCGTAGTACTCAGGGAAGCGGGCAATCAGGGCTTGAACCATACGTGCGGTATCAGCGGCCGAAGAGTAGTGTTCCGGATCGGGCAGGCCGGCGGCATTGGTGTAGTGCGTATCCACCATGCCGAGCTCGGCGGCATATTGGTTCATCAACGCAGCAAAAGTCCCCTCCGTGCCCGCGATATGCTCGGCCAATGCCACACTGGCATCATTGCCTGACTGCACAATCATGCCACGCAGCAGATTCTCGACGCTGACTTTGTCACCGACCTCGATGAACATTCTTGACCCCGGAGCCCGCCAAGCTTTCTCGCTGACGAGAACTTCGTCATCCAGTGAGAGGTTGCCCGCCTTGAGTTCGCTGAACACCACGAAAGCGGTCATGACCTTAGTCAGACTGGCCGGATCACGTCGCAAATTGCTTTGCTCGTCCACCAATACCCGTCCGCTGTGGAAGTCGAGCAGGATATAGCTCTCAGCGCCCAATGCCGGGGGTGCCGGGATTGGTATTGGCTGAGGTGTCTGGGCACTGGCCTGTGCACCAAAAACAAGGAGTACCAGCAGGGCAATGGATCGAAGCAGCGTCATGGGCGTTTTATCTCAATCAAAACCAACGGAATCATCCGGAATAATGACATGTCCCGGGGCAAAACGGGCACGTTGCAGCTCATCGCTGAGTCGGTCGACGGCAGCAACGTCCGTCAAAGGCCCCAATCTTACCCGGTGCAGACCGTCCGGTCCGCGCAATATTGAGGCCGCAGCCGAGAGTCCAGCGGCGCTTATTTCATCCACCAGACGTTGGGCGTTGCTGGCGCTGCCAAATGCGGCGAGCTGAATCCAGTAGCCGCTGGTGGCTGATGCATTACCGCTCTCAGCGACACGAGTGGTGGGTGCTGGCGCTGGTGCGTTATCCGGCGTCACGGTGCGGATTTCAACGGGGGCAGTCCCTGCACCGAGCATCCCCAGTTTGGCCGCTGCGGCATAGGAGAGATCGATGATGCGATTGTCGGCAAAGGGTCCACGATCGTTCACCTTCACCACGATGCGGCGGTTATTGTCCAAATGCCGCACCTCCACCCAAGTGGGTAGAGGCAGGTGTTTGTGGGCGGCGGTCATCTGGTACATGTCGTAGGGCTCGCCGCTGGATGTGCGTCGGCCATGAAATTTGCTGCCGTACCAGGAGGCAATGCCGCGTTCGCGATGCCCTTCTGCGCTTTCCATGACGCGATAGGTGCGGCCAAAGACTTCGTATTCTTCCGGATTACCATAGCGGCTGCGTGAAGCATGCTCTGGGACAGCATCAGGGATGCTCATGGGGTCATCGATGACTCGACCAGGCCCGTCTGAGGGCTCGGGCATCATGGTGCTGCAGCCAGCCAAAAAGACAATGAGCAAAATCAGGCCGAGGGTTTTCATTGTCGTGCCTCTCGAACGGCTAGGGCCAGATCATGAACGGCCATGGCATAGAGTGGGCTGTGGTTGTAGCGGGTGATGACATAAAAATTATTTAGCGTCACCCAAAAGGCCGGGCCGTTTTCGGTTTCCAGTTCTAGCAGTCGCGCTGGGGCGTCGTTTGGCAATGACGGATCAGTGGTGACACCGGCGCGACGAAGCGCGCCGACCGTATCAACAGGTTTGAGATCGTCACGCAGGAACGCCCGCCAACGAGAACCCGTGACCGTTGCCGGGGCGGCAATGGGTGCGCCCGGTTGCCAGCGATGTTCGGCAAAGTAATTACCGACGCTGCCAATGGCATCTCCCGGCTCGGAGAAAAGATCTCGGCGGCCATTCTCGTTAAAGTCCACAGCATAGGCTCGATAACTGCTTGAGATGAACTGCGGCACACCCATTGCGCCGGCATAAGAACCCAGCGGGATTGTTGGATCCATGCCTTCTTCGCTGGCAAGTACCAGAAATGCCTCGAGTTCGCTGCGAAAGAAATCCTCCCGCGGTGGGTAGGCGAACCCAAGTGTGCGCAGGGCATCGATGACGCGGTGGCGTCCGCGGTAGCGGCCGTAGTAGGTCTCAACACCGATAATGGCAACGACAATCTCAGGCGGGACGCCATAGCGGGATTCCACCCGGGCCAGCCAGTCGTTGTGTTCCTGCCAATAGGCCACGCCGCCCTCGATCCTTTCTTGGGTCATGAAGATCGTTCGGTAACGATGCCAGGGCAGGGCCTCGGCGGGGCTGGTGATGGCCTCGATGATTTCCGGTTGATGCTTGGCTTCATCACGCACCAGGCGCTCAATGTCTTGTGCATTCATGCCATGACGCTCGGCTACTGCCTGAGCAAAGTGCCGAATATCGCTGCTGCTTGCCGGATCGGCGGCGCTGGTGAAGGTGCTGCAACCGCTCAGACCCAGCATTGTGACGGGCAGGGCCATCAATAGAAATCGATAAAAGCGTTTCACGACGACCACATGCGACGGTGAGTATGGATGGACATAAGAATACCGAAGCCGGCGAGCAGCGTCACCACTGATGAGCCGCCATAGCTAATCAAGGGCAGCGGCAAACCAACCACAGGCAGCAACCCGGAGACCATGCCTAAATTGACAAAGGCATAGACAAAAAAAGTGAGTGTAATGCCGCCGGCGAGCAGTCGAGAGAAATTGTCCTGGGCCTGATGGGCAATCCATAAGCCCCGCCCGATGACGGCCAGGTATAACGCGAACAGCATGATGACCCCGAAGAGCCCAAATTCCTCGGCAAGCACAGCAAAGACAAAATCAGTGTGTTGTTCCGGGATAAAGTTTAAATGCGCCTGCGTGCCATTCAGCCAGCCTTTGCCAAAAAGCCCACCCGAGCCAATGGCGATTTGTGATTGAATGATGTTGTAACCCGCACCTAAGGGGTCGCGCCCAGGGTCAAGGAAAGTCAGCACCCGCTCACGTTGGTAGCCCTGCATGCCAAACACCCACAGTAGGGGGGCGGCCGCGCAGGCAGCAGCAATGGCCGCGCTAATGATGCGCCAGCGAACACCCGCTAAGAACAACACGCCAGCACCGGCGGCGGTCACCAGCACGGCTGTACCAAGGTCGGGCTGTAGGCCAATAAGTGCTGCGGGAACGGCAATCGTGGCAAGCGCCAGTACTGCAAAGCCAAACCCAATGGGTAGGGTGGTTTTAGCCATCAGCCAGGCCACCATCATTGGCAGGGCAAGTTTCATGAGCTCGGAGGGCTGAAAATCCACAAAGCCCAAATCAAGCCAACGCCGAGCACCACCCCCAATTTGGCCGGCGACCAGCACAGCGATCAGCAAGATGAGCACACCGCCATAGACCCAGGGCGAGAGGCGTTCCAGTCTTGTTGGCGAGAACTGTGCCGCGACCACCATCGCCAGCACACCGATACCCACCCGCATGAGATGTCCCTGGACAGATTCGATGCGTCCACCGAAGGCACTGTAGAGGACGACCACGCCAAAACCCGCGAGGATGGTGAGCATGGCAAGCAAGACTCCGTCTAAATGCAGGCCACGCTGCAGTAGCCCGCCGGTGGCCTTGCGAGCCGCTGCATTAACGCTCGAGGAAGGCCAGTTCACCGTGCTCATGCAGATGCTCCATCCAGGCGTCAATTATTACGCGGGCCATTGGGGCGGCGGTCTGACTGCCGCTGCCACCGTTCTCTACCACCACGGCCAAGGCGATGCGCGGGTTCTTCGCCGGCGCAAAGGCAGAGAATAGCGCGTGGTCGTGGAAGCGTTCATCCAGTGTCTCTTCATCGTATTCTTCATCCTGCCCAATGCCGATGACCTGCGCAGTCCCCGTTTTGCCGGCGATTTGATAGTCGAGATCTTCACCAATCGCCCGGGCGGTTCCACGCTCGCCGTGAACCACTTCGATCATTGAGTCGATGGTGATTTGCCAGAGTTGCTCATCATCCAGTTTCATGACGGGTACTGCTGGCCCAGAGGATTCGGTGTTGGAGTGCGCAAGAAGATGCGGTCTGACCGGGCGGCCGCGATTGGCCAGCATGGCGGTGGATGTGGCCATCTGCAGCGGAGTGGCCAGGGTAAAGCCTTGACCGATGCCGGTATTGATTGTCTCACCGAGATACCATGGCTCGCCGATGGCGGCACGTTTCCAATCCCGCGAGGGCATCACACCGCTGCGCTCTCCGGGCAGGTCAATCCCGGTTGTCAGGCCGAAGCCAAACCGCGTCATCCAGTCGTGCATTGTGTCAATGCCCATGCGATGGGCAAGTTCATAGAAATAAATATCACAGGACTCGGCAACCGAATCGATGAAATCGACATGGCCGTGGCCTTCCGGTTTCCAGTCGCGCCAGACGCGCTCTACATTCGGCAATTGGTAAGTGCCATTACAGAAGATGCGCTCCTGCGGTGTGATATCGCCGGTGGCAACGCCGGCTAATGCCAGAAAAGGTTTGACCACCGAACCCGGTGGGTAACGGCCTCGTAACGCGCGATTGAATAGCGGCTGTCTCGGGTTCTGGCGGAGTGCATTGAAGGTCGTTCGATCCAGGCCCTGTACCAATGCATTTGGGTTGAAACCGGGCTGACTTGCCAATGCGAGAATCGCCCCGTCACGTGGGTCCATGGCAACGATGGCGCCCCGATAGTCGCCCAAAGTGGCTTCTGCGATGCGCTGCAGCTCAATGTCCAGGGTAAGCTGCAAATCCTGCCCGGGTACCGGGGGTTCGCGCTCAAGCACAGCAATGGGACGGCCAAGGGCATTGGTTTCGATATGCTCAAGCCCCATTTCACCGCGCAATAGATGCTCGTAGCTGCGTTCAATTCCGGTTTTACCAAGCAGGCTGGTGCCGCGGTATTGACGTCGGTCGCGTGCACGCAGTTCATCCTCGCTGATGCGTCCGACATAGCCAATCACATGGGCGCCAATATCTTCATATGGATAGTGACGGGCCAGGTCAGGGCGGACCTCAACACCTGGGAATCGGTGCCGGTTGACCGTCAGCTGCGCTACCTCCTCATCACTGAGCCGCAGTTTGAGCGGTATTTCCTGAAAACCACGGGCCCGACCGCTGACGCGTTGGAAAGCTTCTAGTTCATCCTCACTGAGCGTGATGATTGTCGAGAGCCGATCGAGCAGCTCAGGGATATCTTCGACCTGTTCCGGGACAATGGTCAGGCGAAAAGCTGGACGATTTTCAGCCAGAATCTGGCCGTTGCGATCAAAAATCAGCCCCCGTGTGGGAGTGACTGGAGCAAGCCTGACCCGGTTGTCCTGAGATCGGGCGGAATAATGTTCATATTGCGCAATTTGCAAATAGGCGACGCGCCCGATAAGCCCTGCAAACAAAAACACGATTAGCAATGCGGCAACGCCAAGGCGCGAGCGCACTACCCGGCGCTCTCCGGTTTTATCGCGAATCAGGTCCAATGCCATCTCAACGCACCCGGTAGTAGCGACGCAGGAACCGCAACAGCCAGAAGACAAGCGGCCAAGCTAAAGTGCTGCTGATTGCCGGTAACCAGAATCGCCATTCGCCGATGGGGTTGCCAACAAGTCCATAAGCCAAAAGCAGCGTTGCCCGTACCAACAACAAAACCAATAGCACAGTGATTGCCTGTTGCCAGACGGGGACGTTGCGGATGCGCTGGTAGAGCTGAATGGTGAGATAAGCCGCAAGTGCGAAACCCAGTGCATGTGCCCCAAGGGGGGTTGCCACCAAAACATCCTGAAAAAGGCCAATCACCCAGGCAATACCAACGCCAACCCGCTCGGGTAATGCAAGGCTCCAGTAGATCAGTACCAAAACGGTCCACTCCGGACGCCAGGGCTCGAGTGATGCCGGCAGTGGGATGATCGAGAGGGCCAGAGCAAGGATGACCGTGAGCATAATCAGCCAAAGCCCTTGAGCGCGTGGACTATTCACTCCCGGGCCTCTCGCTGAATCAGCAGGACTTCCTGGATTCGATCGAGTGCGCCCAGTGGTTGTACCGCAATACGCGAGAACGGCTGGCCCGGGTCGATGCTTACTGTGTGGACTTCACCCACCGGGTAGCCAGCGGGGAAGCGTCCACCAAGGCCAGAGGTGACTAGCAGATCGCCGGCACGAATGTCGGCGTTGTTCGGCAAGCTAGTGATCGAAAGTGTATTGATGCGCCCCGTACCAAAGGCGACGCTGCGTAATCCATTGCGGTTGACCTGGACTGGAAGCCCATGGCTCGGGTCACTGATCAGTCTGACCGTCGCGGTCAGTGGAGCGACGCGTTCGACTTGACCGATCACGCCGTTACCATCGATAACCGCTTGGCCGACGTGTATCCCGGATTGGGTCCCTTTATCGATTTCAATCAAATGACTGAATGGGTCGAGATCCACGCCAACCAGCTCGGCGATGATCACCGGGCGCTCCAGTTCGTAAGACGAATCCAGCAGACTGCGTAGCCGTATGTTCTCGACTTCCAGTGCATCGAGTCGCTGTAACCTTGCTTCGTAAATACGTTGCCGGTCGCGCAACCGCTGGTTCTCGGCAATGAGTTCACGTCGGCTCGATAGCGTGGCATTGGTGGCTTCCAATGCCTGCTCGGGCAGTGTGGCTATCACCCGTACGGGATGCAGGGTGGTGGACAGAAATTGTCGGGCGGGGTCCAGCAGGCCCTCACGCTCATCAATAACAAGTAGCGCGAGCGAAACCAGGGCCAGCAGTATGAACCGGGCTGTGGTTGAGGGACCTTGTGCGAATAACGGTTTGATGGCGTGGCGTCCTCCCGCGGATGCAAAGCCTCTGGTTTATTCGCTCGTGAACAGATCCGTGCCCTTCTCATCCATGAGCTCGAGGGCTCGGCCGCCGCCGCGTGCCACACAGGTGAGTGGGTCTTCAGCGATGACCACTGGCAGGCCAGTCTCCTCCATCAGCAACCGATCAATATTGCGCAGCAGGGCCCCGCCACCGGTTAGCACAATGCCGCGATCGGCAACATCGGCGCCGAGCTCGGGTGGGGTCTGCTCCAATGCTGTTTTGACCGCGCCGACGATGCCAGCGAGCGGCTCTTGCAGGGCTTCAAGCATTTCGTTGCTGTTAAGTGTGAAGCTGCGCGGAATACCCTGGGCCAGGTTGCGGCCCTTAATCTCAAGTTCGCGTACTTCGTTACCTGGGAAGGCCTGTCCGATTTCGTGTTTGATGCGCTCGGCCGTTGCCTCACCAATGAGCATGCCGTAGTTGCGCCGGACATAATTGACGATGGCCTCATCGAACCGGTCGCCGCCGATGCGCACGGAAGCGGAATAGACGATGCCATTGAGTGATAACACCGCCACTTCAGAGGTGCCGCCACCAATATCCAGCACCATTGAGCCTCTGGCTTCTCCAACGGGCATGTTCGCGCCAATGGCAGCGGCCATGGGCTCCTCGATTAAATAGACCTCGCGAGCGCCGGCACCGGCCGCGGACTCGCGGATGGCGCGTCGCTCCACCTGTGTGGAGCCGCAAGGAACACAGACCAGAACGCGGGGACTGGGACGGAAAAACCGTGCTTCATGCACTTTTTTAATGAAGTACTGAAGCATTTTCTCGGTGACGGTGAAATCGGCAATCACACCATCTTTCAGGGGGCGAATTGCTTTGATGGTACCCGGCGTGCGGCCAAGCATGAGCTTGGCTTCGCGTCCAACAGCGGCGATGGTGCGGGGGCCGCCATCGCGATCCTGCCGAATCGCCACCACCGAGGGTTCATCCAGCAAAATTGACTGTCCGCGTGAGTAAATCAACGTATTGGCGGTGCCAAGATCGATCGACAAATCGTTGGAGAATAGTCCCCGAATGCCCTTGAACATGCAGAATTCCAGACCAGTAGGAAAGATGAACTAATCTATCAACCGCCAAGGCTTTGGGCAAGCCGCTCGATATGTTAGTTTTGGCGGCTTGATGCGGTTTTCCCGAGGTTTAAACCATGTCCATTGATGCAGCCGAAGTGGCGAAGATCGCCCATCTGGCACGGCTCTCCGTAGGGGAGACCGATGGCGAGGCGCATGCACGCAATCTCTCCTCCATCCTGGCGTTTGTAGAGCGTCTCTCAGAAGTCGATACCAGCGGTGTCGAGCCGATGGCACATCCATTGGATATGACCCAGCGCCTGCGCCCGGATGTGGTAACCGAGACTGATCAGCGCGAGCGCTTCCAGGCGTTGGCGCCGGCAACGGCCAACTGGCACTACCTCGTCCCCCGCGTTATTGAATAATCCGGCCAACCACGGCCTATTCAGGATCAGCACTGTATGTACGACCGGACCATTGCGGAAT
This sequence comes from Spiribacter sp., assembly GCA_965658695.1. Classification (GTDB taxonomy): domain Bacteria; phylum Pseudomonadota; class Gammaproteobacteria; order Nitrococcales; family Nitrococcaceae; genus Spiribacter. The sequence goes on from CBFHTR010000001.1 coordinate 55,489, forward strand.
TGTCCTCGGCGCTCTCGCGCGGCGAATGCTCGAGCGTTGAATTAACGCAGGCCACACTTGATGCCATCGACAAGGCCAGCGCACTGAATGCCTTTATTACGATCACGCCGGAACAGGCGCTGGCCCAGGCAAAGGCCGCCGATGCTCGACGCGCCGAAGGCGATGCTGGGCCCCTGACCGGTGTTCCCATTGCGCACAAGGATATTTTCTGTACCGAAGGCGTACGCACCAGTTGCGCCAGTCGCATGCTCGATAATTTTACCCCGCCTTATGACGCGTTTGTTGTCGAGCGCCTGCGTACCGCCGGCGCGGTGATGGTGGGCAAGACCAATATGGATGAGTTTGCGATGGGCTCATCCAATGAAACCAGTTGGTATGGCGCCGTTCGCAACCCTTGGGATACCGCGACGGTTCCTGGTGGGTCCTCCGGTGGCTCGGCAGCCGCGGTGGCCGCACGTTTGGTGTCCGCAGCAACTGGCACAGATACTGGCGGTTCAATCCGCCAGCCCGCCGCGCTCACCGGCATCAGCGGGCTGAAGCCAACCTATGGACGAATTTCTCGCTACGGCATGATTGCATTTGCCTCAAGTCTTGATCAGGCCGGGCCGATGGCCGCTACGGCCGAGGACCTGGCGATTATGTTGAGCGCCATGGCGGGTTTTGATCCGCGGGATTCCACTTGTGTGGATCAGCCAGTGCCGGACTACCATGCCCTGCTCGGTCAGCATGATCTCAAGGGATTAAAAGTGGGTCTGCCGCGCGAGTATTTCTCAACTGACGGCGTTGACCCGGATGTCGCAGGCGCTATTGAGGCGGCCGTTGCGGCCATGCAGGCAGCCGGGGCGGAGTTGCACGAAATCTCACTGCCCAACACCGAGCTGGCCGTGCCGGTGTACTACGTGATTGCGCCGGCGGAGGCATCCTCCAATCTCTCGCGTTTTGATGGCGTGCGCTACGGTCATCGCTGCAATGATCCTGTTGATCTGGAGGATCTCTATAAACGCAGCCGGGGCGAAGGCTTCGGTGAGGAAGTTAAACGCCGCATTATGGTGGGCACCTACGCGCTGTCAGCCGGTTATTATGATGCCTATTACCTTAAGGCTCAGCAGGTCCGGCGCATGATTCGGGATGATTTTGCCCGCGCCTTTGAAAAGGTGGATGTGATTGCTGGGCCGACCTCGCCGTCAACGGCCTTTGGTCTCGGCGCCAAAGCCGATGATCCCGTGCAAATGTATCTCTCGGATATCTTCACCATTGCGGTCAATCTGGCAGGGCTGCCGGCCTTGTCTGTGCCGGCCGGATTTGGTGGCGGTAAGCCGGTGGGGCTGCAGTTGATTGGCAATTATTTTGATGAGGCACGCCTGCTCGGGGCGGCGCATGGTTATCAGCAGATTACCGACTGGCACGCGCAGCGGCCGTCGCTGGAGGGTTGATTGGCGATGGAATGGGAAGCCGTCATCGGTCTGGAGCTGCACGCGCAGCTGGCCACGCAAACCAAGATTTTTTCCGCTGCCTCAACCGCCTATGGGGCCGAAGCCAACACCCAGGCCTGTGCCATCGACTTAGGCATGCCCGGTGTGCTGCCGGTGCTCAACGCCCAGGCGGTGGAATACGCCATACGGTTGGGTCTCGCTCTGGACGCCGAAGTGGCCGGCCGCTCGGTATTCGCGCGCAAAAACTACTTCTACCCGGACTTGCCCAAGGGCTATCAAATCTCCCAGTACGAAATCCCGGTTGTTGGCACAGGGCATCTGGATATTGACCTGGAGGATGGCGAGCGCAAACGCATCGGTGTCACCCGGGCACATCTGGAGGAGGACGCCGGTAAGAGCATGCATGAGGGATTCGGCAATATGAGCGGAATCGATCTCAACCGGGCGGGCACTCCGCTGCTTGAGATCGTCTCAGAGCCGGATTTGCGCTCGGCCAAAGAGGCCGTCGCCTACATGAAAAAAATGCATTCGTTGGTACGTTATTTGGGTGTTTGCGACGGCAATATGCAGGAAGGCAGCTTCCGTTGTGACGCCAATGTCTCGGTGCGCCGGGTGGGCAGCGAGACCTTTGGCACCCGTGCGGAGATTAAAAACCTCAACTCTTTCCGCTTTGTTGAGCGGGCCATTAACTACGAGATTGAGCGCCAGATTGAATTGTTGGAGGACGGCGGCAGCGTTGTCCAGGAAACCCGATTGTATGATCCCGATCGTGGCGAAACCCGTTCGATGCGCGGCAAGGAGGAGGCGAACGACTATCGTTACTTCCCGGACCCGGATTTGCTGCCTTTGGAGATAACGCCAGATCTGATCGAAACGATACGCGCTGAGCTGCCGGAACTCCCCGATGCCAAGCGCGAGCGTTTTGTCAGCCAATATGGCTTATCGAGCTATGACGCCGGTGTTCTGACCGCAAGCCGGGAACTTGCCGATTATTTTGAGCAGGTTACTGCGGCCTGCGGTGATGCCAAGCTTGCCGCTAACTGGGTGATGGGTGAGCTGGCCGGTGCGCTGAACCGAGCTGGCATTGAGATCGCCGACGCCCCCATCGATGCTGCGATGCTCGCGGGGCTAATCAGCCGGATCCTTGATGAAACGATTTCCGGGAAGATTGCCAAAGAGGTCTTTGAGGCCATGTGGCAGGGCGAGGGCGATGCCGATTCCGTCATAGACGCCAAAGGCCTCAAGCAGGTGACCGACACCACGGCGATCGAGGCCATGGTCGATGAGGTCATCGCGGCCAATCCACAGCAGCTCGAGCAGTATCGGGCCGGTAAGACCAAACTCATGGGGTTTTTTGTCGGTCAGGTGATGAAGGCCTCGGCCGGTAAAGCGAATCCGGCGCAGGTAAACGAGATATTAAAGCGTCGTCTGGATGGCTGAAACGCCGGATAAAGATCTACTACAGCGGTTCCTCTTCGAGCATGCCGATGTGCGGGGCGAGGTCGTGCGCTTGGAGCAGACTTTCGCTGACACAGTCGCGCGGCATGATTATGCGGCGCCGATCCGCGCGTTGGTGGGTGAAGGGCTTGCGGCCGTGGCGCTGCTTGCGGCAACGCTGAAGTATCCCTGTTCCCTGCATTTGCAGTTGCAGTCATCGGGGCCTTTGTCGCTGTTGCTGGTGCAGGGGACGACCGACGGCAATCTACGCGCCATGGCGCGAACCCGTGAATCGGTCGCGGCGCAGGCAACACTGGATGAACTGGCGCCGCAAGGCACGCTGGCCATTCTCATCGAACCACTCGCCGGCGGAGAACGCTATCAGGGTGTGGTCGATCTTCGCGGCGGTAGTCTCAGCAGTGCACTGGAGCATTACTTTCGTGAATCCGAGCAGCTGCCGACCCGGGTTTGGTTGTCGGCGAGCGCGGAAGAAGCAGCAGGCATGCTGGTGCAGCGCCTGCCCGGTGAGGGCGGGCATCAAGCAACGGATCAGGATGCCTGGCAGCGTGCAGAAATGCTGGCCGAGACTGTGACCAGCGAAGAACTGCGTAACCTCTCGCCTCGAGAGATGATCCGCCGGCTCTTTCATGAGGAAGATATTCGTTTGTTTGACCCCACCGCACTGCGCTTTTCCTGTCGCTGCTCGCGGGAGCGGGTTGCAGCCATGCTGGAGGGGCTTGGTGAGGCGGAGATGCGGGCCACGCTGGCGGACGAAGGCATCGTCGAGGTGCATTGTGATTTCTGCAATGCCCCCTATCGCTTTGATGCCGTGGATATCGAGGCGCTTTTCACCGACCCGGCAGTGCGTTCCCCCGAGAGCCACAAGTCACATTAGTTATGCGTGGTCGGCCTCCCACAGACCGGGCAGTTTGGATCGCGGCGTAAATTCAATCGGCGCCAGGTTTGCGTGAGGGCATCAACGATCAGCAAACGGCTGTTTAATGGTGTGCCAAGCCCGGTGAGTACTTTGACGGTCTCCACAGCCTGCAGGCTGCCAATGACGCCTGTAAGAGGGCCTAAGACTCCGGTCTCGCTACAGCTCTGTGCCTCTTCGCCGGTATCGGCGTAGACACAGCGATAGCAGGGGCCATCAAGATCGGGTCGAAAAACCGCGATTTGCCCGTCCATACCGATGACCGCGCCCGAGACCAATGGCTTGCCGGCAGCCACGCAGGCGGCGTTGACGGCAAAGCGCGTGGCGAAATTGTCACAGCCATCCACCACAACATCCGCCTGTTCCACCCAGTGCGCAAGACGCTCGGCAGTCAGCTTCTCATCAATTCGAGTAATTTCCGTCTCGGGGTTCAGGGCATGAATGCGCTGCGACGCCGAATCGGTTTTGGACTGTCCAACTGATGCGGTGTTATGCGCAATCTGGCGTTGTAGATTAGTAAGATCGACCGTATCAAAGTCGGCCAGCAATAAATGGCCGACGCCCGCCGCTGCCAGATACAGTGAAGATGGCGATCCCAAACCGCCAAGCCCTACAATCAGTGCGCGGCTTTGCAGGAGTTTCTCCTGGCCGTCTAGGTCCAGCCCCGGCACCATAATTTGGCGGCTGTAGCGCAGGAGTTGCTCGTCGTTCATACACTTGTCTCCGGCCAACACCCGCCGGTGATTCTTTCATGTCCGGCAAGATCCATGCGCGTTTCGATCGCGATAAATCCTGTTTTATCCAGCAAATCTCGCACTTCAGCTGCCTGACGATAGCCGTGTTCAAGCCAGAGCCGGCCGCCGGGGGTCAAATAATCGGGCGCGCCTTGGATGATCTGCGCAATAGCCTCGAGACCGGTTGGGCCGGCGCGCAGGGCACCACGGGGCTCGTGTTGGGCATCGCCCTGGTCGGGATGCGGCTCATCATTGCCGATGTAGGGCGGATTGGAGACGATGAGGTCATAGCGCTCATCAGTCAGTGGCGCATACCAGGATCCATGCAGCAGCCGTATGGATGAGGTGGCCGTTCGGTCCAAATTCATCTGCGCGACGACCAGCGCTTCGGCCGAGCAGTCAATGGCATCGATTCGCGCCTTCGGCCACGCCTTGGCCAGTGCAATGGCCACGCAGCCGCTGCCGGTGCCGAGGTCCAATACTGATGTTGCCGGCTGCTCCAGCGCGGCCTCAACCAAATGCTCAGTCTCCGGTCGCGGGATCAGTACGCGCGCATCCACATGCAGTCGCCAGTCCATAAACCCGCGCTCACCAGTCAGGTAAGCCACCGGTAGTGACTGGCGACGTTGTTCGATTAAATGCTGAAAATCGGCCCAGGCTGTGGCCTCGAGCGGCCGCTCGGGGTACGCCCGCAAAGCGCTGCGATCAAGCCCTGTGACGGAGGCAAGCAGATGCTCGGCATCAACGCCTGCGCTCTCGCTGCACCCGGCCAACCGGGTCTTGCCCATGCGATAGGCCTCTCCCAGTGTGGGTCGCGTCTCGCTCACTTCAAGCCGGCAGCCCGCAGATTGATCGCGCGTTCCTCGAGCATCACCGGAATGCCGTCATCGACACGGTAAACGCGCTCTTCGTTAGCAGTGATCAGTCCCTCTGACAGCGGGGCGTCCACCGTTTGCTCATCCTGATAACGGACTTCGCCGGCGTTAATACGCTCGTTCAGCGCAGTGACTTCCTCGCGTTTCATCACCCGCACGGGCTGCTTGGTGACTGGGCAACAAAGGACATCCAGTAGCTTTCGGTCTATAGCCATTGGGCTTTATTTCCCCTTTCAGTAATTGGCGGTTGTCATGGTGATTTCTTTGTGCAGAGGCTAAGATGAGCGTTTATCTAAGTGATCGCAAGACGGGATTGAAAGCATCATGAGCGACTCGCCCATCGACAACCTCAACGTCCTCGCCCAGGAGCCACTGCCCACGCCGGCAGAGGTGAAGGCGCGTCAGCCTCTCAGTGCCGCCGGCCAGCAAACCGTCGAGGCCGGCCGCGAAACGGTAGAGGCCATCCTGGATGGACGCGACCCGCGCCTGCTGGTGGTGATCGGGCCCTGCTCCATTCACGATCTGGAGGCTGCCAAGGATTATGCCGAGCGCCTGAAATCGCTGCATGACGCCTTGGGTGACTCCCTCTATATTGTTATGCGGGTGTACTTCGAGAAGCCACGGACCACCGTGGGCTGGAAGGGCTTGATTAACGATCCTTATATGGATGATAGCTTTGATATCAACGAAGGCATTCGTCGGGCCCGAGACCTGCTGCTGCATCTCGCCGAGCTCGGGCTGCCAGCCGGCACCGAGGCGCTGGACCCAATCAGCCCACAATACCTGGGCGACTTAATTAGCTGGACGGCGATTGGTGCGCGAACCACCGAGTCGCAGACGCATCGCGAGATGGCCAGTGGCTTGTCCACGGCTGTTGGCTTTAAAAACGGCACGGATGGCAGTCTTGATGTGGCCATTAATGCCATGCGCTCGGCGGCCAGTCCACATAGTTTCCTGGGGATCACCCAGCAGGAGGGGCGCTCGGCGATTATTCGCACGGCCGGCAATCGCTATGGGCATGTCGTGCTGCGGGGTGGCGCGCAACCTAACTACGACTCGGTCAGCATTGCCCTTTGCGAGAAGGCACTGGCGGACGCCGGGCTGTCGACGCGACTGATGGTTGACTGCTCGCATGCCAACTCAAGCAAGGATCCGGCCCTGCAGCCGCTGGTGATGGAGAATCTGGTCAATCAAATTATTGAAGGCAACCGCTCCATTGTTGCGGTCATGATTGAGAGCAATATTGGTTGGGGCAACCAATCGTTGGGCGATGACCCAGCTAAGCTGACTTATGGGGTCTCCATTACTGATGCCTGCATCGATTGGGAAACCACCGATCGGGTGCTGCGTGACGCCGCCAAGCGGCTGGCGCAACCGTTGCGCGCACGGGCTGTCTAAGCAATCAGATAAAATAAGGGTTGACCCGGAGGACGCCGACGGGTTGAATCAGCGCTCTTTTTACGGAGGTGCATTATGACCGACAAGGCCTCACTTCCCGTTCGAGGGATCGAGCCGTACCAGCCCAAAAAGGGCGAAGAGTACATGAACGACGCCCAGTTGGAGCATTTCACGGCCATTCTTCAGGCCTGGAAGCGGCAGCTGCAGGAAGAGGTGGAGCGCACGGTCAGTCACATGCGTGATGAGGCCAGCCACTACGCCGACCCGGCCGACCGGGCCACGCAGGAAGAAGAGTTCGCGCTTGAACTGCGCACCCGCGATCGCGAGCGCAAGCTCATCCGCAAGATTGATGAGACCATGGAGCGTATCCGCAAGGACGACTATGGGTTTTGCGAGCAGTGCGGTGTGGAAATCGGGTTGCGACGTCTTGAAGCGCGCCCGACGGCGACGCTCTGTGTCGATTGCAAAACCCTTGAGGAAATTCGCGAGAAGCAGCGCGTCGCCTGAGTCGGCGCGCCAATGGCATCGTTGTCAGTTTTCGCTGGCCAGCGCCGCAAGCTGGTCAGCCTGATACTCGGCGACTAGCGGATCAATAACCGCATCCAGGTTGCCCATGAGAATCTCCTCAAGCTTATACAGCGTCAGGTTGATGCGGTGGTCGGTGACGCGACCCTGCGGGTAATTGTAGGTGCGAATGCGCTCCGAGCGATCACCGCTACCCACCAATAACCGCCGTGTCTCGCTGCGCTCTGCCGCTGCTGCATCCCGTTGTTGATCCATCAATCGTGCCTGTAGCAAGGACATGGCTTTAGCCCGGTTCTTATGCTGGGAGCGCTCATCCTGGCATTCAACAACCACCCCGGTTGGCAGGTGCGTTACGCGCACGGCGGAATCCGTTTTATTTACGTGCTGACCGCCGGCCCCGGAGGCCCGGTAGGTATCGATACGTAAATCCGCCGGATTGATATCGATATCATCCAATGCCTCGGCCTCGGGCAGAATAGCAACGGTGCAAGCGGACGTATGGATTCTGCCTTGTGATTCGGTTGCCGGGACTCGTTGCACTCGGTGCGCGCCCGATTCAAATTTCAATCTCGAGAAAACGCCATCGCCGGCGATACGGGCAACAACTTCGCGATAGCCGCCATGTTCGCCTTCGCTTTCACTCAGCACCTCTGTTCGCCAGCCGCGTTGTTCGGCGTAGCGCAAGTACATCCGCAGCAGATCGCCGGCAAAGAGTGCTGCTTCATCACCGCCAGTGCCGGCTCTAATCTCAAGAAAGGTATTGCGCGCGTCGTTGGGGTCTTCCGGCAGCATGAGCACCTTCAGTGACTGCTCCAGCGACTCGATGCGCCCGCGTGCCTCGGCAATCTCCTCTTCGGCCATCCGCCGCATCTCAGCGTCCGCTTCTCCGGCCATCTCCTCGCCCGCGGCCAGATCCGATTCGGCTTGTTCGTAGTCGGCCAGTGTCCGCACCAAGGGCTCGAGCTTGGCGTACTCCCGTGACAACCGGGCAAAGCGATCAGAATCGCTAATGACCTGGGGGTCAGCGAGCAGCCCTTCGATTTCCTCATGCCGCTCGACCAGCGTCTGGAGTTTGCGCCGTAGGTTTTCGTTCATTCGTCGTCCTGATCCGATTGAGTGGGAATGCCAAGTAGCTGACAGCTTTGCCGGACGCGCTCCGGATCACCGCTGCGCGCAGCATCTCTGAGCCCCAGTGTTGGCCGATGCAGTAGCTTGCGGGTCAGCCGCCGGGCCAGGCGGTCAAGTACTTCCTCGGTGGGTTGCCCTGCCTCCAGTGCCTTTTTTGCCTCAGCAAGGACTTCGTCGCGATGCTGCTTGGCCTGACTGCGATAGGTGCGAATGGCGCCAACGGCATTGAGCGTGCGCACCCAGCCCATAAAAGCCTCGGACTGTTCATTGACCAATGTCTCCGCCTGTTCCGCAGCGGCCATGCGCTGGCGCATATTGCGGTCGATCACATCTCGCAGGTCATCAACGGTGTAGAGGTAGACGTCATCGAGGCGCTCAACGCTCGGCTCGATATCCCGAGGGACAGCCAAATCAGCCATGAATATCGGCTCGTGCCGGCGTTTTTTGATCGCATGTTTAACGGTGGCGCGATCGAGTATCGGCTCGCTGCTTGCCGTGCAGGAAACCACAACGTCAGCACGGGACAGAAAATTGGGAATCTCATCAAGCCCGATGGCTTTTCCGCCGCAAACCTCGGCGATGATTTCGGCGCGCTCACGGCTTCGATTGGCAATGATGATGTGTTGAATGCCCTGCTCTTGAAAATGCCGAGCGGTCAGATCAATCATCTCGCCGGCGCCGATCAGCAAAGCGGTGCGTGTCTCCAGCGCGCCAAATATCTGTCTTGCCAACGTGACGGCGGCAAAGGCCACGGAGACGGGATGGGCCCCAATATCAGTTTCGGTGCGCACGCGTTTGGCGACGGCGAAGGCATGTTGAAACAGACGCTCCAGTATTTGACCCAGCAATCCGTTGCGCGAGGCGGAATGATAGGCCACCTTCGCCTGTCCAAGGATTTGTGGCTCGCCCAAGACCAGCGAATCCAGTCCTGCCGTGACGCGCAGTAAATGGCTAATGGCGGCGTCATCGTGCAGGGTGTAGAGATATTGATTGAGCCAGTCATGCTCCAAGCCTTGTTCGGCCTCGAGCCAACGCTGCAGGATCGTGGGCTCGGCCTCGGGTGCCAGTACCGCATAGATTTCGGTGCGATTGCAGGTCGATAGCACAGCGGCCTCGCGCACACCCGGTCGCGAGGCAAGCGCGGCCAATGCGGCGTCTAGCCGCTCCGCGGGCAGTACAACCTGCTCTCTGACCGCAAGTGGCGCTGACTTGTGATTAAGACCGAGGGTGACGACGGGCATGGAAATCCGTTGGTTGAAAACGTTGCAGATTGTAGGGCAGTACCGCTGCAACACAAGTATAGTAGTTGTTGCATGATCAGCCTGACCAATCGCAATGCTCAGTACGGCGGGTTTTTTTCCTGCCTGCACCGATGGCTCGGCGTGATGACAGTCACGCTCTGTCTGGCCGGTTGCGCCTCAATTTCATCATCACCCATAAACCCGACTGATCGGGCGGATGTACGCTTGGACGACACCCTGGCGCCATCGACGAAACGTGGTGCGATGATTGAGCAAATACTCGCCGCCGAACTGGCCAGTGTCCGTGGTGATGCTGATCAGGCCAGTGCAATCTATGCCAAGAATTCAGATGCGATAACTGATCCGACAGTCATGGGTCGGGCGGTGGAGCTTGCGCTGTTCGCTGAGCGGCCGGCGCGAGCACGTAATCTGGCGGCACGTTGGGTGGAACTGGCACCCGAGAATGGCGATGCCCGGCAGTTGCTGGGTGTTTTGCAGTTGCGTGATGGTGAGGTGGAAGCGGCGATTGCAACGCTGCGTCGCAGTTTGCCGGCGACCCGCGATGATCGTGAGACAGCCATGGCCCGACTGGGTGCGCTGCTCATGGATGATGCTTTGCGCGATCACAGCCTAGTCGTGATGGCGGCGATTGCTGCGGATTACCCAAACTCCAATGCCGCGCAGCTGGCGCTGGCCCGCATCGCCCTTGTCCAGCGATCGCCGGAGGTGGCTTTGGATGCAGTCGATCGCGTTCTGGCGCGTGAACCTGACTGGGTGACCGCGCGTTTGCTGCGAATCGATGTCCTGCTGGCACTGCGCCGGATCCCGGCAGCATTAGATGCGTTTACGGTCTTGCTTGAGGAGACACCGGATAATCAGGCGCTGCGTCGTGAATATGCCTTAACGCTGCTGGAGCTCGAGCGCGATGCCGATGCGCTGGCAGTTTATCGCGAGTTAATGGCCGCCGGTGACGACAACCCCCGCACGCTCAGTAATGCCGCGATTCTGGCTATGGAGGTCGGTGAGGTGGCGTTGGCAATGAAGGCACTCGAGCGGCTGCGTACCCGTCACCCGGCCCTGGAAGCTCGGGCCCTGTTGCTGGAGGGTGGTTTTCTGCGCAGCCAGGGAGCGCTTGGACGAAGTCTTGCGGTATTCGACCGAGCGCTCGCAGCGCATCCAGATGATTTGGAATTGCGCTATGGCCGGGCAATGACCCAGGTTATGCGCGATGAGATTGCGGCGGCCGAGCAAGACCTACGCCATATCCTCATGGCACGGCCCAATGATGCGCGGGCACTGAATGCACTCGGCTATACCCTGGTCGATCAAACTGACCGGACTGGGGAGGGTGCCGCGCTTATTGAGCGCGCCTATGCGCTAGAGCCGCAGGACCCGGCCATTATTGACAGTATGGGCTGGGCGGCATTTCGTGAAGGCGATCTGCAGGCCGCCTTGGGTTATCTGCAGCTTGCGCACGAGCGCCTGCCCGAGGATGCCGAGATTGCCGCGCATTTAGGCGAAGTGCTTTGGGTGCTCGGCCGTCACGAGCAGGCACGGAGCATCTGGGCCCAGGCGCAGGAATATGACCCGTCGCATCCTGTTTTGCGCGAGACATTGGAGCGACTCGATCCGTGAATGCGGTAAGGCGTCTGGCGCGGTTGCTGCTCGCGTTGTTGCTGATTGGGCTGCTGGCTGGCTGTGCGTTGCGACCGGCGGCCCCCGTTGCTGAACTCCGCGAGGTGGCCGCTGCGCGTTGGACAGCGCCAACAACGCCTGAGTCCTGGCAATTGCGGGCGCGTGCTGCACTGGCGATTGACGAGGAGGGTGGGACGGCAAGCCTGGTTTGGCGTCAAACGCCCTCGGACTATCGGATTGATCTGCGAGGTGCGTTGGGCGCCGGCAGTCTGCGTCTGCAGGGGGGTACGGACGGTGTTGTACTGACCACCGCAGCCGGAGAGCGTTATGCAGCGCAGGATGCCCGTACCCTGCTCGCTGAGGTGAGTGGTTATGACCTGCCAGTGGATTATCTGCGGTATTGGTTGATGGGCCAACCTGCCCCCGAAATTGGTGGCAGCGTATTGATTGATCAACAAGGTCGGGTCAGGCGTATTGAACAGGCGGGATGGCAAGTGCAGCTGACTGACTATCAGGCACACTCGGGCTTTAGTCTGCCGGGGCGAATCACAGCCTCGGGAAAGGGCGCCCGACTCACCCTGCTGGTTCGCGATTGGATAATCGGGCTCTGATGAATTGGTCGCAGCACTGGCCGGCACCGGCCAAGATTAATCGCTTTTTGCGGATCACCGGCCGTCGGGCGGATGGCTATCACAATCTGCAAACCCTTTTTCAGTTTGTGGAGCCGATTGACCATCTGCATTTTGCCATTACCGATGATGGGGAAATCCAGCGTCGGGGCGGGTTACCCGGGCTTGCTGCCGCCGATGATCTGGTGGTCAGCGCCGCCCGGGCGCTGCAGCAGGTTGCAGGCATTGAACGCGGTGCGGTGATACAGGTTGAAAAACGCATCCCGGCAGGTGGTGGTTTGGGCGGCGGTTCATCGGATGCGGCCACGACGCTGGTCGCGTTAAATCAGCTTTGGGGCTGCGGGCTTGATCGTGAAGCATTGTCGCAGCTGGCGCTCAGTTTGGGCGCGGATGTCCCGGTGTTTGTGGCCGGTCAGGCCGCTTGGGCCGAGGGGGTGGGCGATCGGCTCTTGCCCATGGCGCCAGATCGTCCATGGCTTGTACTGCTAGATCCAGGGGTGGCCGTTAGCACTGCTGTGGTATTTCAAGACGCCAAATTGACACGCCACAGCCCCCATACGACAATACGCGACCTTAGCGTCGGGCAGGTCAAAAATGACTGCGAATCGGTGGTTCGTCGTTTGTATCCGACGGTGAGTGAGGCGCTGGATGCGTTATCGGTCTACGGGCCGGCAATGCTGACGGGCACTGGGGGGTGTATGTTCGCGCTTTTCAGTGATCGGCAGGCAGCAGAGGATGCGGCCGAGCAGTTGCGGGAACGATGGACGGTCTGGGTGTGTCAGGCCAGCAACCATTCGCCGCTCGTCAGCCGTCTTGGCGCTGAAGGGCACTAACAACTGGGGCGTAGCCAAGCGGTAAGGCACGGGGTTTTGATCCCCGCATGCGCAGGTTCGAATCCTGCCGCCCCAGCCATTTTAAGAATTCATAGCAGGGTGCCACCGGCATGGAAAACGGAAGCATGATGGTGTTCTCGGGGAACGCCAACCCAGCGCTGGCCAAAGCCGTGGCCGCCCATCTGAAGATTCGGCTTGGCGACGCTATGGTCTCGAGCTTCAGTGACGGCGAGGTTCAGGTTGAAATTAACGAGCATGTCCGTGGGCATGACGTGTTTATTATCCAGCCGACTTGCGCACCCACCAATGACAATCTCATGGAATTGCTGGTAATCGCCGATGCGCTGCGGCGCTCGTCGGCGGCCCGTATTACCGCGGTCATCCCCTATTATGGTTATGCGCGTCAGGATCGGCGCCCGCGCTCGCAGCGCGTCCCGATTACCGCAAAGCTTGCAGCCGATATGATTACCACGGCCGGAATTAACCGGGTAGTGACCGTCGATCTGCACGCCGATCAGATTCAGGGATTCTTTAACATCCCGGTGGATAACGTTTACGCCTCGCCGGTCTTGCTGGGTGATATCTGGCGCCAGACCCATACCGATAAAATCGTGGTATCGCCGGATGTTGGCGGTGTGGTGCGTGCTCGTGCGGTGGCCCGTCGGCTTGACGATGCGGATCTGGCCATTATCGATAAACGTCGGCCCCGGGCGAATGAGCTTGAAGTGATGAACATCATTGGTGATGTCAAAGATAAGACCTGCATTATCGTCGATGACATCATTGATACGGCCGGCACGCTCTGCCAGGCCGCAGTTGCGCTCAAGGATCGCGGGGCCGGAAAAGTGGTCGCGTATATTACGCATCCGGTACTCTCCGGCCCGGCAATCGAGCGGTTGGAGAACAGTCATCTGGACGAGCTGGTGGTCAGCGACAGCATTCCGTTGTCCGAACCGGCACGTGCCTGTGGCCGAATTCGTCAGCTTTCGCTGGCGGAAATGCTCGCCGAGACCATGCGGCGGGTGAGTAACGATGAGTCAGTCAGCGAGTTGTTCGTCGACTGATCGTATGTAACGGCCTCTGGTCGCGGGGGTCTATATGGAGAAAATTAAATGTCCGTTGAATTGAAACTGGATGCCACTGCACGTGAGGACCAGGGCAAAGGTGCGAGCCGCCGCCTGCGTCGCGCGAAGCAGATTCCTGGCATCGTCTATGGGGCCGGCAAAGAGCCGGCATCGCTCGCCTTTAATGAAGAGCAGGTGTTGCGTCTGATGCGTGAGGAGGCCTTCTTCTCACAGATCATCGATCTGAAGGTCAAGGGTAAGCGCTCGGTGGAGAAGGTCATCCTCAAGGACCTCCAGCGCCACCCCTTCAAGCCACTGGTCACGCATATGGATCTGCTGCGGATCAAGGCAGGCGAGAAGATGCGTCAGCATGTGCCGCTGCATTTCCTCAATGAAGAGACGGCTGTTGGTGTCAAGCAGGGCGGTGGCGTTGTCCATCATGATGCCATTGAGGTGGATGTCGAGTGTCTGCCTGAGCATCTGCCAGCTTATATCGAGGTGGATATCGCCGAGCTTGAGTTGGGCGCCTCCATTCATCTCTCCGAGATCACGCCGCCGGAGGGAGTTGAGTTCCCTGGGCTTGATCCAGAGACCGACCACGATCCAGTGCTCGTGAGCATTCATACACCGCGCAAGGTCAGTGATGAGGCTGAAGAAGACGCTGAGGGCGAAGCCTCCGCTGAGGGTGGTGGCGAAGCCGGCGCCGAGGGCGCTGGCGAAGAGGGCTGATCCAGCCTGCCTGTACCCCGTGTTGCCAAGTCGGCGAGGCCTTTCATGAGCGCGAATGCAGCAGCTGTGCGATTGATCGTTGGCCTTGGCAACCCGGGGGCGCAGTACGCCGGTACCCGGCATAACGCCGGATTCTGGTTGATTGAGCAACTTGCCGCAGAGACTGGATCTGAGCTGCGGCCTGAGCGCAAATTCCAAGGCCTTGCCGGGCGTTGGCGACGCCCGGGCCAAGAGGATGTGCATCTGCTCTGTCCAATGACCTATATGAACCACAGTGGGCGATCAGTTGCTGCATTGGCGCGATTTCATCGCATCGAACCTGCCGCCATCCTGGTGGTGCATGATGAGATCGATTTACCCGCTGGTGCCGGACGGCTGAAGTATGGCGGCGGTCATGGTGGCCACAACGGCCTGCGCGACATCATGGCGGCACTCGGCAGCCGAGACTTTAGCCGCTTGCGATTGGGAGTGGGTCATCCCGGCAGCAGTGATCAGGTGGTCTCCTACGTTTTGCATGCGCCAAGCCAATCAGAACGCACGGCCATTGATACAGCCATCACAGAGGGCCTGCGCGTACTGCCAGCGCTGGTTGAAGGCGACTGGGAAACCGCTCAGCGCGGGCTGCACACGCAAACAGACAACCAAAAACATTGAATAGAGAACCGGATCATGGGATTTAAATGCGGCATCGTCGGCCTGCCCAATGTAGGCAAATCGACATTGTTTAATGCGCTGACGCGCAATGAAATCCCGGCTGAGAACTATCCGTTCTGCACCATCGATCCCAACGTGGGCATTGTCCCGGTGCCGGATCCGCGTCTGGATCAGCTGGCAGCGCTGGTGCAGCCGCAGAACCTGCTGCCCACCACGATGGAATTTGTCGATATTGCCGGGCTCGTGGCCGGTGCCTCACGGGGTGAGGGGCTTGGTAATCAGTTCCTTGGCAATATTCGCGAGACCGATGCCATCGCGCATGTGGTGCGTTGTTTTCAGAGCGAAGACGTCCATCATGTTGAAGGCCGGGTCGATCCCATCGCGGATATTGAAACGATCAACACCGAATTACTGCTGGCTGATCTTGAGAGCGTTGAGCGAGCGCAGGAGCGCTATGCCAAACGCGCGAAGTCGGCTGATAAAGACGCGGTAGCCGC
Organism: Spiribacter sp.; assembly: GCA_965658695.1. Lineage (GTDB taxonomy): Bacteria > Pseudomonadota > Gammaproteobacteria > Nitrococcales > Nitrococcaceae > Spiribacter. Next base: position 71,235 of record CBFHTR010000001.1, read on the forward strand.
GCGTGATGTCCTCAAGCAGATGGCAGAGGCGCTGGATCAGGGTATCCCGGTGCGGGCGCAGAGCCTGGATGAGACTGCCACACGACTGTGCCGGGAATTGCATCTGCTCACCGCCAAGCCTGTGTTGTATGTGGCCAATGTTAACGAAGCGGATGCCCTTGATAATAGTGCTGTTGCTGCTGTCGAGGCGCTGGCTGAACGTGAGGGTGCCGGGGTTGTTTCCTTATGTGCCTCGATTGAGGCTGAGCTTTCGCAGCTCGATGCCGAAGAGCAGCAGGAGATGCTCACGGCGTATGGACTCGAGGAGCCGGGCTTGCACCGCCTGATCCGCCATGGCTATGCGCTGCTGCAGTTGCTGACATTTTTCACGGCAGGCCCCAAAGAGGTTCGTGCCTGGACTGTTGCCGCTGGCGCGACAGCGCCTCAAGCAGCCGGCCGCATCCATACCGATTTTGAACGCGGCTTCATTCGCGCCGAAGTGATTGGTTTTAATGACTATATTACCGCCGGCGGCGAGCAGGGCGCGAAGGAGAAGGGTTTAATGCGTCTGGAGGGTAAGGATTACATCATGCAGGAAGGCGACGTCTGTCACTTCCGCTTTAATGTCTAGCACCAAAGGCATGCGGGATTTGACAGCGCTGCCGGCGCTCTGGATACTTCCCGCTCTTGTCGCATCGGCTACGTAGCTCAGCTGGTTAGAGCACATCACTCATAATGATGGGGTCGGTGGTTCGAATCCACCCGTAGCCACCACTTACGCCTGACCGGTCGCGGTTTGGGCTCATTAATCCTTCTGTATCTTCTGGCTTGCGCCGCACCTGTTGTCGGTACGTCAGTCTGACTCTTCGATATTCAGCAAGCGGAGGGAAAGATCGTGACGAAAAAACCATCACAGGCACTGCTGGGCGTCTGCCTGAGTGCCTTTATGTTGCCGTCGGCCGCCCAGGTCAATGCAATCCATGATGCGTATGTTGGTGCCGGCATCTTGCCTTGGCAGTACGAGGGAGCGGGCGAAGATGTTGACGCCATCGGCGGTCGACTAGTGGGCGGTGTGATGTTCACCGATCATCTGGGTGTCGAGGCGCATTTTGCCTGGATGGGCGAGGAGAATACCGCCAGCCGCCGCACGGTAGAGCTGGATTCGGTGGATAGCGTTTTTGTCCGTATTAACCGCTCTTTTGGGGAAGATTTTGACCTCTACGCACTGGCTGGATATTCCTCGGTGCAAATGGTGATTCGACCGCGCTTTGCCTCGGATAACGACGAATCGCCGTCCGCCTCTGGGGTCAGTATTGGCCTAGGTGCACAGTGGCAGCTTAATCGGCAATGGAGTTTTGCGCTGGACGCGGTGGACTATGCCAGTGAACCCGGATTTGACTTCGAGGCTTTGGGTGCCGCGTTGCGCTGGCATTTTTGAATAGCTCTGCGAACCACACCCCGGCTTTGCCGGGGGGTTGGCATGGGGTTAACGTCGTACCGTGATATCCACTTGCATCTGATCGCCGCGTTGCAGGACGTCGATATCCGTGCGCGTCCCGGCACGCTGCTCAATGCGGGCCTGATTGTCGTCGCCAAGCTGAGTAATGCCGGCGCTCTGTGAGATCAGTCCAAACTGCAAGATGCTGGCCATATTGCCATCACCCGCCTGCTCGATGTAGGCCGTATGCTCGCGTCCGTACTGCATGATGAGGCCTTGATTGCCAGCACCAAATTGGTGGATGGCCGCCCAGTGTGAGAGCCCATGCTGGTCGATGCGCGCCGTATTGCCGGTTAATCCCGCTAATAAGGGTGTGGTCAGCTCTGGTGGTGCCAAATCCGGTGTGACTGACTCGGCAGGTAGGTTCGTGCAAGCGAGCAGGCTAACCAGAGAGACCAGACCACGCTGTAAGTAGTGGTGTTTCATGATCGCACCGCGATCGCTGAAGCATCCTGATGGCCGGCCCAAGTGCCCGGCTTGGGGTAAAACTCCCGTATCCGCAGACGCTGGCCATCCATTGCTTCGATCGTGAGCTCAACCTCCAGCCGTCCATGCATACCATTGTCAATGGCGATGCGTCCCAGGTTGGCATCCTGGGGGCCAAGGCGCAGGTGACTCGCGCTGCGACTGCGGCTGCGACCACCATCACTAATGGCGTCTACCCGCATTGAATAGCGAGCCTTTACGTGTGTGCTGGAGCGCGCGAAACCCTGAACGACAATGGCCTCGCCCTGTTGTTCGAAATTCACCCAGGCGCGAATTCCTGTATCGGGCTGTGCCCCTGCCAGCGGTAGGCTTAACATCGCCAGCAGACCCAGAGTTGTGCCGGCCAAATGCCGTCGAAAACCCCGGCCATATTCGTGGCTGATATTTATCATCTTGCCAATCCTCATTTGCAATGATCGGGATGGCCTGCCGCTCGTGCCGAGCGACAGGGCCGGGTGAGCGCCTTATTAGCGCGCGCTCTGCTCGACATAGGCGACATTGGCAAAGCCGGTCTGGTTGACCATGGCGCTATTACCGCGGTCAGACTGCTCGACAATGGCAACGTGGTAGGAACCGGTCTGGTTAACATCGGCCATGTTTTCGCGACCGGCCTGGAAGACATAGGCCTCGTTCCAGAAGCCATCCTGCATGACATCCATGCTGTTCTCGCGGCCGGCCTGCCAGACTTCGCTGCGGTTCAGGGAGCCGGCCTGCAGAATGTCGATTTCACCGTCGCGGCCACGCTGTTCGGCGTAGGTGTAGTTCAAATCACCATCCTGGGACAGCGCAATGCTGCCGCCGTTACCGCGCTGGACGATGTCAGTGACGTTGTAGTAGCCATCCTGCATCAGCTCGATTGTGCCCTGACGGCCACGCTGGTCGATCCAGGCATAGTTGTCACTGCCCTGCTGGTCGACATCCATGCTGCCTTCACGGCCTCGCTGAATGGCGTCTACACGCTGATAGCTGCCTTCCTGGGTGATCGTCACGTCGCCGTCACGGCCACGACGATTGACATCGGCGTAGTTGGCAGTGCCAGACTGCTCGATGGTGACTTCACTGGCCCGGCCTTCCTGTTCCACATTGGCGGTCTGAAAAAGCCCGCTCTGAGTGATCGTGGCCTCAAGCTCACGGCCCTCTTGGGAGACGCTCGCCATGTTGAAATCATCACTCTGGTTAATGGTCACCTGATTGTCGCCAAAGCCACTCTCACCGTGGCCGCCACCGTGGCCGTTGCCATGTCCGTTGCCGTTATCCGCCATTGCCGATCCCATGCCGAGCAAAAGGGCAACGGAGACGGCAGACAGTGTGGGTAGATATTTCGTCATCTCTTGGACTCCTTCGTTTCTTGAAACGAGATTGAAGACTGCGCCCTGGTTGTGGGCGCAAGATCAGATTAGGAGTCCGCGTGACGCGCCGGAATACGGAATCTGCGTGAAATCCAGGGCCGAGTTACTCATCCCGGCGGATGTTGTCGGTGGCATTGGCCTGCCGCTCAGCAAAGGCTTGGCGATAGGCAACGATCACGGGTGCGTTGGCGTCAGCGGCGTTCGCCAGACGCCAGTGGTTCTGCTCGATACCCTGGACAACTAAATGGATGAGTGCGGCGTTAATGGCATCATGCGTCGCCAGATAACGGGGCTCGTTGTAGGTATAGCCGCCCTCGGTTTCCAGCAGCCGCTGGTTGCGGACAAAACGAAACAGGCCGCCTTCGAGTTCGTAGGAATAAATGGTCTTGGTCGTGGTGACTGCAGCGAGAACTTCGCCGGTGGCAACATTGACTGCGCGCAGACTGACCGTGACCTGATCGATGACATAGGCCTCGCTGCCGCCGAGGCCAAAATAGCTGGCACCAAATCCCCCGGTGCTGGTGTTGCTGTCATAGCCGGTGATGCCGCCTTCAAAAATCACCCGGGCATCAGCCAGATTGCCCAGCCGGGCGTCACGTTGTCTTGCCACCCGGCGTTCGGTGAGCAAATCCTGCAGGCCTTCACGCTCGACCGGCTGAAACCAGCCCGAGCGCAGCAGGGCTTCGGCAAGCAAGCTGCCGCCGCCTTGAGTAACCGCAGTGGAGAGGTTGCTATTGGGTGATTCGCGATATTGACCGGTGAGGTCACGAAACCCGTAGACTGCCGCGGGAATGACGCCGACTGGTTCCGGCAGGGCCAGTAAATCGCCGTAGGTGGGTGTAGCGTCCAATAGCCCGGCAGCTTCCATATTTGACCAATCGGGTGGTTGATTGGCATTGAGTGTGGTGCAGCCAATCAGAGTTAATGTCAGGCCAAGGGGCGCTAACACTTTCAGTGCATGCATCACTCCAAGCCTCCAACAATGATCTCGGTTTCCTCGCCGGTATTTGGGTCGAAGGCAATGATGCTCACGCTGCCATCTGCGGTTTCGCTAAGACTGAGCTCAACACCGGAGAATCGCAGGAGTGCGCTGCCTTCGCTGCTATCGGGGTCGAGGACACCGGCGGCTTGGCGGGAGATATCCCGAACCAGCTGGGCTCTTAGGTCATCTTCAAGCCGCTCCAGGGCAGTACGTGGCGGTCGGCGCGCCGCGGCCGCAGGGCTGCGGGTTGTGTCTTGTGCTGCGGCTCGCTGAAAGCGCTGTGATTGCAGGCCTGGATCGTTGCTGATGCCCGGCCGATAGGTTAATTCCGCCTGTGTGATCGAGCCTGTGAGCGCCAATAACAGCAGGCTGGCAATTGTGGTAGATCGATATCGCATGGTTATTCCTCCAGTCTGCCGGGTGGTGTGCGGTCATTGCCAAGCGGGCGCTGATAGCGCGCGATCATGTCGCTGACGATGGCCACACTTGCCGCGGCAGTCTCCTCAGGCCCGGGGTTACGCGGGCGCACCCGGGTGCGGTGGATGACTTGGTTTTGAAAACGCACAATCACCTCGGTCCCCTCTGTCATCCAGGGGCGCTCTTCGATGGTGATCACACCTCGGGCAATCACGCTTTGCGCGCGCCACTGACTGGCAAAAGCGTCGTAGAAGCGGTCACCTAGGGCTGTCACGGTTCGCTGAATGACCATGTTCTCAAGGCCATCATTTTCAATGACGCCGCCGTTGACCGGCGGTGCTTCAAGCGGTCGGTGATCTTCTAGTCTTGGGTCATTGGCGTCAGCCGCCATCGTTATTCCCGCGCCGGCAACGCTAACGATGGAGACGAACAGGGCCATCCAGCCGGTGATCCGGCCGGTTTGCCTAACCATCGTTGAATTATCCCAACCCGGGATTTTGTAGCGTGCGTTGGGCCCACATAGCCGCGGCAACGCGATTGGTGCAGCCGATCTTTCGGTAAGCGTTGTAGAGATGTGTCTTGACTGTATGCGGACTCACGGAGAGCTGGTCGGCGATATGGTCATTGCTCAACCCCAGGGCTAGTGCACGCAATACGGCCATCTCTTTTCTGGTCAGCGCCTCGCTGGGGATTTCGCTGTGACGCCGGCTGCGACTGTGCTCGGGATGCAGCAGGCTGCGGATTTTGGCCAGGAGTTGTTCAACCGGTTCATTGTCATGAAAACCGGCAACGATATCTTTGCGGGTGACGAACTGGCTCATTTCGACCCCGGTTGGCACATTGATCAGAATCATCGGTGTAGCGCTGCGCGGGCGTTGGGCTTGTTCCCGGCCATTGCCCAAAATGTCAGCGACACAACGATCATTGCTGCGAATATCCAGCAGAATCAGCGCCGGGTTTTCACATTGCAGAAGTGCATTCAATTGAGAAGGTGCGCCGAGATGTACTCGACAGATACCATAATCTTGCAGGTATTTTGCTAATAATCGATTTTGAATGGTTGCATCACAAAGTAATAGTGCTTTTTGCAATTCCGATTGAGCAGTGGGTAAAAGACCTGAGCGAATTGACGGTCGCCCGTGTGTACCTGTTTGTTGCAGGTTTTGAAAATATGCATTCCTTTCCATGGTGTACCTCTTTATTCGTTATGAGCGGTGGTGATGTGGTCCATCATATTTTTCACCGCAAACCTCTTTCTACGCGCTTTCGGGTGACGGCGAATCATAAGTTGTTATGAACAATTGATTGGGATCATTTAGCGGTAGAAAAAGAGCCTTTGTGGCATACCCTTTTTGGCATAGTTCGAATGGGGGGTAATCACTGAAAAAATAATGATTTTCAGTAAAAGGAATGAATTCAGCGGAATTCAGGATTCGGCATTAAAGCAAAAAGATTGTGGCTAATCCCAAAAAAGCCATAAAGCCGATGACATCGGTGACCGTGGTGAGTACCACGCCACCGGCGAGTGCAGGGTCAATGCCCAGGCGCTTGAGTGCCAGTGGCACGCCAACGCCGGTGAGCGCGGCGACGCCAAGATTAATCACCATGGCCGCGGCGATAATCACGCCAATGGCAGGCTGCCCGAACCACAGAATGGCAATGCCGGCGAGGATGCCCGCCCAGAGCAGGCCGTTCAGCATGCCGATACCAAGTTCTTTAAAAAGTAGCGCGCGGGTGTTTCGGGAAGCGATTTGACCCAGGGCCAACGCCCGGATCACCAGCGTCAGCGTCTGTGTGCCCGCGATACCGCCCATGCTGGCGACCACGGGCATAAGCACCGCTAGCGCGACGATCTGCTCGATTGTGGCTTCGAAAAGGCCGATCACATACGCGGCAAGTAATGCAGTGAGCAAGTTGATCCCAAGCCATAGGGCTCGGCGTCGAGTACTGCTCCAGATGGGCGCGAACAGATCCTCCTCTTCGCCAAGCCCGGCCATATTCAGGATTGAGCGTTCAGCTTCCTCGCGAATCACATCCACCACGTCATCGATGGTGATACGCCCGATCAGTCGGCCACGATGATCAAGAACCGGTGCCGAGATCAGGTCCCGGTCTTCGAACATTTTGGCCACTTCCCTCGCGGGTGTGTCTGCGGCAATGGCTACGGCCTCGGTATCCACCAGATCTTCGACGCGACCGGCGGGGTCGCGGGTCAATAAATCACTGACACGGAGGATGCCAAGGAAATGATCAAAACGACTGACCACGAACAGGTGATCCGTGAGCTCGGGCATTTCGCCGCGCATACGTAAATAGCGCAGTACCACATCGAGACTCACGTCCGGCCGGACCGTGACCGTGTCGGTATTCATCAGACCACCGGCGCTGTCCTCAGGATAGGCAAGGACCGCCTCGAGGCGTTGCCGGTTTTGATTATCCATTGAGCGCAGGATCTCGCCGGTCAGGGTCTTCGGCAGGTCCTGCATAAAATCGGCAAGGTCATCCATGTCCATGCCGGAGGTGGCGGCAAGCAGCTCTTCGTCGTCCATCTCTTGGATGAGCCCGCTGCGCACCTCATCATTGACTTCGAGCAGGACTTCGCCGCCGTTCTCCTCGTCAACCAGTTCCCAGAGCAGTTTGCGCTCTGCAACGGGAAATGATTCAAGCAGATCGGCAATTTCCGCGGGATGCAGGGCGTTGAGCATACGACGTGCCTCCGGGACGGTACCGCCCTGGAGTAGCCCGCTTACCGTCTCGGCAAGCCGCCCGTGTTTGTCTTCCCGCTCTTCGCTCATGCTTGTTTGGGTCCGTTTTAGTCCGGCTCGCCGAAGCGCTCCGCCAAAAGGGCGGCCAATGCCTGCAATGCCGCCTCGGCATCTGCGCCCTCGGCCGTCACCTGAAGGCAACTGCCCTGACTGGCTGCCAGCATCATCAAGCCCATAATGCTCTTGCCGTTGGCGGTTTGACCAGCAAAGTGGACTTCAACATCGGCTTGATGGTCACTTGCCACCGAGACAAATCGTGCCGCTGCTCTGGCGTGTAGCCCCAGACGATTGATGATTTCAATCTCGATGGTCTGACGCGTGATGCGTTCGCTCACCGTCCCTGGCCTCGCGCTGTTGCCTCCAAAATGCTCTCTTTTGCCGCCTGTATGGCCTTTTCTGCCAATGTCTGGACCGGCAAGTACGGATAATTCATCACGCGCAGGAGCATGGGCAGATTGAGTCCGGTAATGACCGGGTAGCCATGCATTTGACCCAGAGCGACGGCGAGATTGCCGGGCGTGGCCCCATAAGCATCGGTGAGCACAAGGACACCGCTGTCCTGGTCGAGCTGCTGCAGCAGCGCATCCGCTCGGCCATGCATTTGCTCAATGGGCTCGTTTTCATTCGGGCTGATGGTGGCGGTTGCCAGCGGCAGTTCATCGAGAATGGTCTGTGCTGTGGCGAGCAAGGCATCGCCAACCCCGGGGTGAGTGACCAGCAGGACACCGGCGCTCATGCCAGCTCCCGATGCCTCACCGTCACATTCACTCGCTGGGCGCGCAAATGGGCTGCCAATGCCTCGATGAGATAAACCGAGCGGTGCTGACCGCCGGTGCAGCCGACGGCAATGGTCAGATAACTGCGATTCTCCGCCTCAAAAACGGGCAGCCAATCATCCAGCAGCCCTTTAATCTGATTAAGGAAGCGCCCAACAACGGGGGTGGCATCGAGGAATTCGATCACCGGTTGGTCGCGTCCGGTCAAAGGTCGGAGCTCAGGTTCCCAGTGCGGATTGGGCAGACAGCGGCTGTCGAAGACGAAATCGGCATCAGTGGGTGTGCCATGTTTGTAGCCGAAAGACTCAAGCTGCACGGAGAGATGAGCGCTGGTTTCAGTGAGTCGCCCACGGACAATGGCGCGCAGCTCATGCAATGTGGTGCGGCTGGTGTCGATGGTCAGATCGGCTTGCTCATGCAGGGGCATGAGCAACTCCCGCTCTCCTTGAATGGCCTCAACCAGGGAGGTCTCACTATCGCTGAGTGGGTGTCGCCGACGCGTCTCGGAGAAGCGTTTGAGCAAGGTGGCATCATCGGCATCGAGAAACACGATTTCGGCGTCGAGCCCGCGGGCCACCAGATCATCAACAATGCGTGGAAATTCCGCCAGAGACTCCGGCCGGTTGCGCGCATCGATACCGACGGCATAGTCATTTTGGGGATGCGTCTCGGCGATATGGCGACCGAGGGCGTCCAGTAATGCCACCGGCAGGTTGTCGATGCAGTAAAATCCGCCGTCTTCCAGCGTTGCCAAGGCTACGCTTTTGCCCGAGCCAGAGAGTCCGCTGACGATAATCAGGCGCATTGCACCGGCCTTTGACCATGGATGGCCTGCTTCAGGCAGGTCACCGCAGCGATCACCAGTCCGGCGATGGGCCGATGGGGGGCGAGTGCAATGCGTGGGCAGGCAATATCCATGATTCGGGTTGTCTCCCAGGTGCCGTCAACTTCATCCGCCAGCGGCGTAGCCGTCAAATCGACCACCAAATCGATACGCGATTCACGAGTGATGGAATCGGCGCCAAACCGCGTTGGTATGTGCATCATGCCGGGGCCGCGTAAATAGAGCCAGCCGCGCCCGGCATCCGGTGCACTGCCCATGACATCATCCCGACGTTGCCGCAGCATGACGGCATCATCGGCGACCAGTTGCTGGCCGGACATGATGAGCGCCAGTGCCGCGTCACTCTTACCACTGCCCGCCGGCCCGCGCAGCAACACGCCGTAACTATCAACAACCACCAGAGTGCCGGCGATCCCGCTCATTCCGTGTCTTTTGCATCCTGCCACTGGCTGATGGTGGCGTAGAGTTCTTCATCGCTCGAGCACTGCCGTAGTCGGCTGCAGAGGGCCTCGTCACGGAACATTTCCGCGAGCCGCGAGAGGATGCGCAGATGCTCGTCATTACCATGCTCGGGCACAAGCAGACCGAAGAGCAGGTCGACAGGCCCACGATCGGGTGCGTCAAAGTCGATCGGCTCGGCAAGCCGCATAATAGCGGCTCGGGGCTGTTCGATGTCGGCGGCCCGGCTGTGCGGCAGGGCAACGCCGCGGCCCAGTCCCGTACTGCCCAGCCGCTCGCGTACGCAGAGTCCTTCAAAGACCGAGCGCACCGTCTCGTCAGTCGATCCCTGATCGACCATAAGCAGTTCGCTCAACTGCTCGAGTGCACGTTTCTTGCTCGAGACTTCGGCGCCGCATTTTGTCCGCGCCTCGGTGAGTAGATCGGATACGTTGGTCATATTTGCCCGCCACCGTTGCGATCAATGTTCATGAAACCCCTCGCTTTAGCATTGTCAGACCAGGCGTTTGCGATCTGTTGAGGATGCAATGCCCATCGCTTCGCGATATTTGGCAACGGTTCGCCTGGCCACGTTAATGCCTTGTTCCTGCAAAATATCCGTCAGTCTGGCGTCGCTCAGTGGCTTTGCCGGGTCTTCGGCCGCCACCAACCGCCGGATGCGGGCGCGAATGGCCGTTGCCGAGCATTCGCCGCCATCAGCAGTGGGTACGTGGCTAGAGAAGAAAAACTTAAACTCCAACGTCCCCTGCGGAGTGTGCATGTATTTTTGGGTTGTGATCCGCGAGACCGTTGACTCATGCATGTCGATGGCTTCGGCGACTTCGCGCAACACCAGCGGCTGCATCGCCTCTTCCCCATGTTCCAGAAATGCCTGTTGGCGCTCAACGATGCACTCAGCCACTTTGCGCAATGTCTCGTTGCGTGATTGCAGGCTTTTAATCAGCCATCTGGCCTCTTGCAGATGCTCCCGCATCAGGCTGTTATCAGAGCCTTGGTCACCGCGGCGGATCAGGCTTGCGTAATAATCATTAATTCGCAGCCTTGGCGAGGCCTCCGGGTTGATTTCAACCACCCAGCGGCCATTGAGTCGCTGCACGAGACAGTCGGGGATCACATATTCTGTTCGGGTCTCACCAAAGGCCGAGCCTGGATGCGGATCGAGCCCGCGAATCAGGTGTACGGCGGTGTCGATGACCGGTTGGCTGACGCCAAGCGCGCGCTTTAGCGCGGCTGACGGGCCCTGACCGAGCAATTCCAGATGCTGATCGATAATCACTTGTGCGATATCGCGCCCCGGCGTGGATGGGGGCAGGGCATTGACCTGAATGAGTAGGGCCTCGCGCGCATCCTGTGCACCAACGCCCAGGGGGTCGAGGTGCTGGATAAACGGCAGCACGGCGTTGACTTCATCAATCTCGGCCTGCAAATCATCGGGCAGTGCCGAGGCCAGTGCCTGTGGCGTCTCACTCAGTCGACCTTGTTCATCGATGGCATCGATGATGAATTCTGCAATACGCTGATCACGTTCACTGAGTGCCGAGAGCTCAATCTGCCAGTTAAGATGCTCATGTAACGATGCCTCGGGGCCAGCGCGGTTATCCAGTAGATCGTTCAGGGAACCCGTTTCTGGCGCACTGTAGCTGGTCATGCCGCTGATCGGTTCATCCCAGCGCTCATCCAGCGGGATATCTTCCCCCAGTCGGACGGCATCCTGTGCATCGCTGCCGAGCGGCGTTTCCGAGGGGTCAACAACAGCGGCTTCCTGGGTTGATTGTTCTTCGGGGGTTGCGGTGGCCTCGGTCTCCTCTTCGGCTTCCAGCATCAGGTTGGATTCGAGCGCCTCGCGAATCTCCAGATTCAGCTCAGCCGCCGGCAGCTGCAACAGGCGAATGGCCTGCTGCAGTTGCGGTGTCATGGTCAGGTGTTGGCCAACCCGGAGCTGTAAGGATTGCTTCATCGTTATCTGTGCGATCTGCCGTCTGCCCAGAGTAACCCCGCCTGTTGCTGACTGGCTACCACTAAAGTCTGAAGTCCTCACCGAGGTAAACGGCGCGGACCTGTGGGTCATTCATAATTGTTTCTGCGTCACCCTCGACGATGACTCGGCCTTCGTTAAGGATGCTGGCGCGATCCACAAGGCCCAGTGTCTCTCGTACATTGTGATCGGTGATGAGGACACCGATGCCTCGGCCGGCGAGATGACGGACGATGGTTTTAATCTCTCCCACGGAAATCGGGTCAACCCCGGCAAATGGCTCATCAAGCAGGATAAAACGCGGCTCCGCGGCCAATGCTCGCGCAATTTCCACGCGACGACGCTCGCCACCGGAGAGGCTCACGCCAGACTGAGTGCGCAGATGCGTGATGCCGAATTCTTCCATGAGTGATTCAGCATGGCGCCGTTGCGCGTCGCGATCGAGCCCGGGACGGGTCTCCAGTACCGCAAGCAGATTATCCTCCACGGACATGCGACGGAATACGGAAGCCTCCTGCGGTAGATAACCGATCCCCAGTCGCGCCCGATCATGCATCGCAGCCCGTGTCAGATCCCGCCCATCTAATGTAATCCTGCCCTCGTCGGCGCGGATCAGACCGACGATCATGTAAAAACTGGTGGTTTTGCCGGCGCCATTGGGCCCGAGCAGGCCAACGATCTCACCACCGGCAAGGGCAATGGAGACATCCTCAACCACCTGTCGGCCGCGAAAGCGCTTGCACAGGCCCTCGGCGCGTAACAGGCTCTCGCTCATGGCGACTCATCCGATTCCGGGTAAACAGTGACATTCACGCGGTCGTCGGCGCTCGCGCCGCCCTCGGCAATTGTTCGCTGCTCACCCGGGTAATGCGTAATAGTCTCGCCAAGGACTTCATTATCGCCTTGCCACAAGCGCCCGCCCTGAAGCAGAACAATCCGCTCCGGGCCGCTGGCGTAATACTCCATGCGAGGCGCCTCGGCCTGGCGGGTAGGTGCCTCGGGCAGGGTCTCGGTATAAACGGCCGGGCTGCCTTCAACAACGATTCGCTCAAGTGCTCGGGTCTCGTTGGTGATGACCGTCATCGTGGCGCCGGTAATTTTCATGCGCCCACGCGTGAGCACCACATTGCCACGATAGATGCTAATGCCGCTGGCATCGTTGACTTCGGCGCTGTCGGCACTGAGCTCAACCGGGGGCGCTGGCGCCTGCGAGTCGCCCTGGGCCAACGAGGGAGTGCTCCAGACCAATGCCAGCAGGCTTAGTGTTAAGCATGAGAAGAAATAGTCAGCGATTCTCTTCATAACGGCCTCGGGCGTCATGGGTGAGTTCAATGCGCTCTTCAGCAAGCCAGACGCGAGCGCCCGTTGCATCAATCTGATACGCCGGTGAGCGCAGTTGAACCGGCGCGCTGGTCTCGGCAAAGCGCTCTGGCAATTGCATTTCAATCCACTCGGTGGTCAGTGTGGTCTCGCCATTGGGATTATTTTGGCGCAAGCGGACATTACCTGTAAGTCTGGCTTTTCTCTCTTGATCCCAGCTACGGGCCTGGTCTGCCGTTCCCAGCCAGGGTGTTCCTTCTTCGGTTTGTATGCGCCAGCTTGGGGTGTCCAGTTGCCAAAGATCACTGGCCTCAAAATAGCGTGCAGTCGGTGCGCTCACTCGCCAAGCCTCTTCGCCTTGCTCGTCGGTGGCCATGAATTCTACGGCGCGGGCATAGGCAGTCATTGCCAGGCCGTCATTGGCGGGGGAGGGCTGCGGAGCCGGGGCCTGATCAAAAAAGCGCCACAACAACACAGCGCCGAGGGCAAGCGCCAGAGCCAGTGTTAAGGCCATGCGACGCTGCATTATTTACACCACGCCTGCGCGCAGTAGATCATGCATATTTAGCGCGCCAGCCAAACGCTGTTGTGCATCGGTCACCAGCAGGGCATTGATGCTGTAGCGCTCCATGAGTGCGAGTGCCTCTGCAGCCAAAAGCCCTGATTCAATGCAGCGGGGTGACGGCGTCATAACCGCGCTCACCGCTGTGGCATGGACATCGATGGCCTTATCCAGAGCCCGACGTAGATCGCCGTCGGTAAACACGCCGGTTACCTGTTGCTGCTCATCAACAACCGCGGTCATGCCCAGGCCTTTGCGTGTCATCTCGAGCAAGGCCTCGGCAACTGGGGTTTGTGCGTTGACCTGCGGGATGGCGTCTCCCGTATGCATGAGATCATCAATACGCAGCAACAACCGTCGACCCAGTCTTCCACCGGGGTGGGACAGTGCAAAATCCTCGGCGGTAAACCCACGGGCATCGAGTAGTGCCACGGCAAGGGCATCGCCCATGGCAAGTGCCGCAGTGGTGCTGGCGGTTGGTGCCAGCCCAAGCGGGCAGGCCTCGGCGTCAACTCCAATATCCAAATGCACATCCGCGGCGGCCGCCAGAGTCGAGTCCGGCTTACCAGTGAGCGCGATTAATGGGGTTTCGCGGCGCTTGATCAGTGGCAGCAGTTGATTGATCTCCTCGGTCTCCCCCGAATTAGAGAGTGCAATCAGCGTGTCACCGCGGGTAATCATGCCGAGATCACCATGGCTGGCTTCTCCCGGATGGACGTAGAAAGCTGGCGTGCCGGTGCTGGCAAAGGTGGCGGCCAGCTTGCCGGCAATATGGCCGGATTTACCCATGCCTGTAACAACAACGCGCCCCTGACAGGCCAGCAAAAGCCGGCAAGCCTGCGCAAAATGCTTGTCAATCCGGCCCTTCAGCGCCTCGACGGCCTTCGCCTCGGTCTCAATGACAGCTTGACCAAGTCTGCAGAGATCCTCGTCTTTCAAGGGCTTTTGCTCGGCCATTAGCGTCCCATGACAAACAGTAGTACCTGATAGCTCACGAACCCGGCGAGTAACAGCCCGCCTTCGATTCGCCCGATTTGCCCTCGTTTGCCGACGGCAAAGCCGATGATGGCAATTGAGAGCATGAATGCGGTCATGATGCCGTAGTCTCGGGCAAGACTCACGCCTGCTACCGAAAACGGAGCGATGACCGCCGCGATGCCAAGCACGGCCAGCAGATTAAACAGATTGGAACCGATGATGTTGCCAATGGCCAGTTCATCCTCGCCCCGGCGCACGCTGGCAATGGATGCGGCAAGCTCCGGCAGGCTGGTGCCAATGGCGACGATGGTCAAACCGATCACCAGATCACTTACACCGAGCTGTGTGGCCAATGCGATAGCCGACCACACCAGCAACCGGGAGCTTGCGATGAGTACGATGAGCCCCAGCACCATCCAGATAGTGGCCCGGTGCTGCGGCATATCGGGTGGTATCGCGCTCTCCACCTCGCGAGCGATGACATCTGTCTCGCTGGCGGGGCGGCTTGCCTGATAGCCCATCCAGCTGAGCACAGCAACCATCCCCACAAGCAGAAGGATGCCGTCGAGGCGTGTGAGTGTGGCATCGATGAGCAGCCAGCCGGTGCCGGCGACAACAAGCATCAGCAGGGGGAATTCGCGGCGCAGTATCCCCGAGCGCATGGCCAGCGGCGAGACCAGTGCGGTGATGCCGAGGATTAGGCCCACATTTGCGACATTAGAGCCCAGCGCATTACCCAAGGCGAGGCCTGAATTGCCATCGAGCGCGGCAATGGCTGAGACCAGCATCTCTGGTAGTGAGGTACCGATGCCAACCACTGTAAGGCCGATTAAAAGCGGTGACACGCCAAGATGGCGAGCCGTTGCTGATGCACCTTCAACAAAGCGCTCTGCGCTCCAGGCCAGCGCGATAAAGCCGATTAATATCAGAGCAATCAGCAAAAAGAGATTCATGAATGTGCGCAGGTTTGGCAGACAAAGCGGCACCATACCCCATTTGACCGCCATCATGCCTTGTCGGATACTCGCAGCTTATTCAGTCAGCCCTCAGGCAAGCAGCGCAGACGCATGTCGCCAACCCCATCCAGCACGCAGGAAAATGCATTGATCGACATTCGCGGACTGGTTTTCAGTCGCGGTGGCCGGCGGTTATTTGATGGCATTGATCTCAGCGTCCATCGGGGCGAGATCGTCGCCATCATGGGCCCGAGTGGGACGGGCAAAACCACATTGCTGCGGTTAATTGGTGGTCAGCTGCGGGCACAGGCCGGAGAAGTACAGGTGGCCGGGGAATCGGTTGGGCGTTTGTCGCGCCGCGCACTCTATCGGTTGCGCCGCCGTATGGGTGTCTTATTTCAAAGCGGTGCGCTATTCACCGACATGACCTGCTTTGACAATGTGGCGTTTCCGCTGCGTGAGCACACGGCCCTGCCCGAGGCGCTGATTCGCGATATTGTTCTGATGAAACTGCAGGCCGTCGGGCTTCGTGGTGCTCGTGACCTTTACCCGGCTGAACTCTCGGGTGGCATGGCACGACGCGTTTCATTGGCACGGGCACTTGCCCTCGACCCGGAGCTGATGCTCTACGACGAGCCTTTTGCCGGTCAGGATCCCATTTCCATGGGCGCGCTAATGCAAGTCATCCGACAGCTCAATGATGCGCTGGGGTTAACCAGCATTATCGTCTCGCATGATGTTGATGAGACCCTCAGCATCGCCGATCGCGCCTATGTGATCTCTGAGGGGCAAGTTGTTGAATCCGGCACCCCCCAAGCACTGCGGGAAAGTCAGTCGGAATGGGTGAAGCAGTTTGTCCAGGCGCTGCCGGATGGGCCGGTGCCATTCCACTACCAGGCGCCGTCCATGGCGGATGACTTGGGGTTTGAGCGCAGATGACAGCGATGCTGCAGCGCATGGGTGCAGGCACCTTAGAAACGGTCGCGACGCTGGGGCGGGCGATGCTGTTTCTGCTGCGTGTGTCGCTGGGTATTGGCGAGATGGTGCGTCGCCCTGGGCTGCTGCTGCGCGAGATCTACTCTGTTGGCGTACTCACATTGGTCATCATCCTGGTTTCCGGCCTTTTCGTGGGCATGGTCCTGGGCCTGCAGGGCTATTACACGTTGGTGGATTTTGGTGCCGAGCAGTCACTCGGTGTGCTGGTGGCATTATCATTAACCCGTGAGCTTGGCCCGGTGGTGACGGCGCTGCTGTTTGCCGGCCGCGCGGGTTCCGCGCTGACCGCCGAGATTGGGCTGATGAAAGCCACCGAGCAGCTCTCCGGTATGGAGATGATGGCGGTGGATCCGGAGCGGCGGATTTGTGCACCGCGGTTATTCGCTGCCCTGATCTCATTGCCGCTGCTTGCGATGATCTTCACGCTGCTGGGGATCATCGGTTCCTATTTGGTGGGTACCGCCATGTTGGGTATTGATGGTGGATCGTTCTGGTCGCAAATGCAGGCCCAGGTGAGTTTTGTTGATGACGTGCTCAATGGTCTGATTAAGAGCATCCTCTTTGGCCTGGCAGCCGGCTGGATTGCGGTTTTTAACGGTTATGATTGTCTGCCCACCTCGCATGGAGTCAGTCGGGCGACGACACGTACGGTGGTAGTGACCTCGCTAGTGGTGCTTGGGCTTGATTTTGTCCTCACCGCGCTGATGTTTGATTAAGGGAGGAAGTCCAGGTGGAGAATACGCGCAGTATGGAAATCACGGTGGGCGCTTTTGTCGCCGCCGGGCTTGCCGCCCTGTTTGTGCTTGCCATGCAGGTAAGCAATATCACCGCTTTTCAGCGTGCCGATGGCTATACCGTGTATGCCTACTTCCAGAATGTTGGTGGGCTGCGTGAGCGTGCGCCAGTGAATTTGGGTGGCGTGCAAATTGGCCGTGTCGAGGCCATCACGCTCGATGCGGCACGATTCGAAGCTCGGGTAACGCTCAGTATTGATGCCCAGTTCAACGATCTTCCCAGTGACACCGCCGCAAGCATTCGGACGTCCGGATTGCTGGGTGAGCAGTACATTTCGCTGGAGCCGGGGGGTATGCCGGGCTCTCTGGCCGAGGGGGATGAAATCACGCTGACCCGCTCAGCCCTGGTTCTGGAGGATATCGTTGGCCAGTTCCTTTATAACCAGTCCGCTGGAGATGGAGATTGAACCAGCAGGCTCAGGCCGATAATAACGCTTTAATGGCAACACTCACTGGTGATGCCAGCCAGGGCTATCGTCTCAGCGGCGCGCTACGGGCCACAGCGGTCAGCCGCTTGGTGACCGACTTGCCTGTGGCAAACGGTGCGCATCGCCTCGATCTTGGTGCGCTGGAGGCGGTGGATAGCGCCGGGCTTGCGCTCTTGCTGGAATGGCAGCGGCAATTACAGGCGGCGGGTGGCGAGCTCATTTTAATCAATGCGCCATCTGGTCTGATTCGGCTCGCGCGCATCAGCGGGGTTGATACACTGTTGGGGTTAACAGCCCAAGATGACGGAGACGACTGAGTCATGATGGAACCCGAAGCCATTCGCGCCCTGCTGCAGGCGGGACTGAAGGATGCCGAGATAGAAGTAATCGGAGACGGGCGGCACTTCCAGGCGCGAATCGTTTCCGCTGATTTTGACGGTCTGCCGTTGTTGCGGCGGCATCGATTGGTCTACGACCTGTTGCAGGCACATATCGACAGCGAGGTTCTGCACGCTATTTCCATGCGGACATTAACCCCGGCGCAAGCCGCAGCGGAAAAGGACTGAGCGGGTGGAACGTTTACTGATTCGCGGCGGCAATGCCCTTGCCGGCGATATTCGCATCTCCGGTGCCAAGAACGCCGCCCTGCCAATTATGGCGGCGACGCTGCTGGCGGACGAGGCCTCGGTCATCGGCAATATCCCGGATCTACATGATGTTACGACCACCATGGAGCTGCTTGGCCGAATGGGCGTGCGGCTGACGGTGGATGAACGCATGCGGGTAGAGCTTGATCCCACCCGACTTGATAATTGCCACGCGCCTTACGAGCTGGTGAAAACCATGCGGGCTTCCATTCTGGTGTTGGGCCCGCTGCTGGCACGATACGGCGAAGCGGATGTTTCTCTGCCGGGTGGTTGTGCCATCGGTAGTCGACCGGTCAACCTGCATGTTGAAGGCCTACGCGCTCTGGGCGCGGAAATTAGTGTTGAGAATGGCTATATTCGCGCCCGCTGCACCCGCTTGAAAGGCGCGCGGTTGGTGATGGATTTGGTCACCGTTACCGGTACGGAAAATCTCATGATGGCCGCGACACTCGCCGAGGGCACAACCGTCATTGAAAATGCCGCCCGTGAGCCGGAAGTGGTGGATTTGGCCAATTGCCTGAACAGCATGGGCGCCAAGGTCAGCGGCGCTGGAACCGACACCATCACCATTGAGGGCGTAAAACGACTCAAGGGCGCACGTTATGACGTTCTGCCCGACCGTATCGAGACAGGCACTTTCCTTGTCGCAGCGGCGATGACCGGTGGGCGCGTCCGTTTGAAAAACACAGCGCCTTATCTATTGGATGCGGTTATCAGCAAACTGCGCGAAAGCGGCGCTGAAGTGGACTTAGGCGAGGACTGGATCGACCTGGACATGCATGGGCGGCGTCCCAAAGCGGTGACCGTGCGCACGGCCCCCTACCCGGCTTTTCCCACCGACATGCAGGCGCAGATCTGCGCACTCAATGCCGTCGCCGATGGCATGGGGATGGTCACGGAGACGGTGTTTGAAAACCGCTTTATGCACGTGCTCGAGATTCAGCGCATGGGCGCCGATGTCCGGCTTGAGGGCCACACGGCCATCAGTAACGGCGTGGCGCGGTTGACCGGAGCGCCGGTCATGGCTACTGACTTGCGGGCATCGGCCAGCCTGGTCTTGGCGGGACTAGTGAGCGAAGGCGACACCCTGGTTGATCGTATCTATCACATCGACCGCGGCTACGAGTGCATTGAGGAGAAGCTGGCGCAGTTAGGCGCCGATATCCGTCGCATGCCAGGGGAGATCGCGCGTCAAAATGCCTGATTCTGTGACGATTGCCCTGTCGAAAGGGCGCATCCTTGAAGAAACACTTCCGCTGCTGCAGCCCCTTGGGATCGAGCCGCTGGAGGATCCAGAGAAAAGCCGCAACCTCGTGCTGCCAACCACCGACCCAACGGTGCGCTTGATTATCGTTCGCGCTACCGATGTGCCGACGTATGTCGCCCATGGTGGCGCCGACCTGGGTGTCGCTGGTAAGGATGTGCTGATGGAGCAGGGCGGTCATGGGCTCTACGAGCCAATCGACCTGGGTATCGCGCGCTGCCGGCTAATGGTCGCCGGCCGCCCGGATGCCAGTCTTGATGGCCGCCGTATTCGGGTGGCAACCAAATTTGTGAATATCACCCGGCGCCATTTTGCTGCCAAGGGACGTCAAGTCGATCTGATTAAGCTCTATGGCTCAATGGAGCTGGCGCCATTGGTGGGCCTTGCTGACGCCATTGTTGATTTGGTGGATACCGGGAACACGCTGCGCGCTAATGGTTTGGCGCCGCTTGAATTGATTGCGGATATCAGCTCGCGTTTGGTGGTCAATAAAGCATCGATGAAACTCTCCCATCGCAGAATTCGGCCATTGCTTGAGCGGATTGAGGCCGTTGTTGGTACCCAGCAAAACAGGTGAATACATGCTTGAGATACAACGGCTGAGTACAACCCAGCCGGATTTCGCTGAACGGCTCAGGGCCCTGACAGATTGGGACGATGGCGCCACGCATAGTGTTGAATCGGCCGTGGCGGAAATCATTCAGGATGTCCGCGTACGTGGCGACGAGGCTTTGTGTGCGCTTAGCGCCAAGTTCGATGACCTGACTGTCGATGATGCCGCTGAGCTTGAAGTGCCACTGCAACGCTGCCAAGAGGCGTTGGCGGGGCTTGCTGCTGCTGATCGCGAAGCACTGGAGACGGCTGCGGCGCGTATTCGTGAATACCACCTGCATCAACGGCCCACTGACTGGTCGCACACCGAGGCCGACGGGACACAGCTTGGGCAAAAGATTCGCCCGCTTGAGCGGGTAGGAATTTATGTCCCGGGTGGTAAGGCGGCTTATCCGTCCTCCGTGCTGATGAATGCCATTCCCGCGCGCGTGGCCGGCGTTGATGAAATCATCATGGTGGCGCCCGCCCCTGGGGGTGAGATTGCGCCCATGGTGCTCGCCGCAGCTGCCCTTGCCGGCGTCGATCGGCTGTTTTTGCTCGGAGGTGCCCAGGCTGTCGCAGCGCTCGCTTTTGGCACGGCCACTGTTCCTGCCGTGGATAAAATCGTCGGCCCTGGTAACGCCTATGTCGCTGAGGCGAAACGGCGAGTGTTTGGTCATGTCGGCATTGATATGGTGGCAGGCCCGTCGGAAATACTGGTGATCTGTGATGGACAGACTGATCCGGAATGGATCGCCATGGATTTGTTTTCACAGGCAGAGCACGACGAAGATGCCCGGGCACTTTTGATTTGCCCGGAGGCGCGCTATCTCGATGACGTGCAATCGGCGATGGAGCGGCTGTTGCCGGAGATGGAGCGCTCCGAGATTATTCGGGCGTCACTGGTGCGGCGTGGCGCATTAATTTGCGTACGCGATCTCGCTGAGGCCGCCGATATTGCTAATGCCATAGCACCTGAGCACCTTGAGCTTTCGGTTGTTGAGCCTGAGCGCCTGGCGGAGGCCATTCATCACGCTGGTGCTATTTTCCTCGGCCGCTATACCCCAGAGGCGCTGGGCGATTATTGCGCCGGGCCGAGTCACGTGCTGCCGACCTCGCGCACAGCGCGGTTTGCCTCACCGCTGGGTGTTCTGGATTTCTGCAAATCGACCAGCATCGTGGGCTGTTCGGCAGAAGGCGCGGCCACGCTCGGCCCTGTTGCCTCGCAGCTGGCGCATGCCGAAGGCCTGACAGCGCATGCGCGCTCGGCAGAATACCGCTATCAGGCAAGCGCGAAGGATTCAGCGTAAAGGCGGTCTTTGCGGCCCGCTTAGTTCAAGATTAGTGGGTCGCTCAGAGATTGTGATTTTCCACTGCACGGAGCTGGCCGCGCGGGCTCCCATCAGCTCGATGACATCACCAGGGTCACGCCGGGTGACTCGATCGAGCAGTTCACGGACTGAAGCGATGGGCTCGCCCTCCATCTCCAGTATCCGATCGCCTGACTGCAGGCCCGCGATATCCGCCGGGCCATTGGGCAGGATGTCGCCGACCAGTGCACCGGCGTTGCCGTCATCGACAACCTGTACGCCAATCCAGCCTCGAATGACACGGCCATGCTCGATAATGTCATCCAGTACGGCGCGAGCAAGATTGCCAGGAATGGCAAAACCGATACCGGTGGAGCTTCCGCTCTCACTGAAGATGGCGGTGTTGATGCCGATAACTTCGCCGCGCGCATTGATCAGCGCCCCACCGGAGTTGCCGGGATTAATGGCGGCATCGGTCTGAATGAAATTCTCGAATGTCGCCAATCCCAGCTCGCTGCGGCCAAGCGCGCTGATGATCCCCTGGGTCACGGTCTGCCCAACGCCAAAGGGGTTGCCAATGGCAAAGACTACATCGCCAACCTGAAGCCCATCGGAGGCCGTCAACGAGATATGGGGTAGTCCAGGATCCGCCACTTGGAGTACGGCGAGATCTGATTCCGGGTCGGTTCCGACTATCCGCGCCGATGCCGTACGTCCGTCGGCAAGCAAAACCTCAATCCGTTCCGCACCGCGAATGACGTGATGATTGGTCAGCAGATGCCCTTCGGCACTGACAAGGACGCCAGAGCCGAGTGAGGTCCCCAGTGGCGCTTCAGCAGTCTCGGAGCGCTCGCCAAAGAGTTCATTGAAAGACGGCCCGTTGAGTAGCGCATTGCGCGGGTCGGGATCACGCGTGGCGGTGTAAATGTTAACCACAGACGGCGCGGCTTTGCCCACAGCATCAGCATAAGAGAACGGGTAGGTGTTGCTTGCGCTTGTCTCGGCCGGTACCTCATCGATTGTCTGCGCATCAGTCGCGGGCGCTGGAGGCTGCATCCAGCCTGGTGCTAACCAGACGATGCCGATGGCTACCACCAGTCCGACCAACATGTAGCTCAGCAGAAAGCGGATGAATCGTCGCAGGGCCATCTTCTATACTCTTTTTCTTCATTATTCAGGATAGCGAAATAAGAATGGTACACCGTCAGGAACTCGACGCTTATTTGCGGCAGCATCTCGACCCCCAAGGGTTGGCGGACTACTGCCCGAACGGATTGCAGGTGGAGGGCCGTGCACGGATTCAGCGCCTGGTTACTGGTGTGACTGCCTCGCAGCGTTTTCTTGTCAATGCTATTGAGGCCGGTGCGGATGCCGTGCTGGTTCACCACGGGTATTTCTGGAAGGGGGAGCCGGCACCGATTACCGGCATGAAGGCCGAACGAATCAAGCTGTTGCTTGGCAAGGACATTAATTTGTTTGCCTGGCATCTGCCATTGGATGTCCACCCGCAATGGGGCAATAACGCTCAGCTTGCTGAAGTGCTTGGGATTACCCCCGATGCACCGGTTACAGCAGGTGGTGTACCCGGGCTGCTCTGGTCGGGCGAATTGGCCAATCCAATGCATCTTGATGCGTTTGCTGCCCATCTTGCAGAGCATCTGGGCCAGCAGCCGGTGTCGGTGGAGGCCGGTGATCGGCCGATTCAGCGTGTGGCCTGGTGCAGCGGAGGCGGCCAGCGCTTTATCGCCGATGCAGCAGCCTTGGGCGTTGATGCGTATTTTAGCGGCGAGATCTCTGAGCCGACCGCGCACGAGGCCCGCGAGCTTGGTCTGCATTACTTGGCAGCCGGCCATCACGCCACAGAGCGCGGCGGTGTGAAGGCCCTTGGCGAGCATTTAGCTGAATATTTTGGCATTGCCCATCAGTTTATCGACGATCCCAATCCGGCTTGAGCTTAACCCTTGATTGAAAGCAAGTTTCAGGGGCCTGAGAACGGCTTTTGGTGGGGGTTTAATCTTGACGAAATAGGCCGGATGTTGGATTCTAACGCTCGCAGGTGGGCGGCCAGTCTTAAATTGCAACAGATAATGGTCCGCCTTGAGTCCGTTACCCATGTAGGGGAATCCAGATGTCCCAGGAAGGCGCTAACAAGAGTCGACGCCGTTTTCTCACCGGTGCAGTCTCTGTTGTCGGCGGTGTTGGTGCGGCCTACACGGCAGTACCCTTTCTTGCCTATTGGAACCCGAGCGCGACGACTCGCGCTGCCGGTGCTCCTGTAGAAGTCGATACCAGCACGCTCCAGCCGGGGCAAAAGGTAAATATCAGCTGGCGCGGTCAACCGGTTTGGGTGATCCGTCGCTCTGAAGCCGCGGTCGAGGCGCTGGCATCGGTGAATGACGAGTTGCGCGATCCAGAGTCCGCTGTTGAGTCACAGCAACCGGCCTATGCGCAGAATGTTCACCGTTCTATCGACCCCGAGCTTCTGGTGCTGGTGCCGATTTGCACGCATCTGGGGTGTATCCCTTCTTACATGCCGCAGGCCGGTTCTTTGGATGCGGATTGGCAGGGGGGATTTTTTTGCCCCTGTCACGGTTCCAAGTTTGATATGGCCGGTCGCGTCTATGCAGGTGTGCCGGCGCCAACCAACCTTGTAGTGCCTCCGCACCGCATGGCCGATGACGGCGTGATTGTGGTCGGAGAGGATCCGGAGGCTGCCTGATGAGTGACGCAACAACAAAAGCGCAAGGCGGAATGCTGGGCTGGATTGATGCCCGATTCCCACTCACCAAGATGTGGAACGAGCATATTGGTGAATATTACGCGCCAAAAAACTTCAACTTCTGGTACTACTTTGGCTCGCTGGCGCTGATCGTTCTGGTCAACCAGCTGCTGACCGGTATCTGGCTGACGATGAACTACAACCCTTCCGCCGAGGGCGCTTTCGCATCGGTGGAGTACATCATGCGCGACGTCGAATGGGGTTGGTTGATTCGTTATATGCATTCGACCGGCGCCTCGGCGTTTTTCGTTGTGGTGTACTTGCATATGTTCCGGGCCATGCTTTATGGCTCCTATCAGAAGCCGCGCGAGCTGATCTGGATCTTCGGCATGATTATTTATCTGCTGCTCATGGCCGAGGCCTTTATGGGCTATCTGCTGCCATGGGGCCAGATGTCTTACTGGGGTGCGCAGGTCATTATCTCGCTGTTCGGTGCGATTCCGTTCGTGGGTGAAGATCTCGCGTTGTGGATTCGAGGTGACTACAACATCTCTGGCGTCACGCTGAATCGCTTCTTCGCACTGCATGTGGTGGCGCTGCCGCTGGCGTTGGTCGGTCTGGTGGTCTTCCATATCCTCGCTTTGCATGAGGTGGGTTCGAACAACCCGGATGGCGTTGATATTAAAAAGGTCAAAGGCAAGGACGGTAAGCCAAAAGACGGTATCCCGTTCCATCCTTACTACACGGTTAAAGATACGTTTGGCCTGGGTGTGTTCTTGATCTTCTTCGCCGCGGTGGTCTTTTTTGCCCCGGAGATGGGCGGACTCTTCCTTGAGAAGCCTAACTTCGAGCCAGCCAACCCGCTGCAGACGCCAGAGCATATTGCGCCAGTCTGGTATTTCACGGCGTTCTACTCAGTACTGCGCGCCGTGCCGGATAAGTTTGGTGGCGTGCTGGCCATGGGTGCAGCGATCTTCCTGCTGTTCCTGCTGCCCTGGATTGATCGCGGCAAGGTCCGCTCCATCCGTTATCGCGGCCTTGGGCACAAAATCAACCTAGGGTTGTTCGCCTTTGCCTTTGTCGTGTTGAGCTACCTGGGGCTGCGAGCACCGTCTGAGCTTTATTTTGGCCTGACGGTGACGCTATGGGCGCAGATCTTCACCGTGGTGTATTTCGGTTTCTTCGCCTTCCTGTTCGTCTATACCGCGTTCGGGTTTGAGAAAACCAAACCGGTTCCGGAGAGGGTGACGGAGTGATGAGAAAGTTCGTATTGATTCTGCTGGCCACGCTGCTCTCGGGATCGGCTCTGGCGGCGGGTGGTTATGCCAATCTGATGGATGCCAAGGTTGATGTCAGTGATGAGGGCTCTCTGCAGCGTGGTGCCCAGCTTTTTGCCAATAACTGCATGGGCTGTCATGCCGCAAAGTTCGTGCGCTGGAACGCACTGCCCGAGGAACTGGGTGTCTCCATGGAGCTCATCGAAGAGAATCTGATCTGGGACAGCAGCTACGAGGCCGGTGATGTCATGAACGCTGCCATGCGCGCAGAGGATGGGTCCAGTTGGTTCGGCGCCGCACCACCGGATCTATCATTGACGGCTCGCTCGCGTGGTGCCGACTGGGTGTATACCTATCTCAACAGCTTCTATGTTGATCCGGATGCTTCGATTGGCTGGAACAATACCCTGCTGCAGAACGCTTCTATGCCTCACGTGCTCTGGCAGTTGCAGGGTGTCCCGGAGCCCGTCTACGAAGAGGCGGGTGGGACGATGAAGGTTGCTGATATCCAGTTGCCTGAGGCGCAGCAGGGGTCGATGACCCCGGCAGAATACGAGCAGGCCACGCGTGATATCACCAATTTCATGGCATTCATGGCAGAGCCTGTTCGGGCAAAGCGTCAGGAATTGGGCGTCTGGGTGATTGGCTTTTTGCTGATCTTCACGATCCTCGCGTATTTCATGAAGCGTGAGTACTGGAGGGATGTCCACTGAGCCGGCAAGCTGAGGATCTGGGCGTGCAGGCTGTGCTTCTTAGCCAGCGCTCAACGATCGGCCTCTACAGCGACCCGTTGGCACTTGATAGCCATCGGGTACGGCTGGTTTTGGCAGAAAAAGGTATTAACGTAGAGGTCGTTGAAGTCGATCCGGAAGGTGTTCAGCCAGAAGATCTCGCCGACCTCAATCCTTACGCGGAAACGCCAACGCTGGTCGATCGCGATCTTGCGCTGTATGACGCTAGAGTTATCTGCGAATACCTAGACGAGCGTTTTCCGCATCCGCCGCTTATGCCCATTGATCCGGTCTCACGGGCCAAGGCTAAGCTAGTGATCTCTCGGATCGAGCGAGACTGGTACGGTCTGCTTGCACAACTCGAGCGCCAGGACAAACGTCGTCGTACGGCAGTCAGGCGAGAGCTCGCCGAGAGTCTCGCCGCCAGCGCCGATGTTTTTGGTGCCGGAACAGCCTATTTCTTGAGTGACGAGATCACGATGATGGATTGTGTGCTCGCTCCCTTGCTGTGGCGCCTGGGACATTACGGCGTTGAGCTGCCGTCTGAGGCCGAAGCAATCGCCGATTATGCCGGGCGGCTATTTGAGCGTGAGCCTTTTCAGGCCAGCCTGACGGTTACTGAACAAGGTATGCGCTAGGTCTTTATGACGCCAAGTCGTCCGTATCTCTTGCGGGGGCTTTACGACTGGATTGTCGATAATGGCCTCACGCCTCATCTCTTGGTCAATGCTGAAGCTGAGGATATTCAGGCACCGCTGGAGTATGCCGAGGAAGGCCGGCTGGTGCTGAATGTCTCGCCAACGGCCGTGCGTGGGCTCGATTTAGGCAATGATGCTGTGCTGTTTGATGCCCGGTTCGCGGGCCAGTCACGGCATGTCTATGTGCCAATGGCCGAAGTCCTTGCGATTTATGCACGGGAGAATGGTCGCGGTATGCTCTTTAGCAATGAGGACGGCGAAGGTGATCCACCACCATCACCCCCAGAAGACGAGAAGCCTGGCCCCGATCAGAACCGCCCTGGCTTGCGGGTTGTAAAATAGCGCGACCGCCTACTGGCCGAAAAGCTGCCTGTCGATGAGATCGCAAAGGCAGTGAATGACCAACAGATGCACCTCTTGAATGCGTGCAGTCACCTCGGCCGGCACCCGAATCTCAATGTCATTCTCCTCAAGTTTTAGTGCCATGGGGCCACCATCACGCCCGGATAGCACTACCGCAGTTGCGCCGCGATCATGCGCTGCCTCAATGGCACGGATTACATTGGCGCTGCCGCCGCTGGTGCTGATGGCTAGCAGGACATCCCCTGGATGAGCCAATGCCGTCACCTGCCGCGCAAAGACCTCGCTGTAGTCATAATCATTGGCAATCGAGGTGATCGTTGAGCTATCGGTGGTCAGCGCAATCGCGGGCAGTCCAGGCCGTTCCATCTCAAACCGGTTGAGCAATTCAGAGGAGAAATGCTGGGCATCCCCCGCCGATCCGCCATTGCCACAGGCCAGAATGCGGCCTTCCCGCTGCAGGCATTCCGCCATGCGAATACCCGCTTTCTCGATAAAGGGGCGCAGCTGGTCAAGGGCAACCTGTTTTGTTTGGATGCTCTCATGAAAATGCTGGGCGATACGTTCACTCGGATTCATACCAATGTCTTTCCTGATCTTGTTTTAGTCGTCTACGCGAAAAGCGTCTTTAATCCATGTCGCTTGGCCGTTGGCGTCAATGCCCACAACGTCAAATCGTGTGGCCGGCTCTTGTCGTTGACGCTGCAACCAACCTGCAGCAGCTGCAATTAGCCGCTTTCGTTTGCCAACAGTGATGCTGTCAATGCCATCGCCAAATTGACCCCCGGCTCGTGCGCGGACTTCAACGAAGACCACTTCGTCCCCATCCAGCATAATAAGGTCAATCTCACCGCGTCGAATACGAAAATTGCGCTCTAGGCATTGCAGCCCCTGCTGGCAGAGATACTCGCGTGCTTGGTCTTCGGCATCCTTGCCGGTCTGCTGTGCGACGGTGTTCATGGCAGCCAATTATTGGTCCGGCGCAGTCCGCGGCTGGTCACTTGGGCGGCTGGCAGCTGGCGCTGCACGTGGCCTGCCGTATCAACACTCAAGCGTCCGGTTGCAGCCGTCTGTTGCAGGGCGGGGTTGAGCGCGAGCGCCTGAATGCTATAGAGCAAACGATAGCTATCGATACCTAGTGCTGTCAGAGGTCCATGTCGACGCTCCGGGAAGGCGTCATCAAGTTGCAGGGCAATGGCGCGATCGAGTGGCTCATCCAATTGCCCGAGCAGCCAGGGCAGTCGGGTAATCCACATACCGGCCAGATCGGCGTTGGCAACCTCGCTCTCAAACACCGGATAGCTTTGGCTGGTGCCATAGACCGGTAGGTCAAATCCCCGATGGAAGCGCAGTTGGGGAATGATCAGCCGCGCGCTCTCCTCAAACGCCGCGATGAAAACACCATCGATATCCTGCCGGCGTCGAGGCTCGTGGCGAAAGCGCTCGCCGGTGATGCTGCGCAATCGCTCGCTGCGCTCGTCGCTTCGATCCAGATCGAGAAGCGCACGAATCGGCTCGGCCAGGTCTTCCTGCTCGAGGGGGAAGCGTGCCTGCGCCACTACCTCGCCGCCTGCCGACTCAAAGGCGGTCGCAAAGGCCTTAGCCACGCGCCCACCCCAGCTGTCGGCAGCGCCAAAGGTCAACAGCCGATCGTGACCCAGCTCAATAGCCAGCGCCGCAATCGCTCGGGCATCCTCTTCCGGTGCCAGGCCGAACTGGTAGAAATCGGATCGCTTCGCTGGTGCTTCGGCGCGATTGAGGGCAATAATCGGTACCGCGGGAGCGGTGGTGGTCAAAAGCTGATTGACCGCAGGCTTAGACAGGGGGCCGATCACCATGCCGGCGCCGTCGGCCACTGCGCGACGATAGGCGTTGACCGGGTCCATACCA
The DNA here is from genome assembly GCA_965658695.1 of Spiribacter sp. Taxonomy (GTDB): domain Bacteria; phylum Pseudomonadota; class Gammaproteobacteria; order Nitrococcales; family Nitrococcaceae; genus Spiribacter. The sequence continues at coordinate 100,286 of CBFHTR010000001.1, forward strand.
GCGGATCCAACATCAATAAAACGCAGCTCAGGCCGTTCTGGCGCGGGAGTGGCGTAATGGGCCGCGAGGATGCCCCGTTGAATAGCCTCGCCGGCTGTTTGTAAGTCCCCACTCAACGGCAGCAGGGCGGCGACCGCGCGAGGCGGTGACAGCAAGGCGCGCTGCACCGCGGCAATGCGCTCGCGCAGTAGCGACGAGGCCAGCGGTCCTTGCCATTGCGTCTGCACCAGATAAGCCCGCATGGCGTTTGGGTCGAGCAGTCGGGCCTTCACACCCAGGGCGAAATCCATCCAGGCGCGCTCATGCCCATCAGCCGATCGGTCGCGCTGTTGCGCAAGCTGCTCGACAGGCACCTGCATCAGCGCCTGCCAAAGCTGGGCCTCGACGCGCCGTTGCATCGCTGCCGAGTTTGATGCTCCGGTAGCTTCGAACATGGCCTGCGCAGCTGCAAAGGGTTCGCCGGCGGCAAGATGCGCCTGACTCAACCACTGCAGCCGCCAAGGCTCAGTTCTGGGGGAGAGCAAGCCCCCAAGGGCTGCCAGCTGTTGCGTCTGAGCTGCCGGATCTAACCCGGTATTAAGCCTCGTCTCAAGTAAATCGCGTAAAGCCGTGATGCGGTCGTCACTGCCCCAGCGGTTGGTGTCTAAAAGCGTCTGCGCAACTGCTGTGTCCTCAACTGTCAGGGCGAGGACGGCGGCTTCCAGTTCAAGCTCGGTCGCGACGGATCCGCTGGTCTGATTTGCCGCCATTCGCAGCAGTGTGACCGCACTGACAAAGTCATCGAGCGCGATTGCTGCATCCGCGTCGTCGAGCTGCGGCGAGCGGAAATCCTCCCTGAGGGGATCACCACCGGGCATCATCGAGGCACAACCGGCGAGGACGAACAATGCAACGATGATGGCAAAAGCCGTACGGAGAGTGGTCAAGGGTGTTCCTCGCGGTCAGTTGGTCGACCGGTTAGACTGCCGGCCGAGAGTTTCAAAGTATCGATTCCGGAGATCAAACGTGTCAAACGCGCCCGGCAAGCTCTATGTGGTGGCAACACCGATCGGCAACCTGGGGGACATCTCAGCGCGTGCCCGCGACGTGCTGGATGACGTGGATCGCATTGCGGCTGAAGATACCCGCCAGACACAAAAGCTTCTCGCCCATCTTGGCATCCACACGCCAATGATTAGCCTGCATGAGCATAATGAGGCGGAGCGCGCTGAGCGGCTGGTGGCGGCTTTGCTTGCCGGTGAAACGCTGGCATTGGTCAGTGATGCCGGGACGCCTTTGATCAGTGACCCCGGCTATCGGCTGGTACGTGCCGTGCGTCAGGCCGGCGCCGAGGTGGTGGCAATCCCCGGGCCATCCAGTGTGACTGCTGCACTCTCCATCGCCGGACTACCGACTGACCGATTTTTCTTTGAGGGATTTCTGCCGGCGCGCAGTAAGGCGCGTCGTGAACGATTGAGCACGCTCTCGGCCCTGCCACATAGCATTGTTTTGTTTGAAGCCGGGCGTCGCCTGCGCGCAACACTCCAGGATATAGCCGCAGTGATGGGTGAAGCTCGTGAAATTGCGCTGTGTCGTGAACTCACCAAACGCTTCGAGCAGGTCGTCACCGGATCGCTTGCAACCGTGATCGAGCAGGTTAACGCCGACTTGAATACGGTGCGTGGTGAGTTGGTGATCGTGGTCGCACCCGGGGTTGAGGCCGTTCCGACTGCCGCCAAGGTAAACTCGGCCGATCTGCTTGCCATGCTGCGTGCTGAGGGGCTCGGCGCCAAGGCCTCAGCTCGAATTGCTTCTGCGGTGACTGGTGAGGCGGTGAATACCCTTTATCCCAGGGCCGCCGCAATCCCAGTGGACTGATATACTTCGTCGCGGAAGCCGGCCGGGCAGCCGCTGCACCTTAGGGTGTGGAGGAAAGTCCGGGCTCCAATGGGCAGGGTGCCAGGTAACGCCTGGGCGGCGTGAGCCGACGGCCAGTGCAGCAGAGAGTAGACCGCCGATGGCCTCCTTTTGGGGGATCAGGTAAGGGTGAAAGGGTGCGGTAAGAGCGCACCGCACGCGTGGCAACACGTTGTGGCACGGTAAACCCCACCCGGAGCAAGACCAAATAGGGGAGCAGACGCGTGGCCCGCGCGGCTCCCGGGTAGGTTGCATGAGGTGCATGGTGACATGCATCCCAGATGAATGGTTGCCTTCGACAGAACCCGGCTTACAGGCCGGCTTCCACTTTTCTTTTTAATGCGATTTCTCGCGCATTTCCTTTAACTCAATGTTTTAAAAACCGATTTTTCGGGGCGGGTCGTTATGCTTCGAGCGCCCCTGTGAGGTTGCCGTAAGTTACTGTCATGACGGAGAAAATTCATTTTCAGGCGGGTTGACGCTGTGTCGAATGACGTCTAGAGTGTGTGCCGAAGTGGGAAAAAGTGGTGGAAAATGGATTCCACGGGTAGCACAGGGGAAAATTGATGTTTCGGGGCGTTACCCACATCAATCTGGATACAAAAGGTCGGATCGCTCTGCCGAGCCGATATCGCGAGCGGCTGTCCGGACTCTGCGACGGCAACCTCGTGGTAACGGTGGATCGGGATCACTGCCTTTTGATTTATCCCCTGCCGGAATGGGAGCACATCGAGCAAAAGCTGGTGCGTCTGCCTAGCCTCAATCGCACCGCCCGACGGCTGCAGCGTCTGTTAATCGGTCATGCCACCGAGTGTCAGCTGGATGGCAACGGTCGTATTTTGCTGCCGGCGCCATTGCGAGCCTTTGCCGGTCTCGAGAAACACAGCGTCCTGATCGGTCAGGGCAATAAGTTTGAGCTCTGGGATGAGACGGCCTGGACGCAGCGTCGGGATGAATGGCTGGCAGAAGCCGCCGAGACCGAGGAACTGCCAGGCGATCTTGAATCGTTGTCGTTGTAGGGGAAGCCATGACCGATACTGCCATGGACCACCGCCCCGTTTTGCTGGAGGAGGCGCTGCATGGGCTGGCGCCGAAGCCCGGCGGCGTCTACGTTGACGGCACCTATGGCCGTGGCGGTCATGCCATGGCGTTGATCTCCGCTCTCGATGAAAGCGCCTGCATCTGGTTGGTGGATCGCGACCCTGCCGCGGTGGCCATGGCTCAGGCCCGTCATGGCGATGATCCCCGCTGCCATATTCTGCAAGCAAATTTTGCAGATCTTGGTACGCACTTGCGCGCAGCCGGACTGGCTGGGCGGGTGGCCGGGATCCTTCTCGATCTTGGTGTTTCATCGCCCCAGCTCGATATCCCCGAGCGCGGGTTTAGTTTTCTGCGAGAAGGCCCGCTCGATATGCGCATGAATAATGCGGCGGGTGAAACTGCCGCGCAGTGGCTGCAGCGTGTCGATGAGCGCACGCTGGCCAAGGTGCTCAAGGATTTTGGTGAAGAGCGCTTCGCCCGGCGCATCGCTCGCGCCATTTGTGCGGCACGGGATGCCGATGAGCTGCCTGAGACCACAACCGGGCTTGCGGCATTAATTGCTGCGGCGGTGCCGCGGCCAGAGCCTGGCAAACATCCAGCAACCAGAAGCTTTCAGGCAATACGTATTCACCTTAATGATGAGCTCGCCTCGCTTGAGCGGCTGCTCGATGAGGTTTGCGATCTCTTAGGCCCAGAGGGCCGCTTGGTGGTGATTAGTTTTCACTCACTCGAGGATCGTCGGGTTAAGCGGTTTATCCATCGCAACAGTCAGGTTGGAAACCTCCCGCCAGGTGTCGGCGTTGTCCCGCCGGAGCTCCAGCCGCGGTTGCGTCGTATAGGCCGGGCAGTTCGGCCGAGTGTTGAGGAATGCACGGCCAACCCGCGGGCAAGAAGCGCCACGCTCAGAGTTGCGGAGCGTTTGTCATGAAGCGTCCGGTAGTGATGGTTTTGTTGCTGGCGGTGGCTGTGATTGCCTCGGCGATTGCGGTGGTTGAAGTCAAACACCAAAACCGCAGCCTGTTTTTAACGCTCGAGTCGCTGCGCGGCGATCGGGATGCCTTGAATACCGAATGGTCACGTTTGCGATTGGAGCAGGGCGCGCTTGCCATGCATTCACGCGTTGAGCGGATTGCCAGTGATGCGCTTTCGTTGCGTCGGCCAACGGCGGATGAGACCACACTGCTCTGGCTTGAGCAGGCGGAGTGGAAGCGATGAATCGGCAGGTACAGGCCAAAGGCGGCATTTTGCCGGCATGGCGCCGGGGGCTGGTGATGCTGGCCTTGCTTTCACTGCCGCTGATTGTGATGTCGCGGGCGGTCTCGCTCCAGCTGCTGGAAGGGGATTTCCTGCAGGGTCAGGGTGATCAGCGTCATCTGCGAGTTGAGGCCCTGCCGGCGCACCGCGGTGCTATCTATGATCGCAATGGCGAGCCGTTGGCAATCAGTGCCCCTGTGGATTCAGTGTGGGCAGAGCCGGGGGTGTTGCTGGACCAGGCAACAACCCAGCAACTCTCCGCGCTGGCTGATGCGTTGGGACTGGACGTTGGGGGGCTGCGTAGTGAGTTGGCAGCCCGTCAGACGCGAGAATTCTTTTACCTGCGCCGGCATGTTGATCCGTCTTTGGCCGAAACTGCCATGGCGCTCGAGATTCCCGGCGTGCACCTGCAGCGCGAGTATCGTCGGTTCTACCCCGCCGGCGAGGTCACCGGCCATGTCCTGGGCTTTACTGATATTGATGATCGTGGGCAGGAGGGCCTTGAGCTTGCCTACGACGACTGGCTCTCGGGTGAGCCTGGCGCCAAGCGAGTATTACGTGACCGCCTGGGCCGGACCATTGAGGATGTTGAGCGCCTGCGTGAGCCAGCGCCTGGTCAGAATTTGACACTGACCATTGATAAGCGTCTGCAATACATTGCCTACCGGGAGCTGAAGCGAGCGGTCGAGCGGAATGCTGCGCGCGGCGGCTCTCTCGTGCTCATGGATGCGCGTAATGGTGATGTGTTGGCCATGGTCAACCAGCCAGCTTTTAATCCCAACCGGCGCTCGGATATCACTGGCGGGCGTTACCGCAACCGGGTGGTCACTGATATTTATGAGCCGGGGTCGGTGACCAAACCGTTCACTGTCGCGGCTGCCCTTGCCAGTGGGCTGTTTACCGCGGATTCACAATTGAACACCAGCCCAGGGGTGATGCGTGTCGGCTCACATCAGGTCCGTGATGTGCGCGATTTTGGCGAGCTTGATATCGAGGGGCTTTTACGTAAGTCGAGTAATGTTGGTGCTGCACAGCTCGCGCTTGAGATGGAGCCGGGACGGATCTGGCAGGTCCTGAACGAAGTGGGCTTGGGGCAGCCGACAGGTGTTGCCTTCCCGGGTGAGGCCGGAGGCTTCCTCGCACCAGTTCCCTCGCGACGCCCGGTGGAGCGCGCCACGCTCGCGTTTGGATATGGTCTGTCGGTGACCAACCTGCAGCTCGCTCGGGCCTATAGTGTGTTTGCCAACGATGGCCAGTTGCTGACGCCGCGTTTGCTGGTGGGTGCGCAGACTCCGCCGCCCACACCGGTGTTGGAGCCGGCGCTGGCTCGAGAAATTCGTCAGATGCTGTCATCGGTAACGCGCAGCGGCGGAACTGCCACGCAGGCTGCCATCTCCGGCTATGCCGTTGCCGGCAAGACCGGTACCAGTCGTAAAGCCATCGCGGGCGGATACGCAGAACGGCGCTACATATCAACCTTTGCTGGCATGGCCCCTGTTGAAGACCCGCGTTTTATCGCTGTCGTCACCATCGACGAACCGAGCGGCGATCAGTATTACGCCGGCCCCGTTGCCGGCCCCGTCTTCCAGGCGGTCGTGGGTGATGCGCTGCGGCTCTATAACGTGACACCTGATCGGCCGCTTGAAGACGGTGGCGTGACCGTTGCCGGCGGGGGGGCGCCATGAGCGGGCCAATGAACGCCGAGCATTTGTTTGCCCCCTGGGCGGCGTCACCGGCTTTGTCGGGCCTCACCGTCACCGGGATGACGCTGGATTCACGGCATGCTCGGCGCGGTGATGTGTTTTTTGCGTTGGCCGGTACCCAACAGCATGGCATCACTTTTCTTGATCAAGCGCTTGCGGCCGGTGTGACGGTTGTAGCCTGGGAAGTCGCCGAAGGCATCGATCCAACTCAGATCGCCGTGCGCTGTCAGGCCTCGGGCGCCGTCTCATTGCCGGTGGCTGACTTACGCACTCAGGTGAGCGCGATAGCCGCACGATTCTATGGAGAACCAGCGCAGGCTATGCGGATGATCGGCGTCACGGGTACCGATGGCAAGACATCGGTGGCGCATTATGTGGTCCAGTTGCTTGAGGCACTTGAAGGTGATGCCGCTGTCCTTGGTACGGTGGGCTGGGGGCGGCCAGCCGCGCTGTCTGAATCCACACATACCACTGCCGATGCGGTCACCTTGCAGCAAAGTCTTGCGGTATTGCGTGACGATGGCGTGCGGTCGGTGGTGATGGAGGTTTCCTCGCATGCGCTGGCTCAGCATCGGGTGGATGCGGTGCCTTTTGATACCGCGATACTCACTTATGTGGGTCGAGATCATCTCGATTATCACGGCACGCTTGCAGCCTATCATGCCGCCAAACGCCGCCTTTTTGCCTGGCCGAGTCTGCGTCGGCAGGTGTTAAATCTCGACGATGCCATCGGCGCTGATCTAGCCACGCAGGCACGCGACCATTTGCAAGTTGTGGGTTATGGCGAGCAGGCGGCTGCTGATTTACAGATATCGTCAGTGCAAACACGCGCGGATGGCTTGGATATTACGCTGCGCTGTCAGGCACAGACGCACGCTGTTCACCTGCCGCTTTTCGGTCGTTTCAATGCCATGAATGCCACCGCTGCTCTGGGTGCGGTGTTGGATGAGCAGCCCGTTGAGACTGCGCTGCAAGCCTTATCCCGGTTGCAGCCAGTACCAGGGCGTATGGAGCGTTTCGTGACAGTCGCAGGGCCACTCGCCGTGGTTGATTATGCCCATACGCCCGGGGCATTGGAGGCGGTGTTGCTTGCGCTGCGTGAACACACGCGCGGAAAGCTTTGGTGTGTTTTTGGCTGTGGCGGAGAGCGTGACCCAGGTAAACGCCCTGTGATGGGAGCGGTCGCGAGCCGACACGCCGATGTGGCGGTGCTGACCAGCGATAACCCGCGTGCGGAAAACCCGGAAGACATTCTTGCCCGAATCAAGGCCGGCTGTGCGAATGCCGGGGATTGCCGAGTCATTGAAGATCGCGCTGAGGCCATTGAGCATGCCCTGTCCAGTGCAGCCGCTGGGGATGTCGTGCTCATTGCCGGCAAAGGCCATGAACAAGAGCAGATCATCGCTGGCATTGCGCATCCATTCAGCGATCGTGAAGTGGTGCTTGGCTGGCAACAGCGGAGGGCCGGCTGATGGAAGCGATTCGGCTTAAAGCGCTGACTACGGAGCTGGGGGGGCGCTGTCAGGGTGAGGACGCCTTAATTGAGGGCGTGGCCATTGATTCGCGGGCGATTCAGCCCGGTGACCTGTTCGTTGCGCTGCCGGGTGATTCAGTCGACGGTCATGAATTTGTGGCTGCTGCGGCTCAGGCCGGTGCATCAGCGGCCCTGGTCGAGCGATTTGTCGATGCCGATCTGCCGCAGTGGTGCGTCGATAACCCGCGCCGACTGCTCATTGAAATTGCTTGCCGCAGCCGCAGCCGCAGTCAGGCCACAGTGATTGGCCTGACCGGCAGTAATGGCAAGACCACCGTCAAGGAAATGCTGGCGTCGATTTTCGGTCAGGTGGGGTCAACGCTTGCCACAGAAGGTAATCGTAACAATGAACTCGGCGTGCCATTGACGCTGTGTCGGCTTAACCCCGAAAACCGTTTCGCGGTGATTGAGATGGGTTGCGGCCAGCCCGGAGATATTGCCTTGCTCGCCAGTTGGGCAAGGCCGCAGATCGGTCTGGTGAACAATGCAGGGCCTGCGCATCTCGCGCGTTTTGGCAGCCTTGAGGCCATCGCCCGTTGTAAGGGAGAGCTTTTTGAGGCGCTGCCATCCGGTGCCGAGGCCATTATTAACGCCGACGATGCGTTTGCCGCGCAATGGGAGCAGCAGGCAGCGCATTGTCATATTCAGCGTTTCAGTCTCCACGGCCGTTCGGCAGAAGTCAGTGGAGAGCGCCTCGGCAATGGCGTCCTGCGCATTCGCCTGCCGTCGGCGGAAGTTACGGTGCAGCTGCCCTTGTCAGGGGCTCATAACTGCGCCAACGCGCTCGCGGCCGCAAGCGCTGCCAATGCCGCGGGCGTTGGTGCACAGGCTATTAAGGCGGGGCTGGAGGCGGTCACGCCTGTAGCTGGCCGGCTTCAGACGCTGCCTGGCCCCTGTGGCAGTGACGTGATTGATGACAGTTACAACGCCAATCCGGCTTCGCTGGCGGCTGCGCTGGAGACGTTGGCGGATGGGTCACGCCCGTTATGGCTTGTCTTGGGGGATATGGCTGAGCTCGGAGAGCAAGCCGCCGACCTGCATGCCGAGGCCGGACAACTAGCCCGTGAGCGCGGCGTTGACCGGCTTTATACCCTTGGGCCGCTCGCTGCCAAGGCCGCCGAGGCGTTTGGCCATCCCTCTGCGGTGTACACGGACCACAACAGCCTCATCGACGCGTTGCAAGCGGCTATTACCTCGAATGTCCAAGTGCTGATCAAGGGTTCGCGCTCAGCGGCGATGGAGCGCGTGGTCGCTGGTCTTGTCACGTCGAGCGCCAGGGAGGATGCAGCATGCTTTTGATGCTGGCTGAACAACTGCAGGCGCTCTACAGCGCATTCAATGTTTTTCAGTATCTGACGTTTCGCGCCATCCTGGGCACGCTCACGGCGTTGGGCATCGGGCTTTTGGTTGGGCCCATGCTGATCCGGCGTCTGGAGCGTTATCGCGTCGGCCAGCAGGTGCGGGAAGAGGGGCCAGTCAGCCACTACTCCAAGGCTGGGACACCCACCATGGGCGGTGCATTAATGCTGGTTGGCATTGCTGTTGCCGTGCTCCTTTGGGGGGATCTCAGCAACCGGCATGTGTGGCTGGTGCTGGTGACCACACTGGTTTTCGGTCTGATTGGTGGTGTCGATGACTGGCTTAAGTTGACGCGCGGCAACAGTGAGGGGCTGCGCGCGCGTACCAAATTCCTCTGGCAGAGCATTGCCGGGCTCATCGCCGGGGCAGTGCTCTATGCCACTGCAAGCACGCCGATTGAGACTTCGCTGATTGTGCCGCTGCTTAAAGATGTCGTGATTCCGCTGGGTATTTTGATTGTGCCCCTCACTTGGTTGGTGGTGGTGGGGGCCTCCAATGCCGTCAACCTAACGGATGGCCTCGATGGGCTCGCCATCATGCCAACCGTATTGGTTGGCGGTGCGCTCGGCATTTTCGCCTACGCAAGCGGTAATGTGAATTTCGCGGAATATTTGGGTATTCCCTATGTCGCCGGGGTTGGTGAACTGGCGGTATTCGTCGGTGCGCTGGTTGGTGCGGGGCTCGCATTCCTTTGGTTTAACACCTATCCGGCTCAGGTCTTTATGGGTGATGTCGGCGCTCTCGCGCTGGGCGCGGCATTGGGCATGATGGCCATGCTGGTGCGCCAGGAGATTGTGCTTTTCATTATGGGGGGTGTGTTCGTTGCCGAAACCGTCTCGGTGATGCTGCAGGTCTTTTGGTACAAGCGCACCGGTCGGCGCATCTTTCGCATGGCGCCGCTGCATCATCATTTTGAACTCAAGGGCTGGCCTGAACCACGCGTCATTGTGCGCTTTTGGATTATTTCCGTGGTTCTGGTCCTGGTCGGCCTGGCAACGTTGAAGCTGAGATGATGGGCGAGGCGATGATGCAAGCGGCACCATCAATCGATGCGGTGATTATCGGGCTCGGCGACTCGGGCCTGGCTGCTGCCAATTATCTGGCTGACCAAGGCTACAGCCTAGCGGTTATGGATAGTCGTGATCACCCGCCCCAGGCAGCGGCGCTGCAAGCTCTTCATCCGCAGATAGAAGTAAGGACCGGCGGTTTTCATGACGACGTCTTGGCCCGTGCGCGTGAGATTATCGTCAGCCCGGGTGTAGATACCAGGGCGCCTATCTTCCAGCATGCCCGGGCACGCGGTCAGGAGTTGATTGGTGAGATTGAGCTTTTTGCGCGAGCCGTGACCGCGCCGGTAATCGCGATTACCGGCTCCAATGGCAAAAGCACGGTCACCCGCATGGTTGATGCCATGGCCCGTGCCGCTAATATCCACGTGGCCACCGGCGGTAACCTCGGCCCGGCAGCGCTGACATTATTAGCCGATCAGCCGCAGGCCGAGCTGTTCATTCTGGAGCTCTCAAGCTTTCAGCTCGAAACCGTGAAGAGTTTGCGTCCGTTGGTTGCGGCCGTGCTTAACCTCACCCCGGATCATTTGGATCGTTATGACAGCATGGCCGACTATGCCGCAGCCAAGGCATGCATTTTCAACCATGCCGGCCATGCTGTTTTGCATGCCGATCAGCACTGGGTAGAAGCAATGGCTCCGGCCGCGGCCACCCAGCACTGGTTTGCGGCGAATGCCGATCGTGCACTCATCCAATGGCATTTAGCCATGCATCAAGGTGAGCTATGGCTGGCGCATGGCGCGGAGCGATTGCTTCCCTGCGCGGCGTTGCCCGTGGTCGGTCGTCACAATGCACTAAATGCCCTTGCGGCACTCGCTATCGGTGCGGCTGCTGGCTGGCCAATGGCGGCCATGCTTGAGGGATTGCGCGGATTTACCCCATTACCGCATCGCAGCGAATCACTCGGCGTTGTTTGCGATCGTCTGTGGGTGAATGATTCCAAGGCCACCAATGTGGCCTCTGCCGTGGCGGCTGTGGAGGGGATGAATAACCCGGTGGTCCTGCTCGCAGGGGGTGATGGCAAGAGCCAGGATTTTGCTGCGCTTGCTGATGCGATGGCCCTCAGCGGTCGGGCCGCAGTGGTGTTTGGCAAGGATGCGCCGCGTCTCGAGCAGGCGCTCTCTGGCCGAGTTGATGTAACTCGCGTGTCCGATCTCCGCGCTGCAGTCGCAATGGCCCTTGAAGTTTCACATCCTGGTGATGCGGTGGTGCTGGCACCCGCCTGCGCAAGCCTTGATCAATTTGCTGACTATCGCGCACGAGGCGATCACTTCCGCGCGTTGGTGGAGGGGCTGAAGCATGGCTGAAGCACTGTTCCGCCCGCGTCTGGAAGCATTGATCGGATACCGCTCCGGTTGGTTGGAAGACCTGGATTGGCCATTGGTTGGTGTTGTGCTGGCTATTATGGGCATGGGCCTTGTCATGGTGGCCTCGGCGTCGGTCGGCGTGGGCGAGGAGCTTGGCAGCGGCCCCATGCATTTTCTCTTGCGCCAGACCCTATTCCTGGCCCCGGCGATCATTGCCGCGCTGGTTGCTCTGCGCACGCCGCTAGATCGGCTGGAGGCCCTGGCCGGTCCCTTGTTGTTGTTTGGGATCTTTCTGCTGGTTTTGGTGTTGCTCCCGGGTGTCGGTCGCGAGGTGAATGGTGCAACGCGTTGGATACCGTTGGGGCCAGTGAATATGCAGGTCTCCGAGGTGGCGAGGCCTTGTGTCTTGATCTACTTCGCCGCTTTTCTGGCCCGTCATTCCGAAACGCTGCGGGGCTCGGCGGCGCCGCTGCTGCCGGCCGGGATAGTGCTCTTTTTGCTGGCGCTGTTGTTGCTCGCACAGCCGGATTTCGGGGCCCTGGCAGTGCTGGTGGCAACCTTGGGCAGTCTGTTTTTTATTGCCGGCATGCCACTTTTAATCTTCACCGGTTTGATCCTCGCCGCGGGCGGGCTTGGGGCGTATTTAATCTTCTCCTCACCCTACCGCCTGGAGCGGCTGACCGCTTTTCAGGATCCATGGGCCGATCCGTTTAATACGGGTTTTCAGCTCACGCAGTCGTTGATTGCTGTGGGCCGCGGTGAGTGGTGGGGTGTGGGACTGGGTAATAGCGTGCAAAAGCTTTTCTACCTGCCCGAGGCACATACCGACTTCCTTTTTGCCGTTCTCGCCGAGGAGCTTGGGCTGCTTGGCATGGCGTTGGTGATTCTTGCCTGGAGCTTTGTGGTTTGGCGTGCCTGTCGAATTGGCTCCGCCAATCTGCAAGAGGGCCGAGTTTTCCCGGGCCTGCTGGCTTATGGCATTGGTGTGAGTTTGGGCCTGCAGGCTTTCGTCAATATGGGGGTCAACCTGGGGTTGCTGCCCACCAAGGGATTAACACTGCCACTGATGAGTTATGGCGGTAGCAGCCTGGTCATGAGTGCGCTGGCGATTGGCTTGCTACTGCGGGCGGATCTCGAATGCCGTCGAGGTGGTCGGTCGGCCAGTCGGCATGCTGCCGGGGGTTTGTCATGAGTGGCGGTGTGCTGATTGTCGCCGGCGGCACGGGTGGTCATGTCTTTCCGGCCCTCGCCGCGGCCGATGTCTTGGTGCGTCGCGGGGTGCCGTTGTTCTGGTTGGGCACGCCAAGCGGTCTGGAATCACGGCTGGTGCCGGCCGCGGGCCATCGCCTGGAAACCGTGACGGTGAAGGGCCTGCGCGGAAATGGTTGGCTGGGCTGGCTGCAAGCACCATGGATGGTGCTGCGCGCGACATGGCAGGCCATGCGCGTCATGCGTCGTGAACGCCCGGACGTGGTCTTGGGCATGGGCGGCTATGTTGCTGGCCCCGCCGGACTGGCTGCCTGGTTGCTGCGCCGGCCACTGGTGATTCACGAACAGAATGCTAGGCCCGGACTGACCAACAAATTGCTGGTGCCATTCGCGCGGTATGTATTAACCGGATTGGATGCACCGCTGGCTGCCAGTGGCAAAAGACGCTTTGTCGGCAATCCCATTCGCGCTGAAATTGCGGCACTGCCGGTGCCATCGAAACGGTATGCCGGGCGTGAGGGCCGCGCCCGTTTGTTGGTCATCGGCGGCAGCCTGGGCGCCCGCACACTCAATCAACGTCTCCCTCAAGCACTGGCGATGCTTGCCCAGGGCGAGCGTCCAGAAGTGCTGCATCAGGCCGGTGCACGCACCCTGCAAATGGCGGTAGATGCGTATGCCCAGGCCGGCGTGCAGGCCGATGTGCGCGAGTTTATCGACGATATGGCCGAGGCCTATCAATGGTGTGATCTAGTGATTTGTCGTGCCGGTGCGCTCACGGTGTCAGAACTCGCCGCTGCCGGCCTGCCGGCCATACTCGTGCCCTATCCCTATGCGGTGGATGACCATCAAACCGCCAATGCTGAGTTTCTATGCCGTGCCGGCGGTGCCGAGCAGCGGGCTGATGCCGAGCTGGATGCGCAATGGTTGGCCGCTCGGCTGCGGACTTTGTTGGGGGACCGTGCCCGGTTGCAGGCCATGGCCGAGGCCAGTCGCTCGGTTGGCCGTCCGGCGGCTGCTGAGCAGGTTGCCGATCTTTGTCTGGAGGTGGCCGCATGAATACATCGGTGAACATGGCAGGCGGCGGCCCAGGCGCTATGGGCCAGATCCGGCGTCTGCATTTTGTTGGCATCGGCGGTGCTGGCATGGGCGGCATTGCCGAGGTGCTACTCAACCTAGGCTATGCCGTGAGTGGCTCGGATTTGCGTGAGAATGCGGTGGTCAGCCATTTGCGTGACCTCGGCGCGGTCATTCATATCGGTCATGATGCCGGGTATCTGGACGCCGCAGACGCCGTGGTGATATCCAGCGCGGTCACCGAGGACAACCCGGAGGTGGCAGCAGCTCGGGCCCGCCGTCTCCCCGTGGTACCCCGCGCCGAGATGCTCGCTGAGCTGATGCGCTTTCGCTTTGGTATTGCGGTGGCAGGCACGCACGGCAAAACCACTACAACCAGTCTGGTGGCGAGCATTCTGGCCGAGGCCGAGCTTGATCCAACGTTTGTCATTGGAGGCCGGCTTAATAGCGCGGCCAGTCATGCCCGGCTCGGTGAGGGACGATATCTGGTGGCCGAGGCCGATGAGAGCGATGCCTCATTCCTCTACCTCAACCCGATGCTTGCAGTTGTCACCAATATCGATGCCGATCATTTGGATACCTATGGTGGCGATTTCCAGCGCCTGCGGGCCACATTTGTTGAGTTCCTACACCATCTGCCGTTCTACGGGCTTGCCGTGCTCTGCGACGAAGATGCTGAGCTGCGCGCTATGGCAGCGGAACTGGGTCGCCCGGTTCGCACTTATGGATTCTCGGAGACTGCCGATTTGCAGGCAGTGAATTTGCTCGCGGACGCCGGGCGCAGCCATTTCACCGTGCTCTCTGCCGGCTATGCGCCGCTTGCCATTAACCTTAATTTGCCGGGTCGGCACAATGTGTTGAATGCACTCGGCGCAATCGCTGTCGCACGGGCACTGGAAGTGCCCGATGTTGCCATCGCGAGGGCCCTTGAGCGCTTCTCTGGTATCGGCCGGCGTTTTCAGCGCCTGGGTTCGTTGCCAGTAGCCGGTGGTGAGGCGCTGTTAGTGGATGACTATGCACACCATCCGCGGGAGATCGAAGCCGTACTCGAGGCAGTGCGCAGCAACTGGCCGGCGCATCGTCTGGTGGTCGCCTTCCAGCCCCATCGCTATAGCCGCACGCGGGATCTTTTTGAAGACTTCGCCCGTGTCCTGGGTGAGGCCGATGTGCTACTGCTCACGGATGTCTATCCGGCCGGCGAATCACCGATCTCCGGTGCCGATGGGCGCAGTCTCTCGCGCGCCATCCGGCTGCGCGGCCAGGTTGATCCGGTCTTCGTTGAAAGTATCGATGAGCTTTGTGATGTCTTGCCGGGGCTGATTGCACCTGATGATGTGGTGATTAGCTTGGGTGCCGGCAGTATCGGCTCGGCGTTGCCGCGTCTGCTCTCCGGGGAGGGTCAGTCATGACTGCGCTCCGCGGGCGATTGCAATACGCCGTGCCAATGGCTCGCTACACCACTTGGCGCGTTGGCGGCCCGGCGGAGTGCTTGTATGAACCGACTGATGCTGGTGACTTGGGTGCCTTTCTTGCCAGTGACAAGGCGCGTGAGCCGCTTTTCTGGCTGGGGCTTGGCAGTAACTTATTAGTCCGCGACGGCGGTTTGCGGGGCTCGGTTATCCGACTCTCGCGCGGTTTAGCCAAGATTGAGGACAAAGGCGAGGGCCGAGTCATCGCCGATGCCGGTGTCCCCTGCGCCAAGCTTGCACGCTGGTGCGGCCGGGCCGGTTATGCCGGCGCCGAGTTTTTCGCCGGCATCCCCGGGACACTGGGTGGTGCGCTTGCCATGAATGCCGGTGCTTGGGGCGGCGAGACCTGGGCAAACGTTCGCGCTGTCTCAACAGTGGATCGATCTGGTCAGGCGCATCAGCGCACGCCAGCCGACTACAAGATTGGTTATCGCAGTGTTCATGGCCCGCAGCAGGAGTGGTTTACCGCGGCCTTGCTGGAATTCTCGCCGGACCATGACCCGGAGGCGCTCAAAGCCAGGGTGAAGGAATTGCTAGCTGAACGCGGCCGTAGTCAGCCTACCGGCCTTGCCAGCGGTGGATCGGTATTCCGTAACCCGCCGGGCGATCACGCCGCGCGCTTGATTGAGGCGGCCGGTTTAAAAGGCGCGCATGAGGGTGGCGCTCGGGTCTCAGAGAAGCATGCCAATTTTATCGTTCATGAGGGTGATGCCAGTGCGGCAGACATTGAGCGATTGATTGATCGGGTGCAAAACCGCGTCTACGAACTGCACGGCGTATGGCTTGAGCCTGAAGTGCACATCATCGGGGAGGTGGCGGATGTCCGACATTGATCGCATGCCATCACCGCAGGCACTCGGCCGTGTCGCCGTGCTCATGGGCGGAAACTCCGGAGAGCGCGAGATTTCATTGGCCAGTGGGTACAGCTGTCTGCAGGCACTCCAGGCCCGAGGCGTCAATGCCGTGGCCTTTGATCCGGCTGAACGGCCGCTGAACGCGCTGGCGGATTTTGATCGGGCTTTTATTGCATTGCATGGCCCGGGAGGTGAGGACGGCTCCATTCAAGGCGCGCTCGAGGCCATGGGCATCCCCTATACCGGTAGTGACGTACTGGGCTCGGCGCTGGGTATGGATAAGCTTCGCAGCAAACAGATCTGGCAGGCGCTTGCGCTGCCGACACCCGATTACCGCGTCGTTGATCATGATGACGACGCGCAGGCGGCCCTTGAGACCCTCGGTTTGCCAGTGTTCGTGAAGCCTCTGGGCGAGGGCTCAAGCCTTGGCACCGCGCGGGTGGACGATGCCGCAGAGCTTGATGCGGCGGTCGCCGAAGCCCGGCACTACGGCGGCCAGGCGTTGCTTGAGCGCTGTATCGACGGGGCAGAGTACACAGTGGGCATTCTGGGTGATCAAACCTTGCCTGCTATTCGCATTGAAGTGGTGAGCGAGTTCTACGACTTCGACGCCAAATACCGCTCTGACGCCACCCAAATGCATATCCCAAGTGGGCTTGATACGGCTGCCGAATCGGCGTTGCAGGCGTTGGCGCGTCAAGCCTTTAACGCCATCGGTGCCAGTGGCTGGGGGCGTGTTGATGTGATGGCCGACGCTGGTGGCCAACTGTGGTTGCTGGAGGTGAACACGGTCCCAGGGATGACGGATCACTCGTTGCTCCCTGCCGCGGCGCAGGCTGCAGGCATTGATATGGAAACCCTGGTGTGGCGAATCCTGCTGACGAGCTGGAGGCATGGTGAGCAAAAGTGAACAGTCAAACCCGGCAAGGCAAGCGATGGCTGTTGGGGCTCGGCCTGCTGGTGGCATTGACTGCCGGCTTGTCCATGGCACTGGAGCAATGGCCGGCCGAGCGTTGGTTGCCGCTGTCCGCAGTGCGCTTCGACGGCGAATTGGGCCGATTGCGCGAAGCGGATTTGCGCGAGGCCCTGCAAGGGCAGCTGCAGGGTGGATTCTTGGGTGTGGAAGTGCGCGCGATTCGCAAGGGCGTCGAAGGCCTGCCCTGGGTGGACACCGCCACCGTGCAGCGGGTCTGGCCGGATGCGCTGCGGATCACCGTCGCCGAGCAACAGCCGGTTGCACGCTGGGGTGGTGCGGCATTAATGAACGCACGGGCGGAGGTCTTTCAGCCGCGATCGCTACCCGATCTTCCGCTGCCGGATCTCGCTGGCCCGCCGGGCAGTGCCGCGCGAGTCCTGGCGCAATACAAGCAAATTCGCACATTGCTGGCGCCACTCCCCATCATTCCCGTTGGCCTCACGCTCGACGAGCGACGGGCCTGGACACTCAATCTGGCCCAGGGCGGCCGGATACGGCTGGGGCGAACATCGCCCGAGGCCAGGTTGCAGCGATTGGTCGCCGCCTGGCCGCATATTTCCATGGCGCAGGAACGCAGCCTTGCGGTGGCCGATCTGCGCTACCCCAACGGTTTTGCACTGCGCTGGCAGGACGAGGACTGAATTGATGACACGCAAACAGGAACGCGATCTGCTGGTCGGATTGGATATCGGCACCTCCAAGGTGGTGGCCATCGTCGGCGAGATGCAGCCTGATGGTGATGTCGAAGTGATCGGCATCGGCTCTCATCCCTCCCGGGGCCTCAAGAAAGGCGTCGTGGTGAATATTGAATCAACCGTGCAATCCATGCAGCGGGCGGTGGAAGAGGCGGAGCTGATGGCCGGCTGCCAGATTCATTCGGTTTATGCGGGGATCGCCGGCAGCCATATCCGCTCGCTCAATTCCCATGGCATCGTCGCCATTAAAGACCGCGAAGTGGGGCAGGGAGATGTTGATCGGGTGCTCGATGCCGCTCGTGCCGTTGCCATACCCGCCGATCAGGAAATTCTCCACATCCTGCCGCAGGAATACATCATTGACAGCCAGGAAGGGGTGCGGGAACCCATTGGCATGTCTGGCGTGCGACTGGAAGCCAAGGTGCATATGGTCACCGGTGCCGTGAGTGCGGCGCAGAACATTGTCAAATGCATTCGCCGCTGTGGCCTCGAGGTGGACGACATTGTCCTTGAACAGCTTGCCTCAAGTTATGCGGTGCTCACCGATGATGAGAAGGAACTGGGTGTCTGCCTGGTCGATATCGGTGGCGGGACGACGGATATCGCGGTCTTTACCGAGGGCGCGATTCGTCATACCGCGGTAATCCCCATCGCCGGTGATCAGGTCACCAACGACATTGCGGTTGCCCTGCGAACCCCCACTCAGCACGCCGAAGAGATCAAAAAACGCTATGCCTGCGCGCTTTCGCAGCTGGCAGGTACTGAGGAAACCATTGAGGTGCCGTCGGTTGGTGACCGGCCGCCGCGGCGGCTCTCGCGCCAGACGCTCGCTGAAGTGGTGGAGCCGCGCTATGAGGAGCTAATGACCCTCATCCAGGCCGAACTGCGGCGCAGTGGTTTTGAAGACTTGATCGCTGCCGGTGTCGTGCTCACCGGTGGCAGTTCCAAGATGGAGGGTGCTGTGGATCTGGCCGAAGAGGTCTTCCACATGCCGGTGCGCTTGGGCGCACCCCAGCACATGACCGGACTGACTGATGTCGTCCGCAATCCGATTTATGCCACGGGCGTTGGGCTGCTGCACTGCGGCCATCGCCATCGTGGAGAGCCGCGAGCCGAGATTGCCAGCGGGGCCAATG
>CBFHTR010000001.1:118867-131007 GCA_965658695.1 Spiribacter sp.
GCCACGGGCGTTGGGCTGCTGCACTGCGGCCATCGCCATCGTGGAGAGCCGCGAGCCGAGATTGCCAGCGGGGCCAATGGCCTGCGCGCCGTCTGGGGACGCATGAAGGACTGGTTTAAGGGAAATTTCTGATTCGTTGACGGAGGATGTAGCGATGTTTGAACTGATGGATGCCTACAATGAAAACGCGGTGATCAAGGTCATCGGTGTCGGTGGTGGTGGTGGTAATGCCGTCCAGCACATGGTCGCAGCCGATATCGATGGTGTTGATTTTGTTTGTGCCAACACCGATGCCCAGGCGCTGAAGAACAGCTCGGCGCGGACCACGCTGCAGCTGGGCCAGGGGATTACCAAAGGTCTGGGTGCCGGTGCCAACCCCCAAGTGGGCCGGGAAGCGGCAGAGAGCGATCGCGAGCGCATTGCCGAGCTGCTCAATGGTGCCGATATGGTCTTTATTACCGCAGGTATGGGCGGTGGTACAGGCACGGGTGCTGCCCCCGTGGTCGCTCAGGTGGCCCGTGAAATGGGCGTGCTGACGGTGGCGGTTGTCACCAAGCCGTTTCCGTTTGAGGGGAATAAGCGCATGAAAATTGCCGAGGAGGGTATTCGCGAGCTTGAGCGTGAAGTCGACTCCTTGATCACGATTCCCAATGAAAAACTGCTCTCCGTGCTTGGCAAGGATTTGACGCTGCTGAACGCGTTTAAATCGGCCAATGATGTGCTGCTTGGTGCCGTGAAGGGTATTGCCGAACTGATCA
Source organism: Spiribacter sp. (assembly GCA_965658695.1). Lineage (GTDB taxonomy): Bacteria > Pseudomonadota > Gammaproteobacteria > Nitrococcales > Nitrococcaceae > Spiribacter. Next base: position 119,626 of record CBFHTR010000001.1, read on the forward strand.
CCCGTCCGGGGCTGATCAATGTCGACTTTGCCGATGTTCGCACGGTGATGTCCGAGATGGGGATGGCCGTGATGGGCTCAGGCGCCGCCAGCGGCGAGGATCGCGCAAAAGAGGCCGCCGAACGTGCCATTGCCTGTCCGTTGCTTGAGGATGCCAACATCGCAGGGGCGCACGGCATTCTGGTGAATGTCACTGCCGGTCTCGACCTGTCCATTGGTGAATTTGACGAGGTGGGTAACGCGGTTAAGGAATTTGCCTCGGATGACGCCACCGTGGTGGTCGGCACAGTCATCGATCCGGAGCTTGAGGGCGAGCTGCGCGTGACGGTGGTAGCAACTGGGTTGGCACCTACGCGTTCTGCTGAAGAGCCGGCCCCGGTGCCGCGTCTTGTCAGCCGCAAAGCCAGCGGTGAGGTTGATTATGAGGCGCTGGAGCGGCCGACCGTCACCCGTAAGCGGGCAGCCGCGGGTGGTGCTGCGGCAGCGGAGGCGGACATGGAATATCTCGATATTCCGGCTTTCCTTCGCCGGCAGGCGGACTAAGGCATTTCGCCGATGTAACGCGGTGAGTTTCTGTTAAACTATCCGGATCTTTTTTTTAGGGGTCCGGGCGCGGGATAACCGAGCATGATTCGACAACGTACGTTGAAAAACAGTATTCGGGCCACAGGTGTTGGCCTGCACACCGGTGAGAAGGTCTATCTGACCCTGCGACCGGCGCCGGCCAACACCGGGATCCGTTTCTGTCGGGTCGATCTCGATCCTGTCGTGGAAATTGCCGCCCATCCGGAAAACGTTGGTGACACCGTTTTGTCCACTTGCCTGAGTCGGGACGGTGTACGGGTTGCTACCGTGGAGCATTTGCTCTCTGCCATGGCGGGGCTTGGAATAGATAACGCCTACGTCGATCTTTCGGCGCCGGAAGTCCCCATTATGGATGGCAGTGCCGGGCCATTCGTGTTTTTGATTCGCTCAGCTGGGACGCTCGAGCAGGATGCACCTAAGCGGTTTGTGCGGATTAAAAAGCCGGTGAGCATCGAGGATCCCGATGGTAAGCGCGTGAGTTTCACACCCTATGATGGGTTTAAAGTCAGCTATACGCTCGACTTTGACCATCCGGTGTTCAAAGCAGGCGATTGCACCGCTGAAGTTGACTTCTCGTCCACATCCTTCGTCAAAGAAGTCAGCCGCGCGCGCACCTTTGGATTTATGCGGGACATCGAACACCTGCGGCAGAACAATCTGGCCCTAGGCGGTAGTCTCGATAATGCCATTGTCATTGATGATTACCGGGTGCTGAATGAGGATGGCTTGCGTTACCAGGATGAGTTTGCCAAGCACAAAATCCTGGATGCCATTGGTGATCTCTATCAGCTCAACCGCAGCCTGATCGGCGCTTTCCATGGCTATAAGTCGGGTCATGAAATGAACAATCGTTTGCTGCGTCAGTTGCTGCTGCAGCAGGATGCTTGGGAAGAAATTACCTTCGAAGATGAATCCGAGGCACCGATCGCCTACGACCAGCCGGTATCAGTCGCGTAATCCTCTGCTAATCCTTACGCCGGCGCCCGGCAATCCGTCGCAGCGCGGCCGAAAGTCTCGGGTCAACCATGCCCGAGGCGGCTTCATCCAATATTTCAGCTGATCTCGCCGATAGATGCTGGCGCCGGGCAGGCGTATCAGGCTTATGCCTTGGTGTTTGGATGCGAATCTCTATGGATGCCGGCCGGGTGCCGAGTACCGTCGCGGCCGCGTCGAGTAGCTGAGTTTGCCTGGGCCGCAACCCTGTGGCCCAACTGGCGCTCTCAGTGCTCAATACCAAGCGCTCGTCATCCAATGTGGTCACCTGCCAATGTCCGGCCATTGCCGCGGGTAATACGGCCTGCAGTGCCTCAGTTGCCCGCTGTAGTTCCTGGGTATGGCTGCTGAGTGCTGTCAGCATGCCAGAGCGGCCATTGAGTAACTGCGCCAAGCGGCGAGGTGATTTTGGCTTGCGCGCGGACATGAAAGCTCCTGATTTTCCTGCGCCTGATGCGCTATAGTAACGCGTCACTTGTTCGGTCGAATGCAATTTCATGTTAAGCGGAATCGCGAAAAAGATTTTTGGCAGCCGGAACGATCGCCTGGTCAAGCGGCTGCAGCGTCAGGTCAGTCGTATCAACGAATTCGAGCCGCAGCTGCAGGCCCTGGATGATGCGGAATTAACCGCGCAGACAGAGCGTCTGCGCGGGCGGCTGGCTGAGGGTGAAACTCTGGACGCAGTGTTGCCTGAAGCCTTTGCCACCGTCCGTGAGGCCGCGCGCCGGGCGCTTGGTATGCGGCATTTCGATGTTCAGCTCATTGGCGGCATGGTGCTGCATCAGGGCCGCATCGCCGAGATGAAAACCGGTGAGGGCAAGACGCTGGTCGCCACTTTGCCGGCGTATCTGAATGCCCTCTCAGGCAAGGGCGTGCATATCATCACGGTTAATGATTACCTCGCCCGTCGCGATTCCGATTGGATGGGGCAGGTATTTCGCTTTCTTGGCCTGGAAGTTGGCGTTGTTGTCCCGGGCATGGACGCGGAGACAAAGCGCGCGGCGTACCAGGCCGATATCACCTACGGCACCAACAACGAATTCGGCTTCGACTACCTGCGTGACAACATGGCCCTGCGGGCTGAGGATCGCATGCAGCGCGGCCGGCATTTCGCCATCGTTGACGAAGTCGACTCCATTCTCATTGATGAGGCGCGCACACCGCTGATTATCTCGGGCAAGGCCGAGCAGTCCAGCGAGCTGTATCAGCGTATGAACAAACTCGTGCCTAAGCTTGAGCCTCAGCTTGAGGATGAGGGGCCGGGGGACTACACACTCGATGAGAAAGCCCGCCAGGCGTTTCTCACCGAAGAAGGCCAGCTGCGAGCCGAAGCGTTGCTGCAGGATACTGGCCTGCTGGGCGAAGGCGAGAGTCTGTATGACGCGCGTAATATCGCCATGGTCCATCATCTCAACGCCGCGTTGCGGGCGCATACGCTCTTCCAGCGCGATGTGCATTACTTGGTGCGTGACGGCCAGATTGTCATCGTCGACGAATTCACAGGCCGCGCCATGCCGGGCCGGCGCTGGTCCGAGGGACTGCATCAGGCGATCGAGGCCAAAGAGGGTGTCGAGATTCAGGCCGAGAACCAGACGCTCGCCTCAATCACTTTCCAGAATTACTTTCGGCTCTATGAGAAGCTCTCGGGGATGACCGGTACCGCCGATACCGAGGCTTATGAATTCCAGAGTATCTACGGCCTCGAGGTGGCGGTCATCCCAACGCATCGCCCCATGATTCGCGCCGATCATCACGATTTGGTCTTTTTGAATCAGGACGACAAATATCAGGCCATTATCGAAGATATTCAGGACTGCAATGAGCGCGGCCAGCCGGTGTTAGTGGGAACCACCTCCATCGAGAGCTCCGAGCGCATCTCCAAGGCCCTGCAAAAAGCCAAGATCAGACACGAGGTGCTCAACGCCAAGCAGCATGAGCGCGAGGCCGGCATCATTGCTCAGGCGGGGCTTCCGGGTGCAGTCACGATCGCCACCAATATGGCCGGCCGCGGCACGGATATCGTCCTTGGCGGCAATTTTGATGTCGAGCTTGCCGAGCTTGGAGAGGATGCCCCGGCGGCAAAGCGTGAGGCGTTGCGTGAAGACTGGGAAAAGCGGCATGAGACGGTGTTGGCGGCCGGCGGGCTGCATGTCATCGGCACCGAGCGGCATGAGTCACGGCGCATCGACAACCAGCTGCGAGGTCGCTCCGGGCGTCAGGGTGACCCGGGATCGACGCGCTTCTTCCTCTCGCTCGATGATAGTCTTCTGCGCATTTTTGCCTCCGATCGTGTCTCGGGCATGATGCAGCGCCTGGGTATGCAGGAGGGCGAGGCCATAGAGAGTGGCATGGTCTCTCGCGTAATTGAAAATGCCCAGCGCAAGGTCGAGGCGCATAACTTCGATATCCGCAAACACCTGCTTGAATTTGATGACGTGGCCAATGATCAACGCCGGGTGATCTATGCCCAGCGCAGCGAGCTGCTGGAGTCAGAGGATATCTCCGGGACCATCGTCGATATGCAAAATGATGTGCTCGCCGAGCTGATTGCCGAGCACATGCCCCCGGGCAGTATCGAGGATCAATGGGATGTGGCGGCGCTTGAAGAGGCGCTGCAGGCCCAGTTCGGTGTGGCTGCCCCGGTACAGGAGTGGCTTGATGCCGATGACGAGCTTGACGCTGAGGGCGTGCGCGAGCGACTGGAAGCCACAGTGGCGGAGCGCTATACCGCCAAGGAATCTGAGGTACAGACCATCGGCGTGAATATGCGTGAGGTTGAGAAAAGCTTCCTGCTACAGGTGCTCGATAATCAGTGGAAAGAGCACCTAGCGGCCATGGACTTTATGCGCCAGGGCATTGGTCTGCGCGGTATGGCGCAGCGTAACCCCAAGCAGGAATTCAAGCGCGAAGCCTTTCAGATGTTCCAGGAAATGCTCGAAGGCATTAAGCGCGAGGCCGTTCGCATCCTCTTTAATGTCAATGTTCGCAGCCCCGAGGATGCGCAGGCAGCTGAGGCGCGCCGGGAAGAGGAGCGCGCCCGTGCCATGCAGTTTCAGCATGCCGAGGCGAGTGCGCTGGAGGGCGCAGGCGAGGGAAGCAATCAAGCGGAGCGGCAGCCGTTTGTTCGCGGCGAGCGTAAGGTCGGGCGCAATGAGTCTTGCCCTTGCGGCTCGGGCAAAAAGTACAAGCACTGCCACGGCCAGCTTGAGCCGTAGGCGAGCGGTCTATGGCCGTCGGTAAATCCTCTCTTCCTTTTCTGCATCCGGTGGATGGCGTCCGGCTCGCAACAGTCAGTGCGGGCGTACGGCGCCCGGGTGAAGCCGATGTGGTGGTCATGGCGCTGGATGAGGGCAGCCGCACTGCAGCCGTTTTTACACAGAATCGCTTTCGTGCCGCGCCTGTGCGGATTGCCGAGTCCAATCTGCGTCAGGCCTCACCGCGCTATCTGCTGATTAACACCGGCAATGCCAATGCGGGGACGGGTGCCGCGGGCGAGCGTGCCGCGCAGCAGAATTGCAGCGCGCTGGCCGCCCTGACGGGCTGCGCACCTGAGGCGGTCATCCCTTATTCAACCGGCGTTATTGGCGAGCTGCTGGCGGCCGATCGTATTGATGCGGCGCTACCTGCGGCGCTGGAAACGCTCAGGCCCGATGGCTGGGCCGATGCCGCTGACGGCATTCGAACCACCGACACCCGACCCAAGGGCCGCAGTCTGCAACTGCCACTCAGTGGCGGAACGATCACCCTGACCGGCATTTGCAAAGGCTCGGGGATGATCCGCCCCGATATGGCGACAATGTTGGCCTATGTGGCAACAGATGCCGCCATTGAGCACAGTCTACTGAAACGCTTTTTGCGTGAAGCCGTCACCCGAAGCTTTAATCGGATCACCGTCGACGGTGATACCTCCACCAATGACGCTTGCACATTAGTTGCAACCGGGGCCAGTGGCGTTGAGATTGTGGCTAACAGCAGCGATGCTCAGGTGTTTGCTGAAGCGCTCGGCGATTTATGTCAGGCGCTCGCCAAAGACATCGTTGCCGATGGCGAGGGTGCAACCAAATTGCTTAGCGTGCAGGTGGTGGGTGCGCGCACTGAGGCCGAGGCCGAGCGTGTTGCCTTTACAGTGGCCGAATCGCCGCTGGTGAAAACCGCTTTGTTTGCCGCCGACCCCAACTGGGGCCGTATCCTGGCCGCCATTGGACGGGCTGGCATTGATGATCTGGATGTCGCTGGAGTGAAAATCGCCATTGGTGATTGCCCGATCGCCGAGGCAGGTGCCATCAGTAAGGACTATCAGGAGGCGGAAGCCGCAGCCCGTATGGATGAAGATCAGGTGGTCTTTGCTATTGATCTGGGTCGTGGCCAGGCCGAGGCGACAGTCTGGACCTGTGATTTGAGTTTTGATTACGTTCGCATTAACGCCGAGTATCGGACCTGAGAATGTCTCCCCTGCCTTTTTTGCGAGTGGCCGTTGGCGTCATTCGTAACTCTAATGGCGAGGTGCTGATCGCACGACGCTCGGCTACACAGCATCAGGGTGATCTCTGGGAGTTTCCCGGTGGCAAGATTAAGCCCGGAGAGTCTACCCGTACTGCCCTTGCCCGCGAACTTGCAGAAGAACTGGGTATCGTTGTCCGTCACAGTACCCCTTTGATTCGCATTCCCTATGCCTATGAAGATCGTCAGGTGCTGCTCGAAGTAGAAACAGTTACGGATTATCAGGGAAAACCTCAGGGGCTCGAAGGCCAGCCGCTTGCCTGGCGTGCGCCGGCGCAAATGGCCGCGGATGAGTTTCCAGCGGCCAATCGCGCCATTATTACCGCGCTGAAACTGCCATCTGCATATGTGATCAGCTCAGATTGTGATGATCCGGCGCGTTGGCTTGGGCAGCTCGATCGGGTGCTGGCCAGCGGCGCAGGCCTGATTCAATTTCGGGTGCGTGGTGCCCAGGCAATGCGTGAGCAGCTGGCTCGCGAGACATTACGGCGATGTCATGCCGTATCTGCCCGATTACTGATTAATGCCGATGATGGCCTCGCGGAGCAGATCGGCGCTGATGGTGTGCATCTCACCGCAGCACAGTTGACATCAGCGGCGGTGCCGCCGCGGCAAGCTGGCGGCTGGCTTGCCGCCTCCTGCCATGATCCAGAAGAGCTGCGTCAGGCGGCGGCTTTGGGTGTGGACTTTGCGGTGTTATCGCCAGTGGCGTTGACCCCAAGTCACCCAAACGCCACGCCACTGGGGTGGGCGCGGTTTGCTGAATGGGTCGCGGATGCTCCGATGCCGGTGTTCGCGCTTGGCGGTATGCAACCTGACGATGCTGCGATAGCTCGCGCAAAAGGTGGTCAGGGTGTCGCGGGAATCTCCGGATTTTGGCCGCCGGCGGTTTAAGTCCGTTTAGTCCTGGCGAGCTGGGTTGGCCTCATCCTCTGGATCGATCCAAGCGGGCTCCCCTGGGATTTGGTTTCGTTCATCCAGCCAATCACCCAAGTCAATTAAGCGACAGCGTTTGGAGCAGAACGGCCGGTAGGGGGATTGTTCGCCCCATTCCACATCAGCGCCGCATTGCGGGCAGGGTACCGTGGGGGAGGCGTTAGATGAGACAGCGTTCAAGTGTGAAGGTGACATCGTCATTCAGTTGTTGGGCGCGTTCGCCGCGCTCGGGCTGTTGCATAAAGCGGATGTTGCAGTAATGGCGGCTGCCACTGATTTCAGGGTAGCAGCGTGTGCCCGGCGGTAAAACAATACGCAGCATTTGATATGGATTACTTCGATCGAGCATGGTCTGGAAGGTCCCGTTAGGGGCCTTTTCGGTGATGGGGTCGGCGCTGTCGCGCAAAAGCCTTAAGACCAGCATGGTGCCCTGGTCGATCAGGCTAAAGGCGCTATGCCAATGTTCAAGTAACCCCCGGCGATCCACCGCTGGCGTCTCGAGCCAGAGATGATAGGCCGGCAAATCGAAGGCACAGGTCCCGCCCCAGACACCGGCGCGCTGCTCGATGGTGGCAAGAAACTCATTATCGCGGACAACGGCGGGCATCCCGGTGGGTGCCGCACGCAGTTGCTGCGAAACGGTGCTGCATTCATCCAAGAGTGGCTCGAGCACACTCTCATCCACTTCTGGTCGGGCTTGGAGCGACTTTAGGCTTGCGATTATCCGGTCGATTTCTTTTTGCAGCTCAGAGCGAATATCGCTGCGAGAGAGCAGGCCTTTGACATCAAGCAGCGAGCTTACCGCTAATCGCGTATGCCAGGGTGATTCACCAGCGGCACCAAATCGAAACTGTTCAAGCAAAAATTCCAGACGCAAGAATGTCCGTATCCGCTCGCTAAGAGGATACTCGTAAGTAATTTCCGTGACCTGCGTGTTGATAATGCTGGCGCCTGATATCAATACAACTGTTTCCGCATTCTCGCCCAGACCGATGGATTTCGCCAACCCTAGTCGTAAATTGACGCAAATTGACAGAATTTCCCGTGTAATTGCTCGATCTGTGTATCGAGCTCAGCGATATCCCCGGAATTGGTGATGACATCGTCAGCAGCGGCTAATCGGGCCTCGCGACTCGCTTGCGCCCGCAGGATTTGCTGGGCTTCCTCGGCGCTGAGCGCATCACGGGCCATCAGCCGTTGTTGCTGTAGCGCCTCGGGGACATCCACCACCAGGATACGATCAAATCGCTCTATCCAGCCGGTTTCCAGTAGCAACGGGATGACCACGATGGCATAGGGCGCCTGAATGTCTGCCAGCCTTGCCTCCAGTATCTGACGGATGCGCGGATGCGTAATGGCCTCAAGTGCCTGACGGGCAGTGGGATCGCTGAAGATACGTTCACGCAATGCGCGTCGGTCAAGTTGGCCGTCGGATTGCAGAATTTCCTCGCCGAATTGTGCCCTCACCGCTTCCAGCCCTTCGCTCCCGGGGGCGACGACCTCCCTTGCGATGATATCGGTGTCAATGACGGCTGCACCCAGTTCGGCAAAGCGATCACTTACGGCGGTCTTGCCGCTGGCAATCCCCCCGGTCAGCGCGACGGTGAAAGGCTGATGTTTATCCGATGTGCCATTCATGCCCCCAGACTACCGTGATCCATGCCGCGGCGGCGAGCCAGGGCCCGAAAGCGATGGTTTGCCCGGCACCGGACCGGCGATTGAAACGGCTGATTGCCACGTGAAGTAGGCCGCCGCCACTGGCGAGTAACAACACACTGGGCAAAGCCAACGGGCCAAGCCAGGCTCCAATCAGCGCCAACAGTTTGAAATCGCCACCACCCATGCCATCCGCGCCCCGCCACAGCCGATATAACGCATTGGGGATAGCGAGCAACAGGTATCCGGCAATAGCACCGAGTATGGCCTCGGTTGCATTGAGATATAGCCCCGAACTGGCCAGTAGCAGCCCCAGCCACAGCCCACTTAAGGTCAAAATATCGGGCAGGAGTCGTGTCTCCAGATCAATCATGGCCAGACTGAGCAGCCAAGCAGTGAGCGCCAGTAGGCTCAATCCTCGGACATCCAGCCCCACTTGTGTCGCAATGATCAGCCCCGCAAGCGCCAACATGCCCTCAGTCGCTGGGTAGCGCCAGCCGATCGGGACGCGGCAATCCCGGCAACGCCCCCCACACTGTAACCAGCCAATAAGTGGCAGATTGTCATGCCAGCGCAGTCGATGCCGGCAATGGGGGCAATGAGACCCTGGCCACAGCAAGCCGCCCAACGGCCGGGCGGGTTGGCCATGCTCGATCTCGTCGATGACCGCCACCGGTACACGCGTAATCACCACGTTAAGGAAGCTGCCGAATATAAGTAGCAATGTGATGAATACTGCCCATTGCAGCGGGTTGTTAAGGCTGACGGCAAAGCTACTCATATCGCGTTTCCCAGCTGGAAGACCGGCAGATACATTGCCAACACCAGCCCGCCAACGAGCACACCAAGCAGCGCCATGACGAGCGGCTCGATGCGACTGGCAAGGCCGGTAACCGCCTCATTAAGTGCATTTTCTTCGCGCGTTGCGACGTGCTCGAGCATGCGCTCTATTTCTCCGCTTGCCTCGCCAACCGCCACCAATTGCGAGAGCGTCTGCGGAAATGGCGGCGCACGACGGAGGGCATAGGCGATGGAATGTCCGTCTCGTATGCCGTCACAGAGCACTGTTACGGCGCGACGATAGCAGCGGTTGTTCAGGGTCCGGGCAATGGCCGGCAGGGCCTCGGTCATTGGGATGCCGGCGCGGATCATCATGGCCAGTGTCCGCGCAAAGCGGGCAATCTCCCCACGCTTAATAAAGCGCCCGGCAAGTGGAATCTCAAGCCATATGCGGTCACGCCAATTGGCTAACCGTTCGCTGTGTCTTGGCAGAACGCCGATGAGGATGCTAACTACCGCAGTCATGCCAAGCAGCGTCCAACCCATGGCGCGCAGTTGATCGGAGAGCGCAATAACGGCCTGTGTAAAGGCGGGTAATTCGGCACCGAAATCCGCAAACAGGGCCTCGAAACGCGGCACGACCCAAATCATCAAAGCCAGTGTCACCACTACGGCCAGCGCCAGAACCACGCTGGGGTAGAAAAGCGCGCGTCGTACGGTTTGTTGCAGGCGGGCGGTTTGTTGTCGGTACTTGGCAATCTGTTGCAGCAGCTGTGTGAGCTGACCTGATGATTCACCCGCACGCACCAGAGCGGTGAGGAGTGGGTCGAAATGCCGGTTATCGGCGCCCAATGCCGCGGACAATGGCATGCCACCGGCGACACGTTCCCGGATGCGACCCAGGAGGGTGCGCATACCGGCGTGCTGAGTCTGGCCCGCGAGCATCTCCAGTGCCTGCAGCATCGGGACACCGGCGTCTAACAAAATGGCGAGTTCGCGCAGCATGCGCGTGATTTGCAGCGAATCGATTCTTGCTTGGGCAGGGTGGAGTAGCTGTTCCAAAACCCTGGGTATGGCGATGGCCTGTTGTAGAATGATCTTGTGCTCAAGCAGGTGCTGTCTGAGCTGACCGCGCTCGGCCGCCAGTATCCAGCCACGCTGTGTTTTGCCGTTCAAATCGATGCCTTGCCAGTAATAGCGTTGCATGGCGGTCATTCGCGTGTAACCCGGTCAATTTCAGCAAGGCTGGTGATGCCGGCTGCTGCCTTACCAAGACCTGTTTCACGCAAGCTTTGAAAACCCTGTGCCTTAGCAATCGAGAGCAGGTGAGCCTCGCCACTGCCGCGGATGATGGCATCGGCAAGCGCCGGACTCATGGGTAGCGTTTCATGAATCCCAACCCGGCCGCGATAGCCCTCCAGACAGTGCATACAGCCCACCGGCTCGAAAAGTTGGATTGAATCGATTTGCCCAGCGCAGAAGCCCGCCTCCTGAAGAGTTTTCAGCGGCAGGGTGACCGGGCGTTTGCAGTGTGTGCAAAGACGCCTCGCCAGGCGTTGAGCACTGATAAAACACAGGCAGGCGGCGATGTTCCAACCAGGAATACCCATATTGGCCAGTCGGGTGATAGCGGCAATCGCACTGTTGGTATGCAGCGTGGAGAGTACAAGATGACCGGTCTGCGCGGCTTTAACGGCGATTTCTGCGGTTTGTTGATCACGGATTTCGCCCACCATCATGACGTCCGGGTCTTGCCGTAAAAACGCCCGCAGACTGGTTGGGAAGTCGAGACCGGCCTTTGGGTTGATCGACACCTGATTGACGCCTGCCAGTCGAATCTCCACCGGATCCTCAACGCTCAAGAGATTGCGCGACGATGTGTTGAGGGCCTGTAATGCGCTGTAGAGTGTCACGGTCTTACCCGATCCGGTCG
>CBFHTR010000001.1:131076-140936 GCA_965658695.1 Spiribacter sp.
TAAGCCCGAGTTTATCCAGGCCAAGGGTGGTGGAACCGGCATCCAGTAACCGCAGCACCAGTTTCTCACCATGCAACGTGGGCAGGCTGCTGACGCGAAAGTCCGTGGTTTTATCACTCTCGTCGGTGAATCGCAGCCGACCGTCCTGAGGCATGCGCCGTTCGGCGATATCCATGCGTGCCATGACTTTAAGTCTGGCCGTTAGCCGATCGGCCATGGTAGCCGGCGGCCGGGCAATTTCATGCAGCATGCCATCGCGCCGAAGACGTATTCGGCAAAAATGCGCTTGCGGCTCGATATGAATGTCCGAGGCCTGTTCGCGCACTGCCCGATTTAAAATTTGGTTGGCATAACGGATGATCGGCGTGTCTTGCTCTGCGGTCTCGCCCGGGCCATGGGCGATCGACTCGCCTTCATCCTGAATCTCCACCCGGGCATCCGCCTCGGGGGTAGTGGTGAGCAGCGTGTTCAATCGCTGTGCGAGCACATCATCGGCAACAAGTAGCGGCTCGACCGGGCAGCCGGCATGCAGGCGCAGCGCATCCAGTGCTTTGACGTTGGCCGGATCGGCAATCGCTACTTCTAATTGCTCGTCGTTGTATTGCAGTGGCAATGCGCGATGGCGGCGTAATAGCGCGGGGTCAAACTGCTGCAGCAATGCGGTATCGGGGTGTAGCTTGTCGTCGGCACCGCGCTTTAGTCCAAAGGTTTCGGCGGTGATATCAGCAAGACGCGCTGGCGGGATAAACTGCATATCCAGCAGATGCCGCACCAATGGAACACGGCGATGACGCGCTTCAGCTACGGCCTCATCCAGTAATTCGGCATCAATCGCATCGGCGGCCAACAGCCGGGCGGCGAGTAAAGGGCGGGTTGGGTTGGGATCGGCGCTGCTGCTCATGAGCGCGCATGAAAACAATGATTACTCGCCGGAATCGCTAACCGGTTCGCAGGATTAGATAAACGTGGTCGGGGTGAGAGGATTCGAACCTCCGGCCCCTGCCTCCCGAAGACAGTGCTCTACCAAGCTGAGCTACACCCCGTGACCGAACTCAGTGATTGCGGCCGACTGAAAATCTGGCCAATTCGCTGAGTGCCGAGCGGAAGTCGCTGTCGGGGAAGGCATGAAGCGCGGCTTCGGCCAGTTCAGCTTCCTGCTCGGCAAGGCCGCGAGTATAGGCAATCGACCGGGTGCGCGCAATCGCATCGCATACCGCCTCAATCCGGTCGCGCCCCCCTTGTTCAATGGCTTTTCGCAGCATTTCACGAGTTGTCGGGTCGCTGTGCGCGAGGCAATGAATGAGCGGGAGCGTGGGCTTGCCTTCGGCCAGATCATCGCCAAGATTTTTGCCGATTGCCGCTGTATCGCCGTCATAGTCCAGCGCGTCGTCGGCCAGTTGGAAGGCGATACCCAAATGGCGGCCATAATCTGCGGCAGCTTGGATGCGAGCGGAATCGGCCGGGTCATCAAGTGAGGCGGCCATTTGGCAGCCGGCTTCAAATAGCGCTGCGGTCTTGCGGTAGATCACCTCGCCGTAGCGGGCCTCATCCACATCGGGGTCGTGCACATGCATAAGCTGCATGACTTCGCCTTCGGCGATTTGGTTGGTCGTCCGCGAAAAAGTGCCCATGATGGGCATCGCATTGAGCTCAACCATCATTTCGAAGGCACGAGTGTAGAGGAAATCGCCGACTAACACGCTCGCCTCGTTGCCCCAGATCTGGTTGGCGGTGTCGCGGCCGCGGCGTAATGCCGAATCATCAACCACATCATCGTGCAAGAGCGTGGCGGTGTGGATGAGCTCGACAGTGGCGCCAAGTAGGGCGTGACGGCTGTCAGCCGGATCATGGCCTGCCGCGCGGGCCATCAGCACCGTGACCATCGGCCGCAGGCGTTTGCCACCGGCGTTGATGATGTAATGGCTGAGCTGATTAATCAGCGCGACGTCCGACTGCAACCGATCCTGGATGATGCGGTCGACCGCCTGCATGTCGTTGTCAATGCGCTCGCGAATCGAGACGATATCCATGCGGACGTGTCCCGCCTGTGGCCAAAGACGTTGATGCTAGGAACCCCCTGATGGGGTGTCAAGCGCTGTTCACGCTTGTCCGTTGACCAGTGAGCGGATGCGGTTTATCATTCCGCGGCTTTGGATCAACCCTTTGGAGTTCGTCAGATGTACGCGGTGATTAAGTCAGGTGGCAAGCAGTATCGGGTCGCCGAGGGCGACGTGCTGCGAGTCGAGAAGCTCAATGTCGAGGCCGGCGAGACCGTAAATTTTGACGAGGTCCTGCTGGTTGCTGATGGCGACAAGGTGGAAGTCGGCGCTCCCCGAGTGAAGGGTGGCAGCGTATCCGCCGAGGTGCTGACCCAGGGTCGCGATCGCAAAATTGAGATTGTGAAATTTAAGCGCCGTAAGGACTACCAGCGTCATCACGGCCATCGTCAGCCTTACACCGAAGTCCGCATCACTGGCATTAAGGCCGGGTAAGCGACTTAACCGACAGCGGGAGACATTACTCATGGCACATAAGAAAGCAGGCGGCAGTACCCGGAACGGTCGCGACTCGCAGTCGAAGCGGCTTGGTGTGAAACGCTACGGCGGCCAAGCCGTAGTGGCGGGCAACATCCTCGTGCGTCAGCGCGGCACCCATTTTCATGCGGGTGAGAACGTGGGTATCGGGACGGATCACACACTCTTTGCCAAAGTCGACGGTCAGGTCGTCTTTATGCGCAAGGGTCCGCACAAGCGGCGTTTTGTGAGCGTTCAGCCGGCGGGCTGAGGCTGACAGACCACGCCCGATGACAAGCCCCGCCACGAGCGGGGTTTTTTGATTCCAGGCAGTGTATCCATGAAATTTGTCGATGAGGCCAGCATTCAGGTCATCGCCGGGGATGGCGGTAACGGCTGCGTGAGCTTTCGCCGGGAGAAATATATCCCACGTGGCGGTCCTGACGGCGGCGATGGCGGACACGGTGGCAGTGTCTGGCTGCAAGCCGATAGTGGTTTAAACACGCTGGCTGACTTTAGGCATTCGCGGCGATTTGCCGCAGAGCGTGGACGGGGCGGTCAGGGTAAGCAGATGAGCGGCCGCTCCGGGGAAGATATTGTGGTGCCGGTACCCGTTGGCACTTTGGTACGCGATGCCGATACCGAGGAAACCATCGGCGATCTCACCGGTGATGGTGAGCGTTTATGCGTCGCTCAGGGCGGTCGTGGCGGCCTGGGTAATATCCATTTTAAGAGCTCTACCAATCGTGCGCCGCGCCAGTCAGTGCCGGGGACACCCGGTGAACGCCGGACGCTGGCGCTTGAGTTGCAACTGCTGGCCGATGTCGGTTTGCTGGGCCTGCCCAATGCGGGTAAATCAACTTTTCTGCGTGCCGTCTCGGCAGCGCGCCCTCGGGTTGCCGATTATCCCTTCACCACGCTCCACCCTGGTCTGGGTGTGGTGAGTATTGGTGTGGGCAGTAGCTTTACTGTCGCGGATATTCCCGGGTTGATTGAAGGCGCTGCCCAGGGGGCGGGGCTTGGCATACAGTTTCTCAAGCATCTCTCTCGCACCCGGCTTCTGCTGCATTTGGTGGACGCTGCCGCGGCGCTGGAGGGCCGTGACCCTGTGGCCGAGGCTCGCACGCTGATCGATGAGCTTGCCGCCTACAGCATGGCTTTGGCTGAGCGTGAGCGTTGGCTGGTGATCAATAAGGCGGATCTTTTTGCCGCCGATCGGCTCGATGAAGAGGTGGAACGCCTGCGTAGTGCGCTTGCATGGCACGGGCCCTTGTATGTGATTTCTGCAGCCACCGGCCAAGGTGTTGAGCCGCTGTGTCAGGCGGTGATGGAACGTCTGTTGCAAATGCGCGAGGATGCCGAGTAGGGGAGGCGTGGAGATGACTGATCGCAACAGACTCAGCAGCACGCGGCGCTGGGTGGTTAAAGTGGGCAGCGCACTGGTCACCGATAATGGGCGTGGGCTGGATACTGCACGCATAGCCGCCTGGGTGCGGCAGATCGTGGCCATGCGCGAGCGCGGTATTGAAATTGTTCTAGTCTCCTCCGGCTCGGTGGCAGAGGGCGTGCAGCGTCTGGGTTGGTCGGCGCGCCCGCCTGCCCTGCATCAGCTGCAGGCCGCAGCGGCGGTTGGGCAGATGGGACTGGTGCAGGCCTACGAGTCACAGTTTCAGCAATTCGGCTTGCAGACCGCGCAGGTGTTGCTCACTCATGATGACCTGGCTGACCGGCAGCGTTATTTGAATGCCCGAGTCACCCTGCGGGCTCTGCTGGAGTTAGGCGTGGTTCCGGTGGTCAATGAAAACGACACCATTGCCACTGAAGAGATTCGCTTTGGCGACAACGACACGCTGGCAGCGCTGGTGAGCAATCTCATTGAAGCCGAATTGTTGGTCATACTCACCGATCAACAGGGGCTTTTTGATGCCGATCCACGCAGTAATCCACAGGCAGCGCTGATTAGCGAAGCCGCCGCTGATGACCCGGCACTAGAGGCCATGTGTTCTGATGCACCAGGAGTTCTGGGCTCCGGTGGCATGCGCGCCAAGGTCTTGGCGGCAAGAAGGGCCGCTCGAGCTGGCGCTGCCACGCTGATTGCATCAGGCCGTGACGACGATGTCCTCTCCCGGGTGGTGGCCGGTGATGCACCCGGCACACTACTGCTGCCTTCCAGTGAGCCTCTAGCCGCACGGAAACAATGGATTGCCGGGCAGCTGCAGGTCCGTGGGCGTCTTTGGCTGGATGAGGGCGCGGCGCGTGTACTGCGCCATCAGGGTCGGAGTTTATTACCGGTGGGCGTAACCCGGGTGGAAGGCGTTTTTCGACGCGGTGAGATGGTTGCCTGTCTTGATCCGAAGGGACAAGAGGTGGCAAGGGGGCTTGTGAACTATGACGCCAAAGCGGCACGCCAATTAACCGGCGTGCCGAGCGATCGTATCGAGGAATTGCTTGGCTACGTGACCGAGCCTGAGCTGATTCACCGCGACAACCTGGTTGTCACGGCATGACGATCGTTGCGTTAGCCGAGCGCTTTGATCTGCTGGGCCAATCGGCTTTTGTGACGGGCGGCTTTGTTCTTATGGATGACGCCGCGGGTTGCCATGCGATCGAGCACCGGAACGGCTTCACTGTAGGCCGTCTCTGCCGCTGCCTTGTCGCCCTTCGCGATCGCTGTGGTGACCTGCTTGAGCTTGCCGCGCATCATCGATCGACGGGCCTGATTGTGGCGGCGCTGCTGCTCAGCCTGCCGAGCGCGTTTCTTAGCGGAGGCGATATTGGCCAACGTGTTGCTCCTGTTAACTCTCTAGCTCGAAGAAAAGAGCGGTAATATGCGAAGCGCGGGCCCAAATGTCAACCATGCGGGTGCGGAACGCCGAGGTTTATGGGGCTCGGTGATGACATTTGGCAGCTGGACGATGCTCTCCCGAGTCCTCGGTCTTGCTCGCGATGTGGTGCTGGGTGTGGTGTTTGGCCCTTCTGCGGCCACCGATGCTTTTTTTGTTGCGTTTAAGATCCCCAATTTCCTGCGCCGTTTATTTGCTGAAGGCGCCTTCCAGCAGGCTTTTGTTCCGGTACTTGCTGATGCCCGTCATCAAGGTGGCGATGCGGCCGTCAGGCAGCTGTTCGCCCGCGTCAGTGGCTGTCTGGCCGTGGTCCTTGTGGCGCTGACGGCGTTGGCGGTGCTTGGCTCCCCTTGGTTGGTGCGGCTTTTTGCCCCAGGGTTTGATGCCGAAAGCGGGCAGCTGATGTTGGCTGCACAGATGCTCCAGTACACCTTCCCGTATCTGCTCTTAATTGCCTTAACCGCCGCCGCTGCGGCTGTACTGAATACCTATGAAAGCTTTGGCCCGCCGGCATTTGCACCGGTGCTGCTTAATCTCTGCCTGATTGCCGCGGCGATCTGGCTGGCACCCGGCATGGAGACCGGTGTGATGGCTTTGGCCCTAGCTGTACCGGTTGCCGGCCTGCTTCAGCTGGGTTTGCAGCTGCCCTTCCTCTGGCGTCGTGGTTTGCTGGCAATGCCCAGACCGCAGTGGCGAGACCCCGGCGTGCAACGCATTCTCCGCTTAATGGGGCCGACGCTTTTCAGCACCTCGGTCCAACAGATCAATTTGCTCTTGGATACAGTGCTTGCGTCATTCTTAGTGGTGGGGTCGATCAGCTGGCTTTACTGGTCTGATCGTCTCATGGAATTTCCGCTGGGAATTTTCGGTATCGCACTGGGCACAGTGATCTTGCCGCGGCTTTCTCTGCAGTACGCCGAAGCTGGTGCTGAAGCTTTTAGCGCAACATTGGATTGGGCATTGCGCTTGACGTTGGTGCTGATTGCCCCGGCCATGATTGGGCTGATTGTGCTGGCACAGCCGCTCCTAACCACGTTGTTCCAGTATGGGGCGTTTACCCCAGCGGATGTGCAGGCTGCCGCCTGGAGCTTAATGGCCTATGGACTGGGATTGGCAGGATTTGTGCTGGTGAAGGTGCTCGTTCCTGGATACTTCTCACGCCAGAACACCCGCACGCCGGTGCGCTGCGCGGTGATTGCGATGCTGGTTAATATGGTTCTCAGTCTCAGTTTAGTGGTAGCGCTTTATGGCTCAGGTGTGGCCCATGCCGGTCTTGCATTGGCCACCGGTGTGGCCGCTTGGGTGAATGCTGGCCTGCTTTATCGGGGGCTGCGCCGTGAGGCCGTGTATAGGCCACAGGGTGGCTGGCGCGGGCTGATTATGCGAGTGATGTTGGCGCTGACGGCAATGACCATGGCGCTGATATGGCCGGCACAACAATCTGCTTTTTGGCTTGATCAAGGGGTGTTGGGCCGAGTGCTCGCGCTATCCGGTCTTATTCTGCTGGGTGCAGGTGTCTATTTCTTGGTCCTTTGGGTGCTCGGCCTACGTCTGAGGCAATTGCGCGAGCCGGCGTTGCGGCATGGCTGAGGCGGGGTCTGCTGCCGTATACTTTGGAGTTTTCCAAGTGATGAATTGGGGCGTTTAATGGAGTTGGTCAGGGGAGCGCACAATTTGCATGCCCGCCATCGCCCCTGTGTCGCGACCATCGGCAATTTTGATGGCATTCACCGGGGGCATCAGGCAGTCATTGAATCCCTGCATGCAGCCGCCGATCGATTGCAGCTGCCGGCAACAGTGGTGTTGTTTGAGCCACAGCCGCGCGAGTTTTTTACCCCTGATCGCGCACCCGGGCGCATTACGCAACTGCGCGACAAGCTGCGTGTGCTTGCTGCCCTAGGTGTCGAGCGCACTGTGTGTTTGCGTTTTGATGCCCGTTTGGCCGCTGAACCTGCCGAGGATTTTATCCAGCGCCTGCTGGTTGATGGCTTGGGAGTGAGGTTTTTGATGGTGGGCGATGATTTCCGCTTTGGCCATCAAAGGCGCGGGGACTATGCCATGCTGGAGGCAGCAGCAGGGCAATATGGCTTTGAGCTTGAGCGCATGCCAACGCTCCGGCATGGGGATGCGCGCATCAGTAGCACCCGCGTGCGCGATGCACTGGCAGCCGGTGATCTTGCCACGGCTGAGGCGCTGCTGGGGCGGCGGCTGCGCATCTCTGGACGTGTGATTCGTGGCCAGGCACTGGGTCGCACGCTGGGATGGCCCACGGCTAATATTCGCTTTGCGCAGCATCCACCGCCGATGCGTGGCATTTTTAATGTTGCGGTACATGGGTTGGGCCGGCCAATGCCGGGCGTGGCCAGTTTAGGCACAAGGCCCACCGTCAATGGCGTCGAGACGTTGCTGGAGACCTACTTACTGGATTTCTCCGGCGATCTGTACGGTCGCTATTTGGAGATTGAATTGCTTGCCCATCAGCGTGATGAAGAGAATTTCGTCGGGCTTGAGGCATTAAAAGAACAAATCGCCGCCGATGTGGCGGCGGCGCGGCAGTGGTTTGACCACCATGCCGATTGGAATATCAGGACTGCAGGATGAACTCGTGAGCGATTACAAGGACACTCTCAATCTCCCGAAAACAGCGTTTCCGATGCGCGCAGGGCTTGCCAAAAGCGAGCCGGTGCGTCTGGCGCGCTGGCGCGATGAAGGCGTTTACGAGCGACTGCGGGCCAGCCGCCGCGGGTGCGAGCGCTACATCCTGCATGATGGCCCCCCCTATGCGAATGGCGATATTCATATCGGCCATGCCGTGAACAAAATCCTCAAGGATATTATTGTCAAATCTCGCAGTCTCGACGGCTACGATGCTGTCTATGTCCCAGGCTGGGACTGCCACGGCCTGCCGATTGAGCACAAGGTCGAGCAGACCATCGGCAAGGCGGGTGATGCGGTAACCCCCAAAGAATTTCGTGACGCCTGTCGAGCCTTCGCCAAGGAACAAGTCGCCGGACAAAGCGAAGACTTTCAGCGCCTGGGTGTGCTGGGTGATTGGCAGGATCCGTATCTGACGATGAATCCCGAGACCGAGGCCAATATCCTGCGGGCACTTGGCGATATCGTGCGTAAGGGTCATTTAAAGCGCGGCTACAAGCCCGTTCACTGGTGCACCGATTGCGGCTCGGCACTGGCCGAGGCCGAGGTTGAATACGAGGAACACACCTCACCGGCAATTGATGTGCGCTTCCAAGCGCTGGATGGCGCGGCACTGGCGCGGCATTGTGGCGCCAGTGTTGATGTCGCTGATACACCGGTTTCCATTGTTATTTGGACCACGACACCCTGGACGCTGCCGGCCAATCAGGCGGTCGCGTTGCATCCGGAGCTCGATTACGTCCTCGTCTCCGTTGAGCACGGCCGCGAGTTGCTGCTGCTAGCTGAGGCGTTACACGAATCCGCACTGGCGCGGTTTGGTGTTGAGCATTACGGCATTGTCGGTCGTTGTCAGGGCAAGGCGCTGGAGGGGCTCAGCTTGAGTCATCCTTTCCTCACGCGCGAAGTGCCGGTCATTCTGGGCGAGCATGTCACCGTTGAGGCCGGTACAGGTGCCGTGCATACCGCGCCGGGTCACGGTGCTGATGACTTCATTGTTGGTCAGCGGTATCAGCTGCCGCTGGAGAATCCGGTGGGTGATGATGGGCGATTCATTAGCGGGGAATTTGCCGGGCAGTTTGTCTTCGATGCGAATCGGCAGATTGTTGAGCGTCTGCAGGAGGCCGGGGCGCTCGTCCACCACGCACCCTATCAACATAGTTATCCGCATTGCTGGCGCCATAAAACGCCCATTCTGTTTCGGGCGACACCGCAGTGGTTTCTGAATCTGGATGCCGGTGGTGTTCGTGAGAAAACCCTTGAAGCGCTTGGCAGCGTTGACTGGTTTCCGGGCTGGGGCGAGGAGCGAATGGCTGCCATGGTCCGCAACCGCCCGGAGTGGTGTATCTCTCGGCAACGCAATTGGGGTGTGCCGATTGCGCTTTTTATTGATCGCGAGACTGGCGAGCCGCATCCGGATACCGATGCGCTGATTGAAGCGGTCGCCAAGCGCATGGAAACCGACGGTATCGATGCCTGGTTTGCGCTCGATCCCAAGGAGCTTTTGGGCGAGGAGGCGGATCGCTACCAAAAGGTCACCGATATTCTTGATGTCTGGTTCGACTCAGGTACCACCCATGCCACAGTGCTGAGGGGGCGGGATGATCTCAGCTGGCCGGCCGACCTCTACCTAGAGGGGAGTGATCAGTATCGCGGCTGGTTCCAGTCCTCACTGCTTACTTCGATGATGATTAATGCGGCGCCACCTTATCGTGGTGTGCTCACGCATGGTTTCACCGTTGATGAGCAGGGCCGCAAGATGTCGAAATCGCGCGGCAACGTCATCGCGCCGCAGACGGTGATGAATCGTCTGGGGGCAGATATCCTTCGCCTCTGGGTGGCCTCTTCGGAC
>CBFHTR010000001.1:141019-150579 GCA_965658695.1 Spiribacter sp.
CCTGTTGGCTAACCTGGCAGGCTTTGAGCCTGAAGAAAATGCACTCACGCCAGCGCAGATGCTGCCGCTGGATCGCTGGGCAGTGGACCGGGCGCGGCGCTTGCAAGAAGAAATTATCCAGGATGCGCACCGGTACGATTTCCACCAGCTGTATCAGCGGGTACATCATTTCTGTGTCCTGGATATGGGCGGTTTTTATTTGGATGTGATCAAAGACCGCCAATACACCACACAAGCCGACAGCATTGCCCGGCGCTCGGCGCAGACAGCCATGTGGCATATCGCCGAAGCGCTGGTGCGCTGGCTGATGCCGGTCCTGTCGTTTACTGCCGATGAAATTTGGGAGCATATGCCGGGCAAGCGCGAGGGAACGGCGCTGGAGACGCAATGGTATGACGGGCTGTTTGCGCTCGATGATGCCCTGATGGATGCGGATTTTTGGGAAGAAATCCTGGCCTTGCGTGAGGTGGTCGCCAAGCAAATTGAGAGCCTGCGCAACGATCAAATCCTCGGTGCAACCCTTGAGGCCGAAGTGGATCTCTACTGCCCCGAGCCGCTCGCCGCGCGTTGGGGAGCGCTGGGTGATGAGCTGCGGTTTTTGCTCATCACTTCCCAGGCGCGGGTGCATCCGATGAGCGAGGCCCCGAGTGATGCCCTTGAAGCAGAACTTGCTGATGGCAGCCGTTTTTGTTTTCAGGTCACACCATCAGCGCATGCCAAATGTGAGCGTTGCTGGCATCGGCGGGAGGATGTGGGCGCGCATGCCGAGCATCCAGCGCTCTGCGGCCGTTGTGTCAGCAATGTTGCCGGTGACGGTGAGGTGCGTCGATTTGCCTGAGGCGCCCCGATGCCATTGACGCGGCGCAGGGGCAGTGCGCTGGGCCTTGGGCTGCTGGTGGCGGCGGCATTATGCGCGGCCGACCAAATCACCAAGATACTCGCACTTAGCCTGCTTCAGCCCTACACACCGGTGGCGTTGCTGCCGGTGTTTAACCTCACGCTGGCCTTTAACCCCGGTGCGGCGTTTAGTTTTCTTGCGAGCGCTGATGGCTGGCAGCGTTGGTTTTTAAGTGCTGTCGCGCTGGCTGTAAGCGGCTATTTGGTGTTTTGGCTGCGTGGTCTGCCGGCCAATGATCGGTTACAGGCGATAGGCCTCGGGCTGATTTTGGGCGGTGCCATCGGCAATTTAATTGATCGGCTGCGTCTGGGCGAAGTCGTTGATTTTCTCGATTTGCATTATGCCGGCTGGCATTGGCCTGCTTTTAATCTGGCTGATTCGGGCATCACCATCGGTGTTTTTCTGGTCCTGCTCTGCGCGTTGCGGGATTGGCGCCTTGAGCGCCGGACATCCTGAACGCATGCTTGGCCCAAAGCCGCAGGCCATGGGAGACTATACGCATGCAAGAAATCAGACTCGCTAATCCCCGTGGATTCTGTGCTGGCGTTGACCGTGCTATCAGTATTGTTGAGCAGGCACTAGAAGCCTTTGGCAGCCCTATTTATGTACGCCACGAAGTGGTCCATAACCGCACGGTGGTCGAGGAGCTGCGCGAAAAAGGCGCAATCTTCGTTGAGGAACTGGAAGATGTCCCTGCTGGGTCGACCGTTATCTTCTCTGCCCACGGGGTTCCGCAAGCGGTCCGCGATGAGGCGGTGGAGCGCGGATTGCACGTATTCGATGCCACCTGCCCACTGGTGACTAAGGTGCATGTTGAGGTCCGCAAGCATGCGCGGGCAGGCCGGGAGGTCATTCTGATTGGTCATGATGGCCACCCTGAGGTTGAGGGTACGCTGGGCCAGTATGTGGGTGAGAAAGCCCATGAGGGCGGCATTTATCTGGTGGAGACACCGGAAGACGCGCAGACGCTTAAAGTCCGCAACGAAGACACACTTGCGTTTGTGACTCAGACCACTCTGTCGATGGACGATACGGCCTCGGTGATCGAGGCCCTACAGGCCCGCTTTCCCAAAATTGAGGGGCCGCGTAAAGACGATATCTGCTATGCCACTCAGAACCGCCAGGACGCTGTACGCGAGTTGGCCGCTGATGTGGACGTCATGGTGGTCGTCGGCTCTGCAAACAGCTCTAACACGCGCCGCTTAACGGAGTTGGCCGAGCGTATGGGCAAACCGGCCTATCAAATCGATCGTGCTGCGGAACTGGATCCTGCCTGGGTGCAGGCGGCCACGCGTATCGGTGTCACAGCCGGTGCCTCGGCGCCGGAGTCGCTGGTGCGTGAAGTGATTGATCAGTTGGTGGCCTGGGGCGCCAAGCGTCCGGATATTGGTGGGTCCTATACCGAAGATGTGGTCTTCTCAATGCCGCGGGATCTACTGCGGGCCATTCCGAAGCGCGGCGAAATCAAATCGGTGGTGGGTTAGCAGTCCAATCGCGCCTGCCGCTCAATTCGTGGCCGCCCGACGGCGTTAATGATGATCGCTTGCGCCCGGTTCCCCAGACACAGTGTCAATCGCCCCATTTGTAATGCACCGCCGGGTTTTCGGCTGTGACCATCGGCGTGGTAGTAAAGCGCATCGCCGATCCCCTGGTTGCTATGTATGCGCAAATCATCGGGTAAGGCATTTGCCGTTCGTAGAATCGGCTCGTCGCGTTGCTGAAGGCCGTCTGCATTGCGATCGAGAAAGATTTGCCAGCCATCTGCCCAGTCTGGTGTCCGCGCCCTCATGACGACGCTCTTTTGCTGGCTGACCGCGCTGCTGCGGGTAAACCAGATGCCCTCGTAGAGGCTATCCACACTTGTCTGCAGCCGTGTGCGCTCAATGACACCTGAGAACGATGGGTAGGCCATCATCATCAGCGTGGCGGCGATTGCCAGACTCACAAGCAGGCCTGTGAGGGTGTATCCATGCTGGCGCATGGCTTGCTCCTGTTGCTGCCTTCGGTCGTGAGATTGTGCGCAATGATCGGAGTCGGCTGGTGGCCATTCATCGGCTATGTGCATGCTCGGGTCATGTCACATGAAAATGGATTTACGTTGCTTGAGATGCTGGTGGTGCTCACCATCGTCGCCATTCTGGCGCTGGTGGCTATTCCGGGTTATCGCCAGCCAACTGAGGCAGTTTTGCGGGCAGAAGCAGGCGCTTGCCTGATTCAAATTGCTGGTCGCATTGAACGGCATCGCCTTGGGGCGCCAATCGAGGAACCCTATAGTCTTGCTCGCGCCGCGCCTGATTGCGTCGATCGGTTGTCAGCACGGTATCAATTCAGCGTCGTCAATGCCTCGGGTGAGATCACAGCAGATCTGCCAGCCCAGGGTATTTGGATATTGCATGCCCGGTCTTCTGCGGTTGACCAGGCGATGACGCAACCCGATTGCGCGGTACTGACCTATCATCACACCGGAGCGCGCGGAGTGATCGGCAGGGATGGCACCGTGTATTCAAGCGCAGAAGCAGTGCGCAATTGCTGGCAGTAGCGCTTGTCTGGATCGGGCGGCTCGTCTAATATTGCCCCCCATTGCCGGCGTAGCTCAGTTGGTAGAGCAACGCATTCGTAATGCGTAGGTCCGCGGTTCGACTCCGTGCGCCGGCACCAGTTATCCCCCTAGCCCAAACACCAGCAGCGCGGCCAGCACCACCGCGGTCCAAAGGGCCATTGAGCCGATCGGCCAGCTGCGAAGGGGCCAGCCGCTTAAGCGCAGTTCACAGGCGGCTTTCTCTAGCCGGGCAAAGGCGCGCATAAATTCGCGGCGAATATCCTGATTAGCCTCACTCACCATATCGCGCAGAGTGAGCATCATCCGCTTACCGGCTACCCGGTAGAACCAATCAAAATCCAAGCTGAGCTTGTTCTTGCCACCCAAGAACTTCACCAGCAGGAAGAACGCAAGGCCGGTGAACAGCAGCAGCTGCATTTCCTTGAGCAGGTGGCTTGCCGTGTAGGCGTTATAGTCAATGGCATAGGGCAGGATGGCATAGAGCAGCCCCGGCATGATGCCAATGGCAAAGCACAGCAGCGCTGCAACACCCATGGCAACACGCATGTTCATTGGTGCCTCGGGCGGGCGCAGGCCGGAGTCAGGCCCAAGGAAAGTAAAGTACGGCAGCTTGAGCGTGGTGCTCAGGAATGTGCCAACGCCGGCGAGCATCATCAGCAAAAAGATAATGCCCCGTCCGTCCACTGCCGCAGCCTCAACAATAATGGTCTTGCTGACAAACCCGCTAAAGAACGGAAATGCCGAAATCGACAGTCCGCCGACCATGTAGAGCAAGAATGTGATGGGCATGGTCCGGTATAGCCCACCCAGTTCGGTCAGCTTGCTGCGGCCTGTCATGTGCAGCACCGCACCGGCGCCCATCAGCAGCAAAGCCTTGTAGAGAATATGCGTGAAGGCATGCGCGGCCGTGCCGCTGATGGCCAGTTGCGTGCCGATGCCCACGCCGGCCACCATATACCCCACCTGACTGATGATGTGATAAGCGAGAAGCCGGCGAATGTCATTGACCAAAAAGGCGTAAGTGACACCGTAGAGCGTCATGCCCACGCCCAGCCAAACCAATAGCTCCGTGCCCGGGAAGCCGCGCGCCAGTACATAAACCGCCGTTTTGGTGGTAAATGCACTTAAGAATACTGTGCCGGTGACCGTGGCCTCGGGGTAGGCATCGGGCAGCCAGGCATGCAGTGGTGGTGCCGCGGCGTTGATGAGGAAGGCGATGAGAATCAGATAAAACGCCGGCCCGCCACCTTGCAACGGCTCAAAGGCCAGACTGCCAGTGGTTAGATAATAAGCAATGACACCGGCAAAGAGCAGCATGCCACCTAGTGCATGAACGATTAGATAACGGAATCCCGCTTCGTAGGCTGTGCGGTTTTGGCGCCGCCAAATCAGCCAGACTGAGGCAACGACCATGATTTCCCAGAAGATATACAGCGTCACCAGATCGCCGGCAAACACCGCCCCCAGTGCCGCAGCACCATAAAGGGTGGCGGCCACGTGCTGGGCGCCGTCATCGACTTGCAACGCGAAGATATTGCCGATGAAAAGCACCAGCGCGAAGATGTAGGCAAACACTAGGCTCAGCCCATCCGCGCGCAACGGTACCAGCTCTAGCCCAGCCATCTCGATGCTAACGCGCGTACCGGATTCAATGCCGATGACAACCAGCAATACCAGTGCAGGCAGCGCCAGCTGCCAGATCTGTCGGGCGCGGCCCTGCAGCACGGCTAATGGCAGTGCGCCAAGTGCGAGCAGTAATGCCGGATGCAACCAAGCTGCCATCATTGCCCGTCCTGTTTATCCGCTGGCGCTTTGGCGTCGTAGTAATCCGCGGCGCGGTAAACCAGCCCAAACCCGACGGCCTTGTACACGCCGATGAGCACCAGCGCCCCAATAAAGGCGTAGATGGCTGTGAATGCCGGAATGCTGTCCCAGGGGAAACGGCTATAGGCCTTAGGCTTAATAAAATCGATGGCAACGACCGCCACCATCAGCCCAATCATCGCAATGCGCAGCCATTGTGCGCGTTGAATGAGCGCTTCCAGGATGCGTGCTGTGGTACGGGTTGTGTTGTTCTCCATTACGGAACCCCCAGCGAGAGCAATCGGAAGGCCGGATCGGCCAGCACAAATAACACCAGCGTCCCGGCGGCGGTAATCAGTAATGGCACTAGGCAAAGCGCCGGTGCTTCAGCGACGCGCAGTCGGCTCGGGTCATCATCCGGGGGCGGACGCAGGAAGGCGCGCATAACCGGCGGTAGTAGATAGGCGATATTCAAAAGCGTACTCAGCATGAAGGCACCCACCACCACATAATGGCCTGCTGAGTAGGCGCCACTGACCAGATACCACTTGCTCCAGAAGCCACCGGTGGGCGGCAAGCCAATTACGCAAAGCGCACCGATAAAAAAAGCCAGCATTGTCAGTGGCATGCGCCGGGCCAGGCCGTCCATGCCGCTGACCGTATTAATGCCATGGGTGACGTAGATGGCACCGGCACAGAAAAAGAGTGTGATCTTGCCAAACCCATGCATGAGCATGTGCATGCCACCGCCAATGGCCGAGAGCTGGGTGGCGAGCAATGCGCCGGTGACGATGTAGGCGAGCTGCGAGACGGTGGAGTAGGCAAGCCGGGCCTTGAGGTTGTCCTGATGCATGGCCACCAGTGATGCGGCCAGCATCGTAAATACCGCCACGTAGAGCATGAACGGCTGGGTGGCTAGCGTGAGTAGATAGTCCAGCCCAAAGATGTAGAGCACCACGGTGAGTACGCTAAAGACACCGGCTTTGACCACCGCCACGGCGTGCAGCAGCGCCGAGACTGGCGTGGGCGCCACCATGGCCGCCGGCAGCCAACGATGAAACGGCATCAACGCCGCCTTACCAATGCCGTAGAGCAGGATGACCAGCGCAAAAGCGCCACCGACCGGCCCGACTCGATCGGCCATGATGCCGCCGCTGGTAAAGCTCAGTGTGCCAGTTGCCTGCCAGATCCAGATCATTGCCGGCAGCATCAAGCCAACGCTGGTGACCAGCAGCAAAGCAAGATATGTCCGCGCACCGCTGCGTGCTTTGTCCGTGCCGGTATGTGCAACCAGGGGGTAGGTGGATACCGAAAGAATCTCGTAGAACAGATACAGCGTGAGTAGGTTCTCGGAAAAAGCAATGCCCATGGCCGCGCCTAGGGCGATTGCATAGCAGGCCATAAAGCGCGCCAGATTGCCGTAGCCGCCGGTTTTCATGTAACCGAGCGCATAGGGTGTGGCCACGATGTAGAGTGTGGCGGCGAGCAGGGCGAAAGTCAGTCCAAGCGGTTGGATGGTCAGGGTGATATCCAGGCCCGGCATGATCTCA
Organism: Spiribacter sp.; assembly: GCA_965658695.1. Classification (GTDB taxonomy): domain Bacteria; phylum Pseudomonadota; class Gammaproteobacteria; order Nitrococcales; family Nitrococcaceae; genus Spiribacter. The sequence goes on from CBFHTR010000001.1 coordinate 147,831, forward strand.
ATTAGCGTCTGAGTCATCGCATCGCCCGAGCTCAGACGTTTAGCAGCCAGCCAGATAACCGCCAGGAACAATGGCAGCGGCGTAATAAAGGCGATGGTGTCACGCAGCCGATCATTACGAGCAGCGAGCCCTAGTGCCACAGCACCAATGAATGGAATGAGGATGGCAATAAACGGCGTCATGGCAGCAGGCCCTCCAGCGAGCCACCCGCCAGCGCCTGGGCTGCCGCACTGGCCGCCCCCACGGTTAACCGCGTATCAAGGCCAAAGTAAAAATTGGCGGCTACGAGTATCCAAACCGGCAGTAGCAGTCCCCAGGAAGCTTCCTGCACCGCTGGCGCATCATCCGGACGCGGCTGCAGCCAGGCCACCTCGATAATGCGCGCAATATAGATCAGTGCCATCAGCGAAGTGATGAGGATGAGCACGACTAGCCAGAGCTGGTCGGCCTCAACCGCCGCCCCAATCAGATACCACTTACTGATAAACCCAGCCGTTGGCGGCACCCCAATGAGACTGACACCGGCGAGTGCAAAAGCCGTCAGTGTCCAAGGCATCTGCCGGCCAATACCCCGCAGGTCATCAATACGCAGGCTGCCTGCCTGATAGGCAATGAGTCCAACGCTGGCAAAGAGGGCTGCCTTCATCAGGCCATGATTGAACAAATGCAGAAATGCCGCAGTAAGTCCGGCAAGCGTGAGCAGACTTACACCCAGCACCATATAGCCGACTTGCGCCACCGATGAGTAGGCCAGCATGCGTTTGATATTGGCCTGGAAAATCGCCATCCAGGAGCCAGCAAACATCCCGGCGATGGCAAGCACCATAAATACAGCGGCAAGTGGCAATGCGGTAAAGCTGTACTCCGGCCCAAAGACATCAAAGATAAAGCGCAGCATCACATACAGCGCCACTTTGGTGGCCGTAGCGGCAAGGAATGCCGTAATCAGTGTCGGGGCATAGGTATAGGCATTGGGCAGCCAGTGATGCAGTGGGAACAGCGCCAGCTTGATGGCAAGGCCAACGACGATGAACCCGAGCCCAACCTGCAAGGCGCGCGAATCACCTAGCGCGGGCAGCCGCTCGGCTAAATCCGCCATATTTAGCGAGCCGGTGAGAATATAAATAAAGGCAATGCCGATCAGCAGGAAGGTGGCACCCACCGTGCCCATGATCAGATAGCGGAACGCGGCGAGCAGCGCGCGGCGATCACGGCCATGGGCAATCAGCCCGTAGGTGGCAAGCGAGGAGATTTCAAGAAAGACAAAGACGTTGAAAACATCACCCGTGAGTGTGATGCCCAAAAGCCCAGCCAGGGCGATGAGAAATAGGGCATAAAAGCTGCCCTGGCGCTCGGGAACCTCTTCATCGACCAACGGCTTCGCCCAGGGCAGCAGAATGGCCGCGACGCCGGTAATCAGCAGGGCGACAAAGGCATTGGCCGCGTCTACGCGGTATTCAATGCCGATCGGCGGCGGCCAATTGCCAAAGGCATAGCTCAGCGTAGTGCCGTCCCAAACGCCGCCCAGTGTCATCGCCGCCAGCACAAACGCAGCTCCAGCGCTGATTGTGGCCAGCAGCCAGGGCAGCTCTCTGCCGGGCAGCAACACGCAGATGGGGCCTGCCAGCAGTGGAATTAAGACGACAAACGGCATGAGCTCATTAATATTCATGCGTTGTCGTCATCCTGCTGGGCGGCATCAATCACATCATCATCAATGCTGCCAAACGCCTCTCGAATGCGAACGGTCAGCGCCAGTGCCAGCGCGGTGGTGGCGATGCCCACGACAATGGCAGTGAGTATGAGGACATGCGGCAGCGGGTTGGAGTAAACATCCACGCCCTCACGCAGCACCGGTGTGGAGCCACCGATGACCTTGCCGGCTGAGATAAAAAGAATAAAAACCGAAGTCTGAAAGATGCCAAGGCCGATGATTTTTTTGATCATATTGCCGCGCACGATCACGCAGTAATAACCAATCATCATCAGCACAATGACCGCCCAGTAGTTGAAAAAACTCAATACGGTCATCGGCCGATATCCTCATCGGCATCTGGGTTAAGCCCGGCTGCGACGCTTTCGGCCCGGCGCCGAGCGAACATCATAAAAAACACAATGACGACGCTTGCCACCGTCACGCCGACTCCGAATTCCACCAGAATGATCCCGGCCTGTTGCGCCGCCTGTGGGCTGGCAAGCAATGGATCAAAGTCGAGATAGCGGCCACCCAGCAGCACTCCCAGTAAGCCGATAAAGCCATACAACAGAACGCCGAGCGCGGCCAATGCATAAATGACGCGCTCGGGAATAATCCGAAGCCCCGTCTCCAGTCCATAGATAAAGACAAAGAGGATCCAGGCGGCGGCAAAGAGCACACCGGCTTGAAACCCACCCCCCGGGGAATACTCGCCATGAAACTGCACATACAGCCCAAACAGCATCATCAGCGGGATCAGGAATCGGGCAACGACGACCAGAATGGCATTATCTTTCACTGCTTGGACTCCTTGCGCTCGCGTCGGCGCGGCCGGACCGAGAGCAGGGCATAGACCCCGATCCCTGCAGTGAGGATGACCACCGCTTCGCCCATCGTATCGATGGAGCGATAACTCGCTAGCACCGCGGCCACCATGTTGGGAATGCCCATATCGGCGTAGGTCTGACCGATGTAATAGGGGCCAACATGTTGGTGTACCGGGTTACTCAATGCGCCAAAGACCGGTAGATCGAGCGAGGCATAGACCAATGC
>CBFHTR010000001.1:150768-165184 GCA_965658695.1 Spiribacter sp.
GATCGCAAACAGCATCGTTGCTTTCAGCAAATCACGCGTTAGCACCACTGCTAGGCCGACAACGATCAAAAAAAGCAGCAGGACAATATCGATTAAGTGTTCGATGACGCCTCTCCTTTTTTGCCCGCGCCCTCATCGCCCACCGGTTTGATGCCAGCCAGAATGGCCGCCCTCGCGGTGGCATGCGAGGCGGTCGGCGTAGTGAACAGTAGGAAAAGTAAAATGAGCAGCAGTTTAAAAGTGAGCAGACTCCAACCCGACTGCAGCGCCAAGCCGCCGACAATGAGCAACGGCGCGAGTGTGTCGGTAATGCTGCCGGCATGCAGCCGAGTGTAGACATCCGGGAAGCGAATCAGACCAACTCCGCCAATAACAGCAAACAAGCCGCCGCCGAGGAGCATGAGCATTGAGACGATGTTAATGAGCTGCTCAACCATCACCGGCCTCTCCGCTTGCCGCCAGGTCACGCTGGCGCACGAGCTTGAGCACGGCAACCACGGCCAGGAAGTTGATGAGTGCATAGACAAGCGCTACATCAATTAAATCAGCATGGCCGGTGAAGTAGGTGATCAACGCAATCAGTAACACGGTTTTGGTGCCAAAAACATTCACGCCGACGATGGTGTCATAAAGAGAAGGCCCACGAACGGCGCGCCAGAGGGCTAAGCCCATGGTCGCAAAGATGGCGATAATGGTGATGAGCAGGATTACTTCTGTCACTGTCTGCCCTCCAGCCAATTGACCTTGCGCGCCATTTCGCCAGATTTCAGATCATTGGCCGCTTCCGGAATTAGCGCATGCACCTCAAGCTCGCTTTCGCTCGTGCGCAGGCAGGTCGTTACCGTGCCGGGTGTGAGCGTGATGGAATTTCCATAAGTCACTCGGCCGACGGCTGTGCGCTGGTGTGCGGGGATACGAAAGAGGCTAGGACTGACGGGCTGACCGCTTAAAATCACCTTCGTCACCGCTAAATTGGCAAGTACAACCTGCCAGACCAGCCAGGCCCAGTACACTGGCAGACGCCAAGACCAGAGGCCCGGGTCGTGTTCCGCACCGAGGACTTCCATACGCTCGGTCAGCCACACCACCAGAGCGATGGAGGCGGCGCCAAGGGCAAATAAAAGCGGTTTGTAGACCCCGGACAGGCCCAACCATAAAACGGCCAGCGTAATGGACAGTGATATGAAGTAGCGCATGGCCCCGGAATTTACCAAGCTCTTGTCCCATCTGCCAGACAAATCGCTTTGTCACAGTCTGGTCATCTCACTGTCTTTATAATGTCAAAAAATTTTATTTCTGCCGGTAACGGAGAACGAAAGTGGCCAGCATTTTACTAGTTGAGGATGAGTCGGCGATCCGCGAAATGGTGGCCATGGCGCTCGAGCGGGCGGGCCATCGCGTGCGTCACGCGGAATCGTCTGAGGACGCCGATGCCGCCATTCGTTTAAGCCAGCCCGATTTGATCCTGCTCGATTGGATGTTGCCGGGTGAGAGCGGCATCGACTTTGCCCGCCGGCTCAAACGGGATAACAACCGCCGGGACATCCCAATTATTCTTCTGACAGCTCGGGGCGAAGAGGCGGATCGGATTCGCGGTCTGGATGCCGGTGCTGATGATTACGTGCCCAAGCCCTTCTCGCCCCGGGAGCTGGTGGCCCGGGTCAAGGCCGTGCTGCGTCGCGTGAAACCCACCTCTGGCGATGTGCCGATTGAGATTCGCGGATTGTTGCTCGACCCCGTCAGCCATCGCGTATTGGGTGGGGACGAGAAAGTAGTGATGGGACCAACTGAATTTCGTCTGTTGCATTTTTTCATGACCCATCCAGATCGTGTATTCAATCGTGCGCAGCTTCTCGATAATGTATGGGGAGCGAATGTCTATGTAGAGGAGCGCACGGTTGATGTGCATGTCCGTCGTCTGCGAAAAGCACTGGCGCCCACCGGGCATGACGACCTGGTGCAGACTGTCCGGGGTGCCGGATACCGCTTCTCGGCCGACTAGTTGGCGGCCGGCATGCTGATCAGTAATCCCTGGCCGGTGGTAATCACCCGCTCGCTGGCGGGGCTGGTGGGCGTCCTTTTGCTGGGTGTGATCGTTGGCGCGCCCATGACGGTCTTCGCGATCGCAGCGGCCGCTCTACTTTTGTATAACCTTGTCCAGCTCTATCGCCTTGAGGCCTGGTTGCGCCGCTCGCGCAAACGCCGGCCACCCAGAGCCGGTGGGCTCTGGGGCAATATTTTTGACGGCCTCGACCGCCAGTATCAGCGACAGCGTGACCGCCGGTATCGGTTGGTGCGGTTGCTGCGCCGTTTTCGCGAAAGCGTCAACGCCATGCCCGATGGCACGATCCTGCTCAATGGCGCGGGTGAGATGGATTGGTGGAATAACCTCGCAACCCGCTATTTAGGGTTGCACTGGCCGCAGGATCGCGGGCAGCGCATTGCCAATTTGATTCGCCACCCGGATTTCGCCGCTTACTTGGAGCGCGGTGACTGGAGTTCGGCGGTGAAAATTCCCTCGCCGCAGGATTCCCGGCGCACACTGGAGATTCGGCTGGTCCCCTATGGTCAGGACCAACAGCTACTGCTGGCGCGGGATGTCTCTGAGCTGCATCGGCTTGAGACCATGCGCCAGGACTTCGTTGGCAATATCAGTCACGAACTGAGAACGCCTTTAACAGTGCTGCGGGGTATGTCCGAGCAACTCGCCGAAATGGATGATCTCACCTCGGCAGATCTGGAGCGCCCTCTGACGCTCATGGAACAGCAGATCGAGCGCATGACTCGCCTGGTCGACGATTTGTTGCTGCTCTCGCGGCTTGAGACAGAAACCCCGCAGGCCCAGCGCCAAGCCTTAGATATGAATGCCCTGCTCGAAGATGTGGTGGATGAGGCGCGAGCGATGAGCGGTAAAGCGCATACCATTACGTTAAATGTCGACCAGGGGCTGACGGTGGCCGGTGACGATGAGGAGCTGCGTAGCGCTTTTTCCAACCTGCTCAGCAATGCTGTGAAATACACCGAGCCGGGCGGGCGAATTGATGTGCGCTGGTTTGAAGCGGCTGGCTGTGCCTGCCTGGCGGTGGCGGATACCGGGCGCGGCATTCCGCTGCACCATCTGCCGCGGCTGACCGAGCGGTTCTATCGTGTCGACAGCGGCCGAGCTTCACGCGATGGTGGCACAGGCCTTGGTCTTGCCATTGTCAAACATGTCCTCTCTCGGCACTCAGCACGTCTAGAAGTGACGAGCGAAGTGGGTGAAGGCAGTACTTTTACGGCGATCTTTCCCATCTACAGCCGGGTGGATGCCGCGCCTTCTGTTCGTGAGATCCCCGGCCTGTAAAGTTTTATGACAGCTTTCACAGTCCTGTCACATTTCTCCTCCAGACTCTGCCTCGCACTTACCTGAAGCACTACCGAGGAGTTACCTCATGAAGACTTTGAATATGACCGCCCTGGCCGTTGCTGCGGCTGTTGGCATGACTGCCGTGACTGCCGCTGAGGCCCGCGAGCAGATCCGTATCGTTGGTTCCAGCACGGTTTACCCGTTCGCCAGCTACGTCGTCGAAGAGTTCGGTGCCACCACCAACTTTCAGACCCCTGTGATTGAGTCCACGGGTTCGGGCGGCGGTCTTCGTCTGTTCTGTGAGGGCGTTGGCGTGAACACTCCAGACATCACGAACGCTTCCCGTCGGATGAAAGCCAGCGAATATGACCGCTGCATGGAAAATGGTGTCACGGAAGTCACCGAAGCCAAGATTGGCTCTGACGGCATCGTGATCGCACAGAGTGCCGACAACGAGAAGCTGGACCTGACCCGTGAGCACATCCTGCTGGCAGTGGCCGCCCAGGTGCCGCAGAACGGTGAGATGGTCGACAACCCTTACACCAACTGGAACCAGATCGATTCCAGCCTCCCCGATCGTGATATCGAGATTCTCGGCCCGCCGACCACCTCGGGTACGCGTGATGCTTTTGAAGAGCTGGCAATGGAAGAGGTTTCTGCCGATTATGGTTTTCCGGAAGAGTACACGGACATTCGCGCCGACGGCGTGTACGTGGATTCTGGTGAGAATGACAACCTGATCGTGCAGCGGATTCGTGAAAACAAAGACGCCATGGGCATCTTTGGCTACAGCTTCCTTGTCGAGAATGCCGACACGCTGAATGCGGCTTCCATCGACGGTGTTGAGCCGACGGTTGATAACATCTCCAGCGGTGAATATCCCGTTGCCCGCAGCCTTTGGTTTTACATCAAAGAGGCTCACGAGGGCGTGGTTCCAGGTATCGACGAGTACGTCAGCCTGTTCATGGATGACATTATGATTGGCAATGATGGTCTGCTAGTTGAAGAAGGCTTGATCCCGCTGCCGGCCGCTGAGGCTGCTGAGTGGCGTGAGCGGGTTGCGGATCGCGTTAATGTCGACCGTGACGACCTCTAATAAGAGGTTGTAATCCTCCCTGATTCGGGTGAGGATTTCGCGCCAAAATAATCGCCGTCTTCCGCCGGAGGGCGGCGATTAACGATTTCATAAAGGCCGGAGAAAATTGAGGTAGTCCCTTGGGCATTGGAACCACAACACTGTTACTGCTCGCGGTGCTGACGCCACTTGGTTTTCTGGCCTATCGTCTGGGTCGCGGCAAGGCGCTCACCGCCATGGCGGCCGGCATCAGCATGCATTCCCGCCCGCAGCAGTACGGTTGGTATTCCGTCGTCTGGATGGGGCTGCCAGCACTTGGTGTGGCCATTGTAGCGGCGTTATTGAGTGTCTTTGGCCTCATCGCACCAGCAAGAGAGCTGGTCTTGGTGGTTTCCATTGCGGTGGCTGCGTTAGGGCTGGCGCACGGGTTGCGCGCCATTCGCCCGGAGGTGCGCGCACGCAATGCGCTGGATCGGGTCATTCGGCTGCTGCTTTTGAGCGCGGCGCTCATCTCGATTGTCACCACGATTTCTATTGTTCTTTCGATTCTTTTTGAGGCCATGCGGTTTTTCCGTGAGGTCAGCGTCTGGGAGTTCGTGACAGGCACGGTCTGGTCTCCAGGAGACACCTTCCTGGAATCGGCCGGACGCGGTGACGAAGTGGGTGAAGGCACCTCATTCTTTGGGTCGGTACCGCTGTTCGCCGGTACGTTTATGGTCACGGCCATTGCTATGGCAACCGCCCTGCCAATCGGCCTGCTCTCGGCCATTTTTATGTCCGAGTACGCCACACACCGGCAGCGCGGTTTTGCCAAGCCGATTCTGGAGATTCTCGCCGGTATTCCGACTGTGGTTTACGGCTTTTTTGCTGCTGTCACTGTCACCCCGATCATTGTGGATATCGCGTCATTCTTTGGCCTTGATGCCTCCTACAGCAATATCCTTTCGCCTGGCATTGTCATGGGCATTATGATCATCCCGTTCATCTCCTCACTGTCTGATGATGTCATTAACAGTATCCCGCAGACCTTGCGTGAGGGCGCTTACGCGCTGGGAACCACCAAGTCAGAGACGATCCGCCAAGTGATCCTGCCCGCGGCGCTGCCGGGCGTCATCTCGGCATTCCTGCTCGGTGTCTCGCGCGCGCTTGGCGAGACCATGATCGTCGTGATGGCGGCCGGCGTGCGGCCCAACCTCACCTGGAACCCGCTCGAGGATATGACCACGGTTACGGTGAGTATCGTCTACTCGCTCACCGGTGATCTTGCCTTCGATAGCCCGCAGACCATGTCCGCATTCGCGCTCGGTCTGGTGCTCTTTACTGTCACCCTATTGTTGAATCTGGTGTCCACCTACCTGGTGCGCCGTTTCAAGCAGCGTTACGACTAGGATGGGACGCGAAGCTATGCAGCGAAGACTGACAGGATCGGCCGACGACCCGCGTATCAAGGCTCGATATCGCAGTGAGAAGCGTTTTAAGTCCTATACGGTCACTGCGCTTTTTGTGGCTTTTGCCATCATCATTGCGTTTTTTACCGACATTATCAGCCAGGGCTACACGGCGTTTTGGACAACCGAAATAAAAGTCACGCTTGACTACAATGAGCGTGCCGAGCGCATCGGGCGTTTTGCGGTCCAAGAAGACCTGCGCGACATTGTCTCGCGAGGTGCAACCCGCTCAATCCCGCTGGAGATTAAGAACAATCCGGAACTGGCGGGCATCACGCGTGAGGCCTGGGTGCCCACCTACAGCCGGGTTGATCAATACTTCAAAGGCAATGAGGATCTCCCGCCGGATATGGCGGCACAGGTGGAGTCTTTGAAAGAGGCGGGCGTTATACGCACCACCTTTAATTGGCGATTTTTCACCGCTGGGGACTCCAAGCTCCCGGAGCTGGCTGGTATTTTTTCGGCGCTAATTGGCTCGATTTTGGTGCTGGCTGTCACCCTTATCTTCGCTTTTCCCGTCGGTGTCATGTCCGCGATCTACCTTGAGGAATTCGCACCGGATAATAAGCTTACGCAGATCATCGAGGTGAATATCAACAACCTTGCTGCGGTGCCGTCTATTATCTTTGGTCTGCTTGGCCTAGCGGTATTTATTAATACCTTTGGTGTTCCGCGATCTTCTGCGTTGGTGGGCGGCCTGACGTTGGGTCTGATGACCCTTCCGATTATTATTATCAGTACGCGTGCGGCCCTGCGCGCCGTGCCCGATCCAATTCGCCTGGGCGCTTTTGCCATGGGCTGTTCACGCTGGCAAGTGGTGCGAGATCACGTCTTGCCGTTGTCGCTGCCAGGCATTCTGACCGGCACCATTATTGGCCTTGCTCAGGCCATGGGCGAGACGGCACCGCTCATTATCGTCGGCATGATTGCTTACATCCCGGAAGCGCCGGGCAGTATTTTTGAGTCGGCGACCGTACTGCCCGCCCAGATCTTTACCTGGGCAAGCGAGCCGCGGAAAGCATTTGTCGAAAAAACCGCGGCGGGCATTATTCTGTTGCTTGCCGTATTGCTGACTTTGAATGCACTGGCCGTATTCCTGCGGCGCAAGTTTGAGCGTCGCTGGTAGCGGCAGGCGAGGGAATCATGGAAACTGAAGTGACAACCGAAACCACAGTAGGGGCGCAGACCATGGCCCAAAATGCGGATAACACCCCGGCCGTTGATGAATCAACGCAGCCCAAGGTGAAGATGAGCGCGAGCCAGCTCAATCTTTGGTATGGCGACACCCAGGCGCTCTACGATATCAATCTGGATATGTATTCGCGCGAGGTCACGGCACTCATCGGGCCCTCGGGCTGCGGCAAGTCGACGTTTCTGCGTTGCCTTAATCGTATGAATGACTTGATCCCGCAGGTCAAGCTGCAGGGTAACGTCATGCTGGATGGCGAAGACATCTACGACCACAGCGTCGATGTTGTGCAGCTGCGCACCTTCGTCGGCATGGTATTTCAGAAGCCCAATCCCTTCCCCAAGAGCATTTACGAGAACATCGCCTATGCCCCGCGTTTGCATGGTACCGGCACGTCGCGCTCAGAGTTGGATGACTTGGTGGAATCCTCATTAAAGCGCGCGGGACTGTGGAATGAGGTGGCCGATCGACTGGATACACCGGGCACTGAACTCTCGGGTGGTCAGCAGCAGCGCCTTTGTATTGCCCGGGCGATCGCCGTGAACCCGGAAGTGATCTTGATGGATGAGCCCGCCTCGGCGTTGGATCCACTGGCGACAGCCACAGTCGAAGAACTCATTCATGAGCTGAAAGACAATTACACCATCGTCATTGTTACCCATAACCTGCAGCAGGCCGCACGTGTGGCTGGCTACACAGCGTTTTTCCATATGGGCAAGGTAGTGGAGTTCAACGACACGGATACGCTGTTCACCAACCCCAAAGAACAGCGCACCGAAGACTACATCACCGGCCGATTCGGCTGAGCACAGGGACGCCAAGCGCCATGGATAAAAAAGGTTTCTCGCAGCATATCTCGCGGCAGTACAACGAGGATCTCGAGCAGATCATCACCCGTGTGATGACCATGGGTGGGCTTGTCGAGCAGCAGCTGGAGGCTGCTGTGGATGCGCTGGTCAATGGTGATCAGGAAAAAGGCGAGCAGGTGGTCACTTCTGACTATCGAATTAACGCCATGGAAGTCGAGCTGGATGAGGCTTGTACTAATGTGCTCGCGCGTCGTCAGCCGGCCGCCAGTGATCTGCGCTTGGTGGTGGCGGTGATTAAGGCGATTACCGATTTGGAGCGTATTGGCGATGAAGCTGAGCGGGTAGGCCGCATGGCGCTGCATCTGCTCGAAGAAGACCGACAGCGCAGCCCGATGGCGGAGATTTCTGCCCTGGGCGAGCAGGTGAAAGGCATGTTGCGCGGGGCGTTGGATGCATTTACACGCATGGATGCCGAGCAGGCGGTGCGCGTAGCGCAAGAGGACATTAAGGCTGATGCCCAGTACGACTCAATTATCCGGCATTTGGTGAAATACCTTGAGGATAACCCCAAGTCGGTGCCACCGGTTCTGGATATCGTCTGGGCGACACGCTCGCTTGAGCGCATCGGAGATCGCTCGCGCAATATCTGTGAATACGTCATTTATTTTGTGCGCGGCAAGGATGTCCGCCACACAAGCTTTGAGCAGATGGCCGAGGAAGCGACTGGCGATCGTCGCTAACGGTGATCGCTGGCGCTTATTGGCCGGCGATGAGCCACTCCAATAGCGCCTTCTGTGCATGGAGGCGATTTTCTGCCTCCTCCCAGACCACACTTTGTGGGCCGTCGATGACCTCGGCGGTGACTTCCTCACCCCGATGCGCGGGCAGGCAGTGCATGAAAAGCGCTGTCTCCTCGGCAACTTCCATCAACCCAGGATTGACCTGATAAGGCTCAAACGCCCGCACGCGCTCGGCCTGTTCATCCTCCATGCCCATGCTGGCCCAGACATCCGTGACAACCACATCAGCGCCTTCTGCGGCCTGCAGCGGATCGACGAAATGTTGGCTATGAGCGTAATCGGCTAGATCATCGGGCTGATAGCCAGCCGGGCAACCGATGCGCAGTTCAAAATCCATGCGCTCGGCGGCCTGCATCCAAGAGCGACACATATTGTTGCCATCGCCCATCCAGGCTACTCGTCGGCCAGTGATTTCGCCCCGATGCGCCTGCCAAGTCTGTAAATCCGCCAGCAGCTGGCAGGGATGGTGATCATCGGTAAGGCCATTAATCACAGGTACGGATGAGGCCGAGGCAAACCGCTCGACATTCTCATGGGCAAAAGTGCGAATCATTACCGCATCGGTCATGCCCGAGAGCACCCGTGCGGTATCTTCAATAGGCTCGCCGCGGCCAAGTTGGCTGTCACGTGGCGAGAGGAAGATAGCATGCCCACCCAGTTGGGCCATCCCGGCCTCAAATGAAACGCGTGTCCTGGTGCTGGACTTCTCAAAAATCATCCCAAGGACCTTGCCGCGCAGCGGTTCATGCAGGCCGCCTGCATGATGGGCTTTCCGCAGTTCAGCGGCGCGTCGCAGCAGCTGCTCCAGCTCCTCGGTGCTGATATCGGCAAGCGTGAGAAAATGTCGTGGTGTCATGACTAAAAGACCTCCCGTATGGGGGGTTAGGCGCTGGCCGGGCGGTGGCCGGACTGCGCGTGCGCCGTCTCCGCAATGAGTGGCGCCAAGGTCGAGACCAGCTGATCGGCCTCGTCGTCGGTGAGTATCAGTGGCGGTAACAGCCGAACGACCGATCCTGCCGTGACGTTAATCAAAAGCCCGGCATCCAGTGCCTTTTCCACCAGTTCCGGACAGGGCGACTCAAGCTCAATACCAATCATCAAGCCACGGCCGCGAATATCCCGGATTGCCGGCGTGTCAGCGAGTGCCGTTTGAAAGCCGTCGAGGATTCGTTTGCCCAGTGTTGCCGCTCGGTTAAGCAGATCATCATGGCCGATGGTTTCTATGACTGCTAATGCGGCCCGTGTCGCAAGCGGATTGCCACCAAAGGTGGTGCCGTGGGTGCCGGGGCCAAGAATGCCAGCCGCCGGGCCGCCAGCGATACAGGCGCCAATTGGCACGCCGTTGGCCAGCGCCTTGGCGACTGTAATGACATCGGCGGTCATCGCCTCATGTTGATGCCCAAACCAGTGTCCGGTGCGGCCGATGCCTGCCTGGACTTCATCCAGCATTAAAAGCCAGCCCTGCTCGTCGCATAATTTGCGCAAGGCCTTTAAGTAACCGGCATCCGGGATACGGATACCGCCTTCACCCTGTATCGGTTCGATGAGCACGGCGACGGTATTCTGGTTGCCGGCCGCTCTGATGGCCTCGGCGTCGTTATAGGGCACGCGCACAAAGCCTTCGGGCAGCGGGCCAAAACCTACCTGGGCCTTGCTGTTGCCGGTGGCGGTCAGCGCACCCAGCGTGCGGCCGTGGAAGGCATTCTCTGCAACGATAATCTCGGGCTTATGAATACCCTTCTCATGCCCGTAGCGGCGCGCCAGTTTAATGGCCGCTTCATTGGCCTCGGCGCCGCTGTTGGCAAAGAACACCTGCTCCAGTCCGCTTAATTTGCACAGCCATTCACCGAGCTTCTCCTGCAGCGGGACGCCGTAGAGATTAGAGGTGTGGATGAGCGTCCTTGCCTGATCCGACAAGGCATCGGCGATGGCCGGATGAGCGTGGCCGAGGCCGCAGACGGCGATGCCCGAGAGTGCGTCTAAATAGTACCGACCCTCGGTGTCTTCCAGCCACGCACCTGCACCCCTGCGAAAGGCGACGGGCAGCCGGGCATAAGTAGGCATTAAGGCCGAAGACATGCAAATACGCTCCAAAAAACAAACGGCAGCCTGCGGCTGCCGAGGCATTCATTATAGGATGGGGCAAATCCAGCCACAAGCAAGCCCAATATGCCCCAAAGCGCCATTGACCTGCACATGCACAGCACCGCCTCGGATGGCCGATTATCACCGACTGCTGTGGTCGAGCGTGCGGTTGCTCAGGGTGTCCGGCTGATGGCCTTAACCGATCACGACACCCTTGACGGAGTTGCCGAGGCCAAGCGGGCGGCGCAAGCCGCTGGTATCGAATGTTTAACGGGTATTGAACTCTCTGCGCGCTGGGCGCGCGGTGTGGTGCATATTGTCGGGCTGCATTTTGATACCGATGCCGTGGCTTTGCGCCGGGGTGTTGAGGCGCAGCAAGCCGAGCGCCGGCGCCGGGCCGAGCAGATTGCAGCGCGGCTTGAGCGCGCGGGGTGTGCGGGGATTGGTGATCGTGTGGCGGCAGCCGTTGGCAATGGGGTGCCCGGTCGTGCGCATTTCGCCCGCGATTTAGTTGAGACCGGACAGGCGAAGGACATGCAACACGCCTTCGATCGCTATTTGCAACGTGGCCGACGCGGTTACGCGCCCGTGCAATGGGCAAGCATTGACGATGTAGTGAGTTGGATTCAAACGGCTGGTGGTGTGGCGGTTTTTGCTCATCCACTGCGCTATCGCATCTCGCGTGGTGCATTGCGGGCTGCCATTCAAGGTTTTGTGAACGCGGGAGGCGAGGCCATTGAGGTCTGCAATGGTGGCGGCGGACGTGATGATCCGGCGGCCGCCGCAGCTCTGGCAAGACGGTTTGGTTTAAAGGCCTCGATGGGTTCGGATTTTCATGATCCGGACTTCCCCTGGATTGAAATTGGCCGGCTGGCCATACCGCCTCGTGATCTAGAACCGGTCTGGCAGAGTTGGGGGCTGAGCGATGTCAGCTGACTCATCGACACATCCCTTCTCGGTGCTCGAGCCTGGCCGGCTGCTGGATATGCTTGAGTCGGTTGGGCTTGAGCCGGATGGCCGATTGCTGGCGCTGAATAGTTATGAGAATCGCGTTTATCAGCTCGGTCTTGAGGATGCCAAGCCGGTTATCCTGAAGGTTTATCGGCCGGGGCGCTGGTCGCAAGCGGGTATTATCGAAGAGCATGCCTTTGCACTGGAACTTGCCGATAGTGATATTCCCGTGGTGCCGCCGTTGTTGCTCAATGGGCAAACGCTGCATCAGTCCGCTGAGTTTTTCTTCGCGGTCTACCCACGCCGGGGTGGTCACGCACCACCACTGGATGATGCCGATACCCGTGAGTGGCTTGGGCGGACATTGGGCCGACTTCATCAGCGCAGCGCGACCCGCCGCTTTGCGCATCGTCTTGATATTGCATCGGTTCTCAGCAGCGAGAGAAGCCGTGATTATCTGTTGGCGCAGCGCTGGATACCCGCGCATATCGAAGCGGCCTACCGCTCTTTAACCGATGACCTGCTGGTGGATATTGCCGCTGCCTTTGAGCGAGCGGGCAGTTGGCAGGCTATTCGGCTGCATGGCGATTTCCACCCCGGCAATATCCTCTGGACCGACGCCGGCCCGCATTTGGTTGACCTCGACGACTGCATGACCGGCCCGGCCATTCAGGATCTCTGGATGATGCTCTCCGGGGATCGTGCCGAGCGCAGCATGCAGTTGAGCGATATCTTGACGGGTTATGAGCAGTTCTTTGAGTTTGATCCTCGCGAACTGCATCTGATTGAAGCACTGCGCACCCTTCGCATGATGCATCACGCCGCCTGGTTGGCGCGACGCTGGAATGATCCCGCATTTCCCGCCGCCTTCCCGTGGTTTGGCAGTGACCGATACTGGGAAGAGCATGTGTTGGCGTTGCGCGAGCAGGCCGCAGCCATGCAGGAGCCACCACTTCCCGTATGATGCGATGCCATCGGTAGAGCACAAGGAGTAGCCATGTATTTGGTGATTGTGGGCGCGGGTCCGGTTGGAGAAAATCTGGTCGAAATGGCATTGCAGGCCGGTCATACCGCGGCCGTGATTGAGCCCGACAGCGCGTTGGCGCAGGCGGTTGCCGAGCGACATGATGTTCGGGTGCTGGAAATGGGCATCGGTGACGAGACGGCGGTGGATGAGAGTCATCTGGCGGATGCCGATGCGGTGATTGCCACCACCGCCGATGATGCAACCAATTTGCTTGCCATGCTGCTGGCGCAAGAAGCCGGTGTGGAGCGGCGAACCAGTACTGTGAATCAAGATGGTCATTTGGCAATTTTTCGCCGGCTTGGCGTGCGCGTGCTCGCGGATCCTGAGCGACTGATTGCCGAGCATCTGCTTAATATCACGGAGCCCTGATTTTGCGTGAGGTTGCCAAGGGTGTGGGCTTTTTGCTGCATATCCCAGCCGTCATGGCGCTGCTCTCCATGCCCGTGGCCTGGCTTGCCGGTGAGCATTGGGGGTTACCCGGACTAACGGTGACAGCTGTGGTGGCCTTAACGCTGGGACAGCTTTTGATTTATCTGGGTCGCGCGGCCACCACCTTTCACCGCTATCAGTCAATGCAGATTGCCGGTATCAGCTGGCTTTTGATTGCCATGCTGGGTGCCGTGCCGTTTGTCCTGTCAGCGGCGATGGCGCCGAGTGATTCAACGGCGGCCAACGCGCTGTCAATTTTTCAGTCGCCAGTCTTTGCATTGTTTGAATCCACCAGCGGGTTTACTTCAACCGGCCTGACCGTGGTCGCCCGGGCCTCGGAGCTGCCTGCGCATATCCAGTGGTGGCGCAGCTTTAGCGAATGGGTGGGCGGGATCGGAGTGATTCTGCTGCTGGTGGCCATTCTCCCGGCCGAGCGTGGGGCGCTTAATTTGTATTTCTCTGAGGCGCGCGAGGAAAAGATTCTGCCTACGGTGAAATCCACAGTGCGCGCGATTTGGCTGATTTATCTAGGTTTTACGGCGTTTGCCATTGCCCTGCTTTGGGTGGCCGGCGAGCCGCTTTGGCGGGCGGTGAACCATGGCATGACCGCCATCGCCACTGGTGGTTTCAGCATTACCGATGACAGCCTGATGAGCACACCGGCTTCGGTGCAAATCGCTTATATGCCATTGATGTTGATAGGTGCGATCAGCTTTTTGGTGCATTACCGCATTCTCATTGAACGGCCGGGTTGGCGGGCGATTGGGCAAAGTACCGAGCTGCGGCTTTTGTTCTGGATTGCCTTGGGGGGAATCCTGCTGCTTTGGGCACAGCGCTGGCTGGCGGTGGGCGATGCCGGTGGTGTGGCGACCGCATTTGTTTGGATCTCAGCCCTGACCAGCGCCGGTTTTGCGAGCGTGGATTTGGCCATGTGGATGAATGGGCCACTGTTACTGGTCCTGGTGGCGGTGCTGATGGGCGGTATGGCCGGTTCCACCAGTGGTGGTATCAAACTGTTGCGAGTCGGGCTGTTGCTCAAGGACTTGCAGGGTCAGCTCAAAGGCTTTCGTGCCAGCCGGCACGAGGTCGTGATGGTGCGCTATGAGGGACGCCGTATGGCGCCAGGGGAGATTGCCAGTCTGGGCCGTATCGCCGCACGTTTAGTGGGGCTGTTTTTGCTGTTGTGGCTGCTCGGTGTCTTTCTGATGCTGCATCTTGTCCCCGACGACGCGCGCCTTGGGCATGTTTTCTTTGATA
>CBFHTR010000002.1:0-127802 GCA_965658695.1 Spiribacter sp.
CGGAGCAGATCAACCCAGCGATGAGGCAATCCTTGATGCCGCCAAAAAAGCGGGAGTTCATGACTTTTTGGGAGATCATCCGCAGGGCTATGACCTGAAGATCTCTGAGCGGGGCGAGGGGCTCTCTGGCGGGCAGAAACAGGCCATCGCAATTGCTAGGGCGTTAGTTGCCGATCCTGCTGTGCTGATCCTTGATGAGCCAACCAGCATGATGGATATGTCGGCTGAGGCGCGATTTGTCCAACGGTTAAAAGAAATCACTCGCGATAAAACGCTGATTATTATTACGCATCGCACGGCGCTATTAGAGCTGGTTGACCGTGTGGTTGTCCTTGATCAGGGCAAGGTCGTCGCCGATGGCCCGAAGGCAATCCTTAAGCAAGGAGCGCAGAAAAAGGCCCAGTCGGGTAAACCGGCGCCAGAGCAACACGGGGATGGTTCATGAGCAGCAATGAAACCGATCCTCGGCAAGATGATCCGGAGTTCGAGCAGAGCTCGGGAGATGGTGCGGTTACTGATCCGGCTGCGACCGAAGCCGAAGAGAAAAAATCTTCGCGCTTTATGCAATTTGGTCTAAAGCGGCTTGAGAACGTAGGCCGTTTTTGGTCGACTCGCAGCCGCATACCCAGTGTCTTGCTGGGTTTTATTCTGCTTTTCCTCATTATTGCCGTGATCTGGGCCTCCACTGCGCAGCTTGATCATGTGATTCGTGGCACCGGGGAGGTCGTAACCTCAGCCCAGACGCAGCGCATCTCCAGTCTTGAAGGTGGATTACTGCGCCAGATTAACGTTCGAGAAGGGGATTTGGTGGAAGCCGGCACGCTGCTCGCGGAGCTTGATCCAACACAGTCAGAGAGCTCTTTTGGGCAGATGCGACAGCAACAGCTTGCACTTCAGGCCCGGCTGGCTCGGCTGCGCGCGGAGCATGAGGGCCGCGCATTGGATTTTCCGGTGGAGTTGAGTGCGCAGGCCCCCGAGGTTGTGGCGGCCGAGCAATCGGCGCATATCCAGCGAAAAGAAGTGCATTTAATTGAGCGCTCGGTGCTCGAAGGGCAGGTTGCACAGCAGCGCAACGCTCTAATCGATGCCCGAGCGGAGGCGGACGTGGCCAAACGTCAGCTGGCCCTAGTCCAACGCGAACATAGAGTGACGCAGGATCTTGTTGAGCGACAGCTTGAAGCCGAACTGTCGTTGCTCGCATCACAACGTCAGCTTAATGATGCTGAAGCACGGGTTCAGAAGGCAGAGCTGGCCATCGAAACGGCAGAGTCCGCGCTGAACGAGGCCGAAGATCGATTGGCACAGCACGATGCCACTTTCCGTCGCGACGTTGGGTTGGAAATCGCTGATACTGCTGGGCGTTTGGCCGAAGTGCGGGAGCAGATCCGCGGGCTGCAGGATAGGCTGTCACGGACCAATCTCCGCGCACCGATGGCTGCTATGGTTAATACCATCAACGTTCGCACCATTGGCGGTGTCATCCAACCTGGTGAGCCTATCTTGGAATTAACGCCAGTCAATGTACCGGTGCAGGTTCAGGCAGAGATACTGCCGAAAGACATCGCCTTCATGGAGCTTGGGCAGATCGTCAACATTAAACTGACCGCGTATGATTTCGCCCGGTTTGGTGGATTGGAAGGCGAGATAGTTTTTGTCGGATCGGATGCCTTGGAACGACAGGATGGAACGCGCTATTTTGAAATCCGGGTGGAGACCGAAAACCCGTGGTTAGAATCGGAAGGTGAGCGCTACCCAATTACCCCAGGCATGGCGGCCAACGTCGATGTCCTGGTGTCAAAGCGTACGGTTATTGATTATCTGATCGAACCGGTGTTCCGATTAAAAGATCGTGCCTTTACCGAATAATCGCCAAGCGATTATCGATTTTATTATCACAATTACAGGGAGTAACCCATGGATTTTCTGCTAGAAGACATTGGCAACATCAGCATCAACAATGGCTTAGTGCGCATTGATTGTGTCCGTCGGGTATCCGGCGATAATGAGGGCGAAGTGCGTCTTCAGGAAAAGGGCCAGATCGTGATGCCACTCGCATCGTTCGTCCGAGTGCAGGGTGCATTTGCGCGCGCCGCCGAAGAAATGGTCAGTCGTGGCATTCTCCAGCGCCGCGAGGCTGCTGAGAGTGCACCAGCCACGGATGAAGAGGTCACCGCGGCACTTGAGTCCTTTGAAGTTGATCTGGATGAGTCTCTTGATGCCGAAGAGGAAAAGCCGGCAGCTAAAAGCACTTCGCGGCGTCGCCGCAAGTCGTAACGGCCAATGTTTCGTGTGCTGCTTACCCTGGTTTTCGGGCTCGCGCTCTCGGCCGGCGCCTGGGCCCAGGGTGAGACACGAACCATTGAGCCACTGCCACGCGTTGGCACAGCCTTTGTGGTCGCGCCCAATCAATTAATTACCGCCTACCATGCAGTTGAGACGTATGACCGGCTCTATGTCAGCACCGAGCGCGATGGGCTTTTTACCGCCGCGCGCTTAGTGGCATTTGATGAAGCACTGGATATTGCGTTGATTGAGGCGGTTGTTGATGCCGAGCCAATGGTGTTTGCGCCTTTTGAGAGTGTGCCAATCGGGCTTGACGTAACCGTTGTGGGCTTTCCAAAAATTGGCCAGATAGTCAGCGGGAAGCGGATTACCCAGGGCATTATCAACGGGGAGCAACGCTTCTCTGGGCGTAATGATTGGTTTCAGTTAAGCGCCGAAGTCCACCGCGGGAACTCGGGTAGCCCGGTTTTGGCCCCGGATGGCACTGTGGTTGGGTTGATTAGTCATAAACTGGATGCCCAGCGAGCCAGTGAGCTGACACAGGATTTTCCGCAAAACGTCAATTTTGCGATGAAAAGTTCCCGGGTGACCGATTTTTTGGACGAGCAGGGCGTGGATTATCGGGTGCGTCTATGGAACGAAGAGACGGTTTTAAAGCCATTTGAGCTCTATCGTGACGTCACCGATGCCGTGCACTTGCTGGTGGTCACACAAAACGCCGGTAATGATACCCAGATCCCGAGCCCACAAGAGTAGCGTTGATTGGCTAGCGGAATGCCATTATGCTCCGGGCGTGGGGTATTTAACGCCGGGATTTAATTTGCGCAGGCTGGTTCTATTTATGAGAAATCTGAAGTCCGTTGGGCGTGCTTTTGCATTGCTCCCTATGCTCACGGCCTGCGTGAGCTTCGCTGGAGGCAACCCGGAAGATTTGACTGCGCCACCACAAGCCGAACCAGTGGAGCAAACCAATAACGCATCGCCGCCACCGGCTGAGCCACAAACCGATTTCACGCCATCAAGCCAAGCCACTCCGCCTGCGCAGCCGCCCAGCGCTGATCAGGGCGCCTCTGCTGCCCAGGGCACCGGACCGCTTGAAGATGTACCTCTGGTTATTGATCTTTCAGACCTACGCGATCAGGACGGACTGGGTAGTCTGACGGTGCAGTGGCAGGAGTTCGATGCACAGCGCGGTACATGGACAAAAATCGATGGCGCGACGTCACAAGGTTTTACACCGCGGCAGAGACATGTTGGTAATCAATTGCGCGTTAGCATTGAGTACCTTGACGGCCGGGGCAACCTAGAATCCATTCTCACGCAACCGACACCGCCGGTTCGCAACGTCAATGACCCGCCAACGGGCGAATTGCGCCTAATTGGCGCGCAATTGCAGTACGAGACACTCAAGGCAGACATCAGTGCCATCCGTGACGAAGAGGGCATTGGGCCTATTACTTATCATTGGGAAATCTCCTCAGACGGGGCTACCTGGCAGCGTTATCGCAGCGATGAATGGCGCGGTGACACCGTCGTGCTATCGCAGGCAGAAGTGGGGCGTTACCTCAGGGCCGTGATTAGTTACACCGACGGCTTTGGAATGGGCGAGCGTGTTGTCAGTGCCGCCACCGACCCAATCCGCAACGTCAATGACCCGGTACAAGGTGAGTTGGTCCTGCGTGGTGACGCACTGGTAGGCCAGACGCTTCGCGTTGCCACCGAGTCCATTAGCGACCGCGACGGCATTGCGAATATCACACTCATCTGGGAGGCCTCGACAGATGGGCGCACATGGCGCCGGGCGGCGGAATCTTCAGGTTCTGAGCTGATCATCGATAATGACTTGATTGACCAGCAGGTTAGGGTCCGTGGCGTTGTGGTTGACCGCTTCGGTAACGAGGGTTCGGTGATCTCCAATAATCTTGGGCCAGTCCAGGGTGTCAACTCACCACCGACCGGCACGATCCGCATACTGTCTGTCGACTGATACAATCAGTTCTGACCTAGGAGGCGTCAGGGCCATAGGGCCTCTGGCGCCTTTTTTATTTTTTTCATGCTAATCAATAGAATAGAAATTCAACTCAATGTCTGACTTGAATATTGCGGATGAGGCTCAGCGCCGCCGCACCTTCGCGATCATCTCGCACCCCGACGCGGGCAAAACCACCGTAACCGAAAAGCTGCTGCTCTTTGGCGGTGCGATTCAGCTTGCCGGTACCGTCAAGGGCCGGAAATCCAGCCGCCATGCCACCTCTGACTGGATGGAGCTGGAGAAAGAGCGCGGAATCTCCGTGACCTCATCGGTAATGCAGTTCCCTTACCGCGATCGTGTGGTGAATCTGCTCGATACACCAGGCCATGAGGACTTCTCTGAAGATACCTACCGCACCTTAACGGCCGTGGATTCGGCTTTAATGGTTATTGATGCGGCCAAAGGTGTGGAGGAGCGCACGATCAAGCTCATGGAAGTCTGTCGGCTGCGCAAGACACCGATCATGACGTTTATGAACAAACTTGACCGCGAGGGCCGCGACCCCATGGATTTGATGGATGAAGTTGAGCGCATCCTAAAAATCCGCTGCGCACCGGTGACATGGCCCATTGGCATGGGCAAGCGCTTTCGAGGCGTATTCCATCTGCTAGAGAATAAAGTGCATCTCTACGCGGCTCATCATGGTGGCGGTGTGCAAAGCGGGGAGATCATTGAGGGGTTGGATAATCCGCGCCTTGATGAAGTGCTGGGCGATCAGGCCGCAGAACTACGCGATGAAGTTGAGCTTGTCCAAGAGGCGGGTAACGCCTTTGATATCGAAGCTTATCAGGCCGGGGAGCTGACCCCCGTTTTCTTTGGCTCGGCCATTAATAACTTTGGCCTTCAGGAATTACTGGATCAGTTCGTTGAATATGCACCAGCGCCACAGCCACGCGAGACCGAAACGCGCACAGTCGAGGCCAATGAAAGCAAGCTGACGGGGTTTGTTTTCAAAATCCAAGCCAATATGGATCCCAACCATAGAGACCGCATTGCCTTTATGCGAGTCTGCTCCGGTGCGTTTGAGCGCGGCATGAAGGTTAAGCATGTACGCATTGGCAAGGATGTCAAAATTGCTAACGCGATTACCTTCTTGGCGTCAGACCGTGATCATGTCGAGACGGCCTATCCGGGCGATATCATCGGTTTGCACAACCACGGCACGATTCAGATTGGGGATACGTTCACCGAGGGCGAGCCGCTTAAGTTTGCCGGGATACCCAATTTTGCCCCGGAGCTATTCCGCCGTGCAGTCCTCAAAGACCCAATGCGCATGAAAGCTCTGCAAAAAGGCCTGGTGGAGCTTTGCGAGGAGGGCGCTTCGCAGTTATTTCGCCCACTCATTAGCAATGACCTCATCGTGGGTGCTGTGGGGGCACTGCAGTTTGATGTCGTGGCGTTTCGATTGAAGAACGAATACGGCGTTGACTGTCAGTTCGAGCCCATCAGCGTCGCGACCGCCCGTTGGGTCTACTGCGATGATGATAAGCGCCTGGGAGAATTTCGAGACCGCCAGCAGGAGAACCTGGCCGAAGATGTCTCGGGTGCGCTCACCTACATCGCGCCTTCTCGGGTCAATCTGCAGCTCACTCAGGAGCGTTGGCCGGATATTGAGTTCCTGGCAACTCGGGAGCACTAAAAAAAAGCGCCGCGGCAGCAGCCAACGGCGCTTTGGGGAATATGCGCCTTAATTAGGCCGGATCATTTTCCATAGCCGCTTCATATCGACCATCGCGGGCCAGTGAGTTAAGACGAGCACGCTTGAGGAATGCCTTCTGTGCGGCCTCCTTATTGCTGGCTTCACCTTTCCAGGCCTCCTGAACCGGATTCTGCAGAGCGCGGCTGTAGGAGAAGCTCAGCACCCAAGGCTTGGCACCGGCCGCCTGATTCATCGCATTGAGATGTGCAGTGGCTTCTTCCGCGGTCTGCCCGCCGGAGAGGAAGTTAATTGTTGGCACCGCTGCCGGCACAGTCCGGCGCAGAACGCGCAGAGTGGCCTCGGCACAAACCTCAGCACTCGGGCGCGGCTTAACGGATTTTCCCGGCAGGATCATATTTGGTTTCAGGATCATGCACTCAAGAATCACGTTATGCCGGCGCAGTGCGGCAAAAACAGCCGTCTGGGCCGCTTCGGTGACTTCGGCACAGCGCTCGATTGTATGATCACCGTCCATGAGCACTTCAGGCTCGACAATCGGTACCATGCCGCGTGACTGAGCAATGGCTGCATAGCGCGCGAGCACTTCGGCGTTTGCCTCTATTGCCTGGCGGCCTGGAGTACTCGCGGTGATTTCATAGACATTGCGCCATTTGGTGAAAAGAGCGCCTTGCTCAACATAGCCATCCAGACGATCGCCCAGATTATCTAGCCCCTGCGTCACCTTTTCACCGTTGCTGCCAGGCAGTTCGGTGAGGCCCTTGTCCACTTTGATGCCCGGGACGATGTCCTGTTTCTCACAAGCAGTCGGAATCAGCTCACCGTCATCAGTTTTCTGACCCAGGGTTTCTTCAAAAAAGATAATGCCGCCAACATACTCACCGATCCCTGGGGTTGTGGAGAGTAAGCTGCGGTAATAGCGGCGGTTTTCTTCAGTTGATTCAATGCCGTGGTCGGACAGGCGCTTGGTGATGGTGGGGTAGCTTTCATCGGCGGCGAGAATGCCGCGGCCTGGGCTTGTGAGGCGCTCGATCGTGCGCTCCATTTGTCCGATTCTATCCATGTTGATCAACTCTCCGCTTCAGTGTGATTTTGGCGCTGAATTCTAAAGTGCTTTGCCGTTGCAAACCAGTCATTGATTGCCGGTGGTTTGATCGATATCGCCGGCAAAGCGCTTGAGATAACGTTTGAGCAGATAAAACCCAATCAAACTGACCGCCCCAATGGCAGTGAGAATCAAAATATCGGCGATATTCGGGTCAACAACCAAACGTTTGGCTTGATTACCAAGCGCGGCGATCACAGCAATGCCGGGGACAGTGCCAAGCATGGTGCCGCCTAGGTATTGGCGAAAATGGATGCGCGATGCCCCGGCAATCAGGCTCACCGCATGAAAATGCGCAATGGGGAGAATCCTCAGCGCCGCAATCAGTGTCATGCCATGCGCGACAGCGCGGGCATTAAGACGCTGAATTAACGCCCCACTCAAGCGCTCTAACGGTCGGGCACCCAGTATATGTCCAAGCAGAAAGCCGACGCTGGCGGTGAGTAGTGTCCCGCTATTGGCAATTAAAAAACCTGCCACCGGCCCATAGATGATAACGGTCGCAACCACCATGACCGTGAGCGGCAAAAATGCGATTCCAGACCCAATGTAGAGCAGCAGAATGAGCGGAATCGCCAAGGGTTGGCTGCGCAGCGTCTCACCCAGTGCAAGGATTTGTAGCGGGTCGGTATAAGCCTGAAGGTTATAGGCCTGCCATAAGGCGGTTACCCCGGTGATCATTGCAACGACAATGGCAAGCCGCCACAAAAACGGCCAGCGTCGCCGAATGGCTTCCCGCCATTCAGCTGTCGTTGGCATCAGCCCGTATCACACGACTCCGGACTTTCCGGATGCCAATGGCAACGACCGCAATGACAATGGGAATGCTAATGGCCGTTGGAATATTGGCATCGGGCACAATCCCTGCCTTAGCGAGGCCCTTGAAAGCATAGCCAAGCAGAGAGACTGTGTAGTAGCTAAGGATAACCACAGAGAGACCTTCAACAGTCTGCTGGAGTCTGAGCTGCAGATGCGCTCGGCGGTTCATGGAATCCAGCAGATCGCGGTTTTGTGCCTCAAGGGCGACGTCCACCCGTGTGCGCAGCAGATTGGCGGCACGGCTCACGCGCTTGGATACGCGCTCCAGCCGCTCACCCATATGCACGCAAGTATCGAGCGCCGGCGCCAGACGCCGCTCCATGAATTCATCCAGCGTGCTGATGCCCTCAATTCTCTGTTCACGCAAAGCCTTTAGGCGGCGCCGGACGAGGGTGCCGTAAGCGGCGGTGGCGCTAAAACGGAAATTGGTGCGCGCCATCATCCGCTCAACACGCGCTGAGAGTGAGGTGAGAGCGGTCAGCAACTCTCGCTCGTCGGCCAGCTCCGAGACCGTGGCAAGCCGATCCATGAGCGTGCCAAGCCGCGTTTCCATATCGGTGATATCAGGAGAGAGTTCGCGGGCAAGCGGAAAGCCGAGCAATGCCATTAAACGATAGGTTTCTACTTCAAGCAGTCGCTGCACCAATCGGCCGGCCTGCGTTGGGGTGAGGGACTCATCCAGCACCAAAAAGCGCAAGAAGCCATCCCGGTCGGCCAGAAAGTCGGTCCAAACGGTAGCGGCGCCGCCTGCGCAACGGCTGCCGGCCAAACCTTCAGCATGCAGAAACTGCCCAAGCGTCTCGCTATTTGGT
The DNA here is from genome assembly GCA_965658695.1 of Spiribacter sp. Lineage (GTDB taxonomy): Bacteria > Pseudomonadota > Gammaproteobacteria > Nitrococcales > Nitrococcaceae > Spiribacter. The sequence continues at coordinate 8,709 of CBFHTR010000002.1, forward strand.
GCGATGACTTTGGCCGATTGCAGGGTGACATGCATCGCGGCTAGCAATTCTCCAGGCAAATCCTTGAGCCAGGCCTGGGGGATGTTTGCGAGCGCGGGGGTGGCAAAAGGGGAGGCTTCCTCACCGTTTACAAAGATGGTGTAGGTGGAGAATTCCGTATGCCGCTCCCAGCGCAGCCGAAATCCTGGCGCTTCGAGGATAAAGTGCCCGGCATCGGAATCCGGGGGTGCAATTTTCATCTGCTCACACAGAGCGGCGACATGCGCAACCTCGGCGCTACGGCCGCTGGTGCCGGTATGCAGCACCAGATGTGAGACGCGCAGCGGGGTATCCAAGCTCTCAAAAGGCCGGGCGTGGGCCTCCCGCAGGAGCGCATCCCGCAGCGGATGCGAAGTTATTCCGGTGGTTTCAGCCATGTGCGCGGCAACCCTTCATTGCTATGATGCCCCCTATGGGACCTACTAACCTTAATGATACGCCGGTCGTCATGGCGATGCTCATCGCCAATGCCATCGGATTCGTGGCCTATCTTCTACTTGGGCCCTCGGTGATTATCAACTTTGGGCTCTGGCCACTGGGTGGTAGCAGCGCCGCGATGCCGTTTATCGCCGGCGTCCCCAGCTTCGAGCCCTGGCAGCTGCTCAGCTATGGCTTTTTGCATGGCGGCTTTTTTCATCTGTTCGTGAATATGTTTGCGTTATGGATATTTGGCACTGCGTTGGAGTCTTTTTGGGGATCACGTCCTTTTCTTGTCTATTATCTCGTGTGCCTGGCAGGTGCGGGGCTTATCCAGTTATTCGTTGCCACTAGTGCGGCCGAGGCGGGCAATCTGTACCCAACGGTAGGCGCATCCGGTGCGGTGTTCGGAATTTTGCTTGGCTTTGCCATGATGTTTCCTAATCAGCGCCTGATGCTGATCTTCCCGCCGATTCCCATCAAAGCAAAATACTTCGTGCTGCTCTATGGCGCTTTTGAGCTTTATGCCGGTGTTACCGGCTCGATGTCTGGTGTGGCGCATTTTGCGCATCTTGGCGGTATGGCCTTTGGCCTTTTAATCATTCTCTACTGGCGAGGGCAGTTGCCGATCAAGCCGCGGCGACGACTGATGCGTTAGCGTCCCGCCCGAGAGCGGTAATCGCAGCAGATACCATTTCTAATTGCTCGCTGGCTGTTTCCACCTGGACCAATTTCTGACGCCATGGCTCGGAGCCTGGCAACGCCTTCAGATACCAGCCGATATGTTTGCGTGCAATTCGCAGGCCCTGATGCTCACCGTAGAAGCGGTGCAGCTCGCGCAAATGCCCGAGCATAATCGCTTTGACCTCTTTAATGCTCGGCGAGGGAAGGCTCTCTCCGGTATCGAGGTAATGTTGGATTTCACGAAAAATCCAAGGCCGGCCCTGCGCAGCACGACCAATCATCACTGCATCGCAGCCTGTCGAGCGGAGTAATGCTTCGGCATCCTGCGGTGTTTGAATATCGCCATTGCCAATCAGGGGAATAGCTATTGCGGCCCGAACTTCGGCCAAGGTGTGATGCTCGGCTTGGCCCTTATAGTGTTGATCGCGGGTGCGGCCATGCAGCGCCAAAGCCTGAACGCCCGCGGCTTCCGCAATACGAGCAACAGCCATGGCGTTACGGCGGGTTGAAGCTGGCCCGGTCCGAATCTTTAGAGTGACCGGCACATCAACTGCTCCAACCACTGCATCCAAAATACGCGCAACTAAGGGCTCGTCAGCAAGCAGGGCAGACCCCGCCATCTTATTGCAGACTTTTTTGGCTGGGCAGCCCATGTTGATATCGATGATCTGGGCGCCCTGCTCAACATTGTAGCGAGCGGCATTGGCCATCATTTCAGGCTCAGCGCCGGCAATCTGCACAACCCGCGGTGCGGGCTCGCCGCTATGATCACGTTTGAGCCGGGACTTGCGGGTATCGCGCAGGGCCGGATTGCAGGCAACCATCTCGGAGGCTGCCAATGCTGCGCCCAATCGCCGGCAGAGAATGCGAAACGGCCGGTCGGTGACACCCGCCATCGGCGCCAGCAAGACCTTCCCTTGGATTGTGTATGGACCAATTTGCATGCTGTCGAAGCATACTGATCGTGCGAGCGGGGGTCGAGATTTGTCCACAAAACCTGTGGATAAGAGTGTGGATGAAATTCGCTTGATGTGGGTCAAAGCATTGGTACATGCGGGCTTTCGTTAAATTGACTGAATCTTCACCAATATATAAAACGGGTTAATTTTCAGTTGTTTATAAGGTTTTTATGAGACATAAAATTGTAATTTAACGCCAAATGCCTCATGTGCGGATGCAGCAAAACCTTAGTCAGTCATCGCACCGTTTCTGTGCATAACCTTTCTGTTAGTCTGCACCGAGCGCGAGCCGTTGTATTACAAAGGAGGGGAGAATGAATCATGCGGTCCTGCTCGATCGTGAAACGCTTGATTTAGGTGATCTTGATCTTAGTGCTGTGGAGCATTGCCTTGACCGTCTTACCACTTATCCGCATACCGCAGCCGAGGAGGTCATCGAGCGTATTGCAGATGCAAATATCGTCATCGTTAACAAGGTTGTTATCGATGCGGAAGTGATCCGGCACTGCCCCAATCTGGCGCTTATCTGCGTGATCGCAACCGGTGTTAACAACATCGATACTCACGCGGCGGCCGCTCGAGGTATCCGAGTGTTGAACTGTCAGGCGTACGGCACTGAATCGGTCAGTCAGCATGCCATTGGCTTGATCCTTGCCATTAATACTCATCTGGTTGACTACCATAACGCCGTAAAGGCTGGACGCTGGGAGCAAGCGCCACATTTTTGCTTTCTCGACTATCCGATCAGAGAAATCGCCGGCCAGACTTTGTTGATTGTAGGGCATGGTGAGCTCGGCACTGCCGTTGCTCAGAAAGCCGAAGCCCTTGGGATGCGTGTACTCGTGGCCGAGCGACCAGGCGCAGTTGAAGTGCGTCCCGGGCGGGTAGCCTTTGAGGAAGCGGTTGCCGAAGCCGATGCGGTCACCTTGCACTGTCCGTTGACCGATGAGACACGCAATCTCATTAATGCAGACATCCTGCAGCGAATGAAATCCACCGCCATCATTGTCAATACAGCGCGCGGTGGCATTGTGAATGAGAACGATCTGGCCGAGGCGCTGCGCTGCGGTGAGATTGGCGGGGCCGGTATGGATGTATTAACCGTCGAGCCACCGCGGTCAGGGAACCCCTTGCTGGCAGCAGATATCCCCAATCTTATCGTCACCCCACACAGTGCCTGGGGTAGCCGGACAGCAAGACAGCGCATCGTTGAGCAAACCGCAGAGAATATTCAGGCTTGGAAGAAGGGCCAGGATTTACGGGTGGTGGTGTAATGGCAAAACCGGCTTGGGTGGTTGTTACCGGCGCCAGTAGCGGTATCGGCAGGGCGTTTGTGCAGCGAATGGCGGCAAAGTACCGGGTACTGGCCATTGCCCGCCGAGAGGCGCCGCTGGTCGCCTTGGCAGAAGAAACCAAGAATATACAGGCCTGTGCAGCTGATATCGCCACGGAGCAGGGCAGAGACACCATTGCCCAAGCCCTCCAAGAAGTGCCTATTCGGTATTTTGTGCACAACGCGGGGGTCTTATCCCCCGTCGGGCCACTGCTTGAGCAAGATTCGGCCGCCATTCGCTATGCGTTAGCCGTCAACCTGGAAGCACCCATCGCACTCACTCGGCGATTTTTATCGCAGATGGAAAAACGCGGGCGAATATTGCATATCTCCTCGGGCGCTGCGCATAGCGCCTATCCCGGCTGGGGGGCCTATTGCATCAGTAAAGCGGCCCTTTACATGACCTATCAAATACTCAATCAGGAGTTAGCGCATTCTGGTGTGCAAATTGGCAGCCTTCGCCCTGGTGTGGTGGACACGCCAATGCAGTCGCTTATTCGAGCGCAAACTTCACGGGATTTCCCCGCGGTCGAGAAATTTCGCGAGTTAAAAGCATCAGGCGCGCTCACTTCACCCGAAGCGGTGGCGGAATTTATGCAAGCGGTCCTTGAGACAACGGGTGATGCGCAGTTCAGCGCCGAGGAGTGGGATATTCGCGCGCACTGGGCACAGGTTTGTGATTGAGCGGGCTGAGCGAGCTGTATTATCAACAAGTATTATTTAACATAATATATATTATACGAAGTTATGCTGGTCGTGAGGGTGTGCCTCATGGATAATCCACGCCTTTATCACCGACCGGATCTCACATGGATTCGCTTGAAGAGACTCACCTCATCCGCACAGTCTGCGTCGACGGAACCACTTTCGTTCTGCTTGGCACAGCGCATGTTTCAGCACAAAGCGTTGCCGATGTGCGTCGAGAGATTGATCGTGGCGACTATGATGCGATTGCAGTTGAACTCTGTGACAGTCGTCATCGCAGCCTCACCGACGCCTCCTCGCTTGAGAAGATGGATCTCTTTGAGATTATTCGCAGCGGCAAAGCCGGCATGGTGATGGCGAGCCTCGCCCTTGGAGCCTATCAACAGCGCCTGGCCAGCCAATTTGATATTCGCCCGGGCGCGGAGCTTGAGGCCGCTGCACGTGGTGCGAGTCGGCTGGGTAAACCCTTGTGGCTGGTGGACCGGGATATTGGCACCACACTCAAGCGCGTTTATCGGAATCTGCCATGGTGGCAGCGCCCGTCGTTGTTCACTGGGTTGCTCGCAAGCTTGCTATCGCGCGAGACCGTAAGCGCTGAGGAAATCGAACGGCTTAAGCAAGGCGATATGCTTGAGGCCTCTTTTAGTGAGTTTGCAGCCAATTCCTCCGCGCTTTACGAGCCACTCATTAATGAGCGCGATCAATATATGGCCGCGAGGCTGTTGGAAGAGGCAGAAACGGCCAGCGATCGGCCAAATAAAGTCTTGGTCGTCATAGGCGCTGGGCACCTCAAGGGCCTGGCCGCAGCATTGGCCGCACCCCATCCGGAACCGGTCGCGCAACGCCAGGCACTGGAGACGATCCCGCCAGCAGCGCGCTGGCCAAAGCTCATCCCCTGGGTTGTGGTCGCCATTATCCTCTCGGGCTTTGCGATTGGTTTCAGCCGCTCGACGGAGCTTGGTTGGCGATTAATAGCGGATTGGGTGCTGATTAATGGCGGTCTTTGCGCGCTTGGCGCCGCCCTTGCACGCGGGCATCCGCTGACTGTGATCGGTTCTTTTTTTGCCGCACCGTTTACCTCGCTCAACCCAACGATAGGCGCAGGCTTTGTCGCCGCAGCCATTGAGCTATTCGCGCGGCGGCCGCAGGTCGCGGATTTCCGGAAATTGCGTGACTCGGTTACTTCATGGCGAGGCTGGTGGCATAACCGCGTCGCGCGTACGTTTTTAGTGTTTTTATTCGCCACGCTTGGCTCGGCCGCGGGGACCTACCTGGCTGGCTTTCGGATTATCGGCGAGCTGATTTAGGCGCTATGTGGCCAGCTTTGCGGCCCTTGGAAAGCAATTAAAAAAATTCTGCGCGGTTTGATTGGCAATATGATCCGCCGTAGTCTTCTGTAGGCCTGCAACACACTCAATTACTTCCAATACCCAGCCTGGACGGTTTTCTTTGCCACGATGCGGAACGGGTGCCAAATAGGGGCAATCAGTCTCGACCAACAGCTTATTTAGAGGCAACTCGGTCACCGTCTCACGTAATGCTGATGCATTTCGAAAGGTAACAATGCCTGAAATTGACAGGTAAAAACCCAAATCCAAGAAGCCGCGGGCGCTCTCAGCGTCCTCCACAAAACAGTGGATAACACCACCGACATCCTCTGCCTTCTCTTCTTGCAGAATACGCAAGGTGTCGGCCGGCGCTAGCCGACTGTGTACGATAATTGGCAGGCCTGCCATGCGCGCGGCATCAATATGGCGGCGGAATCGCGCCTGTTGCCATGCGTAATCGACCTCCGGACCTTGGCCATAATCCAGGCCAGTCTCACCGATGGCGACAACGCTTGCGTGTTCGGCCATTTTCGCAATTTGCTCGGCGTCTGGGTCTTCGCCATCGCCACAAGGATGAACACCAATGGAGGTAAAGACATTGGCATGGCGCTCACTAAATGATGTCAGTCGAGCATATTCCTCAACGCCAATGGCTACGTTTAAAAAGTAATCCACACCCGCCGCCTGCGCCTCTGCCAAAGCCCTATCGGCACTATCCGGGCGCTCTAGCAAATGAAAGTGGCAGTGCGAATCAACAATCATGCTTGGCTCCAAAGCAGAAAAAGGGCCTCTAGCGATAATTCCTTCGCTAGACCGGGACTCGCTGCCGCGCGCAGCTCAACTAGGGACTGGTAGACACGATCAAGCCGCGCAGCAGGCAGCTTTTTACTCAACCCCATAAAGGACTGGTCGCACAGCGCATCAGCAATCGGAGCATGCTGATGACGCTGTAATAGGACAATCAATCGTTGCATGTAATCATTCACCATAACCGCACCGGTTTCCCGCCAATCAGCAGCAGCGACCACCGCGCTTTTCTGCCCGTTAACTACCTCTGCGATATCCGCAACCAATGCTTGCCAGTGGGCCACTCCCTCCGCCTGATGGATTTGTAGGGCCTGCAATGGCGCACCACCGGCCAAGACAAGCGATAATTCCGCCTGTTTGGCTTCAATGCCCTGCTCGCCTAGCCATCGCAAAGCACTGGCCTGCCCCGGCATGCCCAAACGGTAGTGTTGGCAGCGACTACGAATGGTCGCTGGCAGGCGCGCAGGCGCATCACTGACAAGGATCAACACCATTTCTGCAGGTGGCTCTTCTAGCGTTTTCAAAAGCGCATTGGCCGCATTACGGTTCATGGCCTCTGCGGGCGCCAGCACAGCCACGCGATAGCCCTTGTACTGGCTAGTCAGCTGGCTGAAGGCGGTAAGATCCCGAACGCCCTCAATCTTCAAAATGCCACTACCGCCCGATTCCGGCTCAAGGGTGAGGAAATCAGGATGGCTACCCGCGGCGAAAAGCTGACAACCACGGCACTGACCGCAGGCGTTGTGATTCACCGGGGCCTCGCACAAAAGGCTTGCTGCCATGTTCTTGGCCAGTGCGCGCTTGCCGATGCCGATCGGCCCCGCGATTAACATCGCATGCGCCAGACGTGCATTGTCGACGGATGCATTGAAACGCTGCCAGGCGGCATGATGCCACGGTGGAATCGGGGTAATCATTGATCTAGCAACTCTGGTAGTGACGCTCAAGCAAACGCCTTATCTCTGCCTGCACCTGCTCGAGTGGCTGTCCGGCATTCACGCGTTGAATGCGTTGCGGATAACGCTTTGCGATTTCAGCGTAACCTGCGTGGATACGATGAAAAAATTCCGCTTTTTCGGCTTCAAATCGATCTGGAGCACTGCGCCCAGCCGCACGCGCAAGCCCCACGGCAACAGGCAAATCAAGCCAGAAGGTTAGCCCAGGCTGGACATCTGGATGCAGCCATTGTGCCAATGACTCGATGCGCTCAACACCAAGACTTCGTCCGGCCCCTTGGTAGGCGATCGATGCGTCGGTAAATCGATCACAGACCACCCAGGCTCCCTCGGCAAGCGCGGGTCGAATCACACGCGAAAGGTGCTCTGCCCTCGCTGCGAACATCAGAAGCACTTCGGCCTCTGCACTCATACCGTCTTCCCGGTGTGCCAGTAATACACCCCGCAACTCCTCACCAAGCGCCGTGCCGCCTGGCTCACGGGTGGTCACCACCTGCTCGCCGTGGGCGTGCAGCCAATCGCTAATGACATCCATGGCGGTGGTCTTGCCTGCACCTTCGATGCCTTCGACTGTAATAAACCGCTCAGCCATGAGCGCTACTCCCTACCCTGCAACTGATACTGCTCCACCGCGGCACGGTGCTCATCATAGGTTTTCGAGAAAACATGACTACCATCTCCGCGCGAGACGAAGAAAAGACTCTGCCCTTCAGCCGGGTTTACTGCAGCGCGCAGGGCGGCGGCACCCGGCAGCGCGATCGGTGTCGGTGGCAGGCCATGCCTTGTATACGTGTTATAGGCGGTATCCGTGCGTAGATGAATCCGGCGCAAATCACCATCAAACGCCTCGCCCAGCCCGTAGATAACGGTTGGGTCGGTTTGCAAGCGCATGCCTTTTTCCAGACGCCTAGTAAAAACACCGGCTATACGCTCACGCTCATCGGCACGCCCGGTCTCTTTTTCGATGATGGAGGCAAGGATTAACGCCTCCTCTGGGGACGCCAGCGGCGAATCGGGGGCGCGCTGTGCCCAGGCCTGTTGCAGCTGCGCTTCAAGTGCCCGATTAGCACGGCGCAACAGATCAATATCACTGACCCCGCGGGGAAAACGATAGGTCTCCGGCAGAAAACGCCCTTCTGGATGCTGATCAGGACGGCCAATGGCAACCATGACAGCCGAGCCATCGACATCGTCGGGCAATGCCTGCTCAATCGCTGGATGGGCATGCAACACGGTCAGTAAATCCCGAAAGCGCCATCCCTCAATAATGGTCAGATCATATTGGATGACCTCACCCGATACCATCCGATGCAGTAACGCGGCCGGAGTAAGGCCCGGTTCGATGGCGTACTCACCGGCCTGCAGACGAGGTGCAAGCCCATTAACGCGCGCATAGAGCGTGAACAGCGAAGGGGATTTGATCAGGCCAAACCGGTGCAACCGATCGGTGATCGCGGCAAAACTGGTGCCCGATGCGATATTTAGAACACGGGCGTTATTCTCTGCGGCGATCATCGCCCGCGTCTGGAGGGTATGAATGCCTTGAAACACCCAGGCAGTGATAAGCAGCCCGACGATAAGCGCGAGCCATGTTCCCCGCTTCAACCATTGCCTCATGACTTGGAGACCTCCGGCGTCAGCGCAACGCGCGCTTGGCTGATGATTCCCAGTAGCTTATCGGCAAACTTTGGCCTTGGCAGCTGACGTCCCTCCACCCGCCGTACCGGCCATAGCCCAATTAAGCTATTACAAAGCATCATGGAATCATCATCCCGCAGCGCATCAAATCGGATTGCCCGCCGCTCAATCGGAATCCCGGTTGCCTTAGCCTGAGCGCTCACCCAGTCCTGCATGATGCCATCGACACCGATATCTGTGGTGTCGGGCAAGATCAGACGGCCTTGAGACTCTATAAGAATATTGGCGCTGGTGGCTTCTGCCAACCGTCCGTCCGTTGCAAGCATGAGGCCTTCAACACTCCCAGACTGCGCGCATTCCGCCCGCGCCAATACCTGCTCAAGGCGATTAAGATGCTTAATCCCGGCAAGGGCGGGCTGCACAGCTAAATGCGTGCGACACACGCGGATATCAATGCCCTCTTGCCAATATTCCGCAGGCCTCTGGGGGGCAGGCAGCCATTCCACAATACGACTGGGCAGCGGGTTGATCGGTGGGGCATAGCCGACACCGCCGCCACCGCGGGTAATCGTCAAACGCAGAACACCATGATCCGCACTGGGTGCGAGCTTCCCCCAGTCTTCCCAAAGCTCATGAGCGTCCGGGACAGGAATGGCCAAACGCTGGCAACCGCGGGTAAGCCGGCCGATATGTTCTTGCCAGAGTCTGGGTTTGCGGTCGACAACTGCCAGCGTCTCAAAAACACCATCGCCATAACGCAAGCCACGATCGGAGATGGCGAGTGCATCCCCAGACTGCCCGTTTACCAGGCAGTAAGACATCGCTGATCAGACCTCGAGCGCGCGGAAGATAATCGTGCCGTTCGTGCCGCCAAATCCAAATGAATTAGAGAGCGCGCCGCGAATGGGTCGGTCCCGCGCCTCATTGGCGACAAAGTCCATCTTGAGATCCTCATCTGCATGCTCAAGATTAATCGTTGGCGGTAGCACGGAATCGCGCATAGCAAGTAGTGTGAAGACCGCTTCGATCCCACCAGCGGCACCCAATAAATGCCCGGTCATAGACTTCGTCGAGCTCATCGAGATCAACTCGGCATGGGGGCCGAACGCGCCCATGACGGCCTGCACTTCAGCCCGATCGCCGGCTTTGGTCGAGGTCCCATGGGCATTGACGTAGTCAATGTCCTCTGGGTTCATGCTGGCATCTTGAAGCGCCGCCTCCATGCAGCGCTGAGCGCCTTCGCCGCTCTCAGCCGGCAGTGTCATATGGTGCGCATCACCACTCATACCAAAGCCCGCAAGCTCGGCATAAATGGTCGCGCCGCGGCGCCGTGCGTGATCATATTCTTCAAGGATAAGAACACCGGCACCATCGCTAAGGACAAAACCGTCACGATCCTGATCCCAAGGCCGACTTGCCGCTTTCGGGTCGTCATTGCGGGTTGATAGCGCCCGGGCAGCCGCAAAACCCCCAAGCCCCGTGGGTGTTGTACCAAACTCTGCGCCCCCAGCGATCATGACATCCGCATCACCATATGCAATGAGTCGGGCTGAGAGGCCGATATTATGTGTGGCGGATGTACAAGCGGTGACGGTGGCCAGATTAGGCCCCTTTGCCCCAAGCAGGATGGAGAGATTGCCCGAGACCATATTGATAATGGCGCTTGGGATAAAAAATGGTGAAAGTTTGCGCGGGCCCGCGTTCAGATAGTTTTTATGGCCTTCCTCTATCGAGTAGATGCCACCGATTCCAGAGCCGACAGACACACCGACGCGGTCGGCGTTGGCCTCATTAATCTCCAGGCCGGAATCCCGCAGCGCATCAACCGCAGCACCGATCCCGTAATGGATAAACGGGTCCATCTTGCGCGCATCTTTTCGGCTCAGGTACGCCTCGACATCAAAGCCTCGGACCTCGCCACCAAAACGCACTGAGAAGCCTTCTGTGTCAAAACGCTCAATTGGCGCAATGCCACTGCGTCCTTCCCGTATGTTCTCCCAGGCCGAGTCCACCGTATTCCCCACAGGAGAAACGATGCCTATGCCCGTGACCACCACGCGTCTACCGTTCACCCACACACACTCCTGTTATGACCTGCCTGTACGCAAACAGGGCCGGTCGAAGCCGGCCCTGTTCGTTTCTCACGCAGGTTCTACAACCCAGCAGTGACTGCTTTATCAGTCTTCCAGGTGGCGATTGATGTAATCCATCGCCTGCTGCACGGTCGTGATCTTCTCGGCTTCTTCATCCGGGATTTCGCACTCAAACTCTTCCTCGAGTGCCATCACCAATTCTACAGTATCCAGCGAATCAGCTCCGAGGTCGTCAACGAAGGAGGCCTCTGCGGTCACTTCGTCTTCCTTCACCCCCAACTGCTCGATAACGATCTTCTTAACTCTTTCCTCGATGCTGCTCATCTCAGCTCCTACCTCTCGGATTACATAAAGGCCTGTGCCCGAATTGGGCGGGATTGTACGGAATCCGCCAGCAATCTGCTAGCGGCACTGCAAAATCAGGGCATTAAAAGCCCACCATTCACATTCAACGTCTCGCCGGTAATGTATCCGGCCCATGGTGACGCCAGAAAACATACCGCTTTGGCGATATCATCCGGCTGCCCCAGACGCTGCAACGGCGTCTGGGATAACAGTGCCTGACGCTGGTCATCGTCCAGTCCACCGGTCATATCGGTCTCAATAAACCCAGGGGCAATCGCATTGACGGTGATATTACGTGATGCCACCTCGCGGGCTAAGGAACGGGTCAGGCCAAGCAGCCCGGCCTTGGCCGCGGAATAATTGGTTTGCCCCGCGTTGCCCATCAAGCCGACAACCGAACCGATATTAATAATCCGCCCGGCTCTGGCCTTCATCATTCCGCGCAGCAACGCCTTGGAAACCCGAAAGACCGCACTGAGATTGGTATCAATCACCGCGTCCCAATCATCATCGGCCATACGCATAGCAAGGTTATCGCGAGTAATCCCAGCATTATTGACCAGGACTGACGGCGTTCCCTCCTGCTGATTGATCTCGGCAATGACTGCGGCAATCTGCTCAGGATCGCAGACGTCCAATACCACTCCGCGGCCACTGACCCCGGCATCGGATAGCTGTTGCGTAATCCGTTGCGCGCCAGACTCACTAGTGGCCGTGCCCACCACTTGCGCCCCACAGTGGCCAAGATCAGCTGCAATTGCCGCGCCAATACCGCGTGTAGCACCCGTGACCAGCGCAATCTGACCATCAAGATCAATATTCATGACACCTCCAATGTATTCAGTGCATCAGCAAGGCTATCCGGATCGTGAATGGCCCGAATGCCTACAGACCGGTCTATGCGGCGATTCAGCCCCGCCAGCACCTTGCCCGGGCCACATTCAACGGCCTCGGTGACGCCCGCGGCAGCAAGCGCTTGCACGCATTCAACCCAGCGCACTGGGGAGCGAACCTGATCGACTAAATGTGAACGAATAGATTCCGGGTCACCCGACTGACTGACATCAACGTTATGGATAATCGGAACGGCCGGTTCATTGAATTCGACACCGGCAAGACGTTCAGCAAGTTTAGCGGCGGCAGGCTCCATCAATGAGCAATGGGCGGGGACGCTCATTGGCAATTTGATCGCGCGTTTGGCACCTGCGCTCTTAGCCGCCTCCAGTGCGCGATCGACGGCTGCGGCGTGCCCGGCAATCACAACCTGACCAGGCGCGTTGTAGTTGACCGGCTCAACCACCTGCCCTGCTGCACTCTCGGCACAAACCGCCTTGACCTGTTCGTCATCCAACCCTAACACCGCAGCAATCGCACCCTCTCCCTCTGGAACGGCTTCCTGCATATAGCGGCCGCGATCGCGGACAAGCTCCACAGCCACTGGGAAATCCAATGCACCGGCAGCCACCAAGGCGGTGTATTCGCCCAGGCTATGACCTGCCATCATCTTTGGCATCGAGCCCCCGCCTTCGCGCCAAGCACGCCATACCGCAACGCCTGCGGTTAACATCAGTGGTTGAGTGTGATCCGTGCGGTTCATTAAGGACTCTGGGCCATCGCTAGCGAGCGCCCAGAGATCTTCACCCATTGCCGATGAGGCTTCGATAAAAGTTTTTTGCACCACCGCATGACGCTCGGCAAGCGCACCCAGCATGCCAATGGATTGAGATCCCTGCCCGGGAAAGAGCAGCGCCAGGTCCTGTCGTTGTTTCATTCTCTATATCCCGATCAATAACGAATCAGCGCCGAGCCCCAGGTGAAACCGGCACCAAAGGCTTCCAGCAACAATAGATCATTAGGTTGAATTCGGCCGTCACTAACCGCCTGGTTGAGCGCCAGTGGGATAGAGGCCGCGGATGTGTTGCCATGCTCAGCCACCGTACTCACCATGCGCTCGGGTGGCAGACCGAGTTTTTTGGCGGTTGCGGTCATAATGCGTATATTCGCCTGATGTGGAATCAGCCAGTCGACATCGCCACGTTTTAGCCCATTGGCATTCAAGGTTTCATCGACCAGTCCCCCGAGGGTGCGCACCGCCACACGAAAAACTTCATTGCCTTTCATGCGAACTTTACCCCGCTCACCAGGCAGCTGATCGTAGCCTTGCGATACTCCCCACGGTACGTGCAACAGGTCTGTTTGCCGCCCATCGGCATGCAAATGCGTAGAGAGGATGCCGGGTTTGTCGGCCGCTTCCAGAACAACTGCACCGGCACCGTCACCAAAGAGTACACAGGTGCTGCGGTCACTCCAGTCGAGGATCCTTGAGAAAAGTTCTGAGCCAATCACCAGGGCCCGTGTTGCGCCCTGAGTTTGAATAAAACGATTGGCAATATCCAAAGCATAGATAAAGCCAGAACAGGCCGCAGCCGCATCAAAAGCCACTGCCCCACCGGGGATACCGAGGCGCTCAACAAGACGACAGGCTGTGCTGGGGAAGACGTGATCCGGCGTTGATGTCGCGACAATTACCAGGTCAATATCCGATGGCGCAATACCTGCGCGCTGAATAGCCTGTCGTGCCGCCTGCTCTGCAAGATCTGAACAGGTCTGCTCGGGGGCCGCAATATGCCGCTGAGAAATCCCCGTGCGCTCAAGAATCCAAGCATCGCTGGTATCCACGAGGGATTCCAGTTCCTGATTGCTCATAATCCGCTCAGGCAAGTAGCTACCCGTGCCGGCAAGACGCGCGTGAATCATTCGCTGACCTCACGGGCAAATAATTCACCCAGACGGGCATCGATACGACTTGGAATGGCCTCTTTAGCCTCAAGAACGCCTGTCTCAATTGCCTCTTCGAACGCCACCTCGTCGGCGCTACCATGACTTTTAATCACTACACCCCGCAGCCCAAGCAAACTGGCACCGTTATAGCGTCTTGGATCGAGCCGCCGACGTAGTGCTTTTAAAACCGGCAAGGCCACCAGAGCAGCGGCACGAGTGAACAGGTTACGCTGGAATTCCTCGCGCAGAATTTGCGAAATCATACCGGCCACCCCCTCACTGCTCTTCAGGGCCACATTGCCCGTAAAGCCGTCACAGACCACCAGATCCGCAACATGACGGAACATTCGATCGGCTTCGACGTAACCAACATACGCAAGTCCGCTGTCCTGTAACAATTGTGCCGCTTGTTTAACCTGATCGTTGCCCTTGATCTCTTCTTCGCCCAAGTTCAGTAGGCCGATGCGCGGTTGTCTCCCGTCAGAGAGGGCTTCAACCAGCACCGAGCCCATAACGGCAAATTGAAAGAGATGCTCTGCGGTGCAATCGACATTGGCGCCGAGATCGAGCATCCGAAATTCCCCGCCCACACAAGGAATCGTGGTGCAGATAGCCGGTCGATCAATCCCGGGCAGCGTCTTGAGAACATAGCGTGCGGTAGCCATAAGTGCACCGGTGTTACCGGCGCTGACGCAAGCTGCCGCTTCACCGGCTTTGACTCGATCGATGGCGACGCGCATCGACGAGTCTTTTTTGTAGCGAAGCGCTTGCGAGGGAGACTCATCCATTGCCACGACCTCACTGGCCGGTTGAATGAGCAATTGTGAGTTTGGAGCGGCGCCGTGCTCAGATAATGTCTGTTTGAGCACTGCGGGATCCCCAACCAATAATAGGCGCAGATCGGGATGACGCCGCCCCGCCGCAATCGCGGCAGGCACAGTCACAGCCGGGCCGTGATCGCCGCCCATGGCGTCGATGGCCAGAGTCAGTGGCTGATTCATTTAGGGGCAGGAGCCGGCTTTAGATAGCCGGAATGCCATTACTCGTCGTTATCGCCGGTGACCTTGCGGCCCCGGTAATAGCCATCCGCGGAGATATGATGACGCCGATGAGTCTCGCCCGTGGTGCTCTCAACGCTAAGCGTCGGGCCCTTGAGTGCATCATGGCTGCGACGCATACCACGACGCGACGGAGTCTTTTTCGATTTCTGTACGGCCATTGTTAGTCCTGCGTGTAAACAATTTACTTATTCTACATCATCCGATGGCTTAGTTTTGAGCCCCGCAAGCACATCGAACGGATTTTCTTTTCTTGCCGTGGTCTCCGCCCCTGACGGGCCAAATGACATCGGCATTTCACTGCATTGTCCTGCTTCATGTCTTGCAACAACCGGCAGCCCCAAAATGAGCTCATCCTCGATCATCGCGACGACATCCAGTTCGCCGCGTGGCGCAACGATCACCGCCTGATCTGAATCGAGGGCGTCGGCTTGCTCGATCCGATCGACAACCGTAAGCGCATACTCACCCATAACGGCTAGCGTCATGGGCTGCAGACAACGCTCGCACATCAGCGTGGCATCAGCCTGGCAACTGCCTTGGACAATCGGCATAGTTGCCGTTGTGTCGATTGAGAAGCTACCGCGCACATCTGTGGCCGCTTCAGTCAACTCATGCAGCCGGGCCATCTGTTCGGTTCGCACACTGCCCTGCCAGTGATGCTGTCCCGAGCGTAACCGGTCTAGCGAAATCACTGTCGGCAAATCAGGTGCTTGCATAACGGCGGCATGGTATGCGCGCACCCATGCGCTGTCAAAGGGATTGCCTGGCACCCCGTCCGACGGTGAGGATATGGGCAAATAACCGGAGTACTCCATGACCTCAATTATATTGGCATCCAGCTCACCCTACCGGGCGTCATTGCTCAAGCGTTTAGGCTTGGCATTTGAGGCCGTCGCACCGGATATCGACGAATCCGGGCAACCGGATGAAACCGCGGAGGATTATGTCTGCCGGTTAGCGCGGGAGAAGGCCGCGGCCATTGCCGCTAGGCATGCTGATGCCGTTGTCATTGGATCGGATCAATGCTGCGAACTGGCAGGGCGCATCATCGGCAAGCCCGGTAATCCGCAAGCCGCAGTTGAGCAACTAATGAACGCCGCGGGTCAGCGCATGGTTTTATCGACAGCCGTGGCTGTTCATGACCCCGGCTCAGGACACAGTCGTGTTGCGCATGTCCCGGCCACTGTGCATTTTCGACGGCTCTCGCGGGCAGCGATTGAGCGCTACGTTGCTACAGAGAACCCAGTTGATTGCGCAGGCGCTTTTAAGGTGGAGGGCTTGGGTATTACGCTTTTCGAGCGCATTGACTCCGAGGACCCTAATGCCATTATCGGGTTACCACTCATCGCCCTCACTCGCTTACTGGGACAGGTTGGTGTCAATCTGCCCTGATTGGGGTCGCCGTTAGAGAAATCGGCCCCTGTTGATGGGTCATCCAAGTATTGACCGCGGCGGCACCAAACCGCTCAAAAACTCGCTCCAGAAGTTTGCGCTGTGGCGTGTAATCAATGCGTTTCTCGGCCCCCATAATATCTCGCGCCACCGTCGCCGGGCTTCCCAGCGCATCAGCCAGTCCGTTCTCGATGCTTTGTGCCCCCGTCCAGATACGCCCGCTGAAAAGCACTTCACGATCAGCCTGTAACCGATCCCCGCGCCCTGCCTCAACAGCGGCAATAAATTGCTCATGTATTTGATCAAGCATTATCTGCAAATTATTGATTTGCTCATCTTCTGGCTGGATAAAGGGATCAAGCCCAGCCTTTTCCTCGCCGGCTGTAAAAATGCGTCGCTCGATACCTAGGCGCTCAATAGCCTCGTTTAAACCGAATCCACGGCTCACGACTCCTATCGATCCCACTACAGAAGCGCCATCGACATGAATGGCATCGGCCGCTGCGGCAATATAATAAGCACCCGACGCCATGACATCCCCTGCAACCGCATGTACAGCTTTGTCTGGATGCTGCTCACGAAGTCTTTGTATGGCCTCGTAAATGCGACTGGATACAACCGGGGAGCCGCCAGGGCTATTGATATCCAGTAGAACGCCCTTTGCTTCCCGCGCCGCGAACGCTGCCTCAAGCCCATCAATCACGCGCTCGTCACTGGCTTGCCCATCGCTTGTCAGCGGCCCATGGATTTTGACCACCGCAGTATGTGCGCCCGGCAACTGATCGGCGCCCCATTGCAACCCTGGCATGACAACTGCTACCAGCAGCACCCCGAAATAGCCCAGTACCAGTAATTTGAAAAATATCCCCCAGCGACGGGCCCGACGTCGCTCGCGAATGCCTTCTAGGGCAATTTCACGAAGGCTTTCTTGGGCCCATGTTTCCTCTTCCTGCATTACTGTTGCTCCATTGCAAGACGATCGAGAACATCCTGTAGCGATGCCGGTATCGGCGCTTTGGCTTCGATTCTGCCGTAATCCGCGAGTTCCAGTGTGATGGATTCGGCATGCAGGAATAATCGTTTCAGCCCCAGCGCGCGCAAGGGCTTATCGGCGTCAGTATCACCGTAACGCTGATCCATCACCACGGGGTGACCGAGATGCGCGGCATGGACACGAATTTGATGCATTCGCCCAGTATGTAACCGCGCCTCGAGCAGCGTTGTTTGCGCAAAACGCTCACGGATAGCGAAATCAGTCCGTGCCGGCTGCCCTTGCTGGCGAACCCGTACAAATCGCTCACCCCCCTTGCCCGTTTCGGTTGCGAGTGCCGCTTCAACGCGGCCTGGCGCTTTATTCATCGTCCCGTGGACGAGTGTTGCGTAACGTTTGTCCACCTCACCTACGCGAAACGCCTCATGCAACGCGCGCAACATGGAGCGCCTTTTCGCAACAAGCAGACAGCCACTGGTATCTCGATCCAAACGGTGCGCCAGATCAAGAAAGGTTGCTTTCGGGCGCATCACCCGCAGTGCTTCAACAATGCCATAGGCAATCCCCGAGCCACCATGGACGGCAAGCCCCGAGGGCTTATTAAGAATGAGCAGACGGTCATCCTCAAACACGATGGCGTTTTCAAGGCGTGCAATCACCTGGTCAGAAGGCTGCATGGTCTCGCCATCAGACTGGCGCACCGGCGGGATACGCACCTTATCGCCTGTTTGCAGGCGATGCGTGGGACGAACCCGGCCGCCGTTAACGCGCACCTCGCCCCGACGCAGCAGGCGATATATACGAGTCCTTGGCACGCCCTTGAGCTCCCGCAGCAGGTAGTTATCCACGCGCTGGCCGGCCAAATCCTCCGGCACTCGTTCTATCCGCACGCCGCTCAAGGCAATCCCCCTTCCATCTCAAAGTCCACTCAATGCCCTATCCTACTCGTGCTGGATCACGACTGCTTTGGACGTATACCCCGGTCATTGATATGATGTTGCTCGTTCGTTGGATTGATATGAGCGCCAAGGGCGCTGGAAGCGGCGAACAGTGAAGAATGCGTAAGGGGCACGGCAAATGGCCGGGCCCGACAGAAAAATCAAAATTCAGACAACGCGCCTGCCAAGGGCGCTCGTGACAACGGAAACCCAATGACGGGTCTCGCACTACTGCAATTCAGTCGTATCTCCCAGCCGTCAACCGACGGTAACCTGCTGATGACGCTCGCCCTGATGACATGGCGTAGCGCCGGCCGGCTGTTTGTATGGATCACGGGTGCAAGCAGTCGCCGGAGAACATCTCAGCATGAAAAGAATGCTCATCAATGCAACCCAGCCCGAAGAGCTGCGGGTTGCCCTGGTCGATGGCCAGGCACTTTACGACCTTGATATCGAGACCCCTGCAAGAGAGCGTAAAAAAGCCAACATCTACAAAGGGAAAATAACGCGCGTCGAGCCCAGTCTCGAAGCAGCGTTTGTGCAGTATGGCTCCGAACGCCACGGTTTTCTGCCATTTAAAGAAATAGCGCGTGAGTACTTCCAGGGCGATGACATCGACCCGGCCAAAGCATCCATTGGCGATGTCATCAAAGAAGGCCAAGAGGTGGTCGTTCAGGTTGAGAAGGAAGAACGCGGCAACAAAGGCGCTGCCCTCACCACTTTCATCAGCCTGGCCGGGCGTTATTTGGTACTCATGCCCAATAACCCGCGGGCCGGCGGTGTATCAAGGCGAATTGAGGGACCTGAGCGCAACGAGATCCGTGATGCGCTGAAATCGTTGAACATCCCTGAGGGCATGGGCCTGATTGTTCGCACCGCCGGCGTTGGCCGCGGCAGCGAAGAATTACAATGGGATCTCGACTACCTGCTCAATCTTTGGAGTGCGGTGCAAAAGGCGGCTGAAACGCGTAACGCCCCCTTCCTGATCTATCAGGAAAGCAACGTGATCATCCGCGCTCTGCGCGATTACCTGCGCTCAGATATCGGCGAGATCCTGATTGATGACCGCGATGTTTTTGAGCGTGCTCGCGAGTTTGTCGAGCAGGTCATGCCGCATAACCTGCAGAAGTTGAAGTTCTACGACGACCGTGTCCCACTTTTCAGCCGCTATCAGATTGAAAGTCAGATCGAGTCGGCCTTCCAGCGTGAGGTCCGCCTGCCAAGCGGTGGCGTCATTGTGATCGACCACACTGAGGCCCTCATCTCTATCGATATTAACTCTGCGCGTGCCACCAAGGGCGCGGATATTGAGGAGACAGCCTTAAAGACTAATGCCGAGGCAGCCGATGAGATTGCGCGTCAACTTCGCCTACGCGACCTGGGCGGGCTGATCGTCATCGATTTTATCGACATGGGGCCAAACCGCAATCAACGAGAAGTTGAAAACCGCCTGCGCGATGCAGTAAAGGTTGACCGGGCGCGGGTGCAATTGGGCCGGATCTCCCGGTTTGGTTTGCTCGAGATGTCCCGGCAACGCCTGCGCTCCTCACTCGGAGAGTCCACGCTGGAGATCTGTGGCCGTTGCAGCGGTCAGGGCACCATTCGCAGTGTTGAATCGCTCGCCCTCTCGGTGTTGCGCATTCTCGAAGAAGAAGCCATGAAGGATAAAACCGGCAAAGTGCTTGCGCAGCTGCCGGTGGATGTCGCGACCTTCTTACTGAATGAAAAACGCGGCATCCTCGGGACAATCGAGGAGCGCAACGGGATTGAGGTCATCCTCATCCCCAATCGCCATCTTGAGACACCGCATTATGAACTCCAGCGCATCCGCAGCGATGAGACGCCGGAGGAATCAACCAGCTATCGCATGGGAACAATCGACGCCGAGCCCAACCAGGCCGAAACCCTGCTTACCGCCGAGCGCCCTCGCGCTGAAAAACCAGCGGTAAGCGGTGTTGCACCGGCAACCCCGGCACCAACGCCGGCCCGACGTCCAGCCAAGCCCAAGCCGGCAGACGACAGCAATGCCGCTTCGGATAATGAACCAGCCGAGGGCGCTGGGCTGATCGGCTGGCTGAAACGCTTGGTTGTTGGCCCAGAGAGCGCGGGTAGCGAAGCCCCGGCGGAAGAGCAAAAAACCCGTACCGGCCAAAGCTCAAGCGATGGTAACCGTCGCCGGCGCAGCAACTCCGGCAGCAGCAACGGTAACGGCCGTGGTGGCTCAAGCCGCAGCGCCCGCAATGGACAGACCGAAAAGCCCGCCGCCAAAAACACGGGTGCCAAGGCATCGGCCAAAGATGACGCCAAAACCGAGGCTAAGGCCAAGGTCAAAACAGAAAACGCCGAATCCACGGTCGAGGATCAATCGGCAGGGTCCGCTGACAGCAGCGAATCCGGCGGCAGTAGTGGACGCAGTCGGCGCGGCCGGCGCGGTGGACGTCGCCGTCGCCGCTCAGGCACAGAGAACGGCGCCGAGACGGCTACTGACAATGCCGTAGAGACGACAGAGGAAGCCTCCGAGCCAAAGGCCAATACCGAAGAGGCGGATGCAAAACCGCAGAAGCCTAAAAAGGCGGAAAAATCGGAGACTGCTAAGGAAAAACCCGCGGCGAAGAAAAAACCGGCTGCGGGCAGCACACGTCGAAAAGCCCCGGAGGGCTTGAAAGCAGATGATCCACGGCGTTGGTCAGGTCGCCCTCGCCTCGAGGCCGAAAGCGCATCGGAGACGGCTGAATAGAAGTTGGCTAGCTAGATGCCTGCTCGCCGGCGCTGGCGAGCAGCGCCTCGGCGGCCAGCAGGTCATCACGGGTATCAATACCATGCCCAGGCAGGGTTTGGGCGATACCCACCTGAATACGCTTGCCAGTCTGCAGGATCCGCAGTTGTTCCAACTGCTCGAGAGCCTCGAGTGGGCTTGCGGGCAGATTAGCAAAACCGCGTAGAAACCGTGCGCGATAGGCATAAATCCCCAAATGCCGCAGCGCAGTTGCTATTTGCGTACTTCCATCACCACTGCGATCCCATGGAATCGGAGCACGGCTGAAATAAAGGGCAGCCCCTCCATGCGTTGTGACAACCTTCACCGCATGGGGGTCATGCAGCTCATCACTATCGATTATTGGAGTGGCCAGTGTGCCCACCGCGGCGTTGGCACAGGATTCAAGGACATCCGCCACTTGCGCTAAAAGCGCAGGCGGCATCATAGGCTCATCACCCTGAAGATTAACGATCACGGTCTGATCCGCAAGATCGAGGGTGCTTGCAACCTCTGCCAATCGCGAAGTACCGCTGGGATGATCAGCGTCGGTCAGGCAAACCTCAGCGCCAAAGCCTTTGGCCACCTTAGCAATCTCGTCATGGTCGGTTGCAATAACAACCCGCTCCGCCCCACTAGCGACAGCAGATTGCCAGACATGCTCAATCACCGGCCGGCCTGCCAATGGCAACAGTGGTTTGCCAGGCAAACGTGAGGCGCCATATCGCGCCGGAATCATCACCATAAACGGCGTCATTGCTGATCCTCTCGCTCGCGAAAACGCTGCCCTGCAACCGCGAGCCAGCGATCTATTTGTGCTTGCGTGGCAGTATCCGGTACCGCATTCGCCCGCAAATAATAGGCATTATCGATATCCAACGTCTGACACTTCACCGCGTCTTTTTCGGTCATAACGATCGGTGAATCCGACATCCCGGAGAAATCGCCAACCTTAAAGACGTGATGATCACCGAAAGCATGCGCTGTCACCGAAAAGCCTGATGCCGTCAGGCCGTCAAAAAAGCGCTGGGGATTGCCGATACCGGCCACCGCATGTACCTGTCCTGGCGGCAATTCAGTCAGTTCATCCGAGCCGAGATAATAAATCCCCTCCAACTGCATAGTGAACCGCCCCATAGTCTTATCGGAAGGCAAGCCATTGCAGACCACCCAGTCCAGCTCTTTAAGCCGGTCAACGGGCTCACGCAAAGGGCCTGCCGGCAGACATCGGGCATTGCCATGTCCGCGTGCGGCATCCACCACAGCAATTTCCACATCCCGGCCCATCGCATAATGCTGTAGACCATCGTCGCTGATAATGAGGTCGACACCGGCCTGATCAATTAGCAAAGATGCTGCAGCCGCTCGCTCAGCAGCAATAGCAACCGGCAGCCCTGTCTGTCGGGCAATTAAAACCGCCTCATCACCAACGTCACCGGGTTGGCTGGCTGCGTTGACCAAAGTTGGCCCACGCAAGGTGCCCCCATAACCCCGCAACACAACGCCTGGACGATAACCCAAAAGCGCCGCGCGATTGGCAGTCCAGATCACCAAAGGGGTTTTACCTGTACCGCCGACGCTGATGTTGCCTATCACCATGACCGGTGCGCGCGGCCAGGTAATCACACGCCGACCACGCTGATAGGCTATCCGTTTTTGTCGTCCTAACCAGCCGTAAACCTTCGAGAAGGGTAGCAGCGCCCTCGAGATAGCACTGTCTTTGTACCAAAAGCGAGGGGCACGCCTAGGAAGCACGTTGCTCCGTCTCCTGCTGCCGGAACTGCAGCCGATGCAGTGCAGAATAAGCGCCCTTCTGATCGAGCAGCTCGGCATGGCTGCCCTGCTCAATAATTCTCCCGGCATCAAGCACAATAATGCGATCGGCACGCTCGACAGTGGACAGACGATGGGCAATCACCAACGTGGTTCGCCCTTCCATCAATCGATAAAGCGCCGTTTGAATATGCTGTTCCGACTCAGAATCCAGCGCGGATGTTGCCTCATCGAGGATCAGAACCGGTGCATCTTTTAAAAGCGCCCTGGCGATAGCAAGGCGTTGCCGCTGCCCGCCGGAGAGGAGCACACCATTCTCGCCAATTCGGGTATCAAACCCATCCGGGAGCGCTTCGATGAAGTCGCGCGCATTCGCCGCCTCGGCCGCGGCAATGATCTGGGCACGGTCGGGCATCGGGTCCTGGCCATAGGCAATGTTCTCGGCGACGCTGGCGTTAAACAGAACGACTTGCTGGCCAACCAGAGCGATTTGTCGGCGCAACGCCGCGAGTCGGTAGTCACCCAGTGGCGTTCCATCAAGTCGAATGACGCCGCCTGTTGGGTCATAAAACCGTGGCAACAGGTTAACTAGTGTACTTTTCCCGCTGCCGGAACGACCCACGATCGCCACCGTCTTGCCGGCAGGAATATCAAGCGAGATGTCGTGCAGCACACTGCCTGCTTCATTGCTGTATTGAAACTGTAGTGACTCGAACTGCAGCGCGCCCTCGCAGCGGCCCGGATCATAACTACCCTCGTCAATCTCCGTTGGTTCATCGATGAGCTCAAAAATACTCTCACCGGCCGCAATACCGCGCTGAATCTCCGCATGCACCCGCGTGAGGCGTTTCAGCGGTTGCAACAGCAGTAACATCGCGGTGATAAAGGAGACAAACGTCCCCACCGTGACGCTCATCATGCTGCCCTGCAGCGTCGCTAACCAAACAACAACCGACAGCGCTAATGCCGCACAGAATTGCACCACCGGTGTACTAAGCGCCTGGGTGGCCGCGAATTTCATGAATTGCCGGGTATTGCGACGGTTGGCCTCTTCAAAGCGCTCCCGCTCGTGGTCTTGAGCGCCGAAGATGCGCACTTCATCACTGCCCTCGATGGCTTCCTCGGCGACATAGGCAATGCTACCCACCGAGTGTTGGATGCGATGGCTCAGGCGTCGGAAGCGTTTGCTGACATAGAGCACAACCGCAATAACAACCGGCCCCAATAACAGGAATATCAGTGTGAGCTGCCAACTCAACCAAGCCATATAGCCCAGCAAGAAAAACACCGTCGCGCAGTCACGAATGATAATGACCATCGCATTGGTGCCGGCCTGAGCCACCTGCTCGACGTTATAGGTCAGGCGTGAGAGCAACATGCCAGACGAAGCATCATCAAAATAGCGTCTCGGCAGGGTCAGCAAACGTTCAAAGACCTCGCCCCGGAGCTTGGCGATCACCCGCCGACTGATCCAGGCCGTGCCGTATTGGGCAGCGAAGCTGCTCATGCCGCGGATGAGGAAAATACCCAGGACACCCAACGGGATAAGGCGCAGGACTTCTGGGTCGCGTTCGACGAACCCGGCATCCAGCATCGGCTTGACCAGCCAGGCAAAACCCGCCTCGCTGGCACCGGTTATGAGCATTGCCACCACGGCGATCGCTGCAATTTTCCAGTGAGCAAGGACATAGCCGAGCAGACGGCGGTAAATGACCCAACCTGAACCGTCTACTTGACCCTGCGTGACGGCGCTCATGGCTGCTCCATACGAGTAGCGATGGCTGCCTGCTGAATGCCCGCAGATCTGACCGCATCCAGGACACGCGCGACATCACCATGGCGGGCATCGGCCGCAGCACGCAGCAACACCCTTGGTCCATTACCACTACCGGATTCACTCATCGTTTGCACTGCCTGGTTCAGCCATTCATCAAGATCGTTAATCCGTTGGCCCTGTGCCCGTATTTCGCCATTGGCAAGAATATGGAGTGTTAGAGCAGGTTGAGCTGCCACATCCGTACTGCGGGATGTGGGCAGCTCGAGACTCAGCGTGGACTCTGTAGTCAGGCTTGTTGAAACCACAAAGAAAATCAGCATCAGAAACACCACATCCACAATGGGTGCCAGATTAATCTCCGCTTCATCAGTATCTTGCGCTAAAAACTTCATGTGTTTAGTTGTCTTTTTGTACACTGCCGCGCGTTATCAAAGCCATTAAGCGCAGCGCCTCACGCTCGAGCTGCTGAGTGAGCATATCCGCCCTGCCACGCAGGTAGCGATGCGCCACTAACGCCGGGATCGCGACACTGAGGCCAGCACCGGTTGTCACCAGTGCTTGGCCGATACCGCCGGCGAGTGCCGCAGTATTCGTACGGTCACCGACATCAATGGCAGCAAAGACATCAATCATCCCAAATACCGTGCCTAACAACCCAAGCAGCGGCGAAACTGCCGCTACGGTACCTAATGTATTGAGGTAGCGCTTGAGCTGGTAGGCCTCATCCCGTCCGGCCTCCTCCATACCAGCGCGCAGTTGGCTTTGGGCCAAATCCGGTTGAGTCAGTGCCGCGGCAGCAATCCGCTCAAGCGGCAAACCCTGTTGTAGCGCGCGCAGTCTTGCATCGCTGAGTTGCCCGAGCGTGTACTCACGCCAGAGCCCAGCAACAAGTCCAGCCGGGGCAATACGCTGCACGCGCATCACCCAAAGCCGTTCGATGACAATCGCGACTGCAATAATCGAGGCAAGAATGATTGGGATCATCACCCAACCACCAACGTTCATTAATTCCCACACTTTGGCTGGCCTGCCTCCGTGGGCGAGGTTGCAATAAAGGGCTGATGATAATGGATTTCCCTGCCGTCTCGAAACCGCGGTTGCTGTCGCGGCTCATGCAGGAGCCTGGATCGTTGGTTTCGAAAGCGCTTTAAATCTGACGCACCTTGCGACGAGATCGTGAGCTGCAGGGCGCCTTCAAGGCCAAGATCATGCCAATCGGCGCCGTGGCAGCGTATGCGCTCAAGTACTTGTCTATGTGGCATGCCATACGGGTTGCGATATCCAGCCGAGATCACTACCAAGTCGGGACGCCAAGCTTTTAGCATGCTCCCACTCGTACTGGTATGACTGCCATGATGCGGCGCTTCAATAACATTCACCTTCAGATCAAAGCGTTCGATGAGTCGTCTCTCGATCGTCCGATCGATGTCGCCAGTGAATACGACTTGAGCATCGCCAACGGCTAAGCGCAAAACACAAGAAGCAGTGTTCCCCGTCTCTTGTCCGGGCATTGAAGGCCACAAAAAGTCGAAGACAGCATCATCGCTAACCCATCCAGCGCCGTTGTGACAGAACTGTTGCCGGGGCAAATCGTCAACAGATTCACCCACCCAGACTTCGCCCAGAGAAAAATTTTCTACGAGCGCTTTTACACCGCCGCGGTGGTCGCGGTCGGCATGGGTAATCACCAAATGGTCGATGTGCTGAATGCCATTCTCTTGCAGAAAAGGCACCAGCGTAAAAGCCGCTGCATTGGCACCACCACCCCAGGCGGGCCCGGTATCAATAACGGCCACGCTGTGTTGAGTTTGAATGACCGCAGCATTGCCTTGGCCAACCTCCAGCCAGGTAATTTTCGCCTCATCCTTTGGCAGCGCAGGCTGGCTATCACCTGCAAACGCATGGCCGGCCAACAGCGGAACTAGGAGTGGCGGCACCAGTAAACGCAGTGGCGTCCCGCGCGGTAATAAAATCAGGCTAATGGCCGCAACTGCCGCCAGCAATATCAACGCGGTCAAAGTGCCCGTTGACATAGGTTGCAGCCCCTGACCGAGCAGATATTCCCCACCATCGAGCAGCCACTGCAAAGTCAAACTCAGGCCCTGTAGCAACACCGCCCCGGCTTGCGGCCACAAAAACGAAGACATCACGGCAATGAGCGCGGTTGGCACAATAAAAAATGAAAATATCGGCAATACAAGCAGATTGACGATCAGCCCAAGCGGGCTCCACTGGCCAAAGAAGATAGCGGTTAAAGGTGCCAGTCCAATTGTCAGCAAACACTGCAGCTTACACAGCCCCCAGAATGCACCATCGCGCTGAATGACGCCTGCAGCCAATAGGATGAGAAACACGGCCGTGTAAGACAGCCAAAAACTCGCCCCAAGCGCGGCGGCTGGATCAATCACCAGCAACACGACTGCCGCCAGTAGCAGCGCGTTTAAACCCAAGCGCTGGCGGGCCAGTAAACTAGCAAGGGCAAAGAGTAAAAACATGAACAATGCGCGTTGTGTCGGCAGCGAAAACCCGGCCAATGCGGCGTAACCGGCGGCCAACAAAGCAGCAAACACCACAGAAGACCCCCGTCGACTCCCTGGTAATCGCAACAAACGCCAGGCCACACCGCCAAGGAAATACCCCAAACCCGCCGCCAAGCCGATATGCAGTCCGGATATCGCAAGTAGATGGCTGGTTCCTGTCAGACGCAATATCTCCCAAGTCTTATCGCTAAAAGCGCGCCGGTCTCCTGTTACAAGCCCCTGTAATAGGGCGCTACCCTGCTCATGTTCTCCGCTCAATCGCGCCACGTTGGCCGATATCTCAGAACGCCAACGATCAATTCCACCGGCGCTTTGTAGTCGCGTGGCCTGCTCGGCATCAACCACATAGGCCGTGGCATCCATCCCGCTGGCCGCAAGCCAGGCTTCATAATCAAATCGCAGGGGATTCATAAAGCCCCTTGGCCGACGGATCTTCAACGGCAGGCGCCAGTGCTCGCCTGCTTTTACCCGCAGCCCCGGTTCATAAATGCTCACGCGGATCCGATGCGGCCTAATTGGCTGAGTCAGCGTGCCGGGATCAATTCCCTCAACTGCAAAGATAAACCGCTGGCGATTTGCGAATGTCTCGGGTAACCCGGCGACTTTCCCGCTAATCATCACGGCCTCAGCGGGTTCAACAGCCGGCCGTGCCGCAAGGACAAGGCTCTGGCTGACAATCCCTAGCATCACACCCAGCGCAAGCCAACCAAACAACGCCCGGTAGTCGTTAAAGACCACCCATGGCAACGTCACAAGCGCTAACAACCAAACCCCACCCCAACGAATGGGCAGGAGAATGGTTAGAAGTAGACCGGCGAGAATACAAAACAGCGCGATGTTGAAATCCCGCACAGAGAGACCTGCTTTCGACTGGAAATGCCTCCTAGAAGGCTAGCAGCGCAGGTTAGAGCGGCTGGAGTTTGCCGTCGGCTAGATAGAGCCGCCGATCCATTTCTGCGGCGATATCTAAATCGTGGGTCACCAGAACGACAGCGGTATTGTAGGCACGATTAAGCGACTGAAAGAGCGCGAGGACAGACTGCGCCGTCTCTTGGTCAAGGTTGCCGGTTGGTTCATCGGCAAGTAGGCAGGCCGGTTGCGTCACCAACGCTCTGGCAATGGCCACCCGCTGACGCTCTCCCCCGGATAGCTCTCCGGGTTTGTGGGCCATACGATCAGCGAGGCCAACTGCTGTGAGTATTTCTTCTGCCTGCGTGGTAGCGCTGGCGATACTTGCCTTGCGCAAAAGCAAAGGCATGGCCACGTTCTCAAGCGCGGTAAATTCACCCAGCAAATGATGAAACTGGTAAACAAACCCAAGCGCTCGATTACGTAGTCGCCCCCTCGCAGTCGCGCGCATCGTATTCATTCGTTGCCCGGTGACCATTACTTCGCCGGCCTCTGGATCTTCGAGCCCACCAAGCAGATGTAACAAGGTGCTCTTGCCTGAACCAGAGCGCCCAAGGATGGCGACCTGCTCTCCCGGTGCGACGGTAAAATCCAGCTCCCGCAGTACATCGACACTCAGACCTCCATCACGGAAAGCCTTGGTCACGCCGCGGCATTCAAGAATGGGCTCGACACTACTCATATCGCAGCGCCTCTGCCGGTGCCGTTCGCGCGGCCCGCCATGCCGGATAGAGGGTTGCCACCACACTCAGCACCATTGCTGAGAGCGTGATCCTCACCACATCCGGCATCCGTAAATCGGAGGGCAGCTCACTAATCAGATACACATCGCCAGAGATGAACTGGATGTTGAATAGCTGCTCGATTGCCGGGACGATGCTCTCCACATTCAGCGCCAGTCCAATACCTGCGCCGGTTCCTAATAGCGTCCCGATAATCCCAAGCAGCGACCCTTGAATAATAAACACGGCCATGACGGTACCCGGAGAGGCACCAAGTGTCCGCAGAATCGCAATATCAGATTGCTTGTCCTGAACAGCCATCACCAGCGTTGAGACAATGTTAAAGGCTGCAACACCAACAATGAGCATCAGAATGATAAACATCACCGTCTTCTCCATCGCGACCGCGCGAAAGAAATTGCGGTGCTGCATCGTCCAGTCACTGATGAGGTAGTCGCCTGGCAGCGCTTGGGCTATCTCACGCACACGACTCGGGGCCGAGAGCAAATCGGTAAACTCCAGCCGAATTCCTGTCACATTATCGGTGAGGCGGAAAAGCCGCTGCGCATCGCTAAGATGAATAAGTGCAAGCGAGCTGTCATATTGCGCCATATCGACTTCAAAGATCCCGGCAACTTCGAATCGACGCAATCGTGGAAGAATGCCGGCAGCAGAGGCGCGGACTTCCGGGGTGATTAAACTCACCGCATCACCCGGGAGAACACCAAGCTCAGCAGCCAGCCGGCTGCCCAAAACAACGCGAAATTCCCCAGGCTGCAGCGCATCCAGGCTACCCCGAATTAAGCTGCCCGCCACCCGGGAAACCTGCGGTTCACGCTCGGGGTCAACGCCGCGCACCAGCGCCCCGGTGACAGCGGCGCCATGGGTAATCATGACCTCACCGTTAACAAAAGGTGCGGCACCAACGATATCCTCTCTGGCATCGAGAGTCGGCAGCAGTGCCCGCCATTCCTGCATGCCGCCATCACGCCCTTGTACTGTGGCATGGGAAACCATGCCGAGGATGCGTTCGCGAAGCTCCTTTTCAAACCCATTCATCACCGAGAGCACGGTAATCAGTGCCATTACACCGACAGCAATTCCCAGCATGGAGCTTGCTGAGATAAATGAGACAAAACGATTGCGCCGCCGAGCGCGGGTGTAGCGCAGACCGATAAATAAGGGCAGCGGTTTGATCATGGCGACAGTCTACCCGGGGCCGCTGCAGCGTTCATCCCGTTTCGGATATCTTGCGTATTCGCTAGACTTCCCAGCTTGAATCCCCACACTCGCTTACAACCTTCGGTAATCAACCTTTGATCGTCACAGACTCTCTTCCCGCCGCCGGCAAACGTCAGGAATGGCTTGGCCTTGCCGGTGATGCACCGGCGCTTGCAATCACCGAGGCGGCGCGTCAACACAGCGGCCCGGTACTCGTAATCACAAGCGGCACGGCCGAGGCCGAGCAACTGCGGCGCAAGCTACAGTTTTTTGGCGCCGAGCATGTCGCGTTAATGCCCGACTGGGAGATTCTCCCCTACGATCACTTCTCGCCGCACCAGGAAATCATTTCAGAACGCCTGCGCGCACTCTACCGCCTCCCGCAAATGCAATCCGGGATGATTATCGTGCCGGTGGCGACGCTCATTCAGCGGCTGGCGCCACCGGCATTCCTCACCGCCACTGTCGTGCAATTAACCATTGGCCAGACAATATCGCTTGAGGCGATGCGTCGGTCATTGGAATCAGCGGGTTATCGATGTGTCTCCGAGGTCTTTGAGCATGGCGAATTCGCCGTGCGCGGCGCCATTCTTGATCTCTACCCAATGGGTGCTTCAAGCCCTTATCGGATCGACTTATTTGATGAGGAAATCGATTCGATCCGGACATTTGATCCGGAGACACAGCGCAGCCAGAACCGGCTTGATGCCATCGAGCTACTTCCAGCGCATGAATTCCCAACGGATGAGGCAGGCATTAAACACTTCCGTCAGCGGTATCGAGCCACGTTTGAAGGTGACCCTACTGATAACCCCATTTATCAGAGTGTCAGCGATGGGCATGTCCCGGCCGGTGTCGAGGCCTATCTGCCGCTATTCTTCGAGCAGACCGCAACGCTGTTTGATTATCTCCCAGAATCAATCCTGGCCATTCGTGTTGGCGAGATCGATCAGCAGCTAGAGCAGGAATGGCAGGAGATACAGTCACGCTATGAACAGCGCCGGCATGACCGGGAACGCCCCATTTTGCCGCCAGCAAAGCTCTACCTGGATCCCGATAGCGCCCGCCAGGCGCTCGGTGAGCGTGGCCAAATACTTATACCCAGTGATCAGAAAAAAACCGCGGCACGTGCCCAGGATCGCGAGCTCATTACTCGGCCACTGTCTAGCCTTCAGGATCGCGCCGTCGACACCGATCCACTGCCGGCGCTGAAAACCTATATCAATGAATTCGAGGGTAGAGTTCTCCTGACCGCCGAGACCGCCGGCCGGCGCGAGGCATTGCGCGAGCGCTTGCAGCCTCATCAGCTCAGGCCAGAGGAAGTGAGCGACTGGGCCGCCTTCATTGACGGTGACACGCGTCTTGGATTAACCGTCAGCCCGCTGGATATTGGATTCCGCCTGCCGGATGCCGGGCTTGCAATCGTCCCTGAGGGAATGCTGTTTGCCGAACGAGCAGAACAAAGGCGGCGGCGCCGCTCGCCTGGTGAGCGAGATCCGGACGCCATTATCCGTGATCTGACAGATTTGCGGATGGATGCACCGGTGGTGCATGAGCAGCACGGTGTTGGCCGCTATCGCGGTTTGCAGACGATTACCGTGGATAACATCGCCACGGAATTCCTGATGCTGGAGTACGCCGACGGCGACAAACTGTATGTACCCGTGGCCTCGCTGCATTTAATCAGCCGCTACACCGGTGCCGATGATGATGCCGCACCCCTGCATCGGCTTGGCAGTGGGCAATGGGAGAAAGCAAAGCGCAAAGCCGCCGAGAAAGCGCGTGATGTGGCCGCCGAGCTGCTTGATATTTACGCGCGCCGAGAGGCGCAGCAAGGCACCGCCCATGCGCTGTCCGCCGATGAATACCAGCGCTTTGCCGAGCAATTCCCATTTGAGGAGACACCCGATCAACAAGCGGCGATCGCCGCGGTTGTTCACGACCTGCAGCAATCCCGTCCCATGGATAGAGTGATCTGTGGGGATGTAGGATTTGGCAAGACTGAGGTGGCCATGCGGGCCGCCTTCGCAGGCGTTCAGGACGGCCGACAAGTCGCGGTCCTAGTGCCGACCACCCTGCTCTGCCAGCAGCACTACCAGAATTTTACTGATCGCTTTGCTGATTGGCCGGTTCGTATCGAGCAGCTCTCGCGCTTTCAATCGACTGCCGAGCAGAGCAAAACGCTCGAGGCCATCACCGAAGGCAAAGTCGATATCGTTATTGGCACTCATAAACTGCTGCAGCGTAGCGTGCAGTTTAAAGCGCTTGGCCTGGTTATTATTGATGAGGAACATCGCTTTGGCGTGCGGCAGAAAGAGGCGCTGAAAAAGCTCAGAGCCAACGTTGATGTACTTACACTAACGGCCACGCCAATACCACGGACGCTCAATATGTCGCTCGCTGGGCTGCGTGATCTCTCGATTATCGCGACCCCGCCCGCGCGACGCCTTGCCGTGAAAACCTTCGTGAATGAATGGGATGACATCCTGATTCGCGAGGCCTGCCTGCGTGAGCTGCACCGCGGCGGCCAAGTCTATTTTCTGCATAACGACGTTGAGAGTATTGAGCGGACGGCGGAGCAACTTGAAACCCTGCTGCCGGAGGCGCGTATTCGCACCGCGCACGGGCAGATGCCTGAGCGCCAGCTCGAGCGGGTCATGCTCGATTTCTATCATCAGCGATTTAATATTCTGGTCTGCACCACGATTATCGAAAGCGGCATCGATGTCCCGAGCGCCAATACCATCATTATAAACCGTGCGGACAAGCTTGGGCTGGCACAGCTGCATCAGCTCCGCGGACGTGTTGGCCGCTCACATCATCGTGCCTATGCCTATTTAATGGCGCCACCTCGACGCCAGCTTACAGCCGATGCCGTGAAGCGACTGGATGCGATCGCCTCGTTGGAAGATCTTGGGATTGGATTTGCACTCGCAAGCCACGATCTGGAGATTCGTGGCGCAGGTGAGCTGCTCGGTGAAGGGCAAAGCGGCCAAATACATGAGGTTGGGTTCACGCTCTACAACGACCTGCTTGATCGGGCAGTCAAAGCGCTAAAATCGGGCAAGGAGCCCTCGCTGGAACAACCACTGGATATTGGCACCGACGTCGATCTGCATATCCCAGCACTGTTGCCGGAAGATTATCTGCCCGATGTTCACACTCGTTTGGTGGTTTATAAACGCATCGCTAATACCAAAGATGCTCAGTCTTTGCGTGAGCTGCAGGTTGAGATGATCGATCGGTTTGGCCTACTGCCCGAGCCGGCGAAAAACCTAATAGCTGTGGCCCGAATTCGCCAGATCGCCCAATCAATGGGCATTGAGCGTATTGAAGCGGGTCCCGGGGGCGGCCTCGTCCAATTTAGCGCTAGTCCACAGGTAGATGTCGGCGCAGTGATTGGGATGGTTCAGGCTTCACCGTCGGTGTATCGTCTGGAGGGTCAGGAAAAACTGCGCTTTCGGGTGGAAACCGAAACGCCACAGGCGCGGATTGAGACAATTGAGGGACTGCTGGAGGCCATCAGATTGCCGGAAGCTGCATGAAACTACGTGACTATCTTTCTCTCATTGTCCTGACTCTGAGCATCATTGGCTCGGCACAGGGCCAGGACACAGCGGATGCTGACGGCGAGCTGCAGTATCGGGTCGAAGTCGTCTTATTCACTCAACCGTCTGTTAATCCCGAGGATGAAGAACAACCAACGGCAAGGCCGCAAGGGCTAACACGCGCAATGGCCTGGCCACTGCGAGACTCTGGTCGGCCCGGCCTTGGCTATGAGCGACTGGAGCCAGCGGCGCATCGCCTGTCACGGGCTGCGAGCCGGCTTGATGCACAGCCTGGATTTGAAGTCCATTGGCATGCCGCCTGGGTGCAGCCCGGATTGGGCCGGGTCCAGGCACAGGCCGTGGCTTTACCCTTTGAATTGCGTGCAGACGGAATCAACGGCTGGATTCGCATCTATCGGGAGCGATTTCTACATGCCGAAACGCAGATCACGGTTGCAGATGACGACGGAGCGCTTTTGGGTCGCATGACAGCCAGTCGGCGTATGCGAAGCGAAGAGCAGCACTATCTCGATCATCCGCGCATGGGTGTTTTGGTGCGGGTTGATCCTTGGGAAGCCCCATCGGAGTCAACGGCTGACTGATCAGTCTTCGTCGCTGGCATGCGCGGCGTAAATGGCATCGATATTGCGCAAATAACCTTTGTAGTCCATGCCTGCGCCAAATACATAGCGATCCGGCACCGTCAGACCTGCAAAATCCGCGACTAGACCGGGAACACGACGCGGATTGGGTTTATCCGCAAGCACTGCAGTCTTGACCGAGGCAGCGCCCTCTTCCTGGCAGGCCTCAAGCAGCGCGCGGAAGGTATGCCCCTCATCCAGAATGTCGTCGACGAGTAAAACATGACGATCGCGTAGCGGTGTCTGCGGGCGCGCAAGCCATACCAGCTCACGGCCGGTTGTGGTCTTGTGATAACGGGTAGCGTGAATGTAGTCCAGCTCGAGCGGAAAATTCAGCCGGGTAAGAAGTCGTCCAAGGGGGACAATCGCACCGGTCATCACCCCGAGGATTAATGGGCGCTGATCTCCTATTTCCTCGGTAATGGCTTCGGCGATCTGATCCAGCGCCTGTTCGATCGCATTGGCATCGTGAAGGCACTCAGCCCGCTGCACCACGCCAGCCAATTCGTCCGCGCTTAGAGTCACTCCCTGGGTCATGGCAATGCTGTCCTTTGGCTAAACGCCGTATTCTAGCGTCACCGTCACAACTCAGCCAGCAAGGCCTTAGCACTGATCATGCGCTGTTCTATTGCATTGGGGTCCGTCTCACTCGGGCGGCGGCCGTGAAGACGAGCCAGACGAAGCGCTGAGCGCGAATCTATTGCCGGCAGCCGATCAAGCACGCGATCCACCGCACGCCCAGCGTTCCCAAGGATTGCCATATCGCAACCGGCGGTAAGCGCGGCATTCACCCGATTGGCAAGATCACCGGCAATCGCAGCGGCAGCCATTTCTAGATCATCGCTAAAAATCGCCCCCTGAAAATTCATTTGGTTTCTTAAATACTGTACCCATATAGATGAAAATCCAGCAGGTTTTTTATCTACATCCGGGTATTCCACGTGCGCCATCATGATCGACGCCAATCCGTTATCAATGAGTCGGCGAAATGGCAGCAGATCAGCATGTATCAAATCCGCCAAGGCCCGGTTATCCACCGCTGCCATGTGATGCGAGTCGGGCGCAACGCCACCATGTCCTGGGAAATGTTTGCCGACGCTGATCATCCCGCCCGCTTTCGCGCCACGTTGCCAAGCGAGTGCAAGCGTTGCGACTGCATCCGCCGACCCGCCAAAGGCCCGATCGCCGATAACCTCACTGATCCCGTGGTCGATATCCAAGACAGGGGCAAAACTAAAATCCACATCACAACCGCGAAGCTCCGTCGCCATGAGCCAGGCGGTTTGTTCTGCCGCCTCCAGCGCGAGCGCTGGTGCCGTCCGCCATGCTCTGCCAAGCTGCCCAAGAGCCGGTAGCGTTGTGAAACCCTCCCGAAACCGCTGCACACGCCCGCCCTCTTGATCCACTGCAATCAGTAACGGGGGGCGGCGCAATGCCCTGATGGCGGCGGTAAGCGCGCGTAACTGCGTGGGATTGGCGTAATTGCGCGAGAACAAAATCACGCCACCCACTGCGGGATGTTGCAAGCGCTCTCGCTCCTCGCCCAGCAGTTGTGTGCCCTCAAGACCCAACATCAGGCTGCCAAGCATCAGGCATCCTCCGTGATTAGAACCGGCATACCGGCATGGCATTGGGCAAAAAGCGCCACAATGTCGCTGTTGCGCATGCGAATACAACCATGCGACCCGGGCACACCCATGGGCTCGGTATCCGGGGTGCCATGGATGTAAATCATTCGCCGCAGCGTATCGACTGCTGCGCCGCGATTGAAACCACTCTCTGCACCAGTGAGCCAGAGGATACGAGTTAAAATCCAATCACGGTTGGGGTGAACGGCCGCCAGCTTAGCGTTATAAACCTCCCCCGTTGGCCGGCGCCCAATAAAGACGCTATTCACTGGCGCACCGGCGCCGATCAAAATCCGAATTCGATGCCAGCCACGCGGCGTACAGCCGCTACCCATGCGCTCTCCCGAACCGGCAGCGCCAGAGGAAATTGGCCAACTACCGGCAATCGATTCAGCATGAATCAAATTCAGACATTGCCGCGCCAATGAGATTTGCAGCCAACTTTGCAAGGCGATAGCCCCTTAAACGAACACAACAGGATGATATCCTACGTATCGATACGAATAACGTTGAAGGGAGCAATCCGGGCATGAAACGGCTGATTCTATTGCGGCATGGACAAAGCATCTGGAACCTGGAGAACCGGTTCACCGGCTGGCACGACATCGATCTCAGCGACAAAGGCCGCGAAGAGGCGCACCATGCGGGGCTGCTCATGCAGGAGGCCGGGCTCAAGCCCGATGTGGTTTTTACTTCCCTACTCAAGCGCGCCATTCGCACCGCCTTTATGGGGCTCGACGTGCTGGATCGCCTGTGGATTCCGATGATCAAGGACTGGCGACTGAATGAGCGTCACTATGGCGCGCTCACGGGGCTGAATAAGGCCGAAACTGCGGAACAATACGGCGAGGAGCAGGTGCATATCTGGCGTCGCAGTTTTGCCACTCCGCCACCGGCAGTCGAAGCTGAAGATGAGCGCCACCCGCGCAATGATCCACGCTACGCCAATGTAGACGCAGGCCGACTGCCTGGCACTGAGTCGCTTAAAGACACGCTCGCCCGGGTGCTGCCCTATTGGGAATCGGATATCGCACCGGCCTTGCGCGATGCGGACACACTGCTCATCGCTGCGCACGGTAATAGTCTGCGCGCACTGGTCAAACATCTGGAGGGGCTCTCTGACGAGGCCATTACAGGCGTTGAGATCGCCACGGGCGACCCGCTCGTCTATGAACTGGACGATAACCTCGAGGTCACCGGTAAATGGTCATTGCGAGATGGCCAATGACTGATCTTACCCACCTCAACGCCCGGGGCGAGGCGCATATGGTCGATATCGGCGAGAAGGCCGAGACGCTGCGCATTGCCATTGCTGAGGGCCGCATCGACATGCAGGCCGAGACGTTGAATGCGTTAATGAATGGCGATTTAAAAAAAGGCGATGCGCTAGGTACGGCACGCATCGCAGGCATCATGGCGGCAAAACGCACTTCCGAATTAGTACCGCTTTGCCATCCGCTTAGCCTCACGCACATCGATGTGGCACTTACCCCACAGGCAGAGAACAATTGTGTTTTCTGTGAGGTGCGAGCGGAGACCCGAGGCCAGACAGGCGTTGAAATGGAGGCATTAGCTGCCGTTCAGACCGCACTCCTGACCGTCTATGATATGTGCAAGGCGTTGGATCGCGGCATGGCGATCAACGCCGTGCAACTCACCCGCAAAAGTGGCGGGCGCAGTGGAGACTGGCAGCGTTAGCTTGCCACCGCGGCGTCCACCTTGGCGGCATAAATAAAGTCATTTTCATGCAACCCGCTAATGGCATGGGTGTAAATTTCAACCTCGCAATAACCCCAGCTAAAACGGATCTCCGGATGGTGGTCTTCCTGCTCGGCAACATCCCCAGCGGTATTTGCAATCGTTTGCGCCTCAACAAAATTAGCGGTTTTAAAACGCCGCGAGATGCGGCTCGCATCCTCGCTCAGGCGCCACTCCGGCACCTCAGCCAAATGTGCCTTGGCCTGCTCCGGCGTCATCGGATCAATACCGCCACGGCATGGGGTGCAGGACTTATCGAGTAGGCTCATCACAACCTCCAGCATTGTCTCGGGCCTTTGCCCGGGTTAGTGTTTGATTTTGGTCTTACCAGCTAAGCATTTTGAGGAGGTCGCCTGCAATGGCCGATAAACGCCCACAAGCCCCGCAGGTGGGTTTGTTTGTCACTTGTCTGGTTGATTTCTTCCGCCCTGGCGTGGGTTTTGCCAGTGTTGAACTACTGGAGAAAGCGGGTTGCCGGGTGACCGTACCAGAGGCGCAAACTTGCTGTGGACAGCCGGCCTATAACAGCGGTGATCTAAACGATACAGCCAGTATTGCCCGACAAGTCATCGAGACATTCGCCGCATTCGATTACGTCGTAGCGCCATCAGGCTCCTGTGCCGGGCAAATTAAAAAATACCCGGAGCTTTTTGCAGCCGATTCCAGCTGGCACCGCCGTGCAGAAGATCTTGCCGCCCGCACCTACGAGATCCTGAGCTTCCTCGATGAGGTCATGCATATCGAACCGCCACGCACCGATTTCGCAGGCCGGGTCACCTATCACGACAGTTGCTCTGGCTTACGCCAGCTTGGCGTCAAGGAGCAGCCTCGCCGCCTGCTGGCTGGCAGCCCCGCTCTGGAACTCGCAGAACTAAGCGAATCGGAAACTTGCTGTGGGTTTGGTGGCACTTTTTGCGTGAAATACCCTGACATCTCAACGCGAATGGTCAATGACAAGACCGATGACATCATCAGCTCAGGCGCAGGTACCGTACTCGGCGGCGATTTGGGCTGTCTGATGAATATTGCGGGCCGCCTAAAACGCCGTGGTGAGCCGGTAGAAGTCAGACATACGGTTGAAGTCCTTGCCGGCTATACCGACCAACCCGCCATCGGCGAAGAGGAGCGTGGATAATGGCAGTCGCAGAAGCGGATTTTAAAGCACGAGCACGCAAAGCATTAGCTGATGATGACCTGCAAAGCGCGCTGGCAAAGGCCAAGGGCGGTTTTGTCGATAAGCGGGCCAACGCCATCCTCGATCTGCCCGCATTCGAATCGTTGCGCGAGCGTGGCCGGCAGATCAAGGATCACACCCTCGCCCATCTCGATACCTACCTTGGGCAATTTGAGGAAAACGTTACCGCGCAGGGTGGTCAGGTGCATTACGCACTAGATGCCCAGTCGGCTTGCGAGACAATTCTTGGGATCTGCCGTGATGCCTCGGCAAGACAGGTGATCAAAGCCAAAACCATGGCCGGTGAAGAAGTCGGGCTCAATGAGGCATTAGAGGCAGAGTTCGAGACCGTCGAATCGGATCTAGGCGAGTACATCATCCAGCTTGCCAAAGAGCCCCCCAGTCACATTATTGCGCCAGCCGTCCATAAGACCCGTGCGCAAATCACAGAGCTTTTTGATCACCACCATCACCAAAAAAGCGGCGGGCCGCTGCGCGAAACGCCAGATTTGGTCGATGAGGCGCGCGGTGTGCTGCGCGAGAAATTCCTTGGGGCCGATATTGGTATCAGTGGCGCGAACTTTCTGGTGGCCGAAACCGGCACCATTACGCTGGTTACCAATGAAGGCAACG
Organism: Spiribacter sp.; assembly: GCA_965658695.1. Classification (GTDB taxonomy): domain Bacteria; phylum Pseudomonadota; class Gammaproteobacteria; order Nitrococcales; family Nitrococcaceae; genus Spiribacter. The sequence continues at coordinate 48,255 of CBFHTR010000002.1, forward strand.
CCGATCTTTCCACCAGTTTGCCCCGGGTGCATATTGCGATTGCAGGCGTTGAGAAGCTTGTACCGAGTATGCGCGAAGTCTCCTCCATGTTGCGATTGTTGGGCCGCAGCGCGACAGGCCAACAAATAACGGCTTACACCACGTTTATCACCGGCGCGAAGCGAGCTGAAGATTTGGATGGCCCAGAAGAGCTGCATGTCGTGCTCATCGATAACGGCCGTACCCGAATGTTGGGTGATGAGTTTCGGGAGATGCTGCGTTGCATTCGCTGCGGGGCCTGCATGAATCATTGTCCGGTTTATAGCTCAATTGGGGGACATGCCTACGGCTGGGTCTATCCCGGCCCAATGGGTGCGGTGCTCACGCCGATGTTCCGTGGCCTTGATAGCAGTCAGGATCTACCCAACGCCTGCACGCTCAATGGCCGCTGCCAGAGCGTCTGCCCGGTCAAAATACGCCTGCCCTATCTTATTCGCCGACTGCGCGATCATTCGTTTGAACAAAACCTTACAAGCCCGCTCAGCCGGACAGCCATCAAGGCCTGGAGCTGGTTGGCACGGCGACCGCGTCTGTATCAGGCCATCACCGGGGTCAGCCGCCCTGTGCTACGAATTTTTGGCCGCGGCAGCGCGCATCGCGTTCCACTTGCAACAGCTTGGACCAAGGGCCGGGATCTTCCCCTGCCAACGGGCAAAGGCACGTTCCATCAGCAGTGGAAAAATCACCGCGCGGGGCGTAAAGCATGAGCGAGCAGCGCGCCGAGATTCTGCGCCGAATTAAAAAAGCGCTTGGACATAAAAAGCCTGCCTCCGTGGAGATAGCAGCGGCCGATCTTGAGGGCCGCTTGCCCGAGGAAATACCGCGACCGCAATGGCAGGCAGATCGCCTCACACGATTTTGCGAGCGACTGGAAGCAGCCGCAGGCAGTTATACCCGTGTGAACACCATGGGCGATGTGCCATTGGCAGCACAGGACTATCTCAGTTCCTGTGACCGCAATGATCATGCGGTTGGTATTGCCCCGCACCCGCTGCTTGCCGAAATGAGCTGGCCTGAATCAATTGGGGTTGAAAGCGATTTCAATCAGGCCACCGACTGGGGCGCGGCCATTGCGGTGGGCTATATGGGTATCGCCGAGACCGGCTCTATTGTGATGCCATCGGGGCCTACTCGACCAACCACGCTTAACTTCCTGCCTGACCGGCATATTGTGGTCCTGACAATCGAGGATATCGCTGATTATATGGAAGAGGTTTGGGATCGACTGCTCAGCGAGGGAGCGATGCCGCGAACGGTTAATGTCATCACTGGCCCCTCACGCACTGCGGATGTTGAGCAAACCTTGCAGCTAGGCGCCCATGGTCCACGCAGTTTGCATGTCATTCTGGTGGGTTAGTCGGACTGCTCCGCAGCCTTTGCGCGTTGATACGCAGCTTCTAAGCGCTCAAATCCGGCATCCTCAACATTTACACCCTCCTCGGTGAGAAGGCTCTCCAGTGCGCGGAACCGGCGCTCAAATTTTGCATTGCCCGCGCGTAGCGCCTGTTCGGGGTCCACATTCAATCGCCGCGCCAAATTCACGCAAGCGAGCAGCACATCGCCAAATTCCTCGGCGATATGCGCCTGATCTGCGGGCGATGCCTGCATAGCCTGTTCAAGCTCGGTGAGTTCCTCATGGATTTTAGCGATAACCAAATGATCGTCGGGCCAATCAAACCCAACCCGGGCTGCCCGTGACTGCAGCTTACGACTGCGAGTGAGCGCTGGCAGTCCAAGCGGCACATCATCCAAAGCGCTGGGAGGCATAGCCCGGGAATCGCGCTTTCTCTCGCGCTCTTGCGCCTTAATGGCCTCCCAAGTGGCCCGCTGACCCGCCGCTGAAGTTTCCTGGCGCTCGCCAAAGACATGCGGATGGCGACGGATAATCTTGTCCAGGACGCCTTGGGCAATGGCATCGAAATTAAAACTGCCCTCTTCCTCACCCAATTGGGCGTAGAAAACCACCTGAAAAAGCAGATCGCCAAGCTCATCACGCATGTCTTCCCGATCACCGCGCTCAATCGCATCCGCCACCTCATAGGCTTCTTCCAGCGTATGCGGGACGATACTGCGAAAGTCCTGCTCACAGTCCCAGGGGCAGCCTTGCTGTGGATCGCGAAGCTGCGCCATCACGGCAAGCAATTGCTTTAACGCATCCGGGGATGTGCTCATCGTTTCTGGTACTGCGCCGCGCCAAAGAGCTGCTCACGGGCTTTTTCGTCAAGCTGTGGCGGCCTGGCATCGGCCAGCACATCCACCCCCCGCTGCACGGCCGGCCGGCTGGCAATGGCATCGAACCAACGCTTGAGTTTGGGATAGTCGGCCAGGTCCTGCCCCTGATTCTCATGCGGGCGGATCCAGGGGAAACAGGCAATATCGGCGATGCTGTACTCGCCACCGGCGAGCCATTCGCGATTGGTGAGTCGACGCTCCATCACACCGTAAAGCCGCGCTGCCTCGTTGGTATAGCGATTGATGCCGTATTCAATTTTCTCTGGGGCATATTGCCGGAAGTGATGCGCCTGCCCAAGCATGGGGCCAAGCCCACCCATTTGAAACATTAGCCATTCAAGCGTCTCATAGCGCGCCCGGGTATTACTGGGCATCAACTGACCGGTCTTCTCAGCGAGATACAACAGAATTGCGCCGGATTCGAACAGGGAAATGGGCTCACCATCGGGGCCATCCTGATCGACGATCGCGGGGATTTTATTATTGGGGCTGATGCGCAGAAACGCCTCGTCAAACTGATCGCCCTGTCCGATATGGATGGGATGGACGGTATAGGCGAGCCCGAGTTCTTCAAGGGCGATATGGACTTTATGACCATTTGGTGTCGGCCATGTATAAACGTCGATCATCGAGCCTCCATCATTTATCATTGAATGCATGAATGACATTCCCGGTTACAAACGCCGCCTTAGTGTGCCTGTGAAGGTGGGTCACGTCACGGTGGGTGGAGACGCCCCCATCGTGGTCCAGTCCATGACCAACACCGATACCGTTGATGAGGTCCGTACCGCTATCCAGGTGGCGGAGTTGGCCAAAGCCGGCTCGGAGCTTGTGCGCATTACCGTCAATAACGAGGATGCGGCCCGCGCTGTCCCCAATATCCGCCAGCGTCTGGACGATATGGGCATTGATGTGCCGCTGATTGGTGATTTTCACTTCAACGGTCATCGGCTATTGCGCGCCGTACCTGAATGTGGCCAGGCGCTAGCTAAGCTGCGCATCAACCCAGGCAATGTTGGCAAAGGCAGCCGCCGAGATCCGCAATTCGCAGAGCTCATTGAAATTGCCCGCGATCTCGACAAGCCCATTCGCATTGGCGTGAATTGGGGCAGCCTTGATCAGGATTTGCTGGCCCAACTAATGGACGAAAACGCCCGCTTGGCACAACCCAAATCACCGGATGCAGTGATGCGCGATGCCGTGGTGATCTCATCGCTTGAGAGTGCTGAGCGAGCGGAGTCGTTGGGTCTACCCCATGACCGCATCATTATTTCTTGTAAAACCAGCAAAGTGCAGGATTTGATCAATGTTTATCAGGATCTTGCCGCGCGTTGCGACTACCCGCTGCATCTGGGCTTGACTGAAGCGGGCATGGGCTCAAAAGGTATCGTAGCCTCCACCGCCGGTCTTGCGGTGCTACTGCAACAGGGTATTGGCGATACCATCCGTATTTCGCTCACGCCCGAGCCTGGTGGCGACCGCGCCCAGGAGGTCATCGTGGCCCAGGAGATCCTCCAGACCATGGGGCTGCGCAATTTCACGCCCCTGGTGGCGGCCTGCCCCGGTTGCGGCCGGACTACCAGCACGTTTTTCCAAGAACTAGCCGATGAAATTCAATCGCATGTGCGTGAGCGTATGCCGCAATGGCGTGAACTGTATCCAGGTGTTGAATCGATGAACCTGGCGGTGATGGGCTGTGTTGTGAATGGGCCTGGTGAAAGCCGCATGGCGGATATTGGCATCAGCCTGCCAGGGACTGGCGAGAAGCCCGTGGCCCCGGTCTACGAAGATGGAGAGAAGACCGTCACACTGAAGGGCGAGCGGATTGCCGAGGATTTCAAAGAGATTGTCGAGCGTTACATCGAGCGGCGCTATGGCGGGAACGCGTAAAGCCGCCCGGGGCGCGCTATTCTCTTAAATAGTCGCGCTTGCGGGTGACTTTCTCCCAGTCTGCCGCATCCTCCGGCGCGGGTTCGCGTTTTTTAATCACCGGCCATTGCTCAGCCAGGCGCGCGTTCAGGGCAATGAAATCCTGTTGGTTGGCCGGCACCTCATCATCCGGGTAGATTGCATCCACCGGGCATTCCGGTACACAGACCGCACAATCAATACACTCCACCGGGTCAATCACCAGAAAATTCGGCCCACCATGAAAACAATCCACCGGGCAGACCTCGACACAATCGGTATAGCGACAGCGAATGCAGGGTTCAGTGACCACGTAGGTCATTATTGCCCTCCGACTGCGGGGTTCGGCCGCCGCGTTGCAAGCGCGCCACAGACATCACAGCGCCAGTGATTGCCAGCGTACTGACGCTCCAGTGCCGCGCGTATCTCGGGCCGCGCGGCAAAATCAGCAATCGTAATATCGGAGAGAAATGAATCAATCCGCCCGGCAAGATCCAGCCAGATTGCCTGATCAAGCGCAGAGCTGGCTCGCTTTGGGACACCATCGCCATCCATTAGGTTGATCACTTCTGCAATGGAGATCGATTCAGCCGGCCGCCCTAACCGATAACCACCCCCAGGCCCTGGGGTGCCGCGTACCAACTGCGCGCGTCTTAGCTTCCAGAAAATCTGGTCGACATACGACATGGAAATGTTCTGGCATACCGAAATTTCAGCCAGTGGCACAGCACCGGCCTGATTGTGAATAGCCAGGTGCATCAATGCGCTCACGGCATAGCGGCTTTTAGTGGATAAACGAATCATGCTGGCTATTATGACAAACCAAAGGGCATTACCGTGTGTCCGTGATTCACCGGTCCGTGTCCGTGGCCAAGCGGCGTCGCCGTTGCCAATGCTTGTTGCAGATAATCTCGACCACGCGCTACCGCATCCGGCATCGCCAATCCCCGACCAATACCTTCGGCTATGGCAGAGGCGAGCGTACAACCCGTGCCATGATCAGAAATCGTCTCAATGCGCGGATGCCGGTAAAACACGCGATCATGGGGCATGGCCAGAATATCCACAATTTCCGCCCCTCCTTTAAGATGCCCGCCCTTGAGCAATACCGCACCACAGCCGAGTGCCAGCAAATCGGCAGCGGCGCCTTCCATTGCCTCAACATCAGATATGGGCCGGCCCAGCAGCGCCTCTGCTTCCGGCAGATTGGGGGTAATCAGGGCTGCCTTTTTGATCAGTGTCTCGCGCAAATGCGAAATTGCCGTTTCAGAAACCAGCCGGTCACCGCTTTGCGCCACCATGACCGGATCGACCACTAACGGCACTGCTGCGGCCAGCGCATCGTAGCTTTGCGCAACAGCATCAATGACCGCTGCATCATGCAACATGCCCGTCTTCAGACAGTCAGCGCCCAGATCCTTGAGTACCGATTGCATTTGGGCACGAATAAATTGCGGTGAAACCGGCTCCACTGCTTGTACGCCAAGCGTATTCTGCGCGGTAAGGGCAGTGACGGCGGTCATGGCATAGCCACCCAATGCTGTCACCGATTTAATATCCGCTTGAATACCCGCGCCACCACCGGAGTCAGAACCGGCGATAATCAGGACCCGTGCGGGCTTCATAGGCGATCTCCATGCATTTGTGACAGATATTTGGATTTTGCCGTCGCCCGGTCAAGTTTGCCGGCGCCGGTTAATGGTAATGCTTCGACAATGCATAAATCCCGCGGTTGTTTAAACCGAGCCAGATGTTCACCAAGCCAAGCCTTAATATCGCCCTGCTGTTGCGGATCGGGTCCCTGCATCCAGACCACTGGCCTCTCACCCCACTGATCATCCGGAACACCAAAGGCCAGAGCCGCCTCCACTGCCGGGTGGCGCGATAAAACAGCTTCAAGTTCTTCGGCAGCGATATTCTCACCCCCGCTGACAATCACGTGATCCAACCGGCCAATCAGCTGGACTTGCTGGTGATTATCCTCGCGGGCGAGGTCACCGCTGCGAAGCCATCCATCCTCAGTCCACCGCCTTTCGGTTTGCTCAGGATCGTCTAAGTAACCGGCAAAAGCATGCGGACTTCGCATTTGTAGTTCACCCACGTCACCCAGCGCCACCGGCGCGAGTGTCTTCGGGTTTACGATGCGGTAGTCGCAGTGGAAAAATGCCTGACCGATGGATTGGCTATCGCGACGTAATTCAGCGATGGATCGGCCATCACGCGATTGAATGAAGTTGGATGGGCCCGCTTCGGTCAGCCCATAAGCCTGACTGACCGGGATATCGCGTTCAAAAAATGCGGCCATTGCCGCCTCACTGCAAGGCGCACCCGCCGTGGTGATGCCCTCAAGCGAAGTCAGTGACGCATCGGCGAATGCCGGCGATGCACTCATGGCGCGTAACATTGCCTCTACAGCACCAAAATGGTTGACCGCGTACTGGTCAATAATCCCCAGACTTTCCTCGACATCAAACCGCGCTGGCATCACCAAGCAACCACCGGCAAGCAGAATGGGCAGTGCGGTGTTCCATCCACCAATGTGAAAAAGCGGAAATAACAGTAACTCCCGACGCCGGCCAAGCCCGTCGGTGGCCGCCACCAACAGTTCGATGGCGTTCCAATGCATCTGCTCAAGCGTAATCCGGCAGATTTTGGGCAATCCCGTGCTGCCACCAGTGTGGATATACAAAAAGGGCTCCTGCAATGCACGAGCGTACTGGATGGGTTGCGGTGGGCTGGCAGCAAGGACTTTCGTATAGGCTGAATCTGTCTGCCCAAAAGCAAGGCTTGGCAGCGCTTTGACTAAACCAGAAAGATTATCAACAAAAGACTGTAAGCCACTGTCAAAAAGAAGATATTTCGGCTTCAGGCGATCGATTAGTGCACTTGCCTCGCCCGGGGAGAGCTTATGGCTGACCGGCGCGAGGATCACACCGGTTTTACCGCAAGCAAGCCCAGCATCAATGGCTTCTAGTCGGTTTTCGCTAATGATGGCGACAACGTCGCCGGCTCGCAGGCCCGCCGTTTGTATCATCCAATGGCCAAGGCGGCAGGCCCGATCATCAAGCTCGGCATAAGTAAACTGGCGGCCCGACGACGGCTCAATGAGCGCGGGCCTGTCCGGCGTCATCCGGCGGCGCTGACCAACCCAGTCTCCAACCCAATTCATTGGCATGGTGTTCATCATTGGGGCGTATTCCCGCACACTAAGTGTATGAAAACCAACAGTCTCGTTGATATTGGCGTCAATCTCACCCATCGGCAGTTCTCCGATGACCGCAACCATGTCATCACCCGAGCGCATCAGGCGGGCGTGGGGCAAATGGTGCTGACCGGCGTTAATCTTGAAGAATCTGCCACAGCCGCCCACCTGGCCAATGAACACGCCGGCAGCATGCGCTCAACTGCGGGTGTTCATCCCCATTATGCCAAGGAATGGGATGCTGACAGTGAACGCCGCCTGCTGGCGCTGCTGAACGAACCGGTGGTCACCGCCGTCGGGGAAACCGGGCTGGATTATTTTCGCGATTTCTCACCGCGCCCAGACCAACAGAGAACCTTTGAAGCACAACTTCATATTGCCGCGCAGACGCGCTACCCGGTTTTTTTGCATCAGCGCGATGCGGATGACGATTTTCTGGCAATCATCCGGGCGCATCGCGACACGATTAATGACGCCATCCTGCATTGCTTTACCGGTGATCAAGCGCTGTTGCATGCCTGTCTTGATCTTGACCTGCATATTGGTGTGACCGGCTGGGTTTGCGATGAACGCCGCGGACAGGCGTTGCGGGATTGTATCCCCGATATCCCGCTGGATCGGCTGATGATCGAAACCGACGCGCCCTTCCTGCTGCCCCGTAACTTGCCCGGCAAACCAGAAACCCGAAGGAATGAACCGGCGTTTCTACCGCATATTCTAGAGACGGTAGCTAGCCTGAAGGGCGTCAGTATCGATGAGCTAGCAAGCGCGACTGCTGACAACGCGCGCACTTTCTTCTCATTTGCCGATGACTAAACAGCGGCTTCAGAAATATGCGCAATAGCCTGTTCACGGATTGTTAGGGCCTGGTCAATAACCTCGATACCAGCCCCCTTTTTGGCCGCCCCTTCACTGAGTGCGCGGCGCCAGATTTTGGCACCCGGCAAGCCCTGATAAAGCCCAACTAAATGCCGCGTGTAACGCGAAATCGGCACGCCAGGGGCTAGGCGCTCGGCCACATAATCGCGATACGCGCACACGACGGAGGCCCGATCCGGAACGGCGGGCGACTCTGCGCCAAATATCAGTCTATCTGCCTCCGCCAATATCCATGGATTGTGATACGCCTCGCGACCGATCATGACTCCATCGACTGTATCTAACCAGGCTTTGGCAGCCTCCAGTGTTTTGACACCGCCGTTGAGGACAATCGGCAGCGCCGGAAAATCGTGCTTCAGCGCCGCGACCACATCGTAACGCAGTGGCGGTATTTCCCGATTTTGCTTAGGCGATAGCCCTTTGAGCCAGGCCTTACGCGCGTGCACGATGAGTGCATCGGCTCCGCCGGCGATCACCATTTCGGTGAAATGACACAGCTGGTCGTAACGGTCATCCTCATCAACGCCAATCCGACACTTCACCGTTATTGGCAGGGATGTGGAGGCACGCATGGCGGCAACCAGATCGCGAACCAGTTCTGGCTCACGCATAAGGCAAGCTCCAAAACGACCGGATTGCACCCGATCGCTAGGGCAGCCGACATTGAGGTTGATCTCGTCATATCCCCACTCTTCGCCAAGGCGTGCCCCATATTCAAGGTGCTTGGCCTGACTGCCTCCTAACTGCAATGCAACGGGATTCTCTGCCGGATGACCGGCAAGAAAACGTTCAGGTCCGGTATGCCAGAGCGCCTGGGCAGGCACCATTTCGGTATAGAGCAGCGTGCGCGCCGAAATCAGACGCAGTAAAAAGCGACAGGCTGGATCCGTCCAGTCCATCATTGGTGCCACACTCAGGCGAATATCCGGTAAATTAGTCATCAAATCTGAATTTTCACGATAAAAGCATGAAGCTTCGATTTTACACCACTGACGGCTGCCATCTCTGCGATGAGGCTTGGACGATCATCGAGCCCATCATGCAGCGGCGCGATCTGGCCATCGAGTGCATCGATATTATGGATGACCCGCAGGCCGAAGCCCGCTATGCGGAATCCATTCCCGTGCTAGAGCGTAGCGATCGCAGCACGCCGCTGTGTTGGCCCTTTGATACGGCGGGCATTTACCGGTATCTGCTATGAAACGCGTCTGGCTAATGTTACTCATCGGCTTGATATTGCCATTTACCGCTGTGCAGGCCATGCCCTATAACGAGACGTGGGTGCGAGTCGATACACAGGCATCGACAACAGAAATCTGGCATGGGGATGAACGCCATTTGATCTTGGAGCATGTCGCATTTGGCCGTGGCGGTATCTCTGATTTACATCTTAAGGGTGATAACACAACACCACGCGGGTCATTTCGTATTAATCGAATCAACGCCGAGAGCAAATTTCATATTTTCCTGGCGATTGACTACCCCACTCTCGATCATCTCGATCAAGCACGCCGATTTGGCATTATGAATGAAGGTGAATACCGCGCTTCACTTGACCACGGCTTGCAGCATGGAGAGTTTCCACAGAATGGCACATTAGGTGGCTATATCGGTTTCCATGGCATTGGTGAAGGCGATCCAGAGATTCATGATAACTTTCACTGGACCCAGGGCTGTATCGCTATGACCAATGAGCAGATCGAACAACTGCATGAATACGTCAGCATTGGTACCCGCGTTGTTATTGATTAATGATCAACAGGGTTGAAAGTCTTTGACCAGCGCGCAATCATGCGCACGACGGCCACGTTGGTGTGAATCACCAATGTCGATGTCGAAGACGATTGCAATCGTAGAAAATTTAACAGGAGTTTCCACAATGACTCAGTCGCTCAAGACGCTGCTCAAACTGAGCGCCGCTACGGCCACCGTCGGCCTGCTCGTCGGTTGTGCCACACAGACCGAGATCGAAGACATCCGCGCCATGGCCGAAGCCGCTATGGACGAAGCCAGCACTGCAATGGTCACAGCTGAGGGTGCTGAAGCACTCGCCCGCGGTGCCCAGACCACGGCTGATGAGAACAGCGAGAAAATCGATCGCATGTTTGAGCGCTCGATGTACAAATAAGACCGCCCATAGCGGTTTTCGCAAAACCCCGCTTCGGCGGGGTTTTTTATTACCTGAATGCCGTCAGTGCCGGGCTGGCACTCAAAGGACTCGACCAGCGCATTCTGGAGACTTCATGCGGAATCCCCGTTGCCGCCTCAACCGCCTTGGTCAAGCGCGCATGGTCAACACGGCTGGAGCCCTCATCGAGTAGCGCTGAGATTGCCAGCACCGCCTCTTGCAACGACGGCGGTTGCACGGGATCAAAGGCATTCGCCGCATCTTCTGGCAGTACTGGGTGCGCCTCTACCAACAACGAGCTTCCAGACCAGCCGGCTTTCACCGGTTGATTAACAATACTCACACTCGTGCCAACTGGCAGGCGGTTGAACAGCGACTCCACGTCTTCCGGGAACATCCGGATGCAGCCGTGCGTTACCCGCATGCCAATACCCCGCGGTTCGTTGGTGCCGTGTATCAAATAAGCCCCACCGGGAACATCCAGTCGCATTTTGTGGTTGCCAAGCGGATTATCCGGCCCGGGTGGCACGGCATTTGGCAGCGGCCTTCCCTGTGCCGCACGCTCCTCAAGAATAGATTTTGGCGGAAACCAGAACGGGTTTTCGGTTTTCTCAGTGATGCGCGTAACACCAATGGGTGTCACCCAATCCATCCGCCCGACGCTAATCGGATAGGTCTCAACGCGGGCGGGCTCGTTATCATCAGCCGCGGGGTAATAATAAAGCCGCATCTCCGCCAGATTGATCACGACACCCTCGCGCGGTGCGTTGGGCAGGACAAAACGGCTGGGAATAATAATGGTTGTCCCTGCGCCGGGCAGCCAAACATCCACACCCGGATTGGCACGACGCATCTCTTCGTAACCCACGCCATATTCCCGCCCTAAGGCCAGCAGCGTGTCTTCTTCGGCCGCCTCGATACGCTGCACCTCACCAATCACATCGACATCGGGCGGAGGCAGCGGAAATTCCAGCGAAAGCGCCGTCGCAGGCGCCGCCAGTATAAAGAGCGTAAGAACCAACGCCATCGACTGCTTAAGAGCGTTCATCTATAACCTGCTAACCGTGCACGATCTGCCATAATGTACCGCAAACGCCCACCTATCGGATGATCTGGAGACATTGCCATGGATGAAACCACACGCACCGAGCTTGAAGCCGCCGCCTTTCGACGCCTGGTTCAGCACCTTCGCGAGCGTACTGATGTCCAGAATATAGACCTGATGGATCTTGCTGGGTTCTGTCGCAACTGCCTGTCGCGCTGGTATGCCGAAGCAGCGGCTGAGAAAGACGTAGAGCTGGACAAGGAATCAGCCCGAGAAATTATCTACGGCATGCCCTATTCCGAATGGAAAGACCGTTATCAGCAATAAATAATGCTGAAAGGGGTTCGTTTTCCTCGTTTTTTGCGTAATAATTCAGGTATGAGCAAGCGTGCCACATACATTGTCACCGTCACATTCGCTGCTTGTGCGGCGATGAGTGGTAATGCGTTGGCCCAGTCCAGTGAGTGGACTCGCGCCCTGCAGCCCGAGCTTGAGCTGACTTCTCATTTGAGCGACCGGCTGGATATTCGTTTTGGCATCAGCGCAGAGCCAATGCGTCCTGAGGCTGATCGCGGCCCAATCTTTTCTTTAGGCGATGAGACCATGCAGTTTTCGGCATTGGTGGATTACTCGCTTCACAGTAGCGGCCTACGAATGACCGGTGGCGCTCTGTACGATGAAACTTGGTTGAACGATGACTCCCTCGCCATGCCATCGCTCAATGGCGAAGACATGCGCACTTATGTGGGTGTTGGCTGGGACAATGACCTTGGCAGTAACGGACGCTTCGGGCTGTCCCTCGATATGGGCCTGACATTCGAGGGTATGGATGATTCAGTCAATCTGGATGGGGATGCCACTGAGTCTTCCAACAATGCTATTTTCGGCAGCGCTTTTGATAGTTGGCTCTACACGCCTAGCTTCTCTGCCGGCGTCGAAGTGCGGTTCTAAACTCAATCCCTGTTGATTCGGCCCTACCGGGCCTCTCCCTTCGGGCGCTTCGCTTCCGCTCAGCGTCCCAATCAGCTTCCGCTGATTGGTCGAACCCGCTTTGCTTGCTCCGGGGGTTCGAACCCCGGCACCTCAAGACACAAAAAAGGGGCCGCTGGCCCCTATTTTGTGTCTGGCGGAGAGGGAGGGATTCGAACCCCCGGAGCCCCTAGAGGCTCAACGGATTTCAAGTCCGCCGCATTCGACCACTCTGCCACCTCTCCAAGGAGTAAGATTCTCCCCTGCCCGCGCCGATGAGGCAAGTCTCATAAAACCGGGCATTGTTGGGCAATTGCACGCGCGGCATTCCGAATAAGCTTTGGTCCCTCGTAAATAAACCCGGTATACAGCTGAACTAAATCGGCTCCGGCCTGGATCTTCTCAACCGCATCGTCAGCACTGAGGATGCCCCCCACACCGATAATCGGCAGCGTGGGGCCAGCCTGCTGACGGATGCGCTCGACCACTTCGGTGGCCCGAGCCCGAAGTGGGGCTCCACTCAGTCCACCTGCCTCCGATGCACGCCGATGACCTGCAACGGCATCACGAGCGATGGTGGTATTGGTGGCACTCACGCCATCAATGGACTGCTCCAACAAGACATCCAGCGTTGCCGCAATATCCTCATTGGCAAGATCTGGGGCAATCTTCACCAATAGCGGCACATATCGGCCAAAAGAATCAGCAAGCTCAGCCTGTCTTGCCTTAAGCGGCCGGATGAGTGCCTGTAACTGGGTCGCCGCCTGCAGATCGCGTAGCCCCGGTGTGTTCGGCGAGGAGAGATTGATCACCACGTAATCGGCCATGGGGTAGACAGCATCGAGCGCAAGGAGATAGTCATCCAAGGCCTGCTCAACGGGTGTCTGGCGATTTTTGCCAATATTGATGCCAATTGGCACATCAACAAGCGGCTGGGCTTTTTGAACCTGGCTGCATAGATGTTCCAGGCCCTGGTTATTAAATCCAAGGCGGTTAATCAGCGCCCGGTGCTCTGGCAGCCGGAAGAGCCGTGGAGCGGGATTGCCAGGCTGTGCCCGCGGCGTCACTGTACCTATTTCCAGAAACCCAAAGCCAAGCGCGGCCAAACCGCGAATATGATCGCCATCCTTATCCAGCCCTGCCGATAACCCAACGGCATTGGGAAAATGAATGCCCATTAGGTCACGCGGATCATTGACGCGTGCCGGCAGCCAACGCGTGAGGCTCGTCTGAGCTGCGATATCCAGCGCACCCAACGCCACGCCATGCGCCCGCTCTGGCGGCAACATAAACAACAGGCTTCGCATAAGAGCAAACATCGGACTCGACCTCTGACAGAGAGCTGCCTAGACTGACAACATTGAAATTGTAGCAGGAGTGCCGGTATGCGCCGTGTGGTCTTTAACCAAAAAGGAGGCGTTGGCAAATCCACCATTACGTGCAACCTCGCGGCCCTCTCGGCTCATCAGGGGTTGCGAACACTGCTGATTGACCTCGACCCGCAGGCCAACTCAACGCATTACTTGCTCGGCGAGACTATTGCCAACGCCGATGAAACCATTGCCGGGTATTTTGAAGATACTTTGAGCTTTCGCATCTACCCGCGTGAGATCAGTACCATCGCCAGGCCAACCGGGTACGACAATCTCTTTGTAGCAGCAGCGCATGATTCTTTAGAGCCACTGCAGGGCCGGCTTGAATCCCGTTATAAAATCTACAAGCTGCGCGAGTCTCTCGAGGCCTTGACGGACTTTGATCGTATTTACATCGATACGCCACCGGCGCTCAACTTCTACACCCGCTCGGCGTTAATCGCAGCACAACGTTGCCTTATTCCCTTCGACTGTGATGCCTTTGCTCGCCAGGCACTCGATGAGCTGATTGCTGCAGTCGAAGAACTTCGGGCTGATCACAATCCCGGCCTCTCCATCGAGGGCATCGTGGTCAATCAATTTCAAGCACGCGCCCGGCTGCCTCAGCGGTTGGTTGATGCACTAGAACAAACCGGCGTGCCCGTACTCAAGCCCTATTTGAATGCCTCGGTGAAAGTCCGGGAATCGCATGAAGCGGCCAAACCGCTCATCGCAATGGCACCTAAACATAAACTCACCGATGCCTTTCAAGCACTATATCGCGCGCTGGAACCTAAATGAGTGAGGCGTTGATTGAAACCAGCCTACTGCTTGAGCGGGTGATCCGGGATTTTCTTCATGACCAGGCGATCAACGCCCCCGGCATACCCGCCCTGATTAGTGCCGATACCGCCTTATGTCGGGCAGCAGAGGCCGCTGGCGGATGTGTGATTTCACCATCGCAGGCAACGCCCGAATACTTTGGCAGCGAGCGCATGCCGGTTGCCATTGTTGATGCCATGGCCGATTTCCATGCCCCGCAACAGGCAATCACGCTGCTCAGCCAGCTTCGGGATATTTATGCCATGCAGGTATTGGTGATCACGCAAGGGACAAACGTCCCCTTGGACCGAGCCACCTTAACCAGTCTGGGCTTTCACCGCTGGCAGACCAGCCTGCATGCCTCAGACAAGCGAATATGGTTTATTTTTGATTTGGCGCACTACAAAGTCACTCCCGATTGGCTCAACCCTCGACATTGGGCCAATCCAGAGCTCTGGGACAAATACCGCTGGTAGTCAGTCAGCGCAGCCAATTAATAATGGTATCGGCAGCTCGCTGCCAGCCAGCGTCCATCATCATGGCATGCGCCATATCATCGAGCAGATGCCAGTCCGCATGCCATAAATCCGCTACGGCCTTACATTCCGTGGGCTGAAAGAGCGCATCGTTGCTACCACCCATCACCATCATGCGGGGCTGATTCGCAGCCAGCCAAGGGCGGCCAGAAGCCATAACTGTCATATCCCAGAGTGCGCGCCGGGATTCACGCTGAATGTTTTTGCTCGCTGCAGTAACTTCCGCAGCAGGCAGATCATCAGAGAACACCGCACGTCGAGCGATTTCTTCATCCGCGGAGTCCGCGCCGAGCGTCTGCATCAGACCGTACTGCCAAAAAAGCAGTGGGTCAGCGAATGCCATACGCAAGGTGGATGGCAAAAGACCCTGAGGGGGCACGGGAGCCATAAGCACTGCAGCGGCGGCCGAATGTTGCTCCAAATAGCGCTGCACCACGACAGCCCCCATGGAATGACCAATCAGAATTGGCGGAGGCGAATCAAGTTCCTCCACCACCGCAGCGATATCCGCCACGTATTCTCGGATACCAAAGTGATCCAAACGCTCCCCACCCTGACTGCCACCATGGCCACGCAGACTCGGGGCGTAACAATCAAAACCATGGGCTGCAAAGTACGCCAGAAAGTGCCGCTGCCAGCACCATGCGCCAACAAAGGCTCCATGCACAAACACGATTGGCGGTCGATTTTTCTCGCCAGCGAGGCTGGATTGAGCGGAGAAACACTCAAGTGTTGGTGAAAAATACGTAGTTGAGAGTAAGCTCGAAGAGACGGACATTATTTTCCTTTCGTTGGTGGCCGCTTTACGCTAGCAGAAAAATCAGCGAAATTTCCGTTACGTTGCGATGTCATAGCGATAAGCAATGAATAACACCTGAACTCTAGGAGGCCATGGCATGCGTCGTCTTGCCCAGCTGCTGATCATCACCGCGCTTTCATCGCTACTCGCGATGGGGCCGGCTACTGGCAAGACGATTGCGCCAGAGCCTATCCATGAACGTGCCGGTCAGGTCGTCGCCCAGCTTCTGTCTCGATACCACTACAATGATTTAGCAGTGAACGATGCGTTATCGCAGTCCGTTTATAGAACCTACTTCGAAGCACTCGACCCCCAACGGTTTTATTTCCTCGCCTCAGACGTCGCTGAGTTCTCGGATCGCGCCGACCAGCTTGATAATGAACTATCGCGCGGCGATCTGACCACGGCATTCGCCATCTTTAAGCGCTATCGCGAACGCGTAGAGGCACGCAGCCAACATGCACTCCGTGTACTGGATTCCGATCTTAATTTTGATGGCGACGCGACCTTGGAGCTCGATCGCAGAGAAGCCGATTGGACAGAGACCACAGCGGAGCTGGATGAGCTGTGGTCGAGACGTGTACTCAATGATGTTCTAA
The DNA here is from genome assembly GCA_965658695.1 of Spiribacter sp. Lineage (GTDB taxonomy): Bacteria > Pseudomonadota > Gammaproteobacteria > Nitrococcales > Nitrococcaceae > Spiribacter. Next base: position 64,765 of record CBFHTR010000002.1, read on the forward strand.
CCCAAAAACTCAATGGCCGCGCACTCGATGATATTCGCGAGAGCCTGCGCAAACGCTACGAGCGCTTGCCAAAGACACTTTCACAGTACACGGCAGAAGATGTCTTCCAGGCTTTCATGAGCACCTGGGCTAGTGCCTATGATCCGCACAGCAGCTACATGTCACCCCGCAATTCCGAGAATTTTGATATCAATATGAGCCTTTCGCTCGAAGGCATTGGCGCTATGTTGAGCAGCGAGGGGGATTTCGTTGAAATCGTCGAGCTGATCACTGGCGGCCCGGCCGCTGCCAGCGGAGCGCTACAGGCTGGCGACCGGATTGTCGGTGTTGGTGAGAGTGAAGCTGGCATTGAAGATGTCGTCGGCTGGCGTCTTGGCGATGTCGTTGATCTAATTCGCGGACCAAAAGACTCGGAAGTCTTTTTACGTGTTCTACCAAGTAGCAACCGCGGTGATAGCCGGGAACGGGTCATTCGCTTGGTCCGTAACACCATTGAGCTCGAAGAACAGGCTGCACAGGCCGAGCGCCTGACTATTGAGCGTGATGATCAGCCATTTCATATCGGCGTGATTACCATCCCCGCTTTCTACGCCGACTTCGGCGCCGCCAACGCTGGGGATCCGGACTATCGCAGCACTACTCGCGATGTGCGGCGGCTGCTTGCCGGCGAAAGCCTGAGCGGGGTTGATGCATTAATTATTGATTTACGCGGCAACGCAGGCGGTTCGCTGGAAGAGGCCATTCAATTGACCGGCCTTTTTATTGATGAAGGTCCTGTCGTTCAAGTCCATCGCAGTAATGGCCGCCGGGAGGTGCTCAATGACAACGAAGCCGAGCCGGCAATATACAACGGCCCACTCGGCGTCATGGTCGACGGTAATAGTGCATCGGCATCAGAGATTTTTGCCGCGGCTATGCAGGATTACGGCCGTGGTGTGGTGATGGGCGATCAGACCTTTGGCAAGGGTACCGTTCAGACCCTGATTGGGCTTGACCGATTTGGCGTGGGGGATGAGCAAACACCAAGCGGCCGACTAAAACTCACGATTGCAAAATTTTATCGAATCAATGGCGAGAGTACACAGCTCACCGGCGTACAGCCCGATCTGGAGATGCCTTATCCGCATGCCAACGATGAAGTAGGCGAGCGAGCAGCTGATAACGCGCTGCCTTGGGATACGATCCGGTCAACCGACTATCGCCGCTTTACGGCGTTGGACCCGATCCTTGGAGAGCTCCGGCGCCGTCATGACCGGCGCTTGGCGCAGGAGCCGGCGCTACTGAGCGTTGCCGATGAAGCTCAGAGGCTGGAGCAGGAGGCGGCGGACACACGGGTGTCGTTGAATGAAGCTCAACGCATTGCGGAACTGGAGGCCTCTGAGGCGGCCCGATTAGAGGCAATTAACCGACAGCTTGCCGCCTACGGACAACCGGTGTTGGATTCCCTTGATGATATTGACCCGGAGGCGCTTCCCGATGTGCTTTTGGATGAAGCGGCTGCCGTGATGGTGGATCTCATCGAGTTAACAGCCCCTCACGATCAGGTTGCAGCGGTTAGGTAATCGAATACCAGCTGCAACCGCTCAGTGCCACGAAAAAGATTAACATCCAGCCGAAAGGCGCCGCTCACACGGCTACCAAGGCTCTCCCAGCCCCGATCGATGGCATTAAAGGCGATGGCTTCCAAGGCGGGGCCGCGGCCCTGTGACGGCCGCACCGAAAGCTTGAGATGGGACTCCCCCACAATACGCTGAGATTGAATCACAAACTCATCTCGAAAGAGTGGTTCAGGAAAACCCGCACCCCATGGCCCGGCCATTCGCAATAGCTTGGCAGTCTCGAGCGTATAGGAAGCTGCCGGCAAAACACCATCTGTCCACAAGATCTCAGCATCGCCATGACTGCCCACCCAGTCTGCGGCGATGTCACTAACAGCCTGTTGAAAGGCCTCGAGATCAGTCGCGGCAATCTGGAGCCCCGCTGCCATGGCATGGCCACCATAGCGACGAATTAACCGCCCTTCAGTGCGGGTGTCGATTGCTTCCAGCAAATCACGTATGTGGACGCCGGCAATGGAGCGCGCTGAGCCCTTTATTTCGCCCTGCTCACCCGGTGCGAAGGCAATGACTGGCCGGTGAAAATGCTCTTTAAGACGGCCAGCCACGATCCCCACCACGCCCTGATGCCAGTTGGCATCGAACAAACAGAGCACCGGGTCAACCCGCCCTGCCGCCTCGGCGATCTTGGCCTCGACATCCGCCATTGCCGAATCCCGCATCTCCCGCTCTACTGCCCGGCGTTTGTTATTCAATGCATCCAACACGGCAGCGCGTTCATCGGCAACCGACTTGCTATCACTCACCAGCGCCTCAATACCAAGGGCCATGTCATCCAGTCTGCCAGCCGCGTTCAGACGCGGCGCCACGGCAAAACCCATATCATTGGCGCAGGCAAGCGCTGGCTCACGCCCGGCACACCGCAATAAGGCGTTAACTCCATAGCACCCTGCACCACCGCGTATCCGGCGGAGGCCCTGCTCAACCAGTAATCGATTGACATGATCCAATGTCACGACATCAGCGATGGTGCCGAGCGCAACGAGATCCAACTGTTCAGCTAAATTGGGCTCAGCGCGTGATTCCGTGAACCAGCCACGCCCGCGTAACACACCACGCAAGGCAAGCATTAAATAAAAACAAACCCCAACACCCGCCAGATTGCGGGCGGGGAAATCATCATCGGCAAGCTGCGGATTCACGATAGCAGCGGCATCCGGCAAAGATGCACCGGGCAGATGATGGTCGGTGACAACCACGGGTATACCCGACGCGTTGGCGGCCTCTACACCCGAATGCGCGGAGATTCCATTATCTACCGTGAGAATGAGTGAGGGCTTTAATGGTTTGGCATGCTCAATCAACGCAGCACTTAATCCATAACCCAATGCGAAGCGGTCTGGGACTAAATAATCCACCGACCCCGCTCCCAGTGCCCGCAGGCTGCGTAACGCTACTGCCGTACTGGTTGCCCCATCGGCATCAAAATCGCCCACCACAAGGATCTTGCCACCGGTGGTCAGTGTATCGGCGAGTATCTCGGCAGCGGTTATGATCCCTGGCATGGTATCGGGTCTTGGCAGCGCATTGAGCCGGTAATCCAGCGCTTTTGCCGAGTGGATGCCCCGCATGCGATAGAGACGTTCGAGCAGATCGGGGAAGCCTTCGAAGTGCTCCCCTGCGGCATCAGGCAGGGTTCGATCGCACAACCGGGTATGACGTGTATTCATACGTGCCGGATCCAGGTCGATAATGGCTGCTTTTGCCGCCAAAATCGCCAACGCGCAATACCTGGCGAGGTGGTAAACACATCAGAACCGGTATCCAAGATGACCTTGCACCCCGGCATACTCAACCATTCCAAGAGCAAGGCTCCAAACTGCTCATCGAATTCCGCCAGGGCGCGCAGCCAACCCTGTGCATCGCCGCTCATCAGGGCCCGCTCGGCTCGATCCCACAGAATAACGGTGAAGTCAGCGTCATCAACCGCCCTCAGGGCCTTTTCCGACGCAATCGGAATACCCGCAAGCGCTGCCACCCCTTGAGTTAAACCATTATCGCCAATGAGTTGACCGTTGCCCCTGAGCGCAAGTGGTTGCTGCGCGCCTCCTGCCCAGAACCAAAAGCCATTCACCGCAAGCTCCCCGGCTGCCATTCGACGTTGATTGATCGGGTGGTCATGCAAAAACATCTGAATTTCATTGAGAAGCTGTCGCCAACGCCGGGCATTCTCATCCGCTGGCATCACGGCATCTAGATAACGCCCAGCGACACGGGTAAGCGGCGGCAAATCGGGCCCTAGGGCTTGGGTCGCGCTGAGCACCCATTGGTCTTCATAATATGAAAGTTTTATCTCATCATTAGAATACAAAGCATTGAAATCGCGAGTTAATTCTTCTGCATCCGTGACATTGATCTGTAGGCCTTCGCCAGCAAATACCAGGACACGGTCACGATCGGCGCGCAAATGCACTGGCGCTGCGCGGTAGTGAACGCCTTGATCATTAAGACCCAAAGCACTAGCGGCGATTGCACCAGTGGTTGGCCAATCTGCAGTGGTGCTATCAGCAAAAAGCCGCAGTTGGGCCAGAAGTGCGGATTCACTGCTCAGTGGCTCTTTACGGGACTGATGTTTGGCGCGAGCTAGAAAGCGGCTTAGGGAATCGCATGCCCCAAGATCACGGACACCATCGGCGAGTGTCGATGGCACCGGACCCAGCAAAGACGGAGCCAACAGCACGATTTGATGCCGAGGCCCCATTGGTTAGCGCATCTTACCGAGGATGGCCTCTTCCACCGCGCCGGATTCGGCAGCAAGCGTCGTAACTGCAGCATCGGCATAGCGCTTTGCCACATCAGGGTCTTTCAAACCGTGACCAGTGAGTGTGCAGACCACCGTGCTGCCCTCTGGAATCTTACCCGAGCGAATATCGGCAATAGCACCAGCAACCGATACCGCTGAGGCCGGTTCACAGAAAATACCCTCGCGGCTTGTGAGCAGCCATTGCGTCTCAAGGATGGCTTCGTCATCAAATTCATCAAACCAACCGCCGGATTCATTTGAAGCCGCCAACGCCTGGTCCCAGCTTTGCGGCGCTCCAATGCGAATCGCAGTGGCAATGGTCTCCGGCTGTTCCACCGGATGGCCGCGCAGGAACGGGGCAGCACCAGAGGCCTGATAACCCACCATGACTGGACGCTCATCCACGGCAGCCTGATGAAACTGACAGTCGCCGCCACAGAACTTACAAGCGGCTGTTCCCTGTTGATCAGGCTTGAGGGCCATCTCGCTATAACCCATCCAGTAGGCGGTGATATTGCCAGCATTTCCCACCGGCAGGCAGTGATAATCCGGCGCGCGGCCGAGGGCCTCGCAAATTTCAAACGCCGCGGTTTTCTGGCCTTGCAGGCGATAAGGATTCACGGAATTCACCAGGCTCACGGGCGCGCGCTCAGCCATCTCTTTGACGATACGCATACCGTCATCAAAATTGCCGTGAATTTGCAGCACCTCAGCACCATGCATAATCGCCTGAGCGAGTTTGCCCATTGCGATTTTGCCATCTGGAATCAGGACAAAGGCCTTTATACCCGCGCGTGCAGCATAAGCCGCTGCCGATGCCGATGTATTGCCGGTCGAGGCGCAAATAATCGCTTTGCTGCCCTCAGCAACCGCCTGTGTGACCGCCACCGTCATACCGCGATCTTTAAATGAACCCGTTGGGTTTAATCCCTCGTATTTCACATACAGCGCAACATCCTTGCCGATATCACGCACCAAGTTATCGAGCCGGATGAGCGGGGTATTACCCTCGCCAAGACTGATCGCTTTGGCCTGCTTATCCAGCGGCAAGCGATCGGCGTATTTGCCAATCAGCCCGGTATAGCGCTTACCCATATCCATTACAGCGCCTCCACTCGAATACGCGTGATATTGCCGTGCACCGCCTCAAGCGCGGAGATCGACTCCAATGCCTCGTCCATACGAGATTCTTTAACCGGATGGGTGAGCAAAATCACCGGCACGGTCTCAGCCCCTGGTGCCGGCTGTTTCTGGATGACCGCCTCAATGCTGATGCCTGCACGACTGAGAATCCCGGTGACCTCGGCCAGCACACCCGGCTCATCCTGCGCTTCAAGTCGCAGGTAATAGGCGGTCTCAACGGCCTCCATACCCACAACCGGCTCATCAGAGAGCGAATGCGCCTGGAAGGCCAAATACGGCACCCGATTCTCCGGCTCCAGGGTGAATTCACGCACCACGTCGACCAAATCGGCGACCACCGCCGAGGCCGTCGGCTCAGCACCAGCTCCAGCACCGTAATACAGCGTTGGGCCAAGGGGATCGGCGTTAACCATCACGGCATTCATGACACCATCGACATTGGCCAATAGCTGCCGCTCTGGCAAGAGCGTCGGATGCACGCGCAGCGCAATGCCATCGCCCTCACGCCGGCAAATACCCAGATGCTTGATCCGAAACCCCAGCTCCTGAGCGTAAGCCACATCGTCCGTGCTGATCTGGCCGATACCCTCCATGAATACCTTGTCAAACTGCAGCGGTATACCAAAGGCAATAGAGGCCAGGATGGTGAGCTTATGGGCAGCATCAACGCCCTCGACATCAAAGGTGGGATCGGCCTCGGCGTAGCCCAAACGCTGTGCCTCAGCCAGCACATCGCCAAAAGCCCGGCCGGCGTAGAGCATTTCAGTGAGAATGAAATTGCTGGTGCCATTGATAATGCCGGCAAGCCACTCGATACGGTTGCCAACCAGGCCCTCACGCACCGCTTTAATAATCGGGATACCGCCGGCCACTGCGGCCTCAAAACCAATGGTCACGCCTTTCTCACGTGCCCTTGCGAAAATTTCATTGCCATGCAGCGCAATCAAAGCCTTGTTGGCGGTGACAACATGTTTGCCATTATCAATGGCCCGCAGTGTGAGCTCTTTGGCCAGATCCGTCCCACCAATGAGCTCCACAACAATCTCAATGCTGGGATCATCGACCAGGGCGAATGGATCGTAATCCAACTGGATATTCTCGGTGCTGCAAGTCCGCGGCCGATCAGGATGGCGGGCTGCCGCGCGAATCACATCGATTGGACGGCCCGCCCGGCGCGTGATTTCATCGCGATTGCGCTCGAGCAGATTGACAGTTCCGCCCCCAACAGTACCCAGACCGAGCACCCCTACCTTCACCGGATCCAAATCGCTTACTCCCATCGTTTTAACTACTCAATCCATCACGCCGCAGCATCTGTTTGATCCCGCGCACGGCTTGTCGCGTCCGATGCTGATTCTCAATCAGCCCAAAGCGCATGTACTCATCGCCGTATTCACCAAACCCGATCCCCGGAGAGGCCGCCACACCCGCATCACGCAGCAGTTTTTTCGAAAATTCTAACGAACCCATATCTCGATAGGCTTCGGGAATTCGCGCCCAGACAAACATGGTTGCCTTAGGCCGAGTCACTGGCCAACCGGCGGCTTCGAGCCCGTCACAAAGGACATCACGCCGGACACGATAGGTCTCGCAGATTTCACTGACACAGTCCTGCGGACCCTCAAGCGCCTGAATGGCCGCTACCTGGATGGGGGTGAACATGCCGTAGTCGAGATAGGACTTCATGCGCGCCAGTGCGGCAATCAGTTTTTCATTGCCGCACATAAAACCGACTCGCCAACCTGGCATGCTGTAACTTTTGGACAGCGAGAAAGACTCCACTGCTACCTCGCGCGCACCTGGCACCTGCAGGATTGAAGGCGCCTGATAGCCGTCGAATACCAGATCGGCATAGGCCAGGTCATGCACAATCCAAATACCGTGCTCGCGGCAAATATCCACAACACGCTCAAAAAACGAGAGCTCAACACACTGCGCGGTAGGATTGGCCGGGAAATTAATCACCAGCATCTTCGGCTTGGGCCAAGTATCTTTAATGGCTTTCTCGAGCTCGCTGAAGAAATCGCCACCCTCCACCAATGGGACATGGCGGATGTCCGCACCAGCAATCACCACACCGTAGGGGTGAATGGGATAGGCGGGATTAGGCACCAAGACGGCGTCGCCCGGGCCCAGCGTGGCGAGCGCAAGATGCGCAAGCCCCTCTTTGGAGCCAATCGTCACGATGGCTTCGCTTTCCGGATCAAGCGCGACGTTGTAGCGACTGTGATACCAACGGGTAATGGCACGCCGCAGACGCGGGATACCGCGTGACATCGAATAGCGATGGGTGTCCGGCCGCTGCGAGGCCTCGGTGAGCTTGTCGACAATATGTTTAGGTGTCGGCAGATCGGGGTTGCCCATCCCAAAATCGACAATATCCTCGCCACGAGCCCGGGCCTGAGCCTTTAACTCATTGACGATATTAAAAACATACGGCGGCAAGCGCTTGATGCGCTGAAAGTCCTCGTTCAAGGCAACCCCCACTAAATTTCTGTCATCCCCCATGATAACTGCTTGCTGCAAAAAATGCCGTGATTTCCGGGCCATGGTTGCTGTCCCATAGTCTCTGCCGCTATGGTGTTTTTATGCAGATTAGTCTCGACAGCACTGAAGGCGTCTACCGCATTCTCGGCTACGCCGATGGCAAAATCCAAATTAACGACCAGCACTATCAGAGAAGTCTGCTGGTCATGCCGGACACGTTGGTGGACGACTGGGGCCCTGACAGCGTCAAAACGCTGCAATCTGAACACCTGCAAGCCGTGCGTTCACTCGAGCCTGAGGTCGTGCTGCTTGGCACCGGCCATCATCAAGTATTCCCAGAAAGGGCCCTGATGCGGGAGCTACTCACCGCCGGTGTCGGACTTGAGATAATGGATACCGCCTCGGCCTGCAGGACATACAACATCCTCATGGGCGAAGGCCGGCGTGTTGTCGCGGCACTGATTATCGAGGCTTGATACTTATCAGGGCAGATATTTGGCCGGGTTGACCGGCTGACCACGTTCTCTGACCTCAAAATGCAGTTCGGCCGGATAGTCAGCGCTCGCACCCATGCGCGCGATCGCATCCCCGGCTGCCACCCGATCACCCTCGCCAACCAGCAGCTCCCGGTTATATCCGTAGGCGGTCAGAAACTGCTCGCTGTGTTTGATGATAATGAGATTGCCGTAGCCACGCAGTCCACTGCCGCTGTAGACCACATCCCCGGCAGCGGCAGCCTTGATAGTCTCACCCGGCTCGCCAGCAATACCGACACCCCGTTTGCCCAAAGCATCTGGATCATAACGACGCACCAATCGACCCTCGACCGGCCACTGCCAGGCAATTGGCCCCGTCAGTGGCTCAACACGCACGCTTGAGTCACCAACCCGCGCTGGTGCGCTGCTGCGAGTGTTAGAGACCGAAGCAGTGCTGGACGAGGCCTGTCCACGCAGAGAAAGCCTTTGCCCCGGGTAGATCACATACGGTGGCGATATCCCATTCCATGCGGCAAGGTCGCGAAAATCAACACCATGCGCCCAGGCAATCTGATACAGCGTGTCCCCTTGTTGCACGGCATGCACCGCAGGTGAGCCACGCACAATCGCCCCCTCACGCAGATGCCGGTCACTGGCGTAATCAAACTCGCTGCAGCCGGTAAGCAGCAAAAGCCCAATCACAACGATCCAGCGGATGCGATTCATAACGAGAAATAAATGACAGCTAGCAACAATAGCGCGACAGTGCCCCAGCCCAGACGCTCCATATAGCGGCGCAACAAAGGCTCCAGCCTTGGCCCGCCCCAGGCCAGCAATCCCGCCACCAAATAAAAACGCGCGCCACGGCCAATCAGTGAGGCCACGATGAAAGGCAGCCAGGCAATGGCCATTGCACCGCCGGCAATCGTGAACACTTTATAGGGAATCGGTGAAAAACCCGCCACCAACACCACCCAGAAACCCCACCGTGTAAACCAGTCCTGTGCAAGTGCATAGGCATCGGAGTACCCGGCTTCAATAATCAACGGCAGCACAAGCTCAAGGCCGAGCATACCGATGAGGTAACCCAGCACACCGCCTGCGACAGAGGCGATTGTAGTAATCCCGGCCAGCCGCATGGCCCGCTGCGGCCTTGCCATGCTCATTGGCGCAAGCATCACATCGGGCGGGATCGGGAAGAAGGAGGACTCGGCAAAACTTAAGGTTGCCAGCAACCAGGGCGCACGGCGATGGGCAGACCAGGCAAGCACCCGATCATAAAGCGTAGTGAACAGCATCAACGCTCGGTTCCCTCCAGCATTGGCACAAATGTCACGGCCTCCACCGCCTCTTCATGAATTTCATCGCCCTCACGCCGATACACAATCAGCCGCTGGCCCCGATCATCACCAACGGGTGCGAGCAGCTGCCCGCCATCTTTTAGCTGATCAAATAATACCGGCGGGATCACGGCCGGTGCAGCAGTGAGTAAAATGGCGTCAAACGGTGCCTCACCGGGCCAGCCAAGATGCCCATCACCAAGACGCTGACGGATATTGTGAATCCCCAGCTGCCGGAAGATCGATTGGCTGCGCGTATGTAATGCGCGAATGCGCTCGATGGTAAAAAGCTGGGGCACCAATGCCGCCAATATGGCTGCCTGGTATCCAGAGCCGGTACCAATCTCAAGGACCTTTTGCGGAATACCGTAACGGATCAAAATCTCGGTCATCCGTGCGACGACAAAAGGCTGAGAAATCGTCTGGCCATGCCCGATGGGTAAGGCCGTATCCTCGTACGCTCTTGAGGCGAGGGCCTCATCCACAAATAAATGTCTTGGAATCTGACGGATGATATTCAGCACATGCACATCAGTGATGCCAGCATCACCCAGTCGGGCAGCCAGGCGCTCCCGCGTGCGCCGCGACGTCATGCCGATACCCTGAAGGCGCCGTGCATCCATACCTATAGCCCTGAGACCCAACCGGCGATCTGGTCGAGGGCCGTATACCGGGTAAGATCCACTTCAATGGGCGTAACCGAGACAAAGCCACGGTTGATCGCATCAAAGTCCGTGCCCGGGCCGGCGTCCTGCTGCGCCCCGGGTGGGCCAATCCAATAGATCGGGCGTCCACGTGGGTCCTGAGCTGCAATGGCGGCTTCGGCGCGATGCCGTTGCCCGAGCCGGGTCGCCTCGATGCCGGCAATCTGCGCGAGCGGCAGGTCCGGGACATTAACATTGAGAATAGTATCCGCCGGCAGCGGTTTGTCGTTGAGTTGCCGCATCAGGCGGCAGGCAATTTCCGCGGCAGTCTCATAGTGCTCGGGCTCATGACCAACCAATGAAATGGCAATCGCAGGCAACCCCAGGGTTCTGCCCTCCATCGCGGCGGCCACCGTGCCGCTGTAGAGCACATCATCACCCAGATTTGCCCCGGCATTAATACCCGAGACCACCATATCCGGGACATGATCCAACAGCCCGGTAATGGCCAGGTGAACACAATCGGTGGGGGTGCCTTCGACCCGGTAGACACCGGCTTCGCTTTCGGCGACACGAATGGGCCACTCCAGCGTCAGGGAATTACTGGCACCACTGCGATCACGCTCTGGCGCCACGATGGTCACCTGCGCGTTATTCCGCAGCGCATCAGCCAGTGCCCTGATGCCCACCGATCCGTAGCCATCATCGTTGCTGACGAGAATTCTCATACCGGCCCCTTGCCTACAAGCTTTAATGCCCGTGTACTATACCGATCCGCAACCTTCGCGGGAGCGAATAATGCAAAGCGACGACCCAGATACCGCGTTGTTCCGGGCCGCCATGGATGATGTGCGACCGCTGCGTGACCGGCAAAAAGCCGATCTGCGCCGTCGTCCGCCACCGCCCATACCCGGGCAGCGACATGCCGATGACCGAGCGGTACTGCGTGAGCTCGCAAGCGGCGAACAAGACGAAAACCCGCTTGGTGTCGAACTTGGCGAGGCGCTTGCCTTTGCTCGTCCCGGTCTACAACGGCGAACACTGCGTCGCCTGCGGCGCGGAGAATTCAGCATCATGGCCGAGCTTGATTTGCATGGCCATACCGTCGATTCGGCTCGGCGATTGCTGAGTGACTTCCTCATCGAATGCCAGCGCCGTCATTTGGGTTGTGTGCGCGTGATTCATGGCAAGGGTAAACGCTCATCCAACAACGGCCCTGTGCTCAAAGGCCAGGTTGATCGCTGGCTGCGGCAGCGAGATGATGTGTTGGCCTTCTGCTCGGCCCGTCCAGTCGATGGCGGCACCGGCGCGCTCTATGTGCTGTTGCGACGTTAGGCGTTTCACGGCGATTCCCAATTGAAAATTTCCCTGAGCACCGTGGTGGCATAGCAGCCTTTGGCCAGCGAAAAATCCAGCAACAGCTCACCCTCGCTTGGCCAATGCCAAACCATGTTACCAACGGCAAGCCGTAGTGCACGTCGGGCGGCTTCTACTTTCTGCTCACATAGACCTTGCACAAGTAAAGCATAGTCGTTGAGCACCGCAGCCTCGCGCTCAGCAAGCTCTGGGCTTAGCGTCACGCCCTTACGCGCCAGGCCGGGTAGTGGCCCGGTTGGATGCACCCGCAGACCCGCCGCCCTTGCGGCCAGCCGGGTGGCTGGTTCGCTATCACCGGCAAATAAACTGCCGCGGCCATCCAACACCATAAGATCCGCCGGGCCGGGCTGTATCCAGTCGCCCTTGGCTACGCGATCGGCCAATACGGCGTTAAAGCAGCCACTGCGCGCCGCTGATAGCAACATGCTGCGCTCTGATCGATGACGCGGCCGATAACGCCCAGCAAACCAATCAGCCACGAGCTGCAAATTGCGGGCATCTTTGCCAAATCGTTGACCGCCAAAATAATTGGGCACACCAGCAACGGCAATTTGCTGCAAGCGCTTGTTAACCAGCGCTTGGCTGGCAGTAAGCTGCCGCAGTCGTAACCGAAATCGATTACTGACTAATGCACCAACGGGCAGCTTACGGCGATGCCGGGCACAGCTGCGCACCAACAACCTTTTACCCTGTTCTTCGTTGTTGGTGATTATCTCGGCGGGAGGCAGCGACGCCTGGATAGGCCAGGGAACAGACAGCCATTGCCGAGTAACCGCCTCACGGTCTTTACGCCCGGCATAGCCGACATCTCTGGGTTTTACCTGCCAATGCCCGGCGAGTGTCCGAATCGCCTCGGTGGTACTCATTCGACATTTCTCGATTTGCACTAGCAAATGCGGCCCGTCTCCACTGGCGGCAAACGCGATCTGTTCATCAACAAAAAAATCCTCTGGCTCTGAGGCCACCGTCGCGTTGCCAAGCGGTTCTCCCCAGGCTCTTGGGGGTAGAGACTGGGTCATTTAATGCTCAGCAAGACAACTGCCGTGGCAGCGATGCCCTCGCCTCTGCCGGTAAAGCCCATCCACTCCATGGTGGTGGCCTTGAGGTTGATCTGGCCGGGGGTAATTGCAAGATCCTCAGCGATGTTGGCCTGCATTGCCGCCAGATAAGGCTGGAGTTTGGGCCGCTGAGCGATGATGGTGGCATCGATATTGTTAAGCGTACTGCCCTGCTCGCGGCATTGAGCAAAAGCTAAGCGCAACAGCACGCGGCTGTCGGCATCCTTGAAGCTGGGATCAGTATCAGGGAAATGCTGGCCGATATCCCCAAGGCCGGCCGCCCCCAAAAGCGCATCAGTAATCGCATGCAAGAGGACATCACCATCGGAATGAGCAGCAAGCCCCAGTTCGAAGGGTACGGTGACACCGCCTAAAACCAGCGGCCGCTCCGCGACCAATCGATGGGCATCCACGCCCTGTCCAATGCGTATATTCATACTCCGTGCTTACCCTCGCCAGCGAGGATGCATTCGAGCCACGCCAGATCTTGTTGATAGGTATATTTCACATTCTGCGGGCTTCCCGGAATCAGTTGCGGCTGCCAGCCGGCCCGCTCCATGGCTTGAGACTCATCCGTTGGCGCAGTGTCGTTATGTACAGTCAGCGCCGCAAGCAAACTGGCAAGCGGGAATAACTGTGGGGTCATCGCCTGCCACAGCCCCTCGCGCGCAATCGTCTCACTCACCCGAGTCTCGGCACCCGAGCGTTTAATGGTATCCCGCACCGGTGCGGCGAGTAGACCGCCATGAGGATCACCACCCACCCGATCAATCAGGTTATGAATATCACCGGCTGAGACGGCCGGCCGGGCAGCATCATGGACTAAGACGCGATCGCTATCAGCAGCGCCGCAGTCTTGCTGCAGCGCACGCAGTCCCGCGACAACGGAATCACTGCGCTCGGCACCACCAATGGTGGTTTTTACTCGCTTGTCCAATGCCCAGTCGCACTGCTGCCAAACCGTATCCTCAGCCGCCACAACCAGCATCAACCCCTGAAGCCGTGGTGTCTGCAGCAAGGCATCCACAGACCAATCGATCACTCGACGGCCAGCCAGCGGGTGATACTGCTTAGGCGCACCTTGACCGGTGCGCTCGCCGCGGCCGGCGGCCACGATCAGCCCCCAGAGCGAACTATTCGGATTGCGGTTCGATGACACGATAGAAATGCTCATCTTCACCGATCAGGCCTAAATCACGCCGGGCCCGTTCTTCTATGCCCTCAAGCCCAGCGCGTAAATCGGCAACGTCCGCAGCCAATGCACGATTGCGCTCATCCAGGCCGGCGTTATCCGCCTCCTGAGACTGCACTGCCGCCTGCAACCGAAGCATCTCCGGGATACTGCCATCACCCCACCAGAGGCGGGACTGCAAAACCAGCAGAAGCAACAGCAGCCCAGCGGCAAGCCACCGCATCAGCGACTCTGTGCACCCATGCGCTGCAGGTTGGGGAATGCATCACGACCGGCGTATTCGGCATGATCACCGAGCAAGGCCTCAATGCGCAGTAGCTGATTGTATTTCGCCACCCGGTCAGAGCGGCACAAAGAACCTGTTTTGATTTGCGTCGCACTACTGGCAACCGCCAAATCCGCAATTGTGGTGTCCTCGGTCTCACCCGAGCGATGCGAAATCACCGCCGAATAGTCGGCCTGCCGGGCCATTTCAATCGCATCCAAAGTCTCAGTAAGCGTTCCTATTTGATTGAATTTTATCAGAATAGAATTCGCTACCCCCTGCTGAATACCTTGCTCAAAAATCTTGGTGTTAGTAACGAAAAGATCATCACCCACCAACTGCACGCCGTCGCTGATGCGACGGGTGAGCGCAGCCCAGCCATCCCAATCATCCTCAGCCATACCATCTTCGATTGAGATAATCGGGTAACGGGCCACCCAATCGGCGAGCACGCCGGCAAATCCTTCAGCATCAAAACGTCGATTCTCTGAGGCCAAGTGATATTGGCCGTTTTCATAGAACTCCGAACTTGCCGCATCCAGCGCGATCCACACCTGATCACCGGGTGTGTAGCCCGCGGCCTCTGTTGCCTGAAGAATCGCCTCAATGGCTGCTTCATTAGAGGGTAAATCAGGAGCAAAACCCCCTTCATCACCCACCGCTGTCGATAAGCCGCGATCAGAGAGGACTTTCTTTAGCGCATGAAAGATTTCCGTGCCGCAACGCAGCGCTTCACTAAAGCGGTCAAAACCCACCGGCATGACCATAAACTCTTGGATATCCACACTATTGCTGGCATGCGCCCCACCGTTGAGGATATTCATCATCGGCACAGGCAGCTGGTATTTAGCGTTTGGTGCAAGCGAGCGAAAAAGCGGCAAACCGGCTGAGTTTGCAGCGGCATGCGCCACAGCCAGAGAAGCACCCAAAAGCGCATTGGCACCCAGCCTGCCCTTGTTGTCGGTTCCATCCAGGGCGATCAGACGCTCATCGATCGCACGCTGCTCTGTGACCTCCATGCCACAGAGCGCATCGTTAATCTCGCCGTTGACATTGGACACTGCCTTGAGCACGCCTTTGCCAAGATAACGTGCAGCATCACCATCACGCAGCTCCACAGCCTCACGGGCACCGGTGGATGCCCCAGAGGGGACCGCCGCAACGCCTGTGTGGCCGTCGCTGAGTGTGACTTCAGCCTCTAGCGTGGGGTTACCGCGAGAATCCAAGATCTCTCGGGCGTGAATGCGACTGATCGCTGGCATTACCTTGCTCCTGATTCTAACTGCATCTCAGCAAAGCCATGGCGCTTGACCACGGCGTCGAGTTCTATAAGCGTATCAAGCAAATCGCTCATTCGCGCGAGCGGCCAACTGTTTGGCCCATCCGAGCGCGCCTGCGCGGGGTTTGGATGTGTCTCCATGAAAAGCCCGGAGACACCGGCAGCCACTGCCGCACGCGCCAAAACCGGGACATGTTCACGCTGACCGTCCGAGCTTGCCCCTTTGCCACCGGGCAACTGCACCGAGTGGGTGGCATCAAAGACAACGGGTGTCTCGTTCTCGCGCATTACGGCTAATGCCCGCATATCTGAGACCAGATTGTTATAGCCAAAAGAGGCGCCCCGTTCACAAACGGTGATATGTGCGTTACCCGTCTCGCGGGCCTTTGCCACCACATGTCGCATATCCCAGGGCGCGAGGAACTGCCCCTTTTTGATATTAACGGGCAGCCCCTGAGCGGCCACGGCCTGGATAAAATCCGTTTGCCGGCAGAGAAACGCGGGGGTCTGCAGCCAGTCCACCACATCCGCCACTTCATCCAACGGCGTGTACTCATGGACATCAGTGATGACCGGAACGCCATATTGCTCGCGTACCCGGGCCAGCGTTTTCAGGCCCTGTTCAATCCCGGGGCCGCGATAGCTATCACCGGAGGAGCGATTGGCTTTGTCAAACGAGGCCTTAAAAATCAATGGAATACCGCGCTCACGCGTCATCGCAACCAGGGCATCGGCAATCTCAAGTGCAAGATCGGTTGACTCCGCCACACAGGGGCCTGCGATCAGAAAGAGGCGCTGATTAATCCCCGGTGCGTAATCACCCAGCCCCCAAAGACCGGCCATTATCCTTGACCTGCTTTGTGATGGACGGCGGCGGCCTCAATAAAACTGGTGAACAGCGGATGCCCATCTCGCGGTGTCGAGGTAAATTCTGGGTGGAACTGACAGGCAACAAACCAGGGATGATCCGGCAGTTCAATGGTCTCCGCCAAATGCCCGTGCTGCGACCATCCCGAGATCACCAGCCCAGCCTCAGTGAGTGCCTGTTCATAGCCATTATTAAACTCATACCGGTGTCGATGACGCTCGCGAATAACATCTTTGCCATAAATCTGATGGCAACGGGTCCCGCGCACCAGCGAGGACGGCTGGGCGCCAAGCCGCATAGTCCCGCCCAGATCAGAGTCGTTGTCGCGATATTCTCTCAGCCCTTCATCGTTCATCCACTCGGTAATCAGCCCGATGACCGGATGCCGCGGATGAGTGACAAACTCAGTGCTGTGCGCACCCTCAAGCCCTGCCACATTGCGCGCATACTCAATCACGGCCACCTGCATCCCAAGGCAAATGCCCAGGTAGGGAATTTGGTTTTCGCGTGCATAGCCCGCCGCTGCAATCTTGCCCTCGATACCGCGCTCGCCAAAGCCGCCCGGGACGAGAATGGCATCCACATCAGCCAGTAATGCCGGGCCATCACGCTCCACGGCCTCAGAATCCACGTAGCGAATCTCAACACGCTGGCGTTCTTGAATACCGGCATGCCGTAGCGCCTCATTAAGCGACATATAGGCATCGGCAAGGTCAACGTATTTACCGACCATCGCGACCGTCACCTCGCCTTTGGGTGACTCCATCGCCTCGACCACTTGATCCCAATCACCAAGACTGGCGGGCGGCAACTCGAGGCCGAATTTCTCGGCAACGATGTTATCGAAGGCCTGCTCATGCAGCATGGCAGGGACTTTGTAGATGTTATCGACATCGAGCGCGGAGATAACGGCCTTTGGTTCCACATTGGTGAAAAGTGCAATCTTACGGCGCTCTTCGGCGGGAATGGGCTGGGTTGCCCGACACACCAAAATATCCGGCTGAATACCAATCGAGCGAAGCTCTTTGACCGAGTGCTGTGTGGGCTTGGTTTTCATCTCGCCAGCCGCAGCAATCCAGGGTAGCAATGTCAGATGAACATACAGGCAGCGTTCACGGCCAAGTTCGGCACCCATCTGGCGGATAGCCTCAAGGAACGGCAAAGACTCGATATCGCCCACTGTGCCGCCGATTTCTATAAGCGCAATATCTGCGCTACCGGCTCCGCGCTCAATGCAAGCCTTAATCTCATCGGTGATATGCGGGATAACCTGGACGGTCCCGCCCAGATAGTCACCACGACGCTCTTTTCGAATCACGCTCTCGTAGATTCGGCCGGTGGTGTAGTTATTGTCTTGCGTGGCCCGCATACGAACGAAGCGCTCGTAGTGGCCAAGATCCAGATCCGTCTCTGCACCATCGTCGGTAACAAAGACCTCACCGTGCTGGAAGGGACTCATGGTACCGGGGTCAACATTGATGTAGGGATCAAGCTTGACCATGGTCACGCTCAAGCCCCTGGCCTGGAGAATGGAACCCAAAGAGGCTGCGGCGATGCCTTTGCCCAGAGAGGACACCACACCGCCTGTAATAAAGATAAATCGCGTCATGCTACCGTCGGCCTACTGGCGAATCGTGGCAGCGGGAGGCCGCCACAGGACGGGCGTCAATGGTAGCGGAACACTGAGGGGGGCACAACGTAACCGGCATTAATATCCCGCTGGCACCGGCTTACAAACATACCGCAAATCGGCATCAGCCGGGCCTGCTGCGGCTTTCCAGACAAAACGCCAGGCATTAGCCCTAATCTGCTCCGCGCCTGCCTGCGTCAAACCCAGCGCGCCAACCGCCAGCACCTGGCCGTCACCGGCCTCGGCCACCGGCAGCGCTGCGCGCCACCAGGGTAAAACGCCTGCCTCACGCGCGTATTCCGTCAACAACTTCTGCGGCCGCCCGGGCAATGTCACCCGCTCACCCGGCTGCGGCCTACGCAGAGAAAGCACGGTATTACACAATGGCTCAGGCACCGCAAATTCATCACTGCCTTGCGGCATCCAGCCCACTGCCCCCTGCCAGGCCACCGTCACCGCCGAGTGCATTACCCATTGCCTGCGCTCAGGTACCACTGGGCCTGTGACAGGGAGCCGGTAGAGCCAATCACCATGCCGAATCACCTGCCCATCCGACCATTCCAATTGGGGTGTTCGATCGGCCCGCGCAGACAAAAATCCCTGCAATCCAGCGCTAAGCCGACGTTGTGATGGTGCACGCATACCTGCGCGCGCAATCCATGCACGCAAAACCGCAGCCTGCATGGGTGCGTTCATGGCGGCCAAGCCCGCAAGCGGTAATGGGCCGGTCTCATCGGCACAGAGTTGCCGGAGTTTATCTTCAAGGAGATCCTCGAGGACCCCACGCTGCTTAGCAGCAAGCCCTGCCAGACGAGCGATTGAGCGAGATGCCCGCGGCCAGCGCAACCCTAGCGCCGGCATGATTTTCTCTCGCAGATAGTTACGATCTTGGGTGCAGCGAGCGTTGCTTGGATCTTCAATCCACTGGAGTTCCGCTTCTACCGCAATGGATTGAATCTGCACTCGCGTCAAATCGAGCAAGGGCCGCGCAAGCCAACCGCCGCCAAACCGACGATAGGCTTCAATACCGCTTAGCCCATCCGGCCCCGTGCCGCGCAGCATTCGCAACAGCAGGGTCTCGGCCTGGTCATCAGCATGATGCCCGGTGAGCAAACAGGCCCCATCGGTAATCGAACGCGCCAATACCGCGTAACGCGCCTCGCGCGCGGCTGCCTCAATGCCAGTACCACGCGTTTTTACATCGACTTTTTCAATCGATAAAGGAATACCGCGGCTGTCACAAAACCGCCGGCAGTGCGCCGCCCAATCATCGGCAGCCGGCTGCAGCCCGTGATGCACATGCACCGCGCTGACCGGAAGCCCAGTTCGGGATGCGAGGTGGAGCAGTACTGTGGAATCTACCCCGCCACTGAAAGCGACCACCAACCGACTAATATCGGCTGGCAGACACGCCCGAACCCAATTCGCATCGGGCGTCGTCATCGCCATGGTTTATTGACGGACGTGACCGAGCCCCATAAGGCGATCATGTCGTTGCAAGACAAGCGCATCGAGATCGGTGCCTTGGATCTCAGAAAGCTGCTGGCGTAGCGCGCCACCCAGGCGCTGAGCCATCTCTGCCCAGTCCCGATGAGCGCCGCCTAACGGCTCTGGGATGACCTCATCGACCAAGCCCAGCTCAGCAAGGCGCGTGGCGGTGATACCCATTGCCTCTGCCGCATCTGCTGCACGTTCTGCACTCTTCCAAAGGATAGAAGCACAGCCCTCCGGTGAGATCACCGAGTAGGTACTGTACTGAAGCATTAACAACCGATCGCCTACACTGATGGCAAGCGCGCCGCCCGAACCACCCTCGCCAATGACAGTGCAGATGATGGGTGTGCGCAGACCAGACATGACAAAAAGATTGCGGGCAATGGCTTCACTCTGCCCGCGCTCTTCCGCGCCGATACCCGGATAGGCCCCCGGGGTGTCGATAAAAGTAAAAATGGGCAGAGAAAAACGCTCAGCCATTTCAAACAACCGCTTGGCTTTACGATAACCCTCCGGTCGCGGCATACCGAAGTTGCGCTCAATCTTCTCACGCGTATCCCGGCCCTTCTGCTCGCTGACCACCATCACCGGTCGGCCATCAAGACGAGCAACGCCGCCAACAATCGCCGCATCATCGGCAAAGGCCCGATCGCCGTGCAGTTCTTCAAACTCAGTAAAAATGGCGTCGATATAATCCTGGGCATAAGGACGCTTGGGGTGCCGTGCCAGCTGCGCAACCTGCCAAGGCGTGAGGTTGCGAAAGATTTGCTCGGTCAGTTGACGGCTTTTTGCCCGCAGGCGACCGAGCTCCTCGCTAATGCTGACCTCGCTGTCATTGCCGACATAACGAAGCTCTTCAATCTTTGCCTCGAGCTCGGCAATCGGCCGCTCAAATTCGAGAAAATTCATTTCACTGGAAGCCAAGACTGGAATCCCTATGCGTTAAATGTTGAAAGATTCTAACATGGCCATTAGCGGCGATAATCCACACTCACCGCGCCAGGCAACAAACCATCCAGGCCCTCGATTAACGCTGCAGCGGGTTGTACCCGCCATGACTCACCCAGGCGCATGCGAACCAGCGCATCCGGGCGCTCGTAGTCAATACAAACGGTGCAGTCACCAGACTGATACGGAGCCAGCGCCGATTTCAATGAATCAATAAAGCCATTGCCAGCCCGCTTGGCGTCCACTCGCAGCACAAGACGCCGGGCAAAGGCCGCTCGTGCACCAGCAAGATCATGCAGGCGCTCAGCAGAGACCCGGTAGCCATCGCTGAATTCATCGTAGCCAAGATCGCCTTCAATCACGATCAGATGATCCTTCTCGAGCAGGCTGCGATAGCGCTGAAATGTATCGCCAAACAAAGCCACCTCAATCCGCGCGGTCCGGTCATCCAACGTGACAAAGCCAATACGCCGGCCACTCTGAGTCACCCGCGTCCTGACAGCCACGACAAGCCCGGCAAGCACCACGCGCTTCTCACCGCCACGACGGCCCGGTGTTTTCTCAACCCCGGCACCGGTGGCCGCGTGGCTCAGTCGACAGGTGATGAACTCGGCAAGCTCTGTCTCATGCTCATCAATGGGATGACCGGTGAGATAAAGTCCAAGCGTTTCTTTCTCAGCACGCAATCGCTCCGCTTCATCCCACTCATCGATCTTAATGCGCTTAACCGGCGCTGGAGCATCCGCAGCCGCGCCGCCAATACCAAACAAATCATCCTGCCCCAACTCACTGTTGCGGCTGTGCTGCTCGGCGGCCTGCAGAGCGTCAGGTAATTCCGCCATCGCCGATGCTCGATTACTGCCAAGCCCATCGAGGCTGCCGGAGCGTATTAATGCCTCAAGGACACGGCGGTTCACTCGGCGCAAATCCACGCGCCGGCACAGATCGGGCAGATCCTTGAACGGGCCATCGGCCTCACGGGCCTGAACAATGGCTTCCACTGCCGAGAAACCCACGCCCTTCAACGCCCCAAGGCCGTAAATAATGCCGCCCCCCTCAGGGGCCCGAAACATCCACTCCGAGCGGTTGATGTCCGGCGGCGAGACCTCGATCGACATGGCACGGCATTCCTCAATTAGCGTGACCACCTTATCGGTGTTATCCATATCCGAGGAGAGCACCGCTGCCATAAAGGCTGCTGGATAATGCGCCTTAAGCCAGGCGGTTTGATAAGAGAGCAACGCATAAGCCGCCGAGTGGGACTTATTAAACCCATAGCCGGCAAACTTCTCCATCAGATCAAACAGCCCTTCAGCGTGCTGTTTGGAAAGCCCCTGGCCCTGTGCGCCCTCCAGGAAAATACTGCGCTGCTTGGCCATTTCCTCTGGCTTTTTCTTACCCATTGCCCGGCGCAGCAAATCCGCCTCACCCAGACTGTAGCCACCAACCGCCTGGGCAATCTGCATGACCTGCTCCTGATACAGAATCACGCCATAGGTGGGTTTTAAGATGGGCTTGAGCGCATCATGGTGTAGTTCAGGGGTTGGATAAGCCACCGGCTTGCGACCATGTTTGCGATCAATGAAATCCTCAACCATGCCGGATTGCAGCGGCCCGGGCCGGAATAACGCCACCAACGCCACGATGTCTTCAAACGAGTCCGGCCGCAGCCGGCGAATCAGATCCTTCATCCCGCGGGATTCAAGCTGAAAGACCGCTGTGGTCTGGCATTCCTTGAGTCGCTCAAAAGTCTGCCGATCATCAAGCGGAATATGCGAGATATCGATCGGGGTCTCGCCCTTGGCCAAAAGCTGGGCATTCACCGCTTTCACCGTCCAATCAATGATCGTGAGGGTGCGCAGGCCAAGAAAATCAAATTTCACTAAGCCCACGGCCTCGACATCATCTTTGTCGAACTGCGTGGCCAGCCCACTGCCATCGGGCTCGCAATAAAGGGGCGCGAAATCCGTTAAATCACTCGGGGCAATGACCACACCACCAGCATGCTTACCCACATTGCGGGAGAGCCCTTCCAGCCTGCTGGCAAGATCAAGTAAAAAGCGCACCTCTTCGTCTTGCTCATAGAGCTCACGTAGGTCCGCCTCCTGCGCCAGTGCCTTTTCAAGCGTCATACCGATTTCAAACGGAATCAACTTGGCAATTCGGTCGACATAGCCATAGCCATGCCCCAGTACCCGGCCAACATCACGCACCACGGCTCGGGCGGCCATCGTGCCGTGCGTGGCAATCTGCGAGACCTTCTCGCGGCCGTAATAATCCGCCACATAGTCGATCACCTGATCGCGCTTTTCCATGCAGAAGTCGACGTCAAAATCCGGCATAGAAACCCGCTCAGGGTTCAGGAAGCGCTCAAACAACAAATCGTAGCGCAGCGGGTCGAGATCGGTGATATCAAGCGCATAGGCCACCAATGAACCGGCACCTGAACCTCGGCCCGGCCCAACGGGAATATCCTGTGACTTGGCCCAACGAATAAAGTCGGCAACGATCAGGAAATAGCCCGGAAAACCCATTTCCATGATGACATCAAGTTCATGCTCAAGGCGGGCCTCGTACTCGTGTTGTTCTCCTCCCGGGGTACCCAGCGCCTCAATTCGCCGGGCGAGCCCCGCACGTGATTGCTCGCGCAGGTACTCATCAATGGTTTTCCCCTCAGGCACCGGGAAGTCCGGCAACACATTCCGGCCCAAAGTCAGCGAGAGGTTACAGCGCCTGGCAATGGCAAGCGTGTTCTCAAGTGCCTCGGGTAGATCGCAAAAGCGCTCGGCCATTTCCTCGGGCGAGGCTAGATACTGCGCATCGGTGTAAATCCGGGGCCTTGCCTGATCGTGCAGAATACGTCCGTCATGAATACAGACGCGGGCCTCATGGGCCTCAAAGTCGTCCCGGCTAAGAAAGCGCACATCATTGGTGGCAACCACCGGCACCGCCGTTTTTTCCGCGAGTGCGACAGCAGCATGGACATGATCTTCATCACCCGGGCGATTCAACCGCTGCAGCTCCAGATAGAACCGATCGCCAAAGCGTTGCTGCCAGAACTGCAGCCGCGACTGCGCGAGGGCCTGATCACCGGCAACAAGCGCCTCGCCCACATCGCCGCGCGCCCCGCCGGAGAGCACAATCAACCCCTCGTTGAATTCATCCAGCCAGCGCCGATCCACCAGTGGCAGCCCCTGGTCCTGGCCCTGCAAGTAACTGGCGGTGATTAAACGCGTGAGCGAGGCATAGCCGGCATCGTCCATACAAAGGAATGTCAGGACGTGATGGCCATCGCGCCGATCATCGGCAATGCGCAAATCCGCACCAATGATCGGCTTGACCCCAGCGGCAATCGCAGCACGATAAAACTTGACCATGCCAAAAAGATTGCCCTGGTCGGTAATCGCGACTGCCGGCATACCATCACGCGCGGCCGCCTCGACCAAGGGTTTGACGCGAACCACCCCATCAATCAAGGAAAATTCGGTATGCAGATGCAGATGAACGAAGCCGGATGACATACTGATTCCCAAAAAATACGCCCTAACATGATAGCGCATGGACTGGTCGGATGCTGTCGATTACGCCATCATGCGCGCATGTCAGAGACCTCGATTCACCCAAGCGCAATCGTTGACCCAAAAGCCCAGCTGGGCGTTGGTGTCCAGGTAAGTGCTTATGCGGTGATTGGCGCGGATGTCGAAATTGGTGATCACTGCGTGATCGGGCCACATGCGGTATTGGAAGGGCCAATGAGCCTTGGCCCACGCAACCAAATCTCCGCTCATGCCACCCTTGGGCTGCCCCCACAGGATAACGGTTATCAAGGCGAGCCGACACGACTGGAAATTGGGGCTGACAATCAGTTGCGCGAGTTTGTGACCATCCACCGCGCCAGCACCAAAGAAAACGGCGTCACCCGCCTGGGTGAGCGCAACCTACTGATGGCCTACAGCCATGTCGGGCATGACGGCCAACTTGGCAGCGACATCACCATCTCCAATGCCTCGCAACTTGCAGGGCATGTCCATGTTGCTGATCGCGCTTACATCTCCGCGGTCTGCGGCATTCATCAATTTGTTCATATCGGCACGCTTGCCATGGTCGGCGGCGGAGCGGTCGTCACACAGGATGTCGCACCCTACTCCATGGTGGCCGGCAATCGAGCAAGACTGCGCGGGCTTAACACCCGAGGAATGGAGCGTGCGGGCATGGATCGCACAACTCGGCGATTACTACGCCGGTGCTATCAGACTATTTTTCGCAGCGGACATCCGCTTGCCGATGCGCTGGCGGCTATTGAAGCCGACACGGAGCTAGAACATCCAGCGATTACCGAAATGCTCACATTTATTCGCAACAGCGACCGGGGTGTGATTCGATGACAAAGCTTCGCACAGCAGTGGTTGGCGTTGGTTATCTGGGCCGCTTTCACGCCCAGAAATATGCCGCGCATCCGGCATGTGATCTGGTTGCAGTTGTCGATTCCGACCCGCAACGGGCCAAAGCCGTTGCAGCCGAGCTGGATTGCAAGGCATTAACCGATCTCGGTGAGCTGAACGGCCTGGTGGATGCTGTGAGCATTGTCACGCCCACCCGCCTGCACCACGCAATGGCAATGCCCCTTTTACAAGCCGGCATTCACCTGTTGGTGGAAAAGCCTATGACCACCACACTGGATGAGGCCGATGCATTAATTGCCACGGCTGATCAACATGGCTGCCTATTACAGGTGGGGCATCTGGAGCGATTCAATCCCGCGATGGTGGTCGCGGCGGCTGAAGTCAGCGACCCACTGTTTATTGAATCGCACCGCATCGCCCCATTTAATCCGCGCGGCGCCGATGTCAGTGTGGTCCTGGACTTAATGATTCACGATATTGATTTAATTCTTGAGCTAGTTGATGCGCCCCTCGAGCAAATGGATGCGAGCGGTGCCGCAGTTATCTCCGGGGATATTGATATTGCCAACGCCCGCCTTCGCTTTGGCAATGGTTGTATCGCCAATGTCACCGCCAGCCGGGTCAGCCCGAAGGCAGAACGGCGCATGCGCATTTTTCAACGCAACGCTTATCTAGCGCTTGATCTGCAGAAAGGCGTATTGGATATTCAGCGCCGAGATGCACAGGACGATGCCCCACCCAGCATGGAGCAAATCCAGCATGAACGACGCGAAGCCGGCCTGAACGATGCGCTGGCCGATGAAATCGATGCCTTTCTCACGGCCATCGGCAACCGCGCCGCCCCCGTGGTTAGCGGTACCGACGGGCGCCGCGCACTGGCCGCGGCCATTGAGATTGGGCATCAATTAACCAGGAACCCCCTATGAGCGCACACACCCCGATTCCAATGGTTGATTTGACGGCGCAGTATCCATTAGTGCGCGAAGCCATTGAATCCGGCCTCCACCAGGCCCTGGATGAGGCGAAGTTCATCATGGGCCCGAATGTCCAGGCTTTTGAAGGAGAAGCGGCCGATTATCTGGGCGCAAAACATGCCATTGGGGTTGCCTCTGGCACTGACGCCCTACACCTGGCGTTGCTGGGCGCGGGGATCAAAGCCGGTGATGAAGTCATCACAACGCCGTTTAGTTTTATCGCCACGGCCGAGGCCATTTGTTACGTCGGCGCGAAACCAGTGTTTGTGGATATTGACCCCAGAACATTCAATCTTGACCCAAAAGCGGTTGAGGCGGCTGTTACTGGTCGAACGCGCGCGATTATCCCAGTCCATCTATTCGGCCAGCCGGCCGATATGCCGGCCATCGAAGCAATCGCCAAACGCCATGCACTTGCCATCGTTGAGGATTGTGCTCAATCCTTTGGCGCTGATATCGAAGGTCGCATGACGGGGACAATCGGTGTGACTGGGGCGTTCAGTTTCTTTCCAAGTAAAAACTTGGGCGGTTATGGCGACGGCGGATTAGTGACAACCAACGACAAGGCCATCGCTGAGCAGATTAAAATGCTGCGCAACCACGGCAGTGAGCGCCGGTATTATCACGACCGCATTGGCTATAACAGCCGGCTCGATGAACTACAGGCTGTCATTTTGCGCGCCAAACTGCCGCATATTGAGAGCTTCAACCAGGCAAGACACCGCGTGGCAAGCCGCTACAGCGAGGGCCTAAGGGATATTGCCGGGGTGACCGTGCCGTATGAAGATGGCATCGGCCAGCATGTCTATCATCAATACACCCTGCTCTGTGCTGAGCCGCAGCAGCGAGAGATGATCATGGCCGCGCTTGCTGCCGAGGACATTGCCTCGGCTATCTACTACCCAGTGCCGTTGCATCAGCAGAATGCATTTCAGTCAGAAGGCGACGGAGCGACGACCGCCCTACCGGTTGCCGAATCAGTGGCTCAGCGGTGTTTTTCTCTGCCCATTTACCCGGAGTTGGCAGACACCGATATTGATCGGGTTATAGCGGCAGTTCGCGCTGCGCTATAGCCGCACGCACCGGGGCAAAAGACCGGCGGTGGGCCGGTGTTGGCCCCAGTTGCGCCAGACAGGCACGATGCTCGGCAGTGGGATACCCCATATGCCGATCAAATCCATACCCGGGATACTGATCGTGTAGCTCGAGCAAACACCGGTCACGATGCACTTTGGCGATAATCGATGCCGCCGCAATCGCCGGAACCTGCCCGTCACCACCAACAATGGCTTGGGCTGGCCGATCAAAAACCGGCAAATCATTCCCATCCACCAAGATCTTGCCCGGCGATGGCTGCAGCGCTGCAACAGCGCGCTGCATAGCTAGGTGGGTAGCCCCACGAATATTCAGTGCATCGATTTCCTCAACACTGGCACTAGCAATCGCAAAGGCATACGCCTGCTGCCGAATCTCTTCGTCCAAAGCCTCTCGCCGCCGGGCGCTGAGCTTTTTTGAATCCCGTAGCGCCGACCAATCCAGATGGGGCGACAGGCAGACCGCTGCGGCCACTACAGGCCCAGCCAGCGGCCCCCGACCGACCTCATCGACGCCGGCGACATGCGTCTCAATGGCGATACTCAATCGGTGATCCTCTGCTGGATGAGTCCCAGTGAGGCCTCGGCCGCACGATAACTCGCATCCTGGCGCAATAAACCATGCAATTGAGCAAACCGCGCAGCCAGTCGCTCTCGGCTATCCGGGCTTTCAATTAAACGCGCAATCGCCGGGGTTATTCGCTTAGCCGTCGCCTCATCTTGGGTAAACTCCGGCATGATCATCTCGCCGGCCATTAAGTTGGGCATGGCAAAAAAGGAAATCGTCAGACTGCGCTGTGCCAGAAATGCGGTGAGTCGATTAACCTGATAGGCCATCACTGCGGGGCATTTAGAGAGCATCGCCTCCAGTGTGGCCGTTCCCGAGGCCACTAAGGCCGCATCCGCTGCCGCCAATGCCGTGCGGGCGTTACCGCTGATAACCGTGACATCACTAAGCCCGGTTGCGGGAAGCTTTGCTTCGATATACCGCTGCAGCACTGGCGTGGCGGCCGGAAGGACAAACTTCATTTGCGGCCAGCGCGTTTTTAATCGTCGCGCCGTTTCACCGAATATCGGTAACAGCCGATCAACTTCGCTGCGTCGACTACCGGGCAATATCGCCAGTAATTGATCGGCATTGGTATAGCCCAGGCTTTGACGTGCGGCCAAATGATCCGGCTCAAGCGGGATCACATCGGCAAGCGGATGACCAACAAAGACCGAATCAATATTCTGTTGGGCAAAGAAATCCCGTTCAAATGGATAGATGCAGAGCACACGATCCACAGCTTTGCGCAACGCATGCACTCTTTTTTGACGCCAAGCCCAAACGGTGGGACTGACATATTGAATGGTGGGGATGCCCGCTGCTTTGAGACTTTTGGCGATGCCCAGATTAAAGTCTGGTGCATCGATGCCGATAAATAAATCCGGTGGATTTTTAAGCCAGCGCCGGCGCAGTGTTTTGCGGATGCCCAGCAAACGCGGCAGATGCGCGATCACCTCCACCACACCCATCACCGAGAGGGATTCCAGGGGGTAGAGCGATTTTAGACCGGCGGCGGTCATATGCTCCCCGCCGACCCCCTCGAATTCCGCATCCGGATGGGCTTCGCGCAGGGCCTTAATTAAGCCGCCACCCAGATAATCGCCCGAAGGTTCTCCTGCGACCAGCGCGATCTTCATCGGCACTGTGCCGTCCTAACGGACAATGCCGCGTTGTGAATCGCGAATAAAGGCGATAAGCGCGGCCACGGCGGAGTCATCGGCATGACTTTGCTCAATTTCGCTAATGGCCTGCTCAAGCCGTAGCCCGCGTTTGTAGAGAATGCGGTAGGCGTTACGAAGACGCTGCTGGGCCTGGGTGTCAAAGCCGTGGCGACGCAGCCCCTCACTGTTGGTGCCATGTGGCTCGGCAGGGTCACCGGATACCATAACCCAGGGCGGCACATCACGCCGGATGCAGCTGCCCATAGAGGTGAAGCAGCCACGGCCAAGCCGGCAGAACTGATGGACCAGTGTAAATCCGCCTAATGTCACGTCATCCTCAACACTGACATGACCGGCCAGCGACGCGCCATTGGCAAACACCGTCCCATTGCCGATATGACAGTCATGAGCGATATGCACATAAGCCATAATCCAGTTTTCATCGCCAATGCGGGTAACACCGCCGCCATCATCCGTGCCGCGGTTAATCGTCACGCACTCACGTATGGTATTGCCACGGCCAATCTCCAATCGGCTGTTCTCGCCGGCGAATTTTTTATCCTGTGGGATCGCGCCGACTGAGGCAAACTGGAAAATCCGACTACCTGCACCGATATGACTAGGCCCCTGCACCAGGGCATGCGGGCCAATCCAGCAGTCGGCTTCAATCGTGACCTGGTCCCCAATCACTGCATACGGGCCAACCTCGACACCCGCGGCAATTTTGGCCCCGGGGTCAACAATGGCTGTGGGATGGATCGCGCTCACATCTCCCTCATGGTGCAGCGGATCCCGGCACTGGCGGCAAGCGCACCGTCTACCTCCGCGCGTACGCTGAATAGCCAAATGCCCCGCACAACTCGATCGAGCGTGGCCTTGAGCTCAAGGATATCGCCCGGACCAACGGGTCGTTTAAAGCGTGCCTCGTCAACGCCTACCAGGTAGAAGAGCGGTGCCTCAGGGGGCATTTGCGCATCAGGCTGTGCCTCACGCGTGACAAAAGCCAATAGTCCACACGACTGTGCCATCGCCTCGACAATCAATACGCCAGGCATAATGGCCTGCTGCGGGAAGTGCCCGGTCACCCAGGGCTCATTCGCCGTGACATTTTTCACGGCCGTTAAGGATTCCCCCGGAGTGAAGTCGGTTACTCGATCAACAAGTAAAAACGGGTAGCGATGCGGCAGGCGGCGCTTGATCCCCTCGATATCAATGGTCTGATTGATCATTCTTCTCCCCTGTTTGGCTCAGACGCTGCTCGAGCGCCTCAATCCGCCGCGCCATTTCTTCCAACTGACGAAAACGCACCGCATTGCGCCGCCATTCACGATTTGGTGCTGCCGGCACGCCGGAGGAATAAACGCCCGACTCGCGAATATGACCGGTCACCATGCTCATGCCTGTGAACGTGGAATGGTCAGCAATCTCTAAATGCCCGGCAAAACCTACCTGCCCCCCAATGCTGCAATACTGCCCGATGCGCGTACTGCCTGAAATCCCGCTGCCAGCAGCAATCACCGTATGCGCGCCAATCTGGACGTTATGGGCAACCTGAACCAGGTTATCGATTTTACAGCCGGTCTCGATTCGCGTGTCATCCTGAGCACCACGGTCAATGCTGGTATTGCTGCCCAGCGAGACATCATCAGCAATGAAAACGCTACCAAGCTGCGGCACAGCCTCCCAATGATCACCTGCGTGAGCGAAGCCAAACCCGTCACTGCCAATGACCACTCCCGGATGCACCTGCACCCGATTACCCAAAGTGGCCGCAGCGATAATCGTGACATTTGGGCCAATCCAGGCATCCTCGCCAATTGTGACGCCCGGGCCAATCACCGTGCCTGCGCCGATAATACTGCGGGCACCAATGATGGCACGCTCACCAATAACAGCCTGCGCCCCAATTTCGACCTCTACGCCTATCACCGCATCAGCTGCAACAGCAGCGGTTGCATGAACACCGGCATCCGGCTGCGGGAGGGGGTTGAGTGCGCGTGAGATGCGAGCAAAGGCAAGATAGGGGTTCTCGTTACAAAGCCGGGCGAAATTGGCATCCGGTGCAAGCTCTGCATCCGCAAGAATCACCGCACTGGCATGAGTATCGGCCAGCTGGCGACGGTACCGCGGATTAGCCAGAAAGCTGATTGCGCCGGGCTCCGCAGCCGTCAGTGTCGCAACCCGATCGATCTGAAGATCCGCAGGCCCGAGAAGCGTGCTGGCAGTCAACTCAGCGAGCTCATCCAACCTGTAGACCCGTTTGCTCACGCAGCGCCTCCCCTACTCCGGCGCGCTTTGCTGCTCGTGTTGCAGACGCAGTCGCTCAATAATGCGGTCGGTAATGTTGACGGCCTCGCTGGCGAACACCACTCCGTCACTCACCACCAGGTCAAATCCCTCATCCCGGGCAAACTGTTCAACCACCTGCAGAATGCGCCGCTGCAGGTTACCCAGCGCCTCGTTGCGACGCAGGTTGAAGTCCTCACGGAAGGCTTCCTGCTGGCGCTGTATCTCTCGACGACGGGTAACAATCTCTCGCTGCAGCTCCTGCTCGGCCTCCGGTGAAATCGTCAGCCGCTGTTCGGCCAGCCGGTCTTCAAGCGCCCGCAGCGCATCCTGCATTTCCACAATGCGCGCATCGCGTGGCGCGAACTCCTGCTGCAGCTGCTCCCGGGCAGCATCCGCCTGTGGCGCCTCATCAGAGACCCGTCCGGGATTGACGTAACCAATGCGCAGATCGCCGGCAAGCTGGGCGTAGCTGCTGCCCGCGGCCATTAAAAGCACAAGACCAAGACAAAGACGGCGCAACAGCATTAAAAGAAGGCTCCAATGGTGAATTGGAAGAACTGGGTTTCGTCTTCCGCTTCTTCATTCAGCGGACGGGCCACGCTCATCGTCAACGGCCCAATCGGCGAGTAATAGACCAGACCCAAACCGGCGGCATAACGTAAATCGCTCACGCTGATATCACCATCCGGGCCGGTTTCCTCGCGATCCCAGACCTGCCCGGCATCAATAAATGTGGACATACGCAGGTTATTGCCCTCATCGTCCTGCGCGATTGGGAATCGTACCTCGGCCCTGCCCAGGGCGCGGAAGTTACCGCCGGTAGGGTCATCATTCTCATCACGCGGCCCCAGCGAATTGCGCTCAAAGCCACGCAAGGTGGTAATACCACCGGCATAGAAATTCTCATAAAACGGCAGGCGGTCGGTATCACCATAGGCATCGCCGTAGGCAAGGCTGCCATCCAAGACAAGGGTAAAGCGCTCGGTCAGCCCGACATACCGCGACTGTTCATAAGTTAAGCGGTAATACTCAAGATCGGAGGCGCCCGGGATCGCCGCTTCCAAACGGGTCTGCTGGCGTGCGCCCTGGGTGGGGAAGATGGCGCGATTACGCGTATCCCGTGTCCAGGCCAGATTGGTGCGAATCACCTGATTACCCGAACCGTTATTCTGCTCAAACTGCTCTTGCAGATCGGTGGGGGTATTGAAATTCAACGTGACATCATCAAATTCCAAATCGATACCGATACGGTCATTGGCCGTCACTGGGATGCGATAACCATAGGAGGCCGTTGCAGTCTCCAATCCGTAATCCGCCAAATCCGCCTCATCGGCGTCCCGGTCACGGAATGAGAGCGCCCAGCGCCGGTCGATCCCGCTCATGGTGTGGTTACGCTCTAAATAAGAGATGCGATAGAGCGTATCGGAGTCATCGCTATTGGCGACAAACTCCGCCCGGTCACCGGTGCCAAAGACATTATCCTGCTGAATACCCAGGCTCAGGATTACGCCCTGGTCACTGCCAAAGCCAACGCCCGCACGAATACTGCCAGACAGCCGTTCGGTGGCATTCACCTCCACATCCACTTGATCGGTAGTACCGGGGACACGCGGTGTATCGATGCTGATGTCGCCAAAAAAGCCCAAGCGCCCCAAACGCGATTCCGATTCACGCAGATCGCTAGTGGATAGCCAGGTGCCCTCAAATTGGCGCAATTCCGTGCGGATCACATCGTCTCGGGTGGTTTCGTTGCCACTGATGCGGATGCGACGCACGTAGACCCGCTCTGCAGGGTCCACAAAAAATGTCAGATCCACCTCACGATCGGACTCGCGCAGCTCCGGTAATGGATTAATCCGGGCAAAGGCATAACCACGCTCGCCAAGCTTCTCCCGTAACGCCTCGACCGTACGGGTAATCGAGCGTTGATTAAACACCTCGCCACTTTCAATCTGGAGCAAGGGCCGAAGCTCGGATTCCGGATAGATCAAATCGCCAGCCAGCGCGATATCGCCCACGCTGTACTGCACACCCTCATCCAGATTGACGGTCACGTGAATACGCTGGCGATCGGGGCTGATTGTGACCTGTGTGGACTCTACCTGAAAATCGGCATAGCCACGGTCACGATAGAACGCACTCAAGCGCTCAAGATCGGCGGCCAGACGCTCGCGGGAGTATTTATCGCGATTGGAAAGAAATGCCCACCAGGGTTTCGGGCCCATCTGGAATTGATCACGCAGTCGATCGGTATCGAAATCGCGATTGCCGATAAACCGAATAGGCTCGACTGAGGCAGGTTCTCCCTCCTCGATATCGAGCCGCAGGCTTACGCGATTGCGCGGCAGGGGCGAGACCGTGCTATCGACATCAATATCGTAATAACCAAGGGCAAAGTACTGCTGCTCGAGCTCGCGCTCGATGGTGGCCAATAACGAGCGGTCAAAGCTCTGGCCTTCACCAAGGCCAGCACCGGCAAGGCCGTCGCGCAGTCGATCACCGGCGATGGCGTCATTGCCAATAAACTCAATTCGCGCAATTGCTGGCCGCTCACGGACTTCGATAATAAGCGCATCGTCTTCACGCAGAAGCTGCACGTCATCAAAGAAACCG
The DNA here is from genome assembly GCA_965658695.1 of Spiribacter sp. Taxonomy (GTDB): domain Bacteria; phylum Pseudomonadota; class Gammaproteobacteria; order Nitrococcales; family Nitrococcaceae; genus Spiribacter. Next base: position 98,408 of record CBFHTR010000002.1, read on the forward strand.
GTATCAAAGAGCGCTTCGAGGGCATCGGCACTACGCGAGGAATCAAGCTCATCACCCGCCTCTAGCGGGAGATAATTCAGCACTGTGCCTTCGGTAATCCGCTCGAGTCCGCGTATGCGTATTTCCTCGATCGTGAACGCCTGGGCGGTTCCCATTAGCAGAGTCAAGATCAGTAGTGCGGCCAGTCTCATTCGCATTATCAGCCCTTTGCTTCAGCTCCCGGCGCCAAATAGACGATACAGGTCGTTGTAGAATGCAAGCCCCATCAACATGAACAAAAGCGCCATTCCAATTTGTTGCCCGAATCCCTGGGCCGATTCGGATAATGGCCGCCCCCGCACCCATTCGATGAAGTTGTAGAGCAGATGCCCGCCATCGAGTACGGGCACCGGCATTAGATTAAGGATACCAAGACTAATGCTGACAATCGCGAGAAACTTCAGAAAGGGAATAATTCCAAGCGATACGGAGTCGCCCGCGTATTGCGCAATATTAATCGGGCCGCTGAGATTCTTCACCGAGGCTTCGCCAACGACCATCTTCACCAAGACATCAATGGTGAGTGTTGACGCCCGCCAACTGGCCGCAACAGCTTTGGGCACAGATTCAAAGACGCCGTAACGAACCTCATGGCGCATCGACTCAAAAAGCCCATCCGGCACCCTGGGTGTGACACCCAAAACACCAATGCGCGATGCGCCTTCGCCACGGCCCTGTAGCTGCACCGACAGCGTCACTGGCTCGCCCGCACGCATTACCGTGACATTAGCTGCCTGATCGGCAAGCGGGCGTATGATCCGCACCAGTGCCGTCCAGCTATCAATATCACGATTATTCACCGCCGTTATTCGGTCACCAGAGCGCAGCCCAGCCTCCGCGGCCGCCCCGCCCGCGACAACTTCATTGACGATTGGCTCAATCGTTGGCTGCCAGGGTGTCAAGCCAATAATGTTAAGCACCTCACCTTCTTCGTCAAACAGGCGCTGGCCAGCGAGGTCAAGCATGACCGTGGCTTCTGCTCCGCTGCCACGTCGCACATGCACCGGAATCGGGTCATCGCCAGCGGCATCTAGGAGCGCGACAATCGCTTGATCCCAGGCATCCACTTCAACTCGATCAACACGCAGCAGCTCGTCGCCCTCGGCGAGCCCCGCCTCAGCCGCCGGGCTTTCAGGGATTACTGGGCCAAGCACCGGGCGTAACTCCGTCGCACCGATGACAAAAACCAGCCAATAGGCAATGATCGCAAGCGCGAAGTTGAACATCGGGCCGGCAAGGATGACGGCATTCCGCGCCCAAAGGGGTTTTTGATTAAACGCCTGACTTTGCTCGCTGGCCTCAACTGGCGCTTCCCGCTCATCCAGCATCTTGACGTAACCGCCAAGCGGAATGGCCGCAAGAACATACTCGGTGCCATCCTGGCCAGTGCGCTTGAGTAAGGGCTGGCCAAAACCTACTGAAAAGCGCAGGACCTTGACCCCAACGCGTCTCGCCACCCAAAAATGTCCAAACTCGTGCACGGTCACGAGCACGCCGATGACCAGCAGGAAACCGATAATGTTAATTAGCCAGTCCATCATCGACCCTCACCTGCCAGCAGCGTTTGTGCCTGGCGTTTTGCCTCGGATTCTTGTGCCATTAACCCCTCAAGCGTTGGCGCACTCGGACTGTCCACCCGCCCAAGCGTTTCTTCAATCAGCCCTGCAATTCGATCAAAGCGCAAAGTGCCTTGCAGAAATGCCGCCACTGCCACCTCGTTGGCGGCATTCAGCACTGCCGTGGCAGCCTGTCCAGCTGCAAGCGCCTGACGAGCGAGGCCCAGGCATGGGAAACGCTTTGCATCCGGCTGTTCAAACTGCAGCTGCCCGGCGCTGATCAAATCAAGCGGCTGTACACCCGCGGTAATCCGCTCCGGCCAGGCAAGCGCATGCGCTATTGGCGTGCGCATATCCGGATTTCCCATTTCTGCGAGCATCGAACCATCCCGATACTGTACCAGCGCATGAACTAAACTTTGTGGGTGCACCACCACATCCACCTGCTCGCCAGCAATACCAAAAAACCGCGCAGCCTCGATGACCTCAAGCCCCTTGTTCATCATGGTGGCTGAATCAACAGAAATCTTCCGACCCATCGACCAGTTTGGATGCCGGCATGCCTCCTCAACCGTAATGGCTGAGAATGTAGACGGATCGCGAGTGCGGAAAGGCCCGCCCGAGGCGGTAAGTATTAAGCGCTCAACACCGCAGCCCTCCAAGCCGCGCGAATAGTCCGCAGGCAAAAGCTGGAAAATACCATTGTGCTCGCTATCAATAGGCAGCACTGTGGCCTGACAGCGCCGCGCCTCGGCCATCAAAAGCTCTCCGGCCACCACCAATGGCTCTTTATTGGCCAGCAATAATCGTTTTCCAGCCCGGACGGCCGCCAGACAGGGCGCAAGCCCGACAGAGCCGACAATCCCTGCGACGATGGTATCTACCTCAGATAACGCGGCGGCCTCTGCAATGGCCTTGGCGCCAACCATGACTTCGGTATTGGGCAAATCGGCAATTTCACCCGCCAATGCCGCGCCAGCCTCAACATCCGCCATCACCGCAAGCTGGGGATGGTGCCGCCGACATAACCGCGCCATCTCCGCAACATTGCTGGCTGCGGTGAGGACAGCCACGCGAAAACGCTCGGGGTGACGTGTTATGACATCCAGCGTACTTCGACCAATCGAACCCGTTGCACCGAGCAGGCAAATGCTTTGACGGGTATCGCTCATGACACCCTCGTCAACGCCATCGCCAGCACCGGAGCGGCTGCCAGCAGCGCATCCACGCGATCCAGCACCCCGCCGTGCCCCGGGAGCAAATGCCCGCTGTCCTTGGCCCCAATCTGGCGCTTGAGCAGACTCTCAGCCAAGTCACCCACTACAGAAAAGCCAATCACCATGACACAGACCGGGAGTACCCAGCTGATGCTGGGTAGCGCTAGGCCCTGCAAGCTCCCCGCTGCATAAATGAGTAACGCAATGATCACTCCAATGAGTAGCCCACCCGCGAAACCCTCCCAGGTTTTACCGGGGCTGATGGCAGGCGCTAGCGAGTGATGCCCCCAGCGTCTGCCGCTAAAAAAGGCGCCAGTATCACTCCCCCAAACCAGCGCAAAGAGCAACGTCAGCCAGAAAGCCCCCTGCGCTGATATTGCGTGGAGGCTTGTGAGGCTTGCCCAAGCCAATACCAGCGTCAACACACCTGCGATCAGGCGCAGCCAGCGCGGTAACGCGCGGGGCTTTTCCACCCGCGACTGCGACGTAACCCACAATGCGATCGCCAACCACCATAAAAACCCTGGGACGGCCCATCGATCATCGAGGTGAAAGTCACTGAAATAGATGGCTGATACACAACCGGCAATGATCAGGACATAAAATGTGTTGCGGGCCAAAGAAAGCCCACAGAGCCGACCCCATTCCCAGGCACCGAGCAGCGTAATGACCGCAAAACCAAGGGCCAGCCAATAATTATCCAACCACCAGATTGCCGCCAGTGCAGCCGCGGCGAGCGGCAAGGCCGTTGCCACGCGCCGACTAACCTGTCCCATGGCCTGCATCCTCCCGGCCAACCTGGCCGAAGCGCCGGTCGCGTGTTGCAAACCACTGTAATGCACGGGTCATCTCGCTGGCGTCAAAGTCCGGCCAGAGCACAGGCGTGAAATAGAGTTCGGTGTAGGCAAGCTGCCAGAGTAGGAAATTGCTGATGCGCTGCTCACCGCCAGTGCGCACAAAAAGATCAGGCTCCGGGAGCTCGTGCAAGCAAACCTCACTCGCCATCGCTGCCTCATCGATAGACTCAAGGCTGCGTTCACCGGCAAGCGCTGCCTGGGCCAGTCGCCGAGCGGCCATCGCAATATCCCAGCGCCCGCCATAACTTGCTGCAATATTCAGCTGCATGCGGGTGTTTTCCGCCGTTAGCGACTCTGCTGCTGCACAGCGCTCTTGTAGCCGTGGTGAGAGGCGGGAGCGATCTCCGATAATCGTCAGACGGATACCGTTTTCATGCAGTTTGTCGGTTTCGCGCTCCAGCACCCGCATGAAAAGCTCCATGAGCATTTTCACCTCGGCGGCCGGGCGTTGCCAGTTTTCACTGCTAAAGGCGAAAAGCGTGAGCGATTCGACGCCGGCGCGAGCGCAGGTCTCAACGGCGGCGCGCACCGAATCGGCACCAGCGCGATGGCCATGGTGCCTCGGCTCTCCGTGACGGGCAGCCCAGCGTCCATTGCCATCCATGATGATGGCGACATGTTGGGGAATCGCCCGTGGTTGTTCAGTCATTCCAATAAGCGCGCCGGCTGATGTTCCTAAACGGACATCAGCTCCTCTTCCTTGGCAGCAAGCAATTCATCGATTGCGTGGATATGTTTATCGGTGAGCTTTTGAATCTGATCCTCGGCCTGCTTGGCCTCGTCCTCAGTGATTTCCTTTTCCTTGAGAAGCTGTTTGAAATCGCCATTGGCATCCCGCCGAATATTGCGCACGGCGACTTTGGCCTGCTCACCCTCACCGCGCACAACTTTCACGAGTTCGCGCCGGCGCTCTTCGGTAAGCGGCGGCAAGGGGATGCGAATGGTCTGGCCGGCTGAGTTGGGTGTAAGCCCCAGGTTGGACTCCATGATGGCCTTCTCCACCGTAGCAATCATGCTCTTATCAAACGGCGTCACAGTGAGGGTGCGAGAGTCCGCCACTCCCACAGAAGCCGCTTGATTCAGTGGCACCTCTGAACCGTAATAATCCACGCTCACTTGATCCAGCAGACTGGTGTGGGCACGGCCTGTGCGGATTTTATGCAGATCCTGATTCAGGCTCTCCACACTTTTTGCCATACGGGAGTCCGCATCACGGGTAATGTCATCAATCATTTCGTCACCCTCTCTCCACCCGGGTGCCAATCGCATCTCCATCGATAATACTGGCAAGTGCACCGGGGCGGTTAATATCGAAAACCACGATGGGCATATTCTGATCTCGGCACATCACAATGGCTGTGGCATCCATAACCGAGAGACGCTGATCGAGCACCTGGTCGTAGGTGAGGTAGTCATAGCGCGTTGCCGTTGGATCCTTCACCGGATCGGCCGAGTAGACGCCATCGACTTTAGTTGCCTTGAGCATCAAATCAGCACCGATTTCCACAGCGCGCAGACTGGCTGCTGAATCCGTGGTAAAGAACGGATTGCCGGTACCGGCGGCGAGGATCACGACGCGTCCTTTCTCTAAGTGACGAATAGCGCGACGGCGGATGTAGTCTTCACAAACCTGGTTGATCTTGATGGCCGACATCACGCGGGTGAAGACACCCTCGCGCTCGAGCGCATCCTGCATGGCCAGACCATTCATGACGGTTGCCAGCATGCCCATGTGATCGGCGCTAACCCGATCCATCCCAGATTCGGCAAGGCCCGCACCGCGGAAGATGTTGCCCCCGCCGATCACCAGCGCCACTTCAACGCCGCGATCGATAAGGGCATGGACCTCTGCAGCCAATCGGCGCAAGACCACAGGATCAATTCCGTAATCGGCGTCACCGAGGAGCGCCTCCCCGCTCAACTTGAGCAGAATGCGTCGATACTTCGGTTCAGCCATGGTTTGCTCCTAACTGCCTTTAATCGTTGCTGCAACCTCTTCGGCGAAGTTCTCTTCGCGCTTCTCAATGCCTTCGCCAACTTCCAGGCGCACAAACCGAACTACCCGGGCATTATTGGCTTTGAGCAACGCTTCAACCGTCTGATCCGGATCCTTCACGAACGGCTGACCCAACAGGGTGATCTCCGCCAGCCATTTCCGCAGCCGGCCCTCGACCATCTTCTCAATGATCTCTTGCGGCTTGCCCGAATCCTGCGCCTGGGCAATCAGGATCTCGCGCTCTTTCTGAGTCTGCTCAGCAGGCACGTCATCGACACTGACACACACCGGGCGGCTTGCTGCGATATGCATGCAAAGATCTCGGCCAAGGGCCTCGTCGCCCCCTTCAAGCTCCAGCAAAACACCAATGCGGCTGCCGTGCAGGTAGTGATAAATCCGTCCGTTGTCACTTGCATAGCGCTGGAAACGGCGGACCTGAATATTCTCGCCGATTTTGGCGACCAACTCTTTTTGCGCCATCTCGACGGACTCGCCAGCGCCATCAAATGGCATCTGCATCAGCGCATCCAGGTCGGCCGGATCGTCGGCGAGAATACGCTCGACCACTTTGCCGGAAAAGCTCTGAAAATCGTCGCCATTCGCGACAAAATCGGTCTCGCTGTTAATCTCAACCAATGCGCCGCTGCGGCCATCAGCACCCAGCGTTGCCACAACCGCGCCCTCTGCGGCCACGCGATCGGCTTTCTTATCCGCCTTGGCCAGACCGCGTTTGCGCATCTGCTCCACTGCGGCATCCATATCACCATCGGTCTCAACCAGCGCTTTTTTGCACTCCATCATGCCGGCGCCAGTGCGCTCGCGCAGGTCCTTGACCATTTGTGCGGTAATCGCCATTCAAAAATCCTCTATCAATCTGACTTCAACCGGCGTGTTATTCACCGCCGTCGGTTTTGGTCTCGGCTGCTTTGTCCTCAGACTCTGCCTTGGCCGCAGTTTTCTTAGCCGGTGCCTTTTTGGCAGCTGGCTTCTTGGCAGCCGTTGTCTTGCTGGCCGTCGTCGACTTCTTGGCCGTCGTGGTCTTCGCGGCTGTTGTCGTCTTTTTAGCCGTAGTCGCCTTGCTTGTGCTGGCGGCTTTCTTAGCCGGTGCCTTTTTTGCTGCAGGCTTTTCAGCTGGCGCCTCGGCGGCCGGTGCCTCAGCAGCAGGCGCCTCGCTGATAGCTTCCGCAGGCTCGGCTTCAGCTACAGCCGGAGCAGGCTCAGCCGCAGGGGCAGGTTCGGCAGCTGGGACTGGCTCAGGTGCAGGGGCGGGTTCAGCAGCTGGGACTGGCTCAGCGCTGGCCCCATCAGCGGGTAGCTCCACGAACTCATCACCGCCAGCCGGAGCCGCCTGAGCGGTTGCCATGCGCGCATCGATAATCGCGTCCGCTACACCACGCAGATAGAGGCGGACGGCGCGTATGGCATCATCATTGCCTGGGACAACGTAATCAATATCACGCGGACTGTTATTGGTATCGACCACGGCCATCACCGGGATACCGAGCTTCTGCGCTTCTTGCACGGCGATTTTTTCGTAACCGACATCAACCACGAACAGGGCGTCCGGCAGCGCTTCCATATTGACGATGCCGCCAAAAGCGCGCTCAAGCTTGTCCATCTCACGCTGCAGCGAGAGCACCTCACGCTTACCCAACTTGTCAAAGGTGCCATCCATCTTCTGCTCTTGGAGCTCTTTGAAACGACGGATTGAGCGCTTGACGGTACGGAAGTTGGTCAGCATGCCACCCAACCAACGGTGGTTGACGTAAGGCATACCACAACGCTCGGCTTCCTCGCGCACTGGATCGCGCGCAGCCCGCTTGGTGCCAACAAACATCACCCGACCGCCATTGCCAACCAGCTTGCCGGCAAAGTTAACGGCGTCCTGGTAGAGCGGAAGGGTCTTCTCGAGGTTGACGATATGAATCTTATTGCGTTCACCGAAGATATAAGGGGCCATCTTCGGATCCCAATAACGGGTCTGGTGACCGAAATGAACACCGGCCTCCAACATCTGACGCATGGTCACTTTGGCCATGACGTAATCTCCTTAAATTGTACGGGTTAATCCTCCATGCATCCCGACTGACAACCGCTTGGGCACCCCGTCAGCCGTGACGATGCATGTGTGAAGTATTCTCGCATTGCTCTGCGAGCGCGCCGTTTATACCATAGGCGGCTTGATTCGACAATTTGAAAGTCTTCATGACCATCACGATTAAATCCCCGGCAGAGATCGAGAAAATGCGAGCAGCAGGCCGTCGTGCAGCGGCTGTGCTGGATATGATTGGTGCGCATGTCAAACCTGGCATCACCACCGGCGAACTCGACCAACTCTGCCATGAAAAAATATTGGCGCTGGATTGCATCCCCGCGCCGCTGAACTACCGCGGCTTTCCGAAAGCTACCTGTATCTCGGTCAATCACGTTATCTGTCACGGCATCCCGGGGACAAAAAAGCTGAAACGCGGCGATATCCTGAATATTGATGTCACTGTGATTCATGATGGCTGGCATGGGGACACCAGTCGGATGTATTTCGCCGGTGAGCCCGGCATCCAGGCGCGCCGGGTAACTGACGTGGCCCAGGCCGCTCTTGAAGCCGGGATTGCAGAGGTCCGGCCCGGTGCCCGTCTCGGCGACATCGGGCATGCCGTACAGACACTCGCTGAGAGCAAAGGCTGCTCTGTGGTACGTGAGTACTGCGGCCATGGCATTGGCCAGGGCTTTCACGAAGAGCCACAAGTGCTGCATTACGGCACCCCAGGAACCGGTGAAATCCTGCGGCCGGGAATGACGTTCACGATCGAGCCCATGATCAATGCCGGGGGCGCCGCAACTCGACTGCTTGGCGACCAATGGACGGTGGTGACGAAAGATCACAGTCTCTCCGCGCAGTGGGAGCACACTGTCGCCGTCACTGAAGATGGCGTCGATATTCTCACTCTGAGTGACAGCGCCGGTGAGTGAGGCCTACGAGATCGATCGTCAGCTGCTGGATTTAGCGGCACTGGACGCCTCGATCAGCGAGGAGCAAGTCCCAGCTGCGCTTCTGCGCGATGCCCTGAACAATGCCGACCAAGTGCTCGCAGCCCGATTTCTTGAGGGGACACCGGCGGCAGAGCTCGTGCCGCTGCGCGCACTGGTCATGGATGCCATCGTCACCCGCTTGTGGATGCATTGCTTAGGCGCGCAGTCGCAACGCGCTTGTCTGGCTGCCGTGGGGGGTTACGGTCGTGGCGAACTGCATCCGGCCTCCGATACCGATCTGATGGTGATCGTCCCCGCGGCCTCCGATCAGGCGCTGGATAGCGCCATTAGCTGTTTCGTCACCCTGCTTTGGGATATCGGTATCGAAGTCGGCCACAGCGTGCGCAGCGTACGGGAATGCATCGATGAAGCCGAAAAAGACATCACAGTCGCCACCAACCTCATGGAGGCGCGCTGCCTGATTGGCGATGAGACACTGTTCACCGCCATGCAGGAATCCACCGATGCCAGACACGTATGGCCCGGGCCCGAATTCTTTGCCGCCAAATGGGCAGAGCAGCAAAAACGCCATGAGCGCTATCACGACACGGCTTACAACCTCGAGCCCAACCTAAAAGAAAGCCCTGGCGGGCTGCGCGATATTCACATGGTGGGCTGGGTGGCCAAGCGGCATTTCAACGCCCAGTCACTCGACAACCTGGTGGATTTGGGCTTCTTAACGCAAACCGAATACGAAGACCTGATGCAGGGCCAGCATTACCTTTGGGATCTGCGCTTTGCCCTGCATTTGCTTGCCGGCCGGCGCGAAGACCGGCTGCTGTTTGAATACCAGACTGAGCTTGCCCGTCAGTTTGGCTACAAGGATGCCGAACACACGCTGGCGGTTGAGCATTTCATGCAGCGCTACTATCGCACCATCATGCGGCTTAATCGCCTGAATGAAATGCTGCTGCAGCTCTACCAGGAAACCATCCTCCTTGCCGATGTCGATGAAAAACCGCAGCTTTTAAACAAGCGCTTTCAAATCAAGCGTGGCTTTATTGAAGTCACGCATCGCAGCGTATTCCGTCGCTACCCCTTTGCCATGCTTGAGCTATTCCTGCTCATGCAGCAATACCCGGAAATCCGCGGCATCCGCGCCTCAACCGTGCGCCTGCTGCGAGAGAATCGCGACCGTATTGATGAGCGTTTTCGAAAGGATATCCGTGCGCGCAGCCTGTTTATGGAAATACTGCGCCAACCGGTCGGGATCACACATGCGCTTCGCCGCCTGCATGGTCATGGCATTTTGGGCCGCTATATACCTGCATTCGCCGCGATCACCGGGCGGATGCAGTATGACCTGTTCCACGTCTACACGGTCGATACGCATACGCTGATGGTCGTGCGCAATCTGCGCCGCTTAGGCGTGCCCGAGCATCGAGATGAATTCCCGCTACTAAGCGCTATTCATGCACGACTTCCCAAACCCGAGCTGCTCTACCTTGCGGGGCTGTTTCACGACATTGCCAAGGGCCGTGGCGGCGATCACTCAGAGCTTGGCGCAGAGGATGCGTATGCCTTTTGCCTTACGCATGGGTTGTCGCGCTATGACGCGCGGTTTGTGGCCTGGCTGGTGCGCAATCATTTGCTGATGTCGATGACCGCCCAGCGCCGCGATATCAGCGACCCTGCCGTGATCAATGAATTTGCCAGCGATATGGGCGACCTGAACCATCTCAACTATTTATATCTGCTCACGGTAGCCGACATACGCGCAACGGACCCGAAGCTCTGGAACAGCTGGCGTGGCTCGTTGCTGCTTGAGCTGCATTCTCGCGCGGCCCGTGCGCTGCGGCGGGGGCTGGGCCGTCCGATTGACGAAGATGAGCTGGTGGCCGAGGCGCAAAACCGGGCGCGCGAACTCCTCCGCGCCCGAGGCCTGCACCATATGACGGTGCGCTCTATCTGGCGGCATTTCACGCCGGATTATTTCCTGCGCTACAGCGCCGAGGAAGTCGCCTGGCATACCGAGGCCATTCATGGCGCCGGCAGCGCAGCGCATGAGCCGCTGGTATTGGTGGAGCTGGGTGAAAAGCGCGGTGGTATCGAGGTATTCATCTACACCCGTGACCGCGATAACGTCTTTGCCCTCGCCGTCTCGGCGCTCGATCAACTTAATTTAGATATTCTTGATGCCCGCATTATCACCACCACAAACGGCTACACACTCGATAGCTTTCTTGTCCAACCAAGCCCACCTGCGGAAACCGCCGATGCCGAGCGCGTGGAGATGATTCGCCAGGCGATGGCTGAGCGACTTCATAACCCGGACGCACTGCCCGAACCCTCAACCCGTGCCGTGCCTCGACGGCTGCGGCATTTCAACACGCCCACGAGCGTTGAATTCAGTGATGATGAGCGCAACGAACGCACAGTGCTGGAGCTTATCACCGGCGACCAGCCCGGGTTACTGGCCCAGGTCGGTTATCTCTTTGCGCGCCACGGATTGCGGGTGCAGAACGCTAAGATCTCCACTATTGGTGAGCGCGCAGAGGATGTGTTCTTTATTACCAATGCAGCGAACCAGCCGCTATCACTCGAGACTCGGCAGACGCTACGCACCGAGCTGTTGGAAGCGTTTGATGAACAGACCGATCTCATGCGCCGGGGAGACGGAGTCTAGAATGAGTGATCGATATAATCCTGGAATCGCGAGCCTGCAGCCCTACCCCTTCGAGCGACTGCGCGCTCTGTTGGGCGATGTTAGCCCGCCAACGGATATGGCACCGACGCCGCTGTCGATTGGCGAGCCGCAGCATCCAACACCGACATTAATTACCCAAGCGCTCGCGGATCATAGCGCCGAGAGCCTGGGCAAATATCCGGCCACCCTGGGCTTACCTACCCTGCGCGAATGCATCGCGGATTGGTTGATAAAAAGATTTAATTTAATCCCAGAAACCATTGATCCTAATAAAAATATTTTGCCAGCTTCTGGTACCAGAGAAGCGCTTTTTGCGGTCACACAAGCCCTTCTCAATCCGCAGGAAAAGCCCGCGGTGTTCATGCCCAACCCGTTCTATCAAATCTATGAGGGCGCAGCGCTTCTCGCCGGTGGGCAACCGGTATTTTTAAATACCAATGAAAGCAGCGACCAGCTCCCCGATCTGCAGTCGGTTAGCAACGCACAATGGCGGCGCTGCGGGATTATTTACATTTGCACCCCGGGCAACCCCAATGGCCGCGTTATCCCGCAATCATTCTGGGAGCGGCTTTTTGCTCTACAGGACGAGCACGGTTTTATCATTGCTGCCGATGAATGCTACAGCGAGCTCTATCGTGATGAGGCCGCTCCACCGCTCGGGCTTTTATCCGCCTGCCAGGCCGCCGGCCGAGATCGCTTTCCCGGCTGTCTGGTATTCCACAGCCTCTCCAAGCGCTCCAATGCCCCAGGCCTGCGATCGGGGTTTATCGCCGGGGATGACCAACTCATCAAGGCCTTCGGCCGCTATCGCACTTACCAGGGCTGCGCCCAACCCCTGCACGTGCAAAAAGCAAGCATCGCAGCCTGGCAGGATGAAGCACATGTCCGGGACAATCGCGAGGCTTATCGCCGCAAATTCGAGATGGCGGCGACGCTGATACAACCCATTCAGCGCTATCGCGAACCGGAGGCCGGCTTTTATATCTGGCTGCCGGTGCCCGGTGGCGATGATGAAAGCTTCACGCGCCGGCTTTATCAACACACCGCAGTCACTGTGTTGCCAGGCAGTTACCTCTCGCGCGATACAGCCCATGGCAATCCCGGTGCTGGTTATGTCCGCATTGCACTGGTGGCAGCGCCCGCCATCTGCGAGGATGCACTCCATCGTGTAGCAGATTTTCTCAGTAGGGAGACCCAGGAATGAGTTCGATTCAGGCAACGATTGAACAGGCCTTTGAGCAGCGCGAATCCATCAGCGCTGATAACGCATCGGCTGAAATCCGCGACGCCGTTGAGGCCGCATTGCAACAGCTCGATAGCGGCAAGGCCCGGGTGGCGGAGAAAGTGGGTGACCACTGGCAGGTCAATCAATGGCTGAAAAAAGCGGTGTTGTTGTCGTTTCGCCTCAACCCCAATGCGCGCATTCGCGGCGCAGAGACGGATTACTTTGACAAAGTTGCCCTGAAATACGCCGACTACAACAGCGCCGATTTTGCGGCCGATGGCGTGCGAGTGGTACCACCAGCTGCCGCACGACGCGGCTCATACATTGCCTCGGGCGTGGTGCTGATGCCCTCCTACGTCAACATTGGCGCCTACGTCGATAGCGGCACCATGGTTGATACCTGGGCGACGGTCGGCTCTTGTGCGCAGATTGGCAAAAACGTCCATCTCTCGGGCGGCGTTGGCATTGGCGGGGTGCTTGAGCCACTGCAGGCCAACCCAACCATTATTGAAGACAATTGCTTTATTGGAGCCCGCTCTGAGATCGTCGAGGGCGTCATCGTGCGCGAAGGCGCCGTCATCTCGATGGGCGTCTATATTGGCCAGAGCACGAAAATCTATAACCGCGAGACCGGCGAAGTCAGTTATGGCGAGGTGCCTGCCGGTGCTGTGGTCGTCCCGGGCAGCTTGCCAGCAGCCGATGGCAGTCACAGCCTCTACTGCGCAGTGATCATCAAGCAAGTCGATGCCAAGACGCGGGCTAAAGTGGGCATCAACGAGCTGCTGCGCCCCTGAGTTATGAGCCAGGAAACATCCCCTACTGTTGAGTTGGCCTTGGAGCTAATCTCCCGGGCCTCTGTCACACCGGAGGATGGCGGCTGCCAGCTGCTGATTGCCGAGCGCCTGGAGGCCCTTGGTTTTGACAGCTACTGGCTGCCACAGGGTGATGTCAGCAATTTGCTGTGCCTGCGTGGGGCGAAGGGGCCGCTGTTGCTTTTCCTGGGCCACACCGATGTCGTACCGCCTGGGGATACCCAAAAATGGACAAGCCCGCCGTTCTCACCGCAAATCCGCGAAGGATTGCTCTACGGCCGCGGCAGCGCGGATATGAAAGGCAGCGTTGCTGCCTTTGTTACCGCCTGCGAGCGACTGTTTAACGAGCACAACGTACATCCCGATCACATGCGCATCGGTGTTTTACTAACCAGCGACGAAGAGGGCCCGGCCATCGACGGTATCCGGGCGGTGGCCGAGACACTGAGCGATCTCACAGGCCCTATCGACTGGTGCCTAGTCGGCGAGCCAAGCAGCGAGCAGGCCCTGGGCGATAGCATTCGGGTGGGGCGTCGCGGCTCGCTGAGTGGCGAGATCACCATTGAAGGCCAACAAGGCCACGTTGCCTACCCGGATTTGGCCGACAATCCGCTGCACCGGCTGATGCCAGTGCTCAGTCAGCTCGCTGCAATACAATGGGATGAGGGCACCGCGGAGTTCCCGCCGACTACATTGCAGATAACAGGATTAGATACGGACACCGATGAGCGCAATGTCATCCCGGGCGTGGCGCGGGCACGATTCAACCTGCGCTTCTCGCCGGCATTGAGCGCGGCTGATATCCAAACCCGCATAGAGCAGCTACTCGCGCAGCATGCCGAACGAGGTCGGATTGAATGGATGCACTCCGCAGACCCATTTAGCGCGCCGGCCGGGCCACTGCGTGAGACCGTCATGCAGGCAGTTGCGGCAGCCACAGGACTAAAACCGCGGCCCAACACCGCGGGTGGAACATCGGATGGGCGTTTTATTGCACCGCTTGGTGCCGAGGTAGTTGAACTGGGCCCGGTAAATGCCAGCATTCACCAGATCGATGAGCATGTTGATATTCAGTCTCTGGAGAAACTCAGCGAGATTTATCAGGCAGTTATTGAGCGTCTGGCGCACTCCCACGCGCCATCCTAACCAAAGCCTGCGCAGCAGACTGACCACTGCGCCAAGCACCCTCAACACGCCCATCCGTAACCCAGTCTCCGGCGCAAAGCACATCGTCACTTGCCAGGTAACCCGTTTGCTCACCCAGTGCATTTCGAGCGCGGGCAAACCGCCAGCGATGCGCAATCTGCCCGGTGGCATGAACACGGCGGTGAGCCAGGTCGCTGAATGCTTCGGTTAAATGCGCCGAGACGGCTTCCTCGGGCCATTCCAGATTGGCCTCACTCCAAGCCGCTGTCGCATGCAAAATCCAGGTCTCCGGCCAATGCGGGCGATCAGGCCGGGAGCCTGAGCGCGCCACCCAGCCAAGCGGGCCACTGCTGGGGAAACCGGCAGAGAAATCAAGCTCTAGGGCATGTTCAAGCACCAACCCAACGGCCCAGCAGGGCTGCATACGCGCAGCCCCCACCTGGGCGGCCAGCCCGGGACAGGGTTCGGCCAGCAGTGACTGCGCCTGCGGGGCTGGTGCGGTGACTAATACCGCATCGTATTCACCCAGCACATCACCGTGGCGCTCACGCAGCACCCAGCCACCGAGTTCGCGGGTCATTTCGCTAATCTGCACCCCGCAACGCACATCCAGATCACCCGCCAGGTGCTTGGCAAGCGCTGACATGCGTGGTTTAGCCACCAAACGGGATTGTGCGCTTGCTGGTTGCCGCTCGGGCAACACCCATGGGTTGACCGACCATGGAGCAACCACATCATCGGCTTCCCATTGCGCCACTGCGCTGCGGAATGCGCGGTCGCGCGCCGTAAAATACTGTGCGCCCAAGTCAATGGAGCCCCATTCAGTCCGCTTGCTGACCATGCGACCACCTGGGCCACGGCCTTTGTCGTAGATCACCGCTTCTACGCCGGCCTCACGCAAAGTTGAGCCGGCGCTCAGGCCTGCTATGCCAGCACCGATAATCGCTATGCGCATCACTTAGTCCTTGAGCCCGAGCACGTCTTCCATGTCATAACGCCCCGGTGCTTGACCTATCAGCCAACGCCCGGCACGCAAGGCACCGCGTGCAAAAGTCTCACGGCTAGACGCTCGATGTGTCAGCTCAACCCGCTCGCCATCGCCGGCAAAAAGCACCGTGTGCTCACCCACGATGTCGCCACCACGCAGCGTCTGAAAGCCAATGCTGCCCCGGTTGCGAGCACCGATAATGCCCTCGCGGCTGTAGACGGCCTGATCAGCAAGCGTTATGCCGCGGCCATCGGCAACAGACTCACCCAAGGCAAGTGCCGTCCCCGAGGGCGCATCCTGCTTATTGCGGTGATGCGCCTCGAGAATTTCGACATCAAAATCTTCATCGAGTGCGGCTGCGGTCATCGCAGCAAGCCGGCGCAATAGCGTCACACCGCTGCTGTAATTCGCCGCATAGACCACCGGGATTACGGCAGCGGCCGAATCAATACGGCCAAGCCCTGTAGCATCAAGCCCGGTAGTGCCGATGACAATGGGCGTCGAGGCGGCCTCAGCGGCACCCAGATTTGCATCCAAAGCCGCTGGAAGGGAGAAATCAATTAACACGTCTGATTGCGCGGCAGCTGCCTGAACATCGCTGGTAACCGGCACATTCATATCACCGAGCTTATCCGTGCTACCGCTGCGGACAACCGCGGCCGAGAGCGTCAGATCGCTAGCCTCATTGACCAGATGGATCAGCACTCGGCCCATGCGCCCATTTGCACCCAGAATGCCGACCCGCGTCATATCAGAATTTCATCCCTTCAAAGAAAGACTTCACTGAATCCACCCAAGAGCTGCCTCTTGGTGAGTGGTGCTCACCACCCTTCTCAAGCGTTTCGGCCAGCTCTTCAAACAACTTTTTCTGCTGCTTGGTGAGATTGACCGGTGTCTCCACTGCCACCCGGCAGAGCAAATCGCCTGGTGTGCCACCGCGCACCGGTTTCACACCCTTGCCGCGCACACGAAATACCTTACCGGATTGTGTCCCAGCAGGGATACGTAGCGTCACGCGGCCGTTGAGTGTTGGCACTTCAAGCTCACCGCCAAGCGCCGCGGTTGTGATTCCGAGCGGAATCTCGCAACGCAAATCGGCGCCATCACGCGTGAAAATGGTATGTGCCCGTACCGAAATCTCAACATAAAGATCACCAGCCGGGCCGCCCTGTTCGCCAGGCTCGCCTTCGCCACTCAGACGAATGCGGTCACCATTATCAACGCCTGGCGGGATCCGCACATTGAGCGTTTTTTGATCGGCTACAGTGCCGCGGCCGCCACAGTCACGACACGGGTCAGAGATGATCTGCCCGGTGCCACTGCATTGCGGACACGTCTGTTGTATCGAGAAAAAGCCCTGTTGCACCCGGACATCACCATGCCCCTGACAGGTTGGACAGGTTGTCGGTTTGCTGCCCGGTGCCGCGCCGCTGCCATCACAAGCGGTGCACTTTACCTGGGTAGGAATACGGATCTCACGCTCAACGCCCTGAACCGCCTCCTCCAGAGAGACCTCCATGCGATAGCGCAGATCCGCGCCGCGGAATGCCCGAGAGCCGCCACCGCGGCCGCCGCCGAAGATGTCACCAAAGACATCCGAGAAGATATCCGAGAAATCACCACCGCCGCGGCCAAAGCCGCCCGCGCCGCCCCCACCCATGCTGGGGTCAACGCCGGCGTGGCCAAACTGATCATAAGCCGAGCGCTTCTGCGCATCGCTTAAGACCTCATAAGCCTCCTTGGCCTCTTTGAATCGCGTCTCGGCATCGGTATCGCCGGGATTACGATCCGGGTGGTATTTCATCGCAAGGCGTCGATACGCCTTTTTGATGTCGCTCTCGGAGGCGTTCTGGGAAACCCCCAATATTTCGTAATAATCGCGTTTTGCCATTCCGAGAGGTTACTTCTTCTCGTCGTCTTTGACTTCCTCAAATTCCGCATCCACCACATCATCCTGCGCGGATTCACCGCCCGGTGCCGCACCAGCATCGCCGCCAGCGCCCGCTCCAGCATCCTGATAGAGCTTCTCGGCAAGCTTGCCGGAGGCCTCAGCTAGCGCCTGGGTTTTGGATTCAATGGTGTCTTTATCATTACCCTTCATCGCTTCTTCTACTTCGGCGATGGCATCCTCAACAGCCTTTTTCTCCTCATCTGAGGCTTTGTCGCCAACCTCATCGAGGCTCTTGCGCGCGGCATGCACCAGCGTGTCGGCCTGGTTGCGGGCCTCGACCAGCTCCCGGGCCTTCCGATCCTCATCCGCATGCGCCTCGGCATCCCGAACCATCTGGTCGATCTCATCATCCGAAAGACCACTCGAGGCGCGGATCTGAATGGACTGCTCCTTGCCGGTGCCTTTGTCCTTGGCCGTGACATGCAAAATGCCGTTGGCATCGATATCAAAGGTCACTTCAACCTGCGGGACACCGCGTGGTGCTGGCGGAATGTCGGAGAGATCAAACTTACCCAACGATTTGTTATCGCCTGCCATCTCACGCTCGCCCTGCAGGACATGCACGGTCACCGCGCTCTGATTGTCCTCGGCTGTGGAGAAGACCTGATTGGCCTTGGTTGGGATCGTGGTGTTCTTCTCGATGAGCTTGGTCATCACCCCACCCATGGTCTCGATACCCAACGAAAGTGGTGTGACATCGAGCAGCAGCACGTCTTTCACATCGCCGCCCAAAACGCCGCCCTGGATGGAGGCACCAATTGCAACCGCCTCATCCGGGTTGACGTCACGTCGCGGCTCTTTAGCGAAGAACTCCTTCACCGCCTCGGCCACCATCGGCATGCGCGTCTGCCCGCCAACCAGAATCACCTCATCAATCTCACCGGCCTTGAGGCTGGCATCCTTCAATGCCACCTGACAGGGCTTGATGGTGCGCTTGACCAGCTCATCCACCAGGCTTTCGAGCTTGGCGCGAGTGAGCTTCAAGTTCAGATGTTTCGGCCCGGTCTGATCTGCTGTGATGTACGGCAGGTTGACCTCGGTCTGCTGCGAGGAAGAAAGCTCGATTTTGGCCTTCTCCGCGGCCTCTTTCAGCCGCTGCAGCGCCAGCCGGTCGCCGGCCAAATCAATGCCCTGATCCTTTTTAAACTCAGCAATCAAATAATCGATGATGGCGCGGTCAAAATCCTCGCCGCCCAAGAAGGTGTCACCGTTGGTGGAGAGCACCTCAAACTGATGCTCACCCTCAACCTCAGCGATTTCGATAATGGAGACATCAAACGTACCGCCGCCCAGGTCATAGACGGCCACCTTGCGATCGCCGCCCTTTTTATCCAGACCGTAGGCCAACGCCGCAGCCGTTGGCTCATTGATGATGCGCTTGACCTCAAGGCCCGCGATACGGCCGGCGTCTTTGGTTGCCTGGCGCTGAGAATCGTTAAAGTAGGCCGGGACAGTGATCACTGCCTCGGTGACTTCCTCACCCAGATAATCCTCGGCCGTCTTTTTCATCTTCTGCAGCACACGCGCTGAGATTTCCGGCGCCGCCATTTTCTTATCACGCACCTGCACCCAGGCATCGCCGTTGTCGGCTTTCACGATGCTATAGGGCATTTCCTTCACGTCGCGCTGGACGACGTCTTCTTCAAACTTACGTCCAATCAGCCGCTTGATGGCGTGCAACGTGTTCTCGGGGTTGGTGACCGCCTGACGCTTGGCGGCCGCGCCCACCAAGACCTCACCGTCTTCGGTAAACGCGACAGTGGATGGTGTGGTGCGATCGCCTTCGGCATTCTCGATCACTCGTGACGACCCCCCTTCCATGACCGCGACGCAGGAGTTGGTCGTACCCAGGTCTATTCCGATGATCTTGCCCATTCCAGAAAGCTCCTCAAATCTTTGCAATCAGTGTATTCAATGAAATTTAGGCGCCAGTGCGTTTTTTCAAGCCCCAGCGTCAGAAGGCGCCTTGGCGACAATCACCATGGCGGGGCGCAGCAGCCGCTCGCCAATGCGATAGCCCTTCTGCACCACGGTTAATACGGTATTAGGATCGACATCACCGGCTTCCTGCGCGGCCATGGCCTCATGCGCTGCCGGGTCAAAACGCTCTCCCTCCGGGTTGAGCTCCTCGATGCTGAATTTCTCAAGCGCCTGGTTGAACATGCGCAGTGTCAGCTCCGATCCCTCGGCAAGTTTAGCGACATCCGCGCCATCCTCATTGGCAGCCTTAAGCCCCATCTCAAGGCTGTCTTTGACCGAGAGCAACTCACCGGCAAGCTTCTCCAGCGAAGCCTGACGGGCGGCTGCCACGTCTTTCTCGGCACGACGGCGCAGGTTTTCCATCTCGGCACGAGCACGCAGGAACTGATTCCAGTTCTCCTCGGCTCTGGTCTCAGCTGCGGCTAGCGCGGCGGAGAGATCAAGCTCCGCGTCGCCTTCCTGCGGATCACCCTCCATGCCAGCGGCCGCTGCGGCATCCGTTTGCTCGTCATTGTTCTTGGCGGCGTTCAACGCATCGGTATCAACGATGCCCTCATCCGACTCGCCATCACGCTTGTGCTCTTCACTCATGCACTACTCCGTCGGTAAAGCTTAAGCCTTACGCTGAAATGGGGATTAATGTCCGGGTTTCAAGGCATGCCCGAGCAATCGGGCGGTCACATCCACAATTGGGATGACACGATCATAGGCCATGCGGGTGGGGCCGATGACGCCTAAAACGCCAAGCACCTGATCATCACTCTGATAAGTGGAGGTCACCAGCGAGACGCCATCAAAGGCGCGATAACCCGATTCTTGGCCGATAAAGATTTGTACGCCATCAGCTGAGAGGCAGCGGTCGAGCAGATGCAGAATGTCACGCTTGCGGCCAAAGGCATCAAATAGCTCTTTGAGCTTCTCAACGCTCGAGAGCTCGGCAAAGGTCATTAGATTGGTCTCGCCGGCCATCACGTAGCCTTCATCATCGGACTGGCTCTCGCCGAACAGTTCCTTGGCCACGGCAATAGCCGAGGTCATGAGGCTGTTCATATGCTGCTGGTCGGCCTGCATGGCCTCGAGCAACGAACCACGCACTTCCACCACGCTCTTACCAGTGAACTCCGCCGAGAGATAATTCGAAACCCGCTGCAGCTCGGCCGGGTCATAAGGCCGGTCTGTTTCAATCACGCGGTTCTGCACCTCGTGATCGTTCAACACCAGGATCGCCAGGATGCGGCGCTCGGTTAGTGGTAGGAATTCAATATGCCGGATGGCACCAAAATCGCGTTTAGGCAGGGTGACCACACCGGCCAGATGCGTGAGACCCGAGAGCAGGTTGGATGCAGAATCCACCAAAGATTCCGTGTCGTTGCCACCATCGAGCCGCAGGCGCAAGCCATCGGCATCTAAGCCCTGCTCTTGGCGGACTTTAAGCAGGCTGTCGACAAAAAATCGGTAGCCGCGGTCGGTGGGAATACGGCCTGCGGAGGTGTGCGGCGACTGGATATAGCCGGCCTCTTCCAAATCAGCCATGACGTTGCGAATGGAAGCAGCGCTGAGATCAAGCCCTGAATCGCGCGTCAGTGCCCGCGACCCTACCGGCTGGCCATCGCGAATATAGCGATGCACCAACACCTTAAGCAGGTGCTGTGCGCGCTCGTTAATCGCCTCACCAGCCGGTGGCTGCGTCATCAGTCGGGTCTCCTGGAAAACTGCGTTGGCACTCTACACGATAGAGTGCCAAATGACGCTACCAATGGCCCTTAAAGCTGTCAATTTGCGGGTACCATGCTAACGTGTGGCTACTCTGTGTGTGAGGAGCGCATGCAAGCATTTCAACGCATTGCCATTAGCGGCAAACCCAACGATCGCGCAGTGGGCGAGACCATCGGCAAACTCATTGCCATGCTCACCGTACGCGGTCACAGCGTATTGCTGGACACGGCCCTCGGCGAGGCAGCAGTTAACGAAGCGCGCGCGCATGGGCCACTCACAGCCGGCGCCTTGGAGTCGCTAGCAAAGCAGATCGATCTGCTGATCGCCGTTGGCGGCGATGGCACGCTGATGCACAGTGGCAAGATCGTCGCGCCCTATGACGTCCCCGTACTGGGTATTAACCGCGGTCGGCTTGGTTTTTTGGTGGATGTCTCCCCCGATCGATTTGATGAAATCGAGACCGTAATGAACGGCGAGATGACCATCGAAGAGCGCCTAATGCTGGAGCTGCGTGTGCTAGATGGGGAAAACCCAGTGGCACGGTCACTCGCACTTAACGAGGTCGTGCTGCAGAAGTGGAACACCTCGCGGATGATCGAGTTTGAGACCTGGATTGATGGTGAGCCCTGCAATCGCCATCGCTCCGATGGCCTGATCATTAGCACACCCACTGGATCAACCGCCTACGCCCTCTCCGGCGGTGGGCCCATTATGCACCCAGGCATCAATGCGCTAGCGCTTGTGCCCATTTGCCCGCATACGCTGAGCAATCGGCCGCTGGTGATCAGCGCTGAGAGCCGAATTGAGGTGAAAGTGCATCCCGATTCACTGGAGTACGTGCAGGTCAGCTGCGACAGCCAGACCGATCTGGCCCTCGGCGCCGACGGGCGCATTGAAATTACGGCCGCACCACAGCGTTTGAGACTTGTGCACCCTCCCGGGCATCGCTACTTCGATATTCTGCGCGCCAAACTGCATTGGGGAGACGGAGCACCACCATGCTAAGGCGCATTCAAGTCAGAGACTTTGCCATTATTGATGAGCTGGAGATTGCCCTGGAACCGGGGTTGACGGTTTTAACCGGTGAGACCGGGGCGGGAAAGTCCATCCTGCTCGACGCGCTTGGGCTTTGCCTGGGCGACAGGGCTGATACCTCCATGGTGCCGGCGAACGCTGAGCGCAGTGATATTCATGTGGAATTCGATGTGGCAGACACCCCCCGCGCAGCCGCCTGGCTGGCGCGGGAAGGCCTAGAAGAAGATGAAATCTGCCTGCTGCGCCGAGTCATCCAAAGTAACGGCCGTTCTCAGGCCTGGATTAATGGCCGGCCTGCCACGCGTGGGCAATTAGAAGCCCTGGGCGGTCTACTGGTTGGCATCCATGGTCAACATGCCCACCAGGCCCTGATGCGCCCTGATACACAACGCCGGACGCTGGATCATTTTGCGGGTAATGACCAAGCACGTGATGCGGTGGCGTCAATATTTGCCAAACTGCAAGCCGTTGATACACAAATCACCGAGTTAGCCGGTGGCAGCGAGGATCACACCGATCGTATGGCGCTGCTGCGCTATCAGCTCGAAGAACTCGAGGCCGAGGCACTCGAGCCCGAAGCGTTTGCTGAGCTAGAGCGTGAGCAAAAGCGCCTTGCCAGCGCCGGTGAAATCCTCGCCGCCTGCCAGCAGTCGCTGGATGCGCTTTATGACGCCGAGACCAGTGCCCAGTCGCTGATGGCATCGGCATCCCGCGCCCTTGCCCCACATCTTGATACCGACCCGCAATTAACCGAGGCCGAGGCGTTGATCAGCACCGGGCAAGTGCAAATTGAAGAGGCCTGCCAGACACTGCGGCACTTTGCCGATGGCCTGGAGATGGATCCTGAGCGGCTCGATCAGGTGGAGAAAAAGCTGACGAAATTATTTGATCTGGCACGGAAACATCAGGTGGAGCCTGAGGCCTTATCCGAGCACACAGCAAAGCTGCGCGCAGAGCTTGAGCGCCTGGAATCTGCCGATACCCGGCTAGTCGAGCTGCAGGCCGAGCGGGAGCAGCTGCGCACCGATTACGCGACGGCCGCCCAGACACTTTCAAAATCACGCCAACAAGCCGCTGAGACACTCAATGCACGTGTGAATGAACTACTGGGCACACTCGGGCTAAAAGGCGCGGCACTGGAGATTGGCGTAGACCATCAAGCGGATAGCGAGCCGACCCGCCATGGGCTGGACCGGGTGCAATTTGATGTGCGCACCAATCCAGATCAACCGGCCGGGCCATTAAACCGCGTTGCCTCCGGCGGTGAACTATCCCGCATTGGGCTAGCTCTTGAAGTAGCCACGGCGGATGTCGCCGAACTCCCCTGCTTGATCTTTGATGAGGCCGATGCTGGCATTGGTGGCGCAGTGGCAGAGGTTGTTGGAAGGCAGCTACGCGCGCTGGCTGAGCATCATCAAGTGCTTTGCATCACCCACCTGCCGCAAGTCGCCTCACAGGGAATACATCAGCTGCAGGTCGAAAAACAGCAGCGCGACGATGGCCGGACAGTCACCCAAACACGCTTGCTGGCTGCCGATGAGCGCACCCAAGAAATCGCGCGAATGCTAGGCGGTGTTGAGATTACCGATAAAACGTTGCAACACGCCCGCGAGATGCTGGATCAGGCAAGGGCCTAAATGACTTGTTTGTTCATGCGTGGGGTTTGCGCGCATTCCGGGCAACGTCCATAAAGTATCAACGAGTGGCTGAGCAGCTTGTAACCGCTCACTGCAGCCACATCGGCCTGACGCCGCTCAATCATGCGATCCTTAAACTCCTCCACTCGGCCACAATCCACGCAGACCAGATGGTCATGCTTGATACCGGAGTTGAGCTCAAAAACCGCACGATCGCTATCAAAGTTGTGCCGGATGACGATACCCACTTCGGCAAACTGCGTGAGCACGCGATAAACCGTAGCAAGGCCAATATCATCGCCATCCTCGTGCAGACGTTGATAGACCTCTTCGGCAGAGAGATGCGCCCGCTCGCGTCCTGCCAGAATGCGCAGGATCTTCAGGCGCGGCAGCGTCACCTTAAGCCCGGCACGACGCAGCTCATCCGATTCCTGACTGATCTCCCAGGGGATGTGCGCATTGCGCTTGGGCTGGGTTACCATTGGCGCTCCATTTGATGCTTGGACGGCTTGTTTAGAATGATTTCAGTATACACCGGCAAACGTCTCATCGCAGTGACACTTAGCGTGATGCTCATCACAGGCTGTGCCAGTACCGTAGACAGCCTGCCCATTCTGTTCAAGCCAGAGATTCGTCAAGGCACCCTGATTACTGAGCAAACCGTGGCACAGCTTGAGCCCGGCATGAGCGAGCGCCAGGTTCGCTTTGTATTGGGCCCACCGAGCATTGAAGACCCCTTTAGCAATGGCCGCTGGGATTATGTCTACGAGGTAGAGCCACGCAGCACCAACCTCGCGCCAGAATCACGCCGGTTGGCGGTGTTTTTTGACAATGGGGCTTTGATTGGCGCCCGGGGCGATTTCGTTACCACCGATAACCCGCTCTATCAGCAAGCGCGCTAAGCCTTTCGACTCTTTTGTGCCTGGGCGCGCGCACGGCGTTGCGCCTTCGGGTCAATCAGCAGCGGGCGATAAATCTCTACCCGGTCGCCTGGGCTCAGCACAGTATCCAGGCTTGCCAGCTCTGAGAATATGCCGACTTTAGTGCTTGTCAGGTCAATCTCTGGGCAGCGCTCGAGGATGCCAGAGGCGTAGACGGCCTGTTCGGCTGTTGCTCCGGAAGGGACATCTACCGTAATCAAATGCTGCTCATGAGGCAGCGCGTAGGCCACCTCCACTTGTATCAGTGACTCAGCCGCGGCCATAGCACTCATGAGCACGCTGGACGAATGAATCCACCAGCGTCCCTGCCACTTGCGTGAAGACCTTGCCAAAGGCCATCGCAAGTAGCTTGTTGGAGAACTCAAATTCCAGATCAAGCGAGACTTTGCAGGCATCCTCGCCCAGCGATTCAAAGCGCCAAAACCCCTCAAGCTGGCGGAATGGCCCTTCCACCAAGCGGATCTCTATCATCTTGCCCGGCTGGCGCAGGTTGCGCGTGGTAAACGACTTCTCAAACCCGGCCTTGGCAAACAAAAGCTCTCCGACCACCAGATCATCACTGCGCTCACGCTCCACGCTGCGCTTCACCCAAGGCAGAAAATCCTGGTAGCGGGACACATCGTCAACCAGATCGAACATTTCGGTGGCGGTGTGCCGGACAATAGCGGAACGAGAGACTGTGGGCATGGTGTTTTTGTACTTATGCTTGCTCATGACTTATGGGCCGAAAATATTATCAGAATCAACGCTGATTGGCCGCCCGGCCGGCGCATCGGTAGAATGCACACGTGAGTAAAAAAGCCGGAAAGAAAAAGCCCGGTGGCGACAGCGCCACTATCGCCCTGAATAAAAAGGCCCGCTTCGAGTACTTTGTCGAAGAGCGGCTGGAGGCAGGTCTTGTCCTTAATGGCTGGGAGGTGAAAAGCCTGCGAGCCGGGCGCATCAACCTGACCGAAGCCTACGTGGTGCTGCGCAACGGCGAGGCCTATCTCATTGGCTGCAATATTCCGCCGCTGCCGACAGCCTCCACCCATGTCCATCCCGACCCAACCCGCACGCGCAAGCTGCTGCTGCATCAAAAAGAGCTAGCGAAGCTGGTCGGTGCCACTGAGCAAAAAGGCTATACCCTCATCCCGCTCGACCTACACTGGTCGCGTGGCCGCGCCAAACTCAGCATTGGCCTTGCCAAGGGTAAAAAACAGCACGACAAGCGCGCCGACATTAAAGAGCGCGACTGGCAGCGGGAAAAAGCCCGGGCGCTTAAGCACAGCGTCTAGTGACTGTGGCGGCGGAACTTCGCGCCGTGTATTCTCTCTAATCGATAACTTGGGGACGACATGGCTTCGACGGAAGTCGCAAAGCTTCAGGTGCATGCCGAGGACGTCACTCAACCTCGTTAATAATGTGGCAAAAAAGATAGTTGCCAACGACGACAACTACGCACTCGCGGCCTAAACACCCGTGAGCTGTCCGCATCTCATCGCCTGTGGTGGATGTTTGGACAGGCATACTACACAGGCTAGCCCCGCCGGGAGCCCGGACCAGCGCGGCGAAACTTAACTCGGGATCGTGGCCGCCATACCCTGGCCGTTGGGTAGGACGCCACTAAAAATAAAGACGGCGCTAAGCATGTAGACCCTGGTGTGGAGGTCTTTCGGACGCGGGTTCGATTCCCGCCGTCTCCACCAACACCTTGAACCCCGCCCCGGCGGGGTTTTTTATTATCTGCTCGGTGCGCAAGGCATCCCCCACAGCCCGCGCTCTGCGGCTCTTGCCTCTTGCTCCAGCGCCAAATAATGCTGTTTGCGATCGGCCGGATAGGCACGCGGAACCCAG
Source organism: Spiribacter sp. (assembly GCA_965658695.1). Taxonomy (GTDB): domain Bacteria; phylum Pseudomonadota; class Gammaproteobacteria; order Nitrococcales; family Nitrococcaceae; genus Spiribacter. Next base: position 125,017 of record CBFHTR010000002.1, read on the forward strand.
CCCCAGCCTTGCTCAATGTAGGTCGCATTTAGGTCGGCATCACGCTGATCATGATGGTGGATATAGACTAATAGGCGCCCGTCTCCGGTTCTCCGGTCCTGGCTATCCCACTCCACCCAGACCCGTTTGCCCTGTAATAGCCGATAGGCGATATCCGAGACAAACCTGGCGGCACACTGGGCCTCGCCGAGTCCTGGCGCATCGACACCCAACAGGTTGGCGCGGTATTCGATCCGCGGGTCATCGGGCGAGTCAGGAAAACGCAGCACGAAGGTATCGCCATCGATCACATGGGTCACCACCGCACTTTGGGGCTCAAAGACCAGCGCATTGGCTGATGTGACGCCTAAAACAAGCGAGAACAGAAACCCCAGAACTGATGTTAGCCGCATAAACCCGCCACTTTCGGTTAATCAACGATGCTACAGCCAGGGTAGCCAGCTCCGCCCTGCCGAGCATCATCACGTTTGATGCGCACTCGAAGCAAATCCACGTCAGCCGCCTTGGGAAACTTGCCATGGTGCGTATACTGACCGACATGGAAAAATTCAGTAGCACCAACGTCTTCGGTGAAGAACTACAGCCCTGCGGCAGAGATCCAGTGACCGGATTCTTCCGTGATGGCTGCTGCAATACCGGTCATGAGGATCTTGGCATGCACACGGTGTGCGCCATCGTTACCGAGGAGTTCCTCGCGTTTTCGCGCAGCCGTGGCAACGATCTGACCACTCCGATGCCACTCGCCAATTTCCCAGGGCTTAAACCGGGCGATCGCTGGTGCCTGTGTGCCGGGCGCTGGCTGGAGGCCTATCAGGCTGGTGCTGCGCCAAAAGTGGATCTGGCGGCAACGCATGAAGAGACGCTGGCGGTGATTGATCTTGAGACGTTAAAGGGCTTCGCCGTCAAAACGTCGGGCGAGGATTGAGTGGAACTCATTAGCCCGGAATTCTCTGATGGTGGAGAGCTTCCGTGGAGTATGTCGGCGGCGAGTGAAAACCGCATTCCGCCACTGCAGATTTATGGCGTCCCTCAGACCGCAGCGAGCCTCGCAATCCTGCTCGAAGATCTTGATTCACCGGTGGGAACACTCAGCCACTGGGTAGTGTGGAATCTGCCAGTTCAGACGTCCTGTGTCAGTGCCGTCGATCTGCCCGATGCGGCAGTGGTTGGAATGAATGGCTTCGGCAAGATTGGCTATAAAGGCCCTATTCCACCGGAGGGCCGACACGTCTACCGGTTCTCCTTACTGGCGCTTGATCAAGCACTCGACCTGAATACGGGCGCGACTCGGCGGCAATTTGACGCCGCCATCCGGGGCCATGTGATCGAGACGGCAACGCTGACGGGCGGTATCTCCCGAGAGCGATCAGGGGATTAGCCGGTGGCCAAGCCGTACCGCGCCGATGCATTCTTTGCCACCGTCAACCCAACGGTATTCGCGGCCTCTGCGCTGATCATCGGTGGCTTCGTCGCTTTTGGGATACTGCTCCCAGAGACTGCAAGCGTTGCATTCTCTCGCCTCAATGCCGTGATCACCGAGTATTTGGGCTGGAGCTACTTACTGGCCGCAACGTTTTTTGTCGGCTTCCTGCTCTGGCTTGGGTTTAGCCGCTACGGCAACATCAGGCTCGGCCAGCCCAACGACCGGCCGCAGTTCCGTTTCACTGCGTGGTTTGCCATGCTCTTTAGCGCTGGCATGGGCATCGGCCTGGTATTTTGGAGTATCGCCGAGCCGATGCTGCATTATCAAAACCCACCGAGCGGCGCCGGCCAAACACCTCAGGCCGCGCAACAAGCGATGATTTATACGTTTTATCACTGGGGCCTACACGCCTGGGCGGTGTACGTTGTCCTCGGCCTATCAGTAGCTTATTTCAGCTTTCGTCATCGCTTGCCACTGACCATTCGCTCCATCTTCTATCCCCTGCTCGGTGACCGTATATATGGGCCCATTGGCCATGTCATCGATATTTTGGCCGTCTTTGGCACGCTTTTCGGCCTGGCCACCTCGCTGGGCTTTGGCGCCATGCAGCTCAATACCGGGCTGAATATACTCATCGGCATGCCCGTTGGGCCGATTTGGCAGGTGGCCATCATCGCGACCATAACGGGGTTTGCGGTGATCTCAGTGGTCTCGGGGCTGGACCGAGGGCTGAAATGGCTGAGCATATTTAACCTTTGCCTGGCATTGGTGTTCATGGCATTCGTTTTTATAGCCGGGCCCACGCTGTTTTTGATTCGTTTTCTGCTCGACTCCACCGGCGGCTATCTGCAGCAAATTGTCGGGATGAGCCTGCATACCGGTGCGCTGGACGGTAGTGAATGGCAAAAAGACTGGACCATGTTCTATTGGGGCTGGTGGATTGCCTGGTCACCCTTTGTTGGCATTTTCATCGCGCGCATCTCGCGCGGCCGGACCATTCGTGAGTTCATCGTCGGCGTACTGGCACTGCCGACATTGTTTGTGTTTGTGTGGCTGACGGTCTTTGGCGGCACAGCACTCCATATGGAGCTGGCCGGCACCAGCCAGGGGCTTGCCGCGGCAGTGAATGACGACACCACGGTGGCGCTTTACCGCACGCTTGCGCAATTGCCCTGGGCAACCGTCTCCTCCGCTCTGGCAACCTTGCTCATCGCTACCTATTTTGTCACCTCGTCCGATTCTGGAACCTTTGTCGTCGATTCGTTGATTTCACGCGGTGCCAAACACTCTCCCCGCCGGCAAAGGGTCATTTGGGGCATCACCGAGGGCGCGGTGGCTGCGACACTGCTCTGGGTTGGTGGTG
>CBFHTR010000003.1:0-97680 GCA_965658695.1 Spiribacter sp.
AGGGGCTGTCGGAAATTAAAAATCGGCTACGGTCTTTGGTTGCAAACACCAACGTAAACACCTTGCCAAAAGAGATCTTTGACTACATTCGCGAGAAGATGCGTGACAGCGGCATCACCCACCGGAAAATGGCGAGTATGCGGGGAACTGCGTACGGTGGCAGCGCGCATTTCGCATTCGCACCCTCACGCGAGACCGTCAGGGATTATGCGGAATTACTGGATGATGATTTTCTAAGAGATATCGTTGAAAGCGAGATCTTTTGGGATCGTGTTGTATCCATCGAAGAGGCCGGGGAGGAGTTGGTGTATGACCTTACCGTTCCGGAGACCGCTTGCTGGCTTGCCGATGGGATTGTCAGTCACAACTCCGGCGCCATTGAGCAGGATGCAGACGTTATTGTGTTCATCTACCGCGATGAAGTTTACAACGACGACAGTCCTGATGCGGGAACGGCGGAGATCATCATCGGTAAGCAGCGTAATGGCCCGATTGGCACACTGCGCCTGACCTTTCTTGGGCAATACACCCGATTCGAGAACTTCATCGCTGATACCGGTTACGGGGGCGGAGGCTGGCAGCAATGAGCCGCCATGCCCGGGCGACGATCCACCTCGACGCCCTGCGGCATAATCTTGCCGTTGCTAGACAATGTGCCCCGCACTCCAACCTGATGGCCGTGCTCAAAGCCAATGCTTACGGTCATGGTCTGTTGCCCGTTGCCCATACACTGGCCGGCGATGCCGATGGTTTTGCGGTCAGCTGCCTGGAAGAAGCGCTGCCTTTGCGCGCAGCCGGGCTTGACCACCGTATCGTGCTGCTGGAGGGGTTCTTTGAAGCGAGTGAAATCCCGGCATTCTCCGCCCGCCGGTTTGATGCAGTGATCCATCAGCCCTGGCAAATCCAGGCGTTGGCCGAGGCTGATGTGAAAACCCCAATCGATTGCTGGATTAAAGTGGATACCGGTATGGGCCGGTTGGGCTTTCTGCCCAATGAGGCGGCCGAGGCGGCCTTAAAACTTGCCAGCTTGCAGGCCGTCGGCGAGATCCGTTGGATGACGCATTTGGCCAGTGCCGATGAGCCTGATAGTGACTTTACAACCGGCCAAATGGCCCGATTCGGCGAGCTTGTTACAGCATCCGGTCAATCCACCGCAGCCAATTCGGCCGGCACGCTTTATTGGCGTGAGACCCATGCTGACTGGGTGCGCCCTGGCATCATGCTCTATGGGGCTTCGCCCTTCTCCGAGCCACAAGAGCGTCCAGTATTGCACCCGGCAATGACACTTGAGGCCAAACTCATCTCTGTGAAAAAGCTCCCCAAAGGCCATGGTGTGGGCTACGGCAGCCGGTTTGTCTGCCCGGTCGACATGCCTGTGGGCATTGCCTCGATTGGCTATGGCGATGGTTACCCGCGACATGCACCCGATGGCACGCCGGTGTGTATTAACGGCCAAACGACTGCGGTCATCGGCAAGGTTTCGATGGACATGATCGCGGTTGATTTGCGCGCGGTGCCGCAGGCGGCTGTGGGCGATGTTGTTACGCTCTGGGGTGAATCGCCAAGTGCGAATACCGTGGCGGCGCGTTGCGGCACCATTAGCTACGAGCTTTTCTGTCGCCTCACCCCACGGGTGCAGCGGGTTTATCGCAGTGGAGCGGCGAATGGCCAAAAGTAGTGTCAAGAAGCTGTATGTCTGCAGCAGTTGTGGCGCGACGGCGGCGCAATGGGCGGGGCAGTGCAGTGAATGTGGCGAGTGGAACACGCTTGAAGAGCAGATCCAAGCGCCTAGTAGTTCCACGCTTCGGGGTTCTCAGCGCGTCGGGGCGCAATACGCTGGTGACAGCGGTATTAAGCGTCTGTCTGAAGTCCCGCGCGATGAGGAAGCGCGCTTTCCCACCGGGATTGGCGAATTCGACCGCGTTCTCGGTGGCGGGTTGGTCGCCGGTGGCGTGGTTCTGTTGGGTGGTGATCCGGGTATCGGTAAATCGACACTCTTATTGGAGGCGGTCGCACAGGTGGCGGGCCGGCACGGAGCGCTTTACGTGACCGGCGAAGAATCGCTTCGTCAGGTTGGAATGCGGGCCGAACGCCTGAGCGTTGAGGGTGACGGACTGAAACTGCTTGCGGAGACGCGAGTAGAGGCCATTATTGATCTCGCGGCTCGTGAGCGCCCGGAAGTGCTTGTGGTCGACTCTATTCAAACGATACATAGTGATGCGCTTGGCTCCGCGCCCGGCGGCGTGGCACAGGTCCGCGAGTCGGCTGCCCAGCTTGTTCAGTTTGCGAAGCGCACCGGCACGGTGCTCTTTCTGGTTGGTCATGTCACCAAAGAGGGTCAACTTGCCGGTCCACGCGTGCTTGAGCATATGGTCGACACCGTGCTGTATTTTGAAAGTGACTCCGGCAGTCGTTACCGGCTGTTGCGGGCGGTGAAGAACCGTTTTGGCGCAGCCAACGAGCTGGGTGTCTTCGCCATGGTCGACAGTGGGCTCAAAGAGGTCAAAAACCCCTCAGCAATCTTCTTATCCCGTCATGAGAAACCAGTTGCCGGTAGCGCCATTTTGGTCACTCGTGAGGGCACGCGCCCGTTGCTGCTTGAGCTGCAGGCACTGGTGGCTGAAAGTCCATTGTCCAACCCGCGGCGTCTGGCGCTTGGGCTGGACGGCAATCGGCTTGGAATGTTGCTGGCGGTACTGCAGCGGCATGCGGGTTTGAGTACTTATGGCGAAGATGTCTTTGTAAACGTTGTCGGTGGTGTGCGCATTAACGAGACAGCCTCCGACCTGCCCGCTTTACTGGCGGTGAGCTCGAGCCTGCGGGATCGGGCGATTCCGCAGGATTGGGTGATCTTTGGTGAGGTGGGGTTGGCCGGTGAGATTCGGCCGGTTCCTAACGGGCCCGATCGGCTGTCAGAGGCGGCGCGGCACGGGTTTACCCACGCATTGGTGCCGGCAAAAAATTGCCCGGCACGATCACAGATGCCCAAAGGCTTGAAGGTTATCGGTGTTGAGCGCCTTGATCAGGCACTCGAGATCATTCGCGAGGCAGACGCTTAACCGTCGATCGCTTCAGCGGCCTGTAGGGTGTTTTCCAGCAGCGTCGCCCGCGTTAAAGGCCCGACGCCACCAGGTACCGGGGTAATCCAAGCCGCACGTTTGGCCGCGCCGCTATAATCGACATCGCCAACAAGGCGCCCGTCATTCAAGCGATTGATGCCCACGTCGATAACAGTGGCGCCGGGCTTAATCCATTCACCCGGTACAAATTCAGGCTGGCCAACGGCGGCAACTACAATATCCGCGCCCTCAACCTCGGCCTGTAAGTCGCGGGTACGGCTGTGGCAGATGGTCACGGTGCAGCGAGCATTCAGTAGCTCCAATGCCATAGGCCGGCCAACGATATTGGATTGTCCAATCACCACCGCTTTGGCGCCTTCAAGAATGGTGTCTGTGTGTTCAAGCAGTGTCATGACACCGTGGGGCGTACAGGAGCGCAGGCCCGGTAATCGCAATACCAGTCGCCCGACATTCTGCGGATGGAAACCGTCCACATCCTTTTCTGGTTGAATGCGCTCGATGACTGCTTGCTCATCGATGTGATCAGGCAGAGGGAGCTGCACCAGGATGCCATGAGTGTCTGGATTGGCATTGAGCGTATCAACAAGCTCCAGCAAAGCCGCTTCGCTGGTGTCTGCTGGCAGGTCATAGTCCTGTGAGGCAAACCCCACCTCGGCGCAATCCCGGCGTTTCATGCGCACATAGACCGACGATGCCGCGTTTTCACCCACTAGCACCACGGCCAAGCCCGGTGCTCGCCGTCCGGCAGCCTCGCGCTCCGCGACTTTTTGTTGGATTTCTTGGCGAATAGATGCCGCGATGGCGTTGCCGTCGATGATGCGCGCGCTCATGACTGCTCCTATGGCCGGCCCATGTAATTTAATGCGCCGCACTCTACCGCGACCCCTAATGCCAATCCAGTCGCGTTACCGCGGGATTGCGTTACAATCTCGCCGCACGCGCCCGTAGCTCAACCGGATAGAGCATCGGCCTTCTAAGCCGACGGTTGCAGGTTCGAGTCCTGCCGGGCGCGCCAGTTATAAATTCAGGCTGCGGTTTCCGCCCGATCTAGTGGGCGTTTCAGCAATCGCTCAATGCCTTTCAAAAGCTTTGCCTCATCCGGCGCCACTAAAGAAATCGCCTCACCCTCGTTGCCAGCCCGCCCTGTACGGCCAATGCGATGGACATAATCCTCGGCAACATGGGGCAGGTCATAGTTGACGACATGTGGCAGGTGGTCGATGTCGAGACCTCTTGCAGCGATATCAGTGGCAACAAGAACGCGGACTTTGCCTCGCTTGAAACCATCCAATGCCTTGGTCCTTGCTGTCTGGCTTTTATTGCCATGGATAGCGGCAGCTGAGAGCCCGTCCTGATCCAATTGGCGGCTCAGGTTGTTCGCACCGTGTTTCGTGCGCGTGAACACCAGTACTTGTTTCCAGTCACCATCGCGAATCAAGCGGCTGAGCACGCGGCGCTTCTCAGATTTCTCTAACCGATAAACTTTTTGTGCAACCGTCTCGGCGGCGCTATTGCGCGGCGCGACATCAATTTCGACGGGGTTGCGTAGCATGCCCGAGGCGAGCCGGCGTATATCGGGCGAGAATGTCGCTGAGAACAGCAACGTCTGCCGAGTTTTTGGTAGCTGTTTCATTAGCTTGCGGATGTCATGGATAAAGCCCATGTCAAGCATACGATCCGCCTCATCGAGGACCACGCTCTCAAGCTTGTCGAGCCGAGTGTTGCCCCGTTGCAGGTGGTCCAGCAAGCGGCCCGGGGTTGCGATGAGAATATCTACACCGCGGCGCAGCCGATCAATTTGGGGCTGCATGCCGACGCCGCCAAAGATCACAGCGGAGCGTAGCGGCAGATTTTGGCCGTAGCTCTTGACGCTGTCATGGATCTGCGCGGCAAGTTCGCGCGTCGGCGCCACTACCAGCAGGCGCACCTGCCGTTTTCCTTCAGCCGGCTTTTGGGCCGCGAGACGCTGCAACAACGGCAAAGTAAAGGCCGCAGTCTTGCCGGTGCCTGTCTGAGCTGCAGCCAAAAGGTCCTCGCTTTGGAGGATGGCTGGAATGGCTTGTTGCTGAATGGGTGTCGGTGTGGTGTAACCCGATGCCTGGATGGCATCGAGCAGTTCGGCACGAAGGCCGAAGTCATCGAATGTCATGTAAGTGTTACTCCTGAATCTGGGGCGGAGTATACGCACATTGACCAGAAAAGGGGGGCTGCGTATTATTCCCGCTCTCTCACGCTCTTGCGTGGGGGCGCCTGCGGGTCGAGGCGGGGTGTAGCGCAGCCTGGTAGCGCGCCTGCTTTGGGAGCAGGATGTCGGGGGTTCAAATCCCTCCACCCCGACCAGTTTTCTGGCAGGGTCTATCGGACAGTGGTGGGCGTAGCTCAGTTGGTAGAGCTCCGGATTGTGGCTCCGGTGGTCGTGGGTTCGAGTCCCATCGTTCACCCCATTTCTTTTCGGGCCGTTAGCTCAATTGGTAGAGCAGCTGACTCTTAATCAGTAGGTTCGGGGTTCGAGTCCCTGACGGCCCACCATGCTCAGAATAAAAACCCCGAAGCGATCGCTAGACTGCTGCGGGGTTTGAGTATGCAAGGCGTAGTCTTTATTGGCGGATGCCTTCAACCTCGAGGGTCAGATAGACAGTCTCAGCGGCGGGTCCCAGGTTGTAGTCAATATCAAAGTCGGCCAGCTGAAACTCGGTCTCGCCACTAAAGCCAACCCGATAGCCACCCCATGGATCCTCGCCCTCTCCAATTTTGTCAACCTCGATTGTCACTGGCTGTGTTACGCCTTTGAGGGTGAGGTCACCGGTCATGGTGGCCGTATCATCGCCAGTCGGGGTAAAGCTGGTGCTCACGAAGCGCGCATCAGGGTATTCATTGGTATCCAGAAAATCCGCACTACGAAGATGCTTGTCGCGCTCAGCATGGGCTGAATCGATGCTAGCTACATCAATATCGACCGTCACCTGCGAGGCCTCAGGATTGGCTTCGTCATAGCTGAAGCTGCCGGTGAAGTCGTTAAATCGGCCCTTGGTCCAGCTAAAACCTAAATGACTGATACGAAAATTAATCGAGGCATGTGCGCCCTCGGTATCAATCACATAGTCAGCAGCTATAACAGGCGTGGCGGCTACGCCGGTAGCTAGGGCGAGCGAGATAAACGTGGGGCGAATCAGTTTCGAGATATTCATGTTTACGACTCCTTTGTCGGTTTGATCATTCGCTTTAGGGTTGAGTCTCTATCGATAAAATGATGCTTCAGCGCGCCCAGTGCGTGCAGTCCCACGAGGGCGATAAGCGCGGTGGCAAGCCAAAAATGCCAAAGCCCGGCCACATCCTCTTGGTTTCTGACTAGACCCGTGACCAGTGCTGGCACTTCAAACCAGCCAAACACACTGACCGAGCGTCCGTCGGCTGTGGAGATCAGATAGCCGGTGAAAGGCACAACAAAAAGCAGTGCATAGAGCACGGTGTGGACACCACGTGCCAGTCGCCGTTCCCAGAGCTTATGCTCAGACAGCTCATGCGGCCGTTGATTGGTCAGTCGCCAGACCAGGCGTAGCAAAACGCCAATGACTAGCAGCATTCCGAGGCTTTTGTGCCAATGCGGGATGATGCGATAAGCCGGGTCGTAGTAGGTGAGCGAGATGATATAAAGGCCCAGCGGATAGAGCACGAGCACGGCAGCGACGGTGATCCAGTGCGCTGTAATCGCGCCGAGGCCATAACCGTTTTTTGTATTTCGCCAACGCCAGCTTGGCATGACTCGCTTACCCGTTGTTGCTGATGAACAATTGGACACGATGACAGCCAGATTTTGATGCGTCCAATATTGGCCGCAAGCCATGGCATTGTCTTAAACACAGGCCAGGCGCTCCGCGCAATCTAGCGCGCATTAAACACTGTGTCTGGCGAATGATGAGAGTTCGCTTTTGCCGGATTCCTCATCCCGGTATACTGCATTGCTTGAAGTCAGATGCGCGAAAGTGGCGGAACTGGTAGACGCGCTGGGTTTAGGTCCCAGTGGGGTTGTCCCCCGTGCGAGTTCGAGTCTCGCCTTTCGCACCAATCAACCAGAGGTGGGTAATGCAAGTATCGGTGGAATCGGGCGAGGGCCTGAAGCGCAAGTTGAAGGTCCAGGTCCCTTCCGAGCGGGTGGACGAGCAGGTCGATAAAAAGCTGCGCGAAATGCGCGGGCAAGTGCGACTGCAGGGTTTCCGTCCGGGCAAGGTGCCCATGAAGGTTGTGCAGAAGCGCTATGGCGCGCAGGTTCGCGTCGAGGTGCTGGATGAGGTTGTGCGTCAGACCTATTCTGAGGCGCTACAGCAGGAATCATTGCGCCCGGCGGGTACACCCGAGATACAGCCGGTGAATATCGAAGCTGGACAGGATCTGGAGTACGAGGCTGACTTTGAAGTCATTCCGGATGTCGAGGTCAAGGGTGTCGAGGCCATTGCGGTGACTCGCCCCGCCGTGGATATCACGGACGCGGATGTCGATCGTATTCTCGAGCGGCTGCGCAAGCAGCACGCTGAATTTTCAGTGGTCAAGCGAGCAGCAAAAGATGGCGACCGTGTCACCATTGACTTCAATGGCAAGGTCGACGGTGAGGACTTCGCAGGTAACAGCGGCGAAGACGTGCCAGTGCCGCTGGGTGAAGGCCAGATGCCTGAGGAGTTTGAGCAGGCACTCATCGGCATGAAAGCAGGCGATGAGAAGGCGGTGACCTATACCTTCCCTGAAGGCTTCCCGGATGAGGCCATTGCCGGCAAGACAGCAGAGTTTACGGTGTCGATGAAATCCGTAGAGTCGCCAAAGCTGCCGAAGGCTGATGACGCATTTGCCGAGAAACTTTCCATTGAAGGTGGCATCGAAGGGCTTCGGGGCAAGATTACTGAGAGTCTCGAGCGTGAGCGTGAACAGGCTGCCAGAGGGCGGGTGAAAAACCAGGTAATGGAGGCGCTGCTTGCGCAGAACCAGGTCGAATTGCCGCAAACGCTGGTCGATAGTGAGATCGGTCAGCTTCGCGAGCAGGCCAAAGAGCAGATGCGTCGCAGCGGTGCCGGGGAGGGCGAAGAGCCAGAGTTGCCGGCTGATCAATTTGAGCAGGAAGCCAAGCGCCGAGTGCAGCTGGGTCTAATCGTCAATGAGATTGTCCGGGCCAATGAAATCCAGCTCGATCCCGAGCGGATGCAGCAGGCTCTGCAGCGCGTCGCTTCCGGTTATGAACAGCCTGAGCAGATCATGCAGTACTACCTGCAGAATCAGGAGTTGATGCAGAGCTTGCAGTTGCAGGTGATGGAAGATCAGGTGGTTGACTGGGTGGTTGAGCGCGCCAAGGTGACGGATAAGCCAATGAGCCTGGATGCGCTGACCAGCGGTGTCGAGGACGAAGAGCCGGCTGAGACGAAGCCCAAGGCCAAAGCCAAAGCTGCAACGAAGTCCACCAGCAAGACGGCGTCAAAGACGAAAACGGCGGCAAAATCCAAAGCCAAGTCTGGCGAGGAGTAAGCAGATTTATGAGTGAAGAGCGTCACGATCCGTCGCCGATGGCGACCGGGCTTGTGCCCATGGTGGTCGAGCAGACCGCACGCGGTGAGCGGGCCTACGATATTTACTCGCGCCTGCTCAAAGAGCGGGTCATCTTCCTGGTGGGGCCGGTCGAGGATCATCAGGCCAATCTGTTGGTGGCGCAGCTTCTATTCCTTGAGTCTGAAAACCCAGACAAGGACATTCATTTCTACATCAACAGCCCCGGCGGTGTCGTCACGGCCGGTTTGGCCATCTATGACACCATGCAGTTCATCAAACCCGATGTCAGCACGGTTTGTATCGGTCAGGCGGCCAGCATGGGTTCGCTTTTATTGGCTGCAGGCGCGGCCGGCAAACGTTTTGCGCTGCCCAATTCTCGAGTGATGATCCACCAGCCGTTGGGTGGTTTCCAGGGGCAGGCTACGGATATCGATATTCACGCCCGGGAGATCCTGAGCATGCGTGAGCGGCTCAACCAGATCCTCGCTCATCACACCGGGCAGAAGCTTGAGAAAATCGCTGAGGATACTGAGCGCGATAACTTTATGTCGCCAGAGGTGGCCCGTGACTACGGTCTGGTCGACCAGGTCCTTGCAGACCGTAGCAGCCTGCCGCTTGAATAGCGGCTGTTGCGTGATCCCGAAAAAGCGGGCATGGTCGAAAATATCCAATTCCGCGACGGCGCAGAGGTAGCTCATGACTGACAAAGAAAACGGCGGTCACGGCGAGAAGGGTGACGGCAAGCTGCTCTATTGCTCATTCTGCGGCAAGAGTCAGCATGAGGTGCGCAAGCTCATTGCAGGCCCCTCAGTTTTTGTTTGCGACGAGTGTGTCGAGCTTTGTAACGACATCATCCGTGAGGAGATGGAAGACAAAGCCGGTGAGGGCAATGCGAGTCTGCCCAAACCGCATGAAATTAAAGTGGCGCTGGATGAGCATGTGATCGGCCAAGAGCACGCCAAAAAGGTGCTGGCTGTTGCCGTCTACAATCACTACAAGCGAATGAACGCACCCAAGGGCAAAGAGGATGTGGAGCTCACCAAGAGCAACATCCTGCTGATCGGGCCAACGGGTTCGGGTAAAACGTTGCTCGCAGAGACGCTCGCGCGATTATTGGATGTGCCGTTCACCATTGCCGATGCCACCACACTGACCGAAGCCGGTTATGTTGGCGAAGATGTCGAGAACATTATCCAGAAGCTTCTGCAGCGCTGCGACTACGATGTTGAAAAAGCCCAGCAGGGTATTGTCTACATTGATGAGATCGACAAGGTCTCGCGCAAGGCGGAGAACCCGTCCATTACGCGGGATGTCTCCGGTGAAGGCGTCCAGCAGGCGCTGCTGAAGTTGATTGAAGGCACGACTGCTTCGGTGCCACCGCAGGGTGGGCGCAAGCACCCGCAGCAGGAGTTCTTGCAAGTCGACACGGCCAATATTCTGTTTATCTGTGGTGGTGCGTTTGCGGGGCTTGAGAAAGTTATTCAACAGCGCTCGGAGAAAGGCGGCATTGGCTTTTCGGCTGAAATCAAGGACCAGTCCCAGCAAAAGGCAGTGGGTGAGACCCTGCGTGATGTTGAGACTGAAGACCTGGTCCGCTATGGCTTGATCCCTGAGTTTGTCGGCCGATTGCCTGTGGTGGCGACCCTCGATGAGCTCGATGAGGATGCACTGGTGCAAATCCTTCGTGAGCCCAGGAACGCGCTGGTCAAGCAGTTCCAGCGGCTGTTCGAGATGGAGGGCACGGAGCTTGAATTCCGCGATGAGGCGCTGTTTGAGGTGGCCCGCAAGGCGATCGCCCGTAATACCGGTGCTCGCGGTTTGCGCACGCTGGTGGAACAGGTCCTGCTCGATACCATGTACGATCTGCCCTCGCTGGAGAACGTCAGCAAGGTCGTCGTGGATGATGCGGTGATCCGTGGCGAGAACGCGCCCTATCTTATCTATGATGGCTCGGAGCAGCCGGTCGCTGCCTCTGACTAAGCCATTGTCGGCCAATCAGGTCGCAAGAGGATACCTATGACTGAGGTGATTGTTTCCGAGGGCGGGCAGCCGGCACCCGTGCTGCCCTTGCGCGATGTTGTGGTCTATCCGCACATGGTCATTCCGCTTTTTGTCGGTCGCGATAAGTCGATTCAGGCTCTGGAAGCGGCGATGGCCGAGGGCAAGCGGATCCTGCTGATTGCGCAGCATAGCGCTGAGGTTGATGAACCATCCGCAGACAACCTCTACGCCGTTGGCACCATGGCCAACATCCTGCAGATGCTCAAACTCCCTGACGGCACAGTCAAAGTGCTGGTTGAGGGTGCTGAGCGCGCGCGTGTAGAAGGCCTCAATGTTGAGGGTGATTACTTCTCGGCAACGCCCGTGGCAATGCTCGAGGGTGATGGCGGTGATGCGCAGGAAATCGAAGTGATGTCGCGCTCCCTGCTCTCGCTTTTCGAGCAGTATGTGAAGCTGAATAAAAAAGTCCCACCAGAGATTCTCTCCTCGCTGCAGGGCATTGAGGAGCCTGGTCGTCTTGCCGATACCGTAGCGGCTCACATGAGCCTGAAAATCGAAGAAAAACAAGCCATTCTTGAGATTGCCGATGCCGGGCCCAGGCTCGAGCATATGATGGGATTGATCGAAGGTGAGCTCGATATTCTGCAGGTCGAAAAGCGTATTCGTGGCCGCGTTAAGCAGCAAATGGAGAAATCCCAACGCGAGTACTATCTCAATGAGCAGATGAAGGCGATACAGAAAGAGCTTGGCGAACTCGAGGATGTGCCCAACGAGATTGAGGATCTTGAGCAGAAAATCGAGGCCTCAGGTATGTCTAAAGAGGCGCGGGAGAAGGCTGATCAAGAGCTCGGCAAGCTCCGCATGATGTCGCCGATGTCCGCCGAAGCCACCGTCGTTCGTAACTATCTGGAGTGGCTACTGGCGCTGCCCTGGAAGAAGCGCACCCGGGTTCGCCATGACCTCGCTCGAGCTGAAGCCGTGCTGGATGCCGATCATTATGGTCTGGAGAAGGTCAAGGAGCGCATTCTTGAGTATCTGGCTGTCCAGCAGCGGGTGCGTAAGCTCAAGGGACCAATTTTGTGTCTGGTTGGGCCACCGGGTGTTGGCAAGACCTCGCTGGGTGAGTCGATTGCCAAGTCGATTAATCGTAAGTTTGTGCGCATGTCGCTCGGGGGCGTGCGGGATGAGGCAGAAATCCGCGGGCATCGTCGCACCTATATCGGTTCCTTGCCCGGTAAGATCGTTCAAAAGCTTGCCAAGGCCGATGCGCGTAACCCACTGTTTTTGCTCGATGAAATTGACAAAATGGCGATGGACTTTCGCGGCGATCCGGCCTCTGCGCTGCTAGAGGTCCTCGACCCAGAGCAGAACGCGAGCTTCAACGATCATTACTTGGAGGTCGATTTTGATCTCTCCGATGTGATGTTCGTCTGCACCGCCAATACGATGAATATTCCAGGGCCCTTGCTCGATCGTATGGAAGTCATTCGTCTGTCTGGCTACACAGAAGAAGAGAAGATCAACATCGCGCGCAGCTACCTGCTGCCCAAGCAGATCAAGGCGAATGGGCTCAAGGACGGCGAGCTTGAGGTAAGTGAGAATGCCCTTCGCGATATCGTGCGCTACTACACCCGCGAAGCCGGTGTTCGCAGCCTGGAGCGCGAGGTGGCAAAAATCGCTCGCCGTGTGGTCAAAGAGGTGCTGCTTAAGCCCCGCCAGTCAGCGGTGCAGGTCAGCGCGCGTAATCTGGATAAATATTTAGGCGTTCGACGGCACCGCTATGGAGTGGCAGAGACCAACGACCAGATCGGCCGGGTGACCGGGTTGGCCTGGACCGAAGTTGGCGGTGAGCTATTGACCATTGAGAGTGCTGTGGTGCCCGGTAAGGGGCGTTTGCAGAACACCGGCCAGCTCGGCGATGTAATGAAAGAGTCCATTCATGCGGCACTGACAGTGGTTCGCAGTCGCGCGCATGCACTGGGTATCGATCCTGAATTCCATCAAGCAAGCGATATCCATATCCATGTCCCTGAGGGCGCTATCCCCAAAGATGGGCCAAGTGCGGGTATTGGAATGTGCACGGCTTTGGTTTCCACGCTTACCAGTATTCCGGTAGCGGCCAATGTGGCGATGACCGGTGAGATCACGCTGCGCGGTGAGGTATTACCCATTGGTGGGCTGAAAGAAAAGCTGCTTGCGGCACTGCGTGGCGGTATCCGCATCGTCCTGATTCCGCAGGAAAATGAAAAGGATCTTGCGGAAATTTCCAAGGATATTAAGGGTAAATTGGATATTCGTCCGGTACGCTGGATTGATGAAGTGTTGGATGTTGCACTGACAGGAAAGCCTGTCGCATTAGCGAATAATCAGGATGAGAAGTCGGGGCCGAAAAAAGATACCGGTTCTGGAAAAACTACGACGGTCCGTCATCACTGATCAGAATCGTTAAGGTTCGGTCATTTGACAGTACAGAGCAGCCGTTGCTATACCAGCGAAGTGCAAGTCGTGCGGTCTCAATCAAATTGCCGGGCACCGGCTGTAAAAAACGATTGTCGATACGCTTCTCAAGCGATAGCATGCCTTTAATTCGTCGGGAACGACGATGTTACGAGAGAAATTTTTTCAAGGGGATCGATTCATGAATAAGTCTGAACTGATTGACGCCGTCGCCAACGCTGCCGGCCTGTCCAAAGCTGATGCCACTAAGGCTGTCGATGCTTTTGCCTCCACTGTGACTGGCGCGCTGAAAAAAGGCGATCAGGTGACGCTGGTGGGTTTTGGAACCTTCACTGTACGTGAGCGTGCTGCTCGCACGGGCCGTAACCCGCGCACCGGTGCTTCCATCAACATTCCGGCGTCGAAAGTTCCGGGCTTCAAGGCTGGTAAGGCCCTGAAGGATGCCGTAAACTAGCACGGCTTTCCTGGGTGGTTAGCTCAGTTGGGAGAGCGTCGCCCTTACAAGGCGAATGTCGGGGGTTCGAGCCCCTCACCACCCACCAAAAAGAAACACGGAGCGGTAGTTCAGCTGGTTAGAATGCCGGCCTGTCACGCCGGAGGTCGCGGGTTCAAGTCCCGTCCGCTCCGCCAGTTAATCCCATCATCAGGAAGGCGCCAATGGCGCCTTTTTGATTTTCGGTGAACACACAATGCTGCAATCGATTCGCGAGCGTACAGGGATCTTCTTGCCGGTGGCCGTTATCGGCCTGCTGGTGGTGCCTTTTGTCATATCTAGTCTCTATGGCTATGTCGTGGGCGGCGGCGGCCCGCAAACCGTTGCAACCGTAGACGGAGAGGAAATCACTCGATCCCGTCTTGATCAGGCCTACCGAGAGCGTCAGACAGAACTTCGGCAGTTGCTCGGTGAGCAGTTTGATCCATCGCTGTTTGACGCCGATCAGCTCAGGCGAGAGACGCTACAGCAGCTCATCGACCGGCTGGTGCTTTTGAACTACGCACGCGCTGAAGGGCTACAGGCAACCAATGCGGATGTGGCCATTGCCGTTCGCAGTCAATCCATCTTTCAGGCCGATGGGCAGTTTTCAGTTGAGCGCTATCGTCAAATCCTCCAGCAAAATCGCTTAACACCGGAGCGTTATGAAGCTCAGTTGCGCGAGGACCTGACGATAGACCTGCTCCAGCGCGCAGTGGGGCAAACGGCCTATACCAGCGACCGGGAGCTCGATCAGATATTGGCCCTACAGCGCCAGCAGCGTGAACTGGCTTGGGCAGTACTGCCAACGCAAGCATATCTTGAGGCAGTAACCACTGCAGAGGCTGATTTGCGGCAGTGGTATCAGCAAAACGCCGAGCGGTATCGCCTGCCCGAGCAAATCCAGCTGCGCTACTTGCATCTAGATCCGGCTGCGATCGCTGCTGGGATCGATGTTGCCCAAGAAGACATTGAAGCGCGCTACGCAGAGCGTGAGGCGGAAGCTGCCGCGGAGTCCTCAAGGGAAATTCGCCATATTCTTATCGCTGTTGACGAGTCGGCGGACGCCTCAGCCGTGGAACAGGCCCGCGAAGCAGCGATGACCGCCCGCGAGCGGATTACCGGTGGAGCTGAGTTTGCCGAGGTGGCCGCAGAGGTTTCGGATGACACAGGCTCGGGTGCGCAGGGGGGCAACTTGGGCGTTTTGCAGCAATCGGATGTGGTGCCTGCATTTGCCGAGGCCGCTTGGGATCTATCAGTCGGGGAAGTTAGTGAGCCGGTTCGTACACGGTTTGGATGGCATCTGATAGAGGTGTTGGAGGTGCAGGCCGGTGGGCTGGCGCCGCTTAATGAAATAGCCGGTCAAATTCGCGATGAAATCGCCATGGAGCGGGCCGAGCGCCAGCTATTCGAGATCGGCAACGAAGTCGACACGCTGGCCTTTGAAAATCCCACCACGCTAGAGCCGGCAGCACGCGAAACCGAGCTGGCGGTCGAGCGCAGCGATTGGTTAACGCCAGCCGGTAGCGAGCAGGCGAATCACCCGGTTTTAGATGATCCTGCAGTTCTGCAAGCAGCCTTTAGCGAGGATGCCATTGAAGGCCAGGAAAATAGCGATCTCATTGAGCTTGCGAATGGTGGCTATGCGGTCATTCGGGTGGCGGATCATCAGCCTTCACAAATCCAGTCGTTTGAGATGGTATCGGAGACCGTACGCGAAGCTTATGTGCGTGAACGGGCCACTGCACAGGCGCGTGATAATGCCGAAGCTGTCGTCGCTGCAGTGAACGCGGGCACCAGTCTGCAGGCGGCTTTGGAATCGGTGCCGTCTGCGCAATTCAATCCTGGGCGCTGGAGTAGTCGTAACGACCGAGCGCTGCCGGGTGGCGTGCGCGAAGCTGGTTTCCGACTTCCAGCCCGTACGGATAACCCACCGGCCGCTTTGGCCCGAGTGCCTCAGGGTTGGGCGGTTGTAACGGTATTGGCGGTGGAGAATGGTGACCCGCAGGCCGTTGAGGCTGAGGCACGCGACCAACTGCGTGCCTCAATGAATAATTTAGATGGCCAGACGGCGGTGCAGGCGCTACTTACACAGTTGCGCGCTCAGGCCAATATTCGGGTATTTGAGGATAATATCTGACGGCGCGTTGGCGCCGTCAGAAACATATCAGGAATCCAGTGCGCTGCCTGAAAGGGCAATCGCATGAAAGCCGGCATCCACATGCACGAGTTCCCCGGTGATCCCGGAGGCGAGTTCAGAGCAGAGAAATGCGCTGGTGTTGCCCACTTCCTCAATCCCAACGTTCCGGCGCAAGGGTGCTGAGGCGGCATTGTGGTCGAGCATCTTGCGGAAATCGCCAATACCCGAGGCCGCCAGCGTTCGAATGGGTCCAGCCGAGACCGCATTGACACGAATGCCCTCTGGCCCCAGGTCATTCGCCATGTAGCGCACCGAGGCCTCAAGGCTGGCTTTGGCGGGCCCCATGACATTGTAGTTGGGCAATGCGCGCTCGCCGCCAAGGTATGACAGGGTTAGCAGGCTGCCATTTCGCCCTTGCATGAGCGGCCGTGCGCCCCGCGCCAGCGCGACAAAGCTGTAGGCGCTAATGTCATGCGCCATCGCATAGCCACCGCGGGTGGTGTTATCCACGAACGAGCCTTCCAGTTCCTCGCGCGGTGCAAACCCAACTGCATGCACCACGATGTCCAGATGGCCCCAAGTATTTTTGAGTTCGTCGAACACCGCATCAATCTGTGCATCATCGGTGACATCAAGCGGCATGACCGGGCCGCCGCCACAGGCTTCAGAACATTGCTCGACCCGGCTTTTGAGCTTTTCAGTCTGATAGGTGAGTGCGATTTCAGCCCCTTCGCGGTGCATAGCCTCAGCGATGCCCCAAGCGATGGAGCGATTACTGGCAACACCGACGATGAGTGCCTTGCGATTGGAGAGAAAACCCATGGGTACCCCTTTGCCCCTTGAATGAATCCCGAGTACGTTACTCAAAAGCGCAGCAATGGCCAAGCGGCAGATGGCCGGTGAGTTTTCCCCAGGGAGTATGACAATGACCCGAGTGACAGTCCGTAGCCTTTTAACCGTGCCATTCTTAATGGCGTTCGCGTTGCTGATGAGTACCGCGACAAATGCTGCAGAACATGCCTTGACGCTGCATGGTGAACCGAAATATGGCCCGGATTTCACGCATTTTGACTACGTTAATCCCAACGCGCCCAAAGGTGGTGAACTCAAGCTTGCCAACGTCGCCGCTGATACTTTTGACAGTCTGCATCCGTTCATCCTTCGAGGCCGGCCCGCCGATGGCATTGGCCTGATCTATGACACCCTGATGGAGAGCTCGCTCGATGAGGCCTTCACGGAATACGGACTGATTGCACGCAGTGCTCAGATTGGCCCGGGTAACGCTTATGTCCGTTTCCATCTGCGCGAGGCGGCAAGATTTCACGACGGTGAGCCGGTGACCGCTGATGATGTTGCTTGGACTTTTCGAATGTTGCGCGATGAAGGGCACCCGCAGTATCGCGCGTATTACCGAGATGTCGAACGTGTTGAGGTGATCGACCAGCATGAGGTGGTCTTTCATTTCGCTAATCCAGGCAATGCCGAACTGCCATTAATACTTGGCCAGTTACCTGTATTGCCAGCGCATTACTGGGCGGAGCGCGATTTTGCCGCGACGACTTTAGAGCCTCCGCTGGGTAGCGGGCCTTACCGGGTTATGGAGGTGGAGCAGGGACGCCGTGTGGTCTATCAGCGGGTGGATGATTATTGGGCGGCCGATCTGCCGGTGAAGCGGGGACGTCATAACATCGCGCGCATCAGCTACGACTACTACCGTGATGGCACGGTGGCGCTGCAGGCACTCAAGGCTGGTGAATACCATTTGCGCCAGGAGAATGTGGCACGCAACTGGGCCACCGCCTATGACACACCGGCGGTATCAGAGGGTTTGCTGCGACTCGAGGAGATCCCACACGATCGGCCCGCTGGGATGCAGGGATTTTTCTTTAACACGCGCCGAGCAATTTTTGCCGACCCTAAAGTGCGTGAGGCGCTGGCCTACGCCTTCGATTTTGAATGGACCAACGACAACCTGTTCTACGGCGCCTACAAGCGGACTCGCAGCTATTATGAAAACTCTGAGCTTGCGGCAACAGGCCTTCCCTCTGAGGCGGAACAGGCCGTGCTGGCGCCATTTCGTGACCAGTTGCCGCCGCGTGTTTTCACGCAGGCCTACCAGCCGCCGAGTACCGTAGATACCAGTCTGCGATCCAATCTTCGCCAGGCGTTGATGTTACTGCAGCAAGCCGGTTGGGAGGTGCAGGATGGTGCCCTGACCCAGCTATCCTCCGGTGAGACGATGGCATTTGAGATATTGCTCGCCAGTCCCTCTTTTGAACGGGTCGTCCTGCCGATGCAGCGCAACCTTGAGCGGCTGGGCATTGCGGTTTCGGTGCGCACGGTCGACCCGACGCAATACCAAAACCGCCTGCAATCATTCGATTTTGATATGACCGTATATGTTGCACCGCAGTCATTGTCACCCGGCAATGAGCAGCGCGATTTTTGGAGCTGTGAGACGGCTGAGATTGAGGGGAGTCGCAATATTGCCGGGGTTTGCGATCCCGTGGTCGAAGCTCTGGTGGAGCAGATTATCGACGCCCCTAACCGTGAGGCGTTGATCACTCGAACCAAAGCACTTGATCGCGTGTTGCAATGGGGTTTTTATAGCATTCCCAATTGGTATATCGATCGGTTTCGCGTCGCCTATTGGGACCGTTTCGGCCGACCGCCTGAGAACCCGCCCTATGGGCTGGCGCTAGATACATGGTGGGTCGATCCGGCCAAGGCCGCGCGCGTGGATAACCGCTGAGGTTCATTTGTACGCCTACATCGCCCGCCGCTTGCTGTTGATGATCCCGACACTGATCGGGGTGATGCTCATTAATTTCGCCATCGTGCAATTTGCACCGGGTGGGCCGGTTGAGCAGATCATGGCGCAGATGCAGGGGACAGCGGATCTGGCCACCAGTCGCTTCACCGGCGTTGCCGCGGATGAAGTGGCTAGCGAAAGCCGGGGGGCGCGGGGTCTGGATCCGGCTTTCGTCGCCGAGCTGGAGGCCCAGTTTGGCTTTGATCGCCCGGCGCATGAGCGATTCCTGAAAATGCTGGGCGATTATGCACGGCTGGATTTTGGCGAGAGTTTTTATCGCGATCAAAGCGTTATTGAGCTTATCGCCGATAAGCTTCCGGTCTCGGTGTCGTTGGGTTTATGGACGCTGCTCTTTACCTATCTGATTTCCATACCACTGGGTATTCGCAAAGCGGTGCGCGATGGCTCAGCTTTTGATGTATGGACCTCAGCCGTAGTGATTGTGGGTTATGCCATTCCGGGATTTTTGTTTGCAATTTTGCTGATTGTGGTTTTTGCCGGCGGCAGTTATCTGGATTGGTTTCCATTGCGTGGGCTGGTCTCTGAGAACTGGGAGGCAATGTCATGGCCAATGCGAGTGATTGATTATCTCTGGCATCTGATTTTACCGGTACTCGCGATGGTCATCGGTGGTTTTGCCGGATTGACCATGCTGACGAAGAATTCTTTTCTTGAAGAAATCAACAAGCAGTACGTGATCACGGCAAGGGCCAAGGGCGTGAGCGATAAGCGGGTGCTCTACGGTCATGTATTTCGCAACGCTATGCTGATTGTGATTGCCGGTTTTCCGGCAGCATTTGTTGGCGTGCTGTTTACCGGGGCGTTGTTAATTGAGGTGATCTTCTCGCTCGATGGCCTCGGCCTGCTGGGTTTTCAATCAGTTGTGAACCGAGATTATCCGGTGGTCTTTGGCAGCCTTTTCATCTTCACCCTGATTGGTCTTGTGCTTAATCTGCTCGGCGATTTGATGTACGTGGTGGTTGACCCACGAATTGATTTCGAGAGCCGAGAGGGTTAAGGCCGATGCTGCGCTTAAATCCCATCAACCAGCGGCGCTGGGCGCAGTTTAAGGCCAATCGACGGGGCTGGTGGTCACTGTGGATTTTTTTGACTCTGTTTGGCTTATCACTCTTTGCTGAATTGATCGCCAATGAACGCCCGCTTCTGGTGAGCTACGACGGCGATTGGTATTTTCCGGTGCTCGTAACTTATCCGGAGACTACATTCGGCGGTGACTTTCCAACCGAAGCGGAATATCGCGATCCATTTGTCGCGGAGCTGATTAACGAGCAAGGCTGGATGCTCTGGCCGCCAATTCGTTACCACTACCGTACGATTAATTACGCCAGCGAGGCGGCGGCACCGGCGGCCCCATCAGCGGATAACTGGCTTGGAACGGATGACCAGGCACGCGATGTGCTAGCACGACTGATTTACGGGTTTCGGATTTCCGTGCTGTTTGGATTGGCTTTAACGCTCGCAAGTTCTGTCATTGGTGTGGCTGTTGGCGCTATGCAGGGCTACTTCGGGGGCAAGGCCGATCTGTTTGGCCAACGCTTTATTGAGGTTTGGGCGGGCCTACCGGTGCTGTATCTGCTTATCATTATGGCCGGTTTCGTGCAGCCGAGTTTTTGGTGGCTACTCGGCATCATGCTGCTATTTAGCTGGACTCAGCTGGTGGGGGTGGTGCGGGCAGAATTTCTGCGTGTGCGCAATTTCGATTATGTGAAAGCCGCCAAAGCCCTGGGTGTCTCTGACAGTACGATCATTTTGCGCCACGCACTGCCTAATGCCATGGTGGCAACCGTGACCTTCATGCCGTTCATTCTCACCGGTTCTATCACCACATTAACTTCATTGGATTTCCTTGGCTTTGGGCTGCCACCAGGGTCACCGTCACTGGGTGAGTTGCTCGCCCAGGGCAAAGCCAATCTACAGGCACCATGGCTTGGTCTGACGGCGTTTTTCACGCTGGCGATCATGCTATCGCTGCTGGTGTTTATTGGTGAGGCGGCCCGAGATGCGTTTGATCCGCGCAAAACATTCGGGGGGCAGAGCTGATGAGCGCTCCGCTCCTGGATGTTGAAAACCTGGCGGTAAGCTTTGGCCATGGTGCGCATGAAACACCGGCGGTGAAGGATGTGAGTTTCTCGCTGCAGCCCGGTCAGACAGTGGCGCTAGTAGGTGAGAGTGGTTCCGGTAAATCCGTGACCGCCCTTTCCATACCCCGGCTGTTGCCGTATCCCCTGGCCCATCATCCGGCTGGCAGTATCCGCTATCAGGGAGAAGAGCTGATTGATGCTCCGGAGGCACGGCTGCGGTGGCTGCGTGGGGGTGATATCGGCATGGTGTTTCAGGAGCCGATGACCTCACTCAACCCCTTGCATACGATCGAAAAGCAGATTGGCGAGACGCTTCGTATTCATCAGGGGTTGAGCGACAACGCAGCCCGTGAGCGCATTGTGGAATTGCTCGAGCTGGTGCGATTGCCCGAGGCCACTGCCCGACTGGGTGCCTTTCCGCATCAGCTATCGGGTGGGCAGCGCCAGCGGGTGATGATTGCAATGGCAATTGCGAATAACCCGCGGCTTTTGATTGCTGATGAACCAACTACCGCGCTGGACGTCACCATTCAGGCAGAGATTCTGCATCTGCTCAAAGACCTGCGGGATCGCCTGGGTATGGCGCTGCTTTTTATCAGCCATGATCTGAATGTGGTGCGCCATATTGCCGATGAGGTGGTTGTTATGCGTCACGGTCATGTTGTCGAGAAAGGTCCGGTGGCGGAAGTTTTTCAGCGTCCCGCGCATGCCTACACGCAAATGCTGGTTGCCTCAGAGCCAACCGGTGTGCCAAGCCCAATCGGCAAAGCCGATCCCATATTAGCCGCGGATGGATTGAGCGTTGATTTTCCGCGTCGTGGGGGGCTGTTCAAACGCGTTGTGGATCATCACTGGGCAGTGCGGGATGTCGATCTAGTCATCCGCCCGGGCGAGACGCTCGGGGTGGTGGGCGAGAGTGGTTCTGGGAAAACCACCTTGGGGATGGCTTTGTTGCGATTGCAGAAAGCCAGCGGTGAAATACATTTTCGTGGCCAGGATATAGCGCGGATGAAAAAGCAGGCGCTACGCCCCCTGCGTCGCGCCCTGCAAGTGGTCTTTCAGGACCCATTCGGCAGTCTGAGCCCAAGGATGTCGATTGAGCAGATTGTGGGCGAGGGGCTTGCCGTTCATCAGATTGGGGCTGATGCAGCAAGCCGTGGAGCCCTGGTGCGTCAGGCGCTCACCGAGGTGGGGCTGGATCCAGCGCTGGCCGAGCGCTTTCCGCATGAGCTCTCCGGTGGTCAGCGTCAACGGGTTGCTGTGGCACGGGCAATTGTCCTCAGACCCGAGTTGATTGTGCTCGATGAGCCAACCTCAGCGCTTGACCGCTCCGTGCAGCGGCAGCTCATCGAGCTCTTGCGGGATCTTCAAGCCAAACACCGGCTCGCTTACCTATTTATCAGTCATGATTTGAAGGTTGTCCGGGCGATGAGTCACCGCGTGATGGTCATGCGGGCTGGGGAAGTGGTTGAAAGTGGTGAGTCGGAGCGGATTTTTCATCAGCCTGAGCATCCCTACACCCAGCGTCTGCTGCAGGCCGCGCTCGAAGGTCACTAGGCGCAGCCCGCGGCCTCAGCTGCTATCATTCACGCCATGGAACAACCCGTTATTGCCCTTGTCGGCCGTCCTAACGTCGGCAAGTCCACGCTTTTTAATCGTCTCACTCGCACTCGAGATGCCCTGGTGGCAGATTTCCCGGGTCTGACCCGCGATCGTCAGTACGGGATGGGTCGCATTGGCCCCGCCCCTTACGTGGTGGTGGATACTGGTGGGTTGGGTGAACCGGATGATGTCACTTATCACCATATGCAGCGTCAGGCCATTCGCGCGCTGGATGAGGCCGATATCATTTTGTTCTTGGTGGATGCGCAAGTCGGCGTTACCCCCGGCGATGAGGCTTTAACCCGTGAGTTACGGCAGCGCGGCAAGCGGGTCTGGCTGGTGATGAACAAGGTTGATGGCGTTGACCCGGATATGGCAGCGGCAGATTTTCATGCCCTGGGCCTTGATACACCGTGGCCAATCGCGGCAAGACAGGGCCGGGGTGTGCGCCAGCTCATGAATGCCGTGCTCACGGAGATATTGGGCGAATCTGTCCTTCCGCTCGACGAGGTGTCAGAGACGCAAGAAGAGACGGCGGATGATGATGCCGTGGACGTCGAGGAAAGCCGTTCCATCTCTGTTGCGATTGTTGGCCGGCCCAATGTGGGTAAGTCAACGCTGGTTAACCGGTTGATCGGTGAAGAGCGGGTGCTGGTCTACGATATGCCGGGGACAACACGCGATGCCATTCGCGTGCCGTTTGAGCGTGATGGCCAGGCTTTTGAGTTGATCGATACCGCGGGTGTCCGCCGTCGTGCCCGCGTCAAGGAAACGATCGAAAAATTCAGTGTCGTGAAGACGCTGCAGGCCATTGAGGCCGCGCAAGTGGTGATTATGGTGCTTGATGCGCGCCTGGAGATATCCGAGCAGGATGCGCATTTGATTGGTCATGTGATTGAGGCCGGTCGTGGATTGGTGCTGGCAGTTAATAAATGGGATGGGCTTGAGCCTTCCGCGCGGGAGCGGATTCGGCGTGAGCTTGACGTGAAACTGGGCTTTTTAGATTTTGCCCGGCCGCGTTTTATCTCGGCACTGCATGGCACCGGCGTCGGCCGTCTCCTCGAGGAGGTGGCCCAGGTGCATACCGCGGCTCGCCGGGAGTTGCCCACGCCCGCGCTCAATGAAGTGCTGGCAGAGGCCGTGCAGGCGCATCAACCACCACTGGTGCGCGGTCGGCGGATTAAACTGCGTTATGCTCACCAGGGTGGTCGCAACCCACCAACGGTTGTCGTGCATGGTAACCAAACCGCTGCCTTACCCGGCGCGTATCGGCGTTATCTGGTCAATCGTTTTCGGCGTGAGTTCGATCTTTGGGGCACGCCGGTGCGACTAGAATTGCGCACTGGGGATAACCCATTTGCTGGGCGGCGCAATAAGCTCACGCCACGCCAGCAGCGCAAGCGTGAGCGGATGATTAAACGGAATCGTAAAAAGGCTTGATCAGAAGATGAGTGGATTAAGTTTTCCTCGGGTGCATCAAATACGGTTTGCCTATTCCGGGCTCGAAGACCGGTTGGCTATCATGTTGACCATGGCCTCGGGTGAAGGACGTGTTGCCTGGCTCTCACGCCGTGCATTGACCGGACTGATGAATCACATCAATACGGTGTTGAAGAAAAGCCATCCGGCTGGCGAGGGTGAGGAAGCGCACGATACGGTGATGGCGCTCGAGCATATCGGTGCGCGCTCGCAGGTGGCGGCGCAACGTGATCAGGAGAAAGGCGCGGAAGAGTCCGCTGTGGCCAAGCCGCAGGAGTGGATGCACTACCTGGTTACTGAAGCCCGGGTGGAGGCGCAGGGTGAGGGTATTGTGGTGGCTATGATGGGACAGCCGCTGCCCGGCGAGCCAGATAAGCGCTTTGAGCCCGCCCCCATTGCAGGACTGGCGCTCAGCCGCCCCCATGCCCATGAGATTCTGCGCTTAATGGCCGCCAATGGTCAGCAGGCCGAATGGAAACTCGACTTGCCCATGGGCTGGATGGTGGGGGGTCAGAAGTCGGGCGAATCGGCCAACGGGCAGGAGCAAAAATAGCCCAAGTCTGGTGCCCCGGGCAGGATTCGAACCTGCGACCTATCGCTTAGGAGGCGATTGCTCTATCCAGCTGAGCTACCGGGGCGCAGTGGCAATCCCGCAGGGTGAATGGTGGAGCCGAGGGGAATCGAACCCCTGACCTTCGCATTGCGAACGCGACGCTCTCCCAACTGAGCTACGGCCCCCAAACAAATACGCAAGATTAAAGTTTATCACTATGCCGCGAGCAGGTGCCACACCGGGGCTCAGGGTTGCTATGATGCATGTTGGTTACAGTCAAATTGCGGAGCCCGGCATCATGTATCAGGCCATTTTGCGTTCTATTGCCACAACGGCATTGCTATTGATCATCAGTTTGCCGCTGATCGGCTGCAACACCATGGAAGGGCTGGGAAAGGATATTCAGGCCGCAGGTCGCGTTCTTGAGAACACCGCCGATCGCGATAATTAAGTCTGTATTTTATCGATTGGTGCCGGGAGCGGGAATCGAACCCGCACTCTCTTGCGAGAACCGGATTTTGAATCCGGCGCGTCTACCAGTTCCGCCACCCCGGCAATTAGCCCTAGAGTATAGCAGTAATCAATGAAAGTCAGCGATTTCGACTACCATTTGCCCGAGGAATTGATTGCCTCACAACCACTTCCCAATCGAACCGACAGCCGTATGTTGGTGCTCGACCCAGCCAGCGGCGCTCTGGGTGACGAGCATTTCGCGGCCATTGGCGAGCATCTGCGCCCGGGTGATTTGTTGGTGCTCAACAACACCCGAGTGCTCCCGGCAAGACTCTATGGGCACAAATCCACTGGCGGCGCCGTGGAGATCCTGCTTGAGCGCTTGAGCGGTGGTGCCGAGGCAATCGCACAGTTACGGGCAAGCAAGACGCCAAAGGCTGGTAGTGAAATCCTGCTTGAGGGTGGGGTTCGTGTCAGCGTCGTGGATCGCGAGGGGGATTTTTTCCGCTTGCGGTTCCCGGCATCACCACCTTTGCCGCAGATCCTTGAGTCTCACGGTCACATGCCATTGCCGCCCTACATTAAACGCGAGGATACGGCAGAGGATCGCGAGCGCTATCAGACGGTCTATGCCGACGCCCCAGGGGCGGTTGCCGCACCAACGGCTGGTTTGCATTTTGATGACGCACTGCTTGCAACACTCAGAGCCGCGGGCGTCGAGACCACCATGCTCACCCTGCATGTTGGTGCGGGCACTTTTCAGCCTGTGCGCAGCGAAAACATCGAAGATCATCAAATGCATACCGAGTGGCTCTCGGTGCCGCAGGATGCGTGTGATGCGGTGGCGCGCACGCGGGCACGAGGCGGCCGGGTGGTCGCCATTGGAACCACCGTTGTGCGGTCACTGGAGACTGCGGCTGCCGCCAGTCGGGGAGCTGAACTGCAGCCCTACGAGGGTGAAACCGACATATTCATCTATCCCGGCTTTGAATTTAAAGTGATTGATGCGCTGGTCACCAACTTTCATTTGCCAGGATCAACGTTAGTGATGCTGGTGAGTGCATTGGCCGGCCGTGAAAATATCCTCAGTGCTTATCAGCATGCAGTGGAGTCCCGCTATCGTTTCTTTAGTTATGGCGACGCCATGTTAATCATGCCGCAAGCCTTGGAGGCTAAGGGATGAGTTTGGGTTTTCAGACACTGGCGGTGGATGGGCCGGCCAGGCGCGGTCGGCTGCAATTTGATCGCGGCGTTGTTGAGACACCCGCATTTATGCCGGTGGGTACCTACGGCACGGTCAAGGGTGTTACCCCGGAAGAGGTGCGGGAGTCGGGTGCCCAAATACTGCTCGGGAATACGTTTCACTTAATGCTGCGTCCGGGTACCGAAATTATCGCCGCGCATGGTGATTTGCATGATTTTATGCACTGGCATGGCCCGATACTGACCGACTCTGGTGGATTTCAAGTATTCAGCCTGGCGCAGGGTCGCAAGATTACTGAGGAGGGCGTGCGCTTCCGCTCGCCGGTGGATGGCTCAGAGGTATTTCTCGACCCGGAGCGCTCAATGGCGGTACAGCGGGCGTTGGGCTCGGATATCGTGATGATATTCGATGAATGCACGCCGTGGCCGGTGGAATGGGCAGAGGCTAAACGCTCGATGGAGCTGTCCTTACGTTGGGCCGAGCGCAGCAAAAAAGCCCACGGCGATAATCCCTCCGCGCTGTTTGGCATTGTCCAGGGTGGGATGTTTGAAGACCTTCGCGCGGCCTCACTTGATGGACTCACGCAGATTGGCTTCGATGGCTATGCCGTTGGTGGATTGTCGGTGGGTGAGCCGCCGGAAGACCGATTGCGGGTGCTGGATGCGCTGCATGCGCGGCTACCGGCGGATAAGCCGCGTTATTTAATGGGCGTCGGCCGCCCCGAGGATTTAGTCGAGTGCGTCGCAAGAGGGATTGATATGTTCGATTGCGTCATGCCAACCCGCAATGCACGCAATGGGTTTTTATTCACCGACAGCGGCACGCTGCGATTGCGCAATGCGCGCTTTGCCAATGATACGCAGCCGGTGGAGCCGCATTGCGATTGCTACACCTGCCAACATTACAGCCGCGCCTACCTACGGCATCTTGATCGCTGTGGCGAAATGCTTGGGTCCAGGCTGAATACCATTCACAACCTGCGTTACTTCCAGCGCTTGATGCAGCGGCTGCGCGATGCAATCGCCGCCGGAAACCTGAATGAATTTACCCGTGAGTTCTATGCGATGCGCACGGGTGTGACATAATGCCGAGCTTTTAATCGAGAGGGATTGTCATGGATTTTTTCATCAACACCGCCATGGCCCAGGGTGGCGAACCGGGGGCCGGTATCACGGGTCTGCTCTTCCCGATTGCGCTGATCGCAATCTTCTACTTCCTGCTGATTCGTCCCCAGCAAAAGCGTGCCAAAGAGCACAAACAGTTGGTTGCCAACTTGGCCAAGGGCGATGAGGTGCTGACTACCGGTGGCATTGTCGGCCGGATCACGGATGTGGGCGATACCTACGCCAACCTTGAGCTGGGTGAGGGCATGGAAGTGCGTTTGCAGAAAGCCGCTGTGGCTCAGGTGCTGCCTAAGGGCGCAATGAAGGGCAATCTTGAGAAGGCCGAAGCTGCTGGTAAGGACGAGGCTGCCGAGAAAGACGGCAAAGATGGCAAAGACGGCAAGAAGTCAAAATAAGGACCTCTTGTACTTATGAATCGCTATCCGCTCTGGAAGTATCTGCTGTTAATTTTGGTCATCGCAGCGGGCAGCCTTTACGCACTGCCCAATCTCTTTGGTCAAGATCCCGCCCTGCAGATCAGTACTGCTGATGGCACCGCGCCGGGCCAGCCGGCGCAGGAGAGGATTGCCGCCTTGTTAGCTGCTCAGGATATCTCAACGCGCGGTATCGAAGTGGCTGACAACCACCTGCTGGTGCGGCTTCGCACCCCCGATGCCCAGGTGCGGGCAGCGGATGAGCTAGACGTAGAGCTTGGGCGTGACTACACCGTTGCGCTCAATCTGGCACCGGCAACACCAGGCTGGTTGCGTGGGATCGGTGGCGAGCCGATGTATCTCGGACTCGACTTGCGCGGTGGTGTGCACTTCCTTATGCAGGTTGACGTCGATGCTGTCTTGGAGCAGACCGTTGAGCGCTATGGTGATGAGTTCCGGCGGTTGCTGCGTGACGCCGATCTTCGCTATCGGGATATTAGCCCTCAGGCATCTGGGCTTGTGATTGAGTTTGCAGATGCTGCTAGACGGGATGCAGCGATTGAATTGTTGCGGCCAGAGTATCCGGAGCTTGCCTTTGATACGCCGGATGCTGGGCAGGCTGCCTCGCTGACTGCCGTCCTTACCGAGGATGAGCTTCGCGAGGTGCGCAATTTTGCCGTTGAGCAAAACATGACGACGTTGCGCAATCGAGTGAATGAGCTTGGTGTGGCGGAACCCGTGATTCAACGCCAAGGTGCTGATCGTATTGTCGTGCAGTTGCCGGGTGTTCAAGACACTGCAAGGGCCAAAGACATCATTGGTGCCACGGCAACGCTGGAATTCCGCATGGTCGATGAGGGTAATTTCCCGTATTTCGGCGATGGCAGTGAGCCGATCCCGCCTGGAACGGAACGCTTCCCAGAACGGGGCGGCGGTTATGTGTTGCTTGAGCGCGAGGTCATTATTACCGGTGAGGCCATCACCGACGCCCAGTCGGGTATCGACACAGAAACCGGTCAGTCGCAGGTCAATATTCGCTTAAGCGGAAGTGGTGGCGGGATGATGTCCCGAGTAACCAGTGACCGCGTCGGTGACCATATGGCGGTGGTGTTCAAGGAGACTGAAATCCAGGCGCGCCGCGTGGGTGACGAGGTTGTGCGCGAGCAGGTGCAAGTTGAGGAAGTGATCAATGTTGCGCGTATCCAGGAGCAGCTGGGCAGCCGTTTTCGGATAACTGGACTCGACAGCTCGCGGGAAGCGCGCAATCTTTCCTTGCTGCTGCGCGCGGGTTCGCTGGCCGCTCCAATGCAAATCGTCGAGGAGCGAACGATTGGTCCAAGCCTCGGCCAAGAAAACATCGATCAGGGTATGGCGGCAGTGCTGCTGGGTTTTGCCCTCGTTGTTGTGTTTATGGCGGTCTACTACAAAGTGTTTGGATTGATTGCGAATATTGCCCTGTTGAGCAACCTCGTTTTGATCATTGCAGCACTCTCAATCCTGCAGGCAACGCTGACGCTTCCAGGTATCGCCGGGATTGTGCTCACGGTTGGCATGGCAGTGGATGCCAACGTTCTGATTTTTGAGCGTATTCGCGAGGAACTACGAGTAGGCAGTAGTTCGCAACAGGCCATTGAGGCAGGTTATGGCAAGGCGCTCTCGACGATTGCCGATGCCAATATCACTACACTGATTGCCGCGCTGGTGCTGTTTGCTTTTGGTACTGGGCCGGTAAAGGGTTTTGCTATTACGCTTTCTATCGGCATTCTCAGTTCTATGTTCACCGCGATTCTCGGTACACGGGCCATCGTCAATCTCATTTATGGCGGGCGCCGTGGTGCCCGTTTGGCCATTTAGGGAGCCGACGTGGATTTCTTTAAGCGCGAATTCAATATTGATTTCATGGCTCATCGCCTCAGCGCGGCGTTGCTAACTGCAGTGCTGGTTGCCGCAGCCGTGGCTTTTCTGGTTTTTCGCGGCCTCAATCTGGGACTTGATTTCACCGGGGGGACGCTGGTGGAGGTGGGATATCCGCAAGCGGTTGATCTGGCCGAGGTGCGAGCAACACTGGCGGCGGGCGGCTACGATGACGCAGTGGTGCAAACCTTTGGTACCGCTCGGGATATCCTGATTCGAGTGGGGCCGGAAGCTGGTGCAGGCGATGAGCTGAGTAACGATATGCTGGCGACACTGCAGGCAGCTAATCCGGAGGCGGAGCTACGCCGGGTCGAATTTGTCGGCCCACAGGTTGGTGAGGAACTCGCTGAGAAAGGTGGCCTGGCATTGCTCTATGCCCTGGGCGGCATCCTGATTTATGTTGCCTTTCGTTTTGAATACCGATTTGCCATCGGTGCGGTATCGGCCGTTCTGCATGATGTGATCGTCACCATTGGCATCTTTGCCGGTATTGGGCTGCAGTTCGACCTAACGGTCTTGGCTGCGTTGCTCGCGGTGATTGGTTATTCGCTCAACGACACCATCGTGGTTTTTGATCGAATCCGCGAGAACTTCATTCGCATGCGCAAGGGTACGTCAGTTGAGGTCACCAACCGATCAATTAATCAGATGCTACCGCGTACCGTTGTCACCAGCCTGACGACTTTGCTGGTATTGATTGCGCTTTTCGTCCTAGGTGGGGAACTCATTCGTGGATTCGCACTCGCACTAATCATTGGGGTACTGGTAGGGACGTATTCCTCGATCTTTGTGGCCAGTTCCGCAGCGCTGGCGCTTGGCGTTAGCAAGGAAGACCTGATACCGCCACCAAAAGAAGGTGAGGATCAGGAGGCAGAACGCCCCTAGTGCAGGCGTCATCAGTTTTTCACAAACAGTCAGTAGGCTTTGGAGAAACCTGGCCACCGGAAGTCCGTTATGACCGACGTCCAGCTGCTAAGACCACTTCGTTACCGCAGTATCTTCATCTCTGATACCCATCTTGGTTTTCGCGGCGCCCGCGCCGATTACCTGCTCGATTTTCTCGAATCTGTTGAATGCGAAACACTCTACTTAGTCGGCGATATTCTCGATATTTGGGAGATGCGGCGACGGGGCCTACGCTGGCCGGATTCTCATAACGCGGTGATTCAGAATATCCTGATGCGTGCGCGCAATGGGACGCGGGTGATTTACATACCGGGTAATCATGACGAGATGATGCGTGCCTATGCCGGTATGTCAATTGAGGGCGTGAGTATTGAAATGCGCGCGATCCATGAGTGCGCGGACGGCAGACGCTTGCTCGTTCTACACGGCGATGAGTTCGATACGGTCGTGCAGTGTAGTCGACTCGTGGCGATGTTAGGCAACCGAATGTATGCCTGGCTGATTCGCGCCAACCATTGGGTTAATCGCATACGGCAGGCGTTCAATCGTCCCTATTGGTCACTTGCGGCTCATTTAAAGAACCGAACCAAGAATGTCATGCAGTACATTGCCAACTATGAGGAAGCCCTCATCCATGAGGCCAAAGAGGCCGGGGTGGACGGGTTGGTTTGCGGCCATATTCATCACGCAGAGATTACTGAGCGCAGCGATATTCTCTATTGTAATGATGGCGATTGGGTGGAGAGTTGCACGGCTCTCGTCGAGTCACGCAGCGGAGAATTGGAGTTGCTGCGCTGGAGTGATGTGCGTGAGACGCTGAAAACCTGTGCCGATGCGCTACCTGAGCGGGAGGTGGCCTGATACGTTGGTCAAGCCTTGATGCCCTCGATGCGATGGGGGGCGATGGTGCGAACCAGATCCGCAAATAGCTTGGGGCTGCCAGCAACAATGTTGCCGGTCTCCAAATAGCGGTCACCACCGGCAAAGTCACCGACGATGCCACCGGCCTCACGAATCATCAGTGCACCAGCGCCCATATCCCATGGGCTCAGTCCAATCTCCCAAAACCCATCAAGCCTGCCGCTGGCAACATAGGCCAAATCAAGGGCTGCCGAACCCGTGCGGCGCAGATCTCCGGCGCGGCGGAAAATATCGCCAAACATGCCAAGATAAGCATCATGAAAATCGGGGTGACGCAGCGGAAAACCTGTTCCGAGAAGCGCGCCATCGATGCTCTGACGAGCGGCCATTCGCATGCGCCGCCCCTCAAAGACACAGCCACCGCCTCGCTTGGCCGTCCAGAGCTCCTGTCGGATTGGGTCATAAACGACACCAGCTTCCAACGCTCCGCGATGTTTCAGCGCAATTGAGATCGCGTAATGTGGAAATCCCCGTAGGTAGTTGTGAGTGCCATCCAGTGGATCAACCAGCCAGACATACTCACGATCATCAGCGCCCCCATTCTCTTCTCCAATGATGGCATGATCAGGATAGGCCTCGGAGAGCATGGCAAGGATTTCCGCCTCGGCCATCCGGTCAACATCGCTGACATAGTCGTTCAGGCCTTTACTTTCGACTTGAATGCGATCGAGGCGGTCGATATGACGGACAATGATATTCCCGGCGCTGCGCGCTGCGCGCACGGCAACATTGATCATCGGGTGCATGGAGCGGATTCCTGAGATCGGGGGCGCGGCATCAGCCGCATGCCTTAGAATTCAATACCAGCGATTATCATAACAGTTTACTACAGCAGGGAGAGTCCCGTTGCTCATGAGTCATTCAACGACAAGCCGTTTCGTGTTGGTTGGGACCAGTCACCCGGGAAATCTGGGGGCGACGGCCCGGGCAATGAAAACCATGGCGCTTACCGATCTCGATCTGGTCGCCCCGGAGTGCACACCGGATGAGCAGGCGCAGGCAATGGCGGCTAATGCCGATGATGTATTGAATCAGGCTCGGTATTTTTCGGACCTCGCTGGTGCGGTCGCCGATAGTCAGCTGGTATTGGGGCTGACCGCCCGTGCCCGGCGCGACGGTGTCCCGGCACTGACACCGCGTGAAGCGGCGACCATGATCGCGGCCGAGGGTGGGACGGTTTCGGTATTATTTGGCCGTGAGCGAACCGGGCTGACCAATGAGGAACTCGCCCATTGCCATCGGCTAGTGCATATCCCGGCTAACCCGGACTATCCAGCGCTTAACTTGGCTGCTGCGGTACAAATCATGGCTTATGAGATCTTTCTGGCAGGCACTTCGGCACCCGAGTCGGTGATCGCATCAACGCAGGCTCCGGCTGCTGGTGCACGGCTAGAAGGGCTTCATCAGGCGCTGGAGGCGTTGGTGTTGCAAAGCGGCTATGCCGAGCGTGCGCCCCGTGAGGTCATGCTGCGACGATTGCGCAACCTTTTTAATCGGGCCCGGCCCAGTGAAGAAGAGGTTGATCTACTGCGTGGCATTCTCAAGCGTATTCTCAATTAGCGCGTATACTGGCAGGCTTTCTTAATTAAAGTCCAAAGTGAGTGGTCAACATGTTCGAGCGTCTCAGAGAAGATGTCAGCTGCGTTTTTGACCGTGACCCGGCAGCACGTAATCGGTTTGAGGTGCTGACCAGCTACCCGGGCGTGCATGCACTGATCTTCCATCGAATGAATCATTGGCTCTGGCGCCATCGATTGCGTTGGCTTGCCCGCTTTTTCTCGGTTATTGCCAGGTGGTTTACCGGTATCGAAATCCATCCGGCGGCAAAGGTTGGGCGACGTTTTTTTATTGATCATGGCCTGGGCGTTGTTATTGGTGAGACGGCAGAGGTTGGCGATGACTGCACGCTCTATCAGGGTGTGACCTTAGGCGGGACCTCATGGGCACCAGGAAAGCGGCATCCAACACTTGGTAATAATGTTGTGGTTGGCGCAGGCGCCAAGGTGCTTGGGCCGATCCAGGTTGGGGATAGTGCACGGATCGGCTCCAACGCGGTTGTGGTCAAAGATGTGCCAGAGGCAGCCACAATGGTGGGTATTCCAGCCAGGGTGGCAAAGATTGCCGAGCAGGAAGCGGTCCCAACCGAGGCCGATCAGCGGCGGGCCGAGACGGCACGTCGAATCGGTTTTGAGGCCTATGGGGCGACGCGCGATATGCCAGACCCAGTGGCGAATGCCATTAATGCCATACTCGATCATGTTCATCACACCGATGCGCGGCTTCAGGAGATGTGCGCTGCGCTGCGCGCATTAGGGGCGCAAGTTAACGACAGCGAGATTCCGGAGATTGAAAACTGCGCCATGGACGATGAGTCCACGCCAAAGCAATGACCGCGCCGTATTTCGACTACGCTGCGACAACACCACTGGACCCACGGGTAGCAGCTGTGATGGCCGAGCATCAGCAGCCCGGCGTGCCACTGGCTAATCCTTCGAGCACTCATCCAGGCGGCCGTCAGGCGCAGGCAGCAGTCGAGCAGGCTGCTCAGGTGATCCGCGAATCAATGGGTGTTGAGTCGCACGAGCTGGTTTGGACAAGTGGTGCAACAGAGGCCGATAACCTGGCGATTTTGGGCGTGGCCGCCGCTTTGCAGGCACGCGGTAGTCATCGCCGCCGTATTCTGTTGCCAGCAACAGAGCACTCGGCAGTATTAGCAGCCGCGCAAGCCGCCGATCAGTTTGGTATGCAGACAGAATATCTGCCGGTGGCATCGGATGGCGGGCTTGATTTGGCCGCGCTAGAAGCGGCGTTGGATGATTCGGTAGCCCTGGTTAGCGTGGCGTTGGTGAATAACGAAACTGGCGTGGTCCAGGATATCCCGGCAATTGCCAAGCAGGTCCACGCGGCAGGCGCCTTGTTGCATGTTGATGCGGCACAGGCTGCTGGCCGGTTGCCGGTAGAGGCGGGCTTTAGCGAGGCTGATTTGCTCGTCCTCTCAGGGCATAAGTTCTACGGACCCAAGGGGATTGGTGCATTGGCCTTTCGCCCGAGCGTGCGTCTTGCGCCGATCATCCACGGCGGTGGTCAGCAAGATGGGCTGCGTTCAGGAACGCTACCCGTGCCGTTAATTGCCGGGATGGCAGAAGCTTTCCGGTATCTCGACACGCCGTTTGAGCGTGACCGTCAGCGGGCACTCTGGCAGCGACTGCGTGCGCGCATGGCGGAATTGGGGTGGGTGGTCTTAAACGGTCGTGAAGATGGGTCGCCGCATATTCTTAATGTGTCTTTTCCCGGAGTGCACGGCCAGGCGCTAAGGGCTGCTTTGGCCGACGTCTCGGTGGGATTCGGCTCGGCGTGCAGCAGCCGCGAAGGCCCTTCGCACGTGCTGCGGGCGATGGCAAGGCCGGACGCGCTAGCCCATGCTTCGGTGCGGTTTAGTCTGGGGCGCTATACCGCCCCAGAAGCAGTGGAGCAGATCGCCGATACAGTATCGGAGAATGTGCATGCCCTGCGCGCGGTTTCACCAATTTGGCGCGAGCTTGAGGCAGGACGGCCGCTTGAGGATGCGTACCCGCTCACAACCCCACTGAATATGGCTTGAAATGATGCGAGGCTGGCTTGACGATGAACATTGGCAATTTCTAGGTGCACCTGCCGAGCGCGGAGATTCCCGACATGGTCAGGCGGGGCGGCTGGAAGACGGCTGCCGGGTTGATTGCTGGTTGAAGCTTGACGGGGAACACATTAAGGCGGTTTCCTTTGAGGTGTTCGGGAGTCCAGAGGCGCTGATGATGGCCGGATGGTTGGGTGATCGGTTGCAAGATTCGTCCATCGATCAAGCCCGATCGGTAAACGGCCGTTGGCTGGCCAAGGAGACGGCAGTCAGCCCGGAAGCCCGCAGCGAGGCGCTGGTGATTGAAGATGCTTTGCATGCGGCAATGACAGCGGACAAAGCTAAAGGAGGTGGATGTTGAGTATGAGCATTCAACTAACAGAGCGCGCAGCGGCGCATATTCGTGATTCACTCTCCCGTCATGGTAGCGGTGTTGGTCTGCGCCTGGGCGTGAAGACGTCGGGGTGTTCCGGTTTTATGTATACGGTGGACTACGCTGAAGATGTTGGTGCTAATGACACGCTTGTCGAGCAGCATGGGGTCTCGGTGGTCATTGATCGTCAAAGCCTGCCTTTTCTTGAAGGAATGGAAGTGGACTTTGTCCAGGAAGGGCTAAACCAGCGATTCAGTTTTCGTAATCCCAATGTGACTGCGGAGTGCGGTTGTGGGGAAAGCTTCACGGTTCAGTGATTGCCGCTGTTCGGCCAGCTGGTTAGACTGTTATTAGTTTTAGGGCCCACCGCGCCTTTGCGGGTGGGTTTTTGTTTTTTACGCTCCGGGGTCTACCTGGAGAGAATCAGGAGTTTCTTACATGGCCGTTGAGCGCACGCTTTCCATCATTAAACCCGATGCGGTTGCCAAAAATTACATTGGTGAGATTTACCGGCGCTTTGAGACCGCAGGGCTGGATATCATCGCCTCCCGCATGATGCATCTCAGCCAGGAACAGGCCGAGGGATTTTATGCTGTGCATCGCGAGCGCCCCTTCTTTGCTGATCTGGTGAACTTCATGATGTCTGGACCAATCGTGGTTCAAGTGCTGGAAGGTGAAGACGCCATTCGCAAGAACCGCGAGATTATGGGTGCAACCAATCCCGCCGAAGCGGCTGCCGGCACGATTCGGCATGATCTGGCCGAAACCATTGATGCCAACGCGGTCCACGGCTCTGATGCCCCAGAGACGGCCCGTGAAGAAATCGCTTACTTCTTTGCCGATGATGAGCTCCACAGCCGTCGCTGAAGAAAGACCGCTCACCGCCGCCGGCCGGGTTAATCTGCTTGGCCTGGACGAGGCGGGGTTGCAGAGCCTGCTGACTGAGCTTGGTGAAAAGCCTTTCCGCAGCAAGCAGCTGCGGCAATGGTTGCATCAGCGTCGTGTCTTCGACCTTGATGCAATGACCGATCTGGCGAAAGGGTTTCGTGCCACGCTGCAGGACATTTCCGAGCAAAACCTGCCGCAAGCGATTTTCGACCGCGAATCCAATGACGGCACACGTAAATGGCTGCTGGCGCTGGAGAGTGGGAATGCCGTTGAGACGGTCTATATTCCCGAGCGGGATCGCGGCACGTTGTGTGTCTCCTCGCAGGTTGGTTGTGCACTGGACTGCGGTTTTTGTTCAACCGGTAAGCAGGGGTTTAATCGCAACCTCACGGCCGCTGAAATCATCGGGCAGTTGCATTATGCAACCCAGGCGCTTGAGGCTGAGGGTCGTGGCCGTCGCGTGACGAATGTCGTGCTCATGGGCATGGGTGAGCCGCTTGCTAATTTCCGCAATGTGGTGCCAGCGACCAACCTGATGGTTGATCCCTACGCATGGGGTTTGTCGCGCCGCCGGGTTACCCTCTCGACGGTAGGCTTGGTGCCGGCGCTGTATCGGCTGGCCGAACACAGTCACATCAGTCTGGCAGTCTCGCTGCATGCGCCGAACGATGCCCTGCGTGATGAGATTGTCCCCATCAATCGCAAATACCCGCTGCGAGAGCTGATTCCCGCCTGCGAAAATTACGTGGCCAACACCCCACATCACTGCATTTATTGGGAATATGTGATGCTCGATGGCGTGAATGACACCCAGAAGAATGCTAGAGAGCTGATCGACTTGCTGCGTGGCGTGCCTTCGAAGATTAATTTGATTCCGTTCAATCCGTTCCCGGGATCGGGTTATCGGTGTTCGCCGAGAGATCGCATCCTGCGATTTGCCGAAACACTCCAGCGTGCCGGCTTTATCACCACAATTCGTCGTACACGTGGTCAGGATATTGACGGCGCCTGCGGGCAGCTGGTTGGTCAGGTCATTAACCGCCGCAATCGGGGAAAACAAAGCATGGAGAAGGCTGATTCCTGATGCGTTGGGCATGCCTTGGATTACTCCTTGGGGTGATCAGCGGCTGCGCGACTCAGCCTGCCGGGCCGGTGGACAGCGAGCAGGCACTGCAAGCTGCAAGAGCCAATACCGAAATCGCTGCCTACCATTTACAGCGCGGGACCTATGCCCAAGCAGTAGAGAAAATTGAGCGCGCCCTGGCGCAAGCGCCCGATTTAGTCCCGGCGCATATTATTGCCGCGGAGCTGCATGCCCGGCTTGAACAGCCTGATATTGCAAGGCGGTATTATCAGCGCGCTTTGCAGCTCGAGCCTGGTAATGGCTCGGCGCTCAATAATTACGCGGCGTTTCTCTGTCGGGCCTCTGAGATCGATCGTGCGCTGGATCTCTGGTCACTGGCCGCTTCTGATCCGCTTTACACAGGTCGGGCTATGGCGCTTGCCAATGCGGCCCGCTGCCTGGCGAATGCCGGCCGATGGGCGGCGGCGCAGCGGTATTGGCAGGATTCGCTTGATTTGCAACCCGATTACTCGCCGGCATTAGCCGGTTTGGCTGAGGCCGAGCGGCGCTTGCAACAGAGCGATGCCGCACGCGAGGATTTTTCGCGCTACACTGCCATTTCTGGGGAATCAGGCAGCCAGCTGGCTGATCGGGTACATCGCGATGAGTAATCAGAAATCCAAGCAGTCCGAGGCGGTAGCCGAGACATCGATGCCGGGGCCGGGGCAGCAGCTCCGTGATGAGAGGCTGCGACGGGATATGACGCTTGAGCAGGTCGCCGAGGCATTGCATCTTGATCGCAAGACCATTAGCCACCTCGAAGCGGACGACTATCCGGCATTGCCACCGATGACGTTCGTCCAGGGCTATGTCCGCTCCTATAGCCAGCTTCTGGGGTTGCCTGCTGAGCCATTACTCGCGCGGCTAGCAGAAATGGCGGGTGATGACCGGGGTAGCCCACTGATTCCCAGAGCCGGCACCGATTCTTTTGGCGGTGCAAAGCCACGGGCAGCGCTTCGGGCGGGTCCCGGGCCGCTGACGTTGGGTCTGGGAATTATCTTGCTGCTCGGTGTGTTGTCGGCGGCGGGGTGGTGGTTGTCGCAGAATCAAAACCGATTGCCCTTTATCAACGGCGAGTCATCCGAGACATCGCAGCCAACACCGGAAACAGAGGGTGATGCTTCGGCCCTATCGGGGACGGCAACTTCAGACGATCAGCCGGCTGAGCTACAGGATCCTGCTCCCGCGGACAGCGCCGATGTTGATGCCCTTGAGCAGTCGAGCCCAATCCCGCAGTCAGACATTCCGGGCAGCCCGGAGGCAGAACAGTCGTCGCCGGCCTCATCTGTGCCACTCCAGGAGCCCTCGGATGTCTCTGCGCCATTAGAGTCTGAGCGGGCATCCGTCACTGAACCCGCTGAAGATGATCAGGCGCTGGTATTTCGCCTCAGTGGTGACTCTTGGCTTGAGGTAACCGATGCCGCTGGCGAGCGCTTGTACTTTGGTATGGCCGGGCGCGGTGAACAGCGTCTTGCCGGTGAACCGCCTTTTGACATAGTCATTGGCAATACGGACTCAGTCGAGCTGGAGTTCTCCGGCGAGCTGATTAATTTGCAAACGTATGCCCGCAACAAGGTGGCGCGTTTTACTCTCGGCGATTCCTAAAGGGTCAAAATTGGGAAACACGATTCAGAGCATTCGCGGCTTTGCCGATATTTTACCGGCTCAGACGCCGGTGTGGCGTTTTGTTGAACAGACCTTTCAGCAGGCCCTGGAGCGTTATGGGTTTGCTGAGATGCGTTTGCCCGTTTTAGAGAAAACGGCGCTCTTCTCCCGCTCCATCGGTGAAGTCACTGACATTGTGGAAAAGGAGATGTACACCTTCGACGACCGTAATGGTGACAGCCTGACGCTGCGGCCTGAGGGGACGGCTGGATGTGTACGCGCGGCGCTTGAAAATGGTCTTT
Organism: Spiribacter sp.; assembly: GCA_965658695.1. Classification (GTDB taxonomy): domain Bacteria; phylum Pseudomonadota; class Gammaproteobacteria; order Nitrococcales; family Nitrococcaceae; genus Spiribacter. The sequence goes on from CBFHTR010000003.1 coordinate 39,067, forward strand.
TGCATAACGCCCGCACCAAACTTTGGTACGCCGGGCCAATGTTCCGGCATGAGCGCCCGCAAAAAGGCCGTTATCGGCAGTTTCACCAGATTGGCGCTGAGGTTTTTGGTTATCCCGGGCCGGGGCAGGATGCAGAGCTCATCCTACTGGCCGGGCGTATTCTTCGTGACCTTGGTTTAGACAACGTCCGCCTTGAACTCAATGACCTCGGTAATGCCGAGGATCGCGCCCGTTATCGGGCAGCGCTCATCGAATATTTTGAGGGACATGCGGATGCCCTCGATGAGGATGCCAAGCGACGACTTCACAGCAATCCGTTGCGCATTCTCGACAGCAAGAATCCGGCAATGAAGCAAATTGTGGACAACGCACCAGACTTACATGACTTTTTAAGTGATGCGGCAAAAGCCCATTTTGCTGGCCTTTGCCAAATGTTGGATACCGCGGGGCAGAGGTATGTGATTAATCGGCGTTTGGTGCGTGGGTTAGATTACTACGGTGGTACGGTTTTTGAGTGGATCAGCGACGAGCTTGGCGCCCAGGGGACAGTCCTCGCCGGTGGTCGCTATGATGTGCTCGTTGAGATGATTGGCGGCCCGGCAACACCGGCTATTGGTTTCGCGGCGGGCCTGGAGAGGCTCGTGGCTCTCGTTGAGGCCGCCGGTCATGCGCCTTCCCCCGTCACGCCGCATGCCTATTTTGTCATTGGCGACACTGCGCTCGAAGCCGACACATTGGCTCTGGTGGAGCGCTGGCGCAATGCATATCCCGCGCTCAATATTCAGGTCCACCTTGGCGGTGGGTCAATGAAAAGCCAGCTGCGGCGGGCGGATCGTAGCGGCGCAGCGGTGGCATTAATTCGGGGTGAGAGCGAGGCGCAGGCTGGTGAACTGATGGTGAAAGACCTGCGTGGTGACACACAGCAATATGCGCTGGCGCTGGATCGGGTGCCGGCGTTACTCTGCGAACTGATTAAACGCTGAAGCGGCAGAAAGGACCAAGCGTGGCGTACGACGACGAAGAACAACTCGAGACCATACGGCGCTGGTGGCGGGAGAACGGCCGCTTTGTGCTCATCGCTGTGGGTTCGGCATTGGTGTTGCTGGTTGGCTGGCAGCAGTGGAACAGTTGGCAGGCAAGGCAAGCGGCCTCGGCTTCGGCTGAATATGCCGCGGTGTTGTCCGCACTCGAAGCCGGTGATTACGAGGGAGCTGACAATCGCCTTCGGGCCCTGCGAGATGCTGGTAGCGGCAGCCCGCATGCTGCACTGGCAAGCTTTGCGCTTGCGGCCAGCGAAATGGCGCAGGGAGAACCGCGAGCCGCCGCAGAAACCCTGGGTTGGATCGTCTCAGCGCAGGGTCAGTCGCCGATGGCGGATATTGCCCGGCTCAGGCAAGCAGAGGCGCTTGCAGCGGCCGGTGATCATGAAACAGCGCTCGATCTCGTTCAGCCAGTCGCAGAGGGTGCTTTGGCTGCACGTTACCTGGAACTGCGAGGTGACCTGGAACTGGCCTTGGGTAATCGTCAGGCTGCCATCGAAGCCTATCAGCAAGCCCTTGAAGGCATGATCGGACAGCGGCGGGCGCTTGTCGAAGTCAAACTTTTTGATCTGGGAGGGACACCGGCATCATGATCAAACCTGGAATGCGTGTAGGCATTACGCTGGCGCTTGCGTTGGTGTTAGCCGCTTGTGGTGGTCGTGATGTCCTCAAGGCCGACGACGCGCCTGCTGTTGAGTTTATGTCGGGATCGTCATTGGTGGTCAAAGAAGTCTGGTCGGCACGCGTGGGCCGCGCATCTGTCCCGTATCATCGCTTGGAGCTCGCCCATTGGCAGGGGCAGATTATCGCCGCTGCGGCCAACGGCGAGGTCACCTCTTTCTCCGCCTTGGATGGGGCTGAGCGTTGGCAGCAAGATCTTGACGTTGAACTCTCCGGTGCGGTGGCAGCGGGTGAGGATATCGTGGTTGTCGCGAGCGCTACGGGCCGAGTTTTTGCGCTCGATGCCGGCAATGGCATTGTGCGTTGGCGCGCAGATCTGGGCGGAGAAGTGCTCGCGCCCGCTGCGATTGGTCAGGGTCGAGTCGTGCTGCGCACCGGAGATGGCCGGGTTGTGGCTTTATCAGCGGCGACGGGTGTGCGTGAATGGCTTTATAGCAGAAGCGTTCCCGCGCTGAGTTTGCGCGGACACTCAGCGCCGGTGCTTGTGCCCGATGGCGTGGTTGCGGGCTTTGATAACGGCCGACTGAGTGCCCTTGATCTTGCCTCGGGCAGCCCGGCTTGGGAGGCGACCGTCGCCGTACCGGAGGGTCGGACCGATTTGGAGCGCATGGTTGATCTTGATGCCGACCCGCTAGTCATCGGTGGGGATTTGTTCGCTGGCACCTATCAGGGTCGCGTTGCCGGTATTGCGCTTGCCAGTGGGCAGATTGCATGGGCGCGAGAGGTCTCTGTGATCGGGGGGCTGGCAGCGGATGCTGACAACCTTTATGCGACGGATGCCGAGGGTCGGCTGTGGGCATTTGATCGGCGTAACGGCGCCTCGGTATGGCGGCTGGATGATTTAGAAGGGCTACAACTCACCGCGCCGGTTATGCACAACGATTATGTGCTTGTGGCCGGCAGTGATGGTGTGAGCAACTGGATTGACGCCCGGGATGGTCGTATCGTGGCACGCTATGAACATGGCAACTCGCGCATCAGTGCCGCGCCATTGGTTGTCGATGGGCAAGCATATGTTTTGGATCTGCGCGGCAGATTGCATGCACTGAATATCGAATAATAACATTTGGAGGAGGCACCATGCGGATCATACTTCTTGGCCCGCCCGGCGCAGGCAAGGGAACGCAGGCAGCAGCGCTGTGTGACGCGTTTGGCATACCGCAAATTTCAACCGGGGATATGTTGCGTGCAGCCGTTAAAGCCGGCACCGAGCTCGGTCAGGCTGCAAAGGCAGTAATGGATGCCGGTGAGCTGGTCTCAGATGACATTATTATCGGGCTTGTGAAGGAGCGTATCGCCGAGCCGGATTGCGCCAATGGTTTTCTCTTTGACGGTTTCCCGCGCACGATCGCCCAAGCTGATGCCCTGCAGGACGCCGGTGTTCCGATCGATGCGGTTGTTGAAATACAGGTCGACGATGAGTCGATTATCCAGCGCATGGTAGGCCGCAGAGTGCACCCGGGCTCGGGTCGGGTTTACCATCTCGAACATGCACCGCCAAAGACGCCCGGCCAGGATGATGTCACGGGTGAGCCCTTGGTGCAGCGAGATGACGATAAAGAGGCCACGGTCCGTCAGCGGCTTGCGGTCTATCATGAGCAGACCCGTCCACTGGTCAATTATTACCGCAGTCGCGCGGATAGCGCCGGTGATAACGCGCCAAAATATGTTTGCGTTAATGGCGAAGGCGAGATTGAGGTAGTGCGAGAGCGCATTATTAGTGCGCTCAAGGGCTGATGATGGCGGATTACGCAGTAGCAATTGGCCGCTTTATTGAATGGCTTGAGACGGCCAAGTCGGAGTCGGCCGTGCTTGAACCGACCGCGATGACGCTGGCAACTGCAACCGCTGATGGTCGGTCGAGTGCCAGAACCGTGCTGCTGAAGCAGGTCGATGACGACGGCTTTGTCTTCTACACCAACAGCCGCAGTCGTAAAGGGCAGCAGCTTGCCGGCAATGGGCAGGCTGCGCTGACTTTTTTTTGGGCAGCCCTTGCCCGTCAGGTTCTGGTTGAAGGTAATGTCGCACCGGTTACAGATGCTGAGGCAGATGCCTATTTCGCAACCCGGCCACGAATCAGTCAGATCGGCGCATGGGCATCACAGCAGTCTGAGCCGCTCGAGAGTCGGGAAGCCTTCGAAAAGCGTGTTGCCGAGATTGAGCAGCGTTATGCCGGCGGCGAAGTGCCGCGGCCACCGCATTGGACTGGGTACCGCGTCTCACCCGAGATGATTGAGTTTTGGGAAGGCCGAGATGGTCGGTTGCACCATCGTGAGCGCTATTACCAAAAGGCCGAGGGCCACTGGGCCTGGACGCTGCTCAATCCCTGAGTCAGGGGAATAGCCGGTTATTGCTTAAGCGCTACCGGCATAGTCTAGCCAGGGCTGCAGGCAGGCCGGCTCGCCGTGACAAATTACCTTTCCAGGCCGTTCCATATGAAAAACTGCCTTGCGAGCGCTTGCCTCAGCCTGCCAGTACGCGATGATTGCCTGCATTGCCTTTGGTGTCAGCGGATAGTCGTTAAAGAGGCCCAGTAGCTGGCCGTCTGCGCTTTGGATGAGCACTGTATAGGCGAATGGTCCAAGTCGATCATCGGACTGCTCAGTGACGGTGATGACCGCGGCGGTATCAGTGCGCTGTAATTGATCTTGAATGCGTTCGCGCAGCCATTGTGCATCCTCATCTAGGCAGTTGGCCTGGGCGACGGAGAGCGCCACCTCACTATCCTTTGCACTCAGTCCTGGGCAATACGGTGTGACATGCACGCCAATCGCATGACTCTCCAATCCCGCCATGTATTGCCGCTGAATTTGCAGCCAGTTGCTGTATCCCTCAATAGCATCATTGCTGTTGGCTGTATGACGACGGGACCACTCATCAAACGTCACCCAGGTGGTCCAAACGCTGCCACCTGTGGCAAAAAATTGATGAGATTCCGGTTCAATTCGCTCGATACGATCAGGATGATAAAGCGCTGATTCGATTAACTGCCATAACGGCAGAAAGCCTGCGTGCTCAAATTGCACCCGCATGAGTGCTGCCAAGTCATTGAATGTGGCATAGCTTAAGTGCACGGGATCAAGGCCAAAAAGCTGCCTTACTGCACGGTCAGTGGCTAGACTGGCCGATCCTTTTTCCAGCAGTGCGCTTTCAATTTTTCTGGATAATTCGTCTAGTTTTGAACCGGGTGCGACAAAGGCAAATGGCACGGTCAACAACGGCCCCGAGCCGGGTCGACGTAGAGGTGCGATCGCTGCATCCGGAAAACGCCCGCCTGCCGAGCCAATAGTGAGCAGTTGCGGCTCGAATGGCCCGCCTCGAAGCCCCCCCCGGTAGATATCAAGCATGGCCTCTACCATAGGTAAACCTGGGCGCAACAGTTCGGTGAGGTCATACAGGGCGGCAGGCATAACGAGCCCCGCCTCAGCCACATCTTCGCCCAGGATTCGCCGGAGATCGTCGGCAATTGGTGCGGCCAATAAATCGGCGGCATCACGACTTAAAGGCTCGGGTGGCCGATCTCGCATAATCGCTTCCGGCTTTAATTCAATCGTCAATGCAGCAGGAGTAGCGGAGAGGGCAGCTTGCATTATTAAAACGCTCTCATAAGAAAGAATGATTTGTGAGTTTTTTGCCTGGCACTCTTTTTTTTGAATTGCAGATCTATTATCTTTAATCGGCTTTTAAGAGTGATCAAACTATCAACAAAGAGGACATTATGGATCTCTCCAATTATTCGACCGGACAGCTCAATGAGCTGAAGAAAGATATTGATAAGGAAATTCAGGGTCGGCGCAAGGAGGATGCCAAGAAAGCGCAGCAGGAGCTCAAGCAAGTTGCCGAGCGTTACGGGTTTACGCTGAGCGACCTGGTAGGTGGCCCGGCGGCGAAGACTAAATCGCGCGGTCCGGCAAAAGTCCGCTTTCAGCATCCGGCTGATGCCAGCAAGACCTGGTCGGGACGGGGTCGCAAGCCAGCTTGGGTGAAAGACTGGGAAGGCGCGGGTCGCTCCATCGAGGAACTGCGCGTCGACTAGGCGATCGATGGCGGAGCACTGTCGTGCATGGCAGCTGCTCCGCTGATTTTGGATCAGACTGCTCCCTGCTCGGCTTCTTCAGCCAACCGTTCTCGAAGCGCCGAGAGGCCAGCTGAGAGGCTGACTGGAAAATCTGCCGGTGATTCCAAGGCCTGTAACCCGTTCGGTAGGCTGGCGAGATTATCCTGGCAGCGTTCCCGTGCTGCTACCAACGTGGGCGTTGAGGACGGCGCTAGACGTTGTCCTTTTTCCATCACCAATTCCAACAGCGGCGTGCCTTCCACGGTTTCATCGAAGAGCCCAATGGTGTCGCCGGCCAGACTGCCATCCCGCTGAAAACGCCGAAAAACCTGCTTGCGTCCGGGTAAATCTGTCTTTCCACGCGCGTGTTTACCACGCGGTTTGCCGCGGAAGTAGTGCAGCTTATAGGCCGAATCCAGAAACGGTGTGTCCGCTGACGTGTCGACGTTTGAGCCCACGCCCACTCCGTCGATTGGGGCACCGCTTGCGAGTAGGGTTTGGATGCGATACTCATCCAGCCCGCCGCTAACGATAATGCGGGTATCGTTGAGCCCACCGGCATCCAGAATCGACCGGGTTAAGCGCGCGTTAGCTGCCAAGTCCCCGCTGTCAATGCGCACGCCATGGACTTTGATGTTTTCTGGTTTAAGGCGTTTGGCTACTTCAACAACCCGTTTGGCGCCGCGTTCGACATCATATGTGTCAATCAGCAGGACGACATTGTTCGGATGGCTGCGGGCAAAGCGCTCAAAGGCTTCCATCTCACTCTCATGAGCCAGGATGAATGCATGTGCCATGGTGCCTGTGGGCGGGATGTCATAGCGCGCACTGGCCAGGCATGTGGCGGTGGCACTGAATCCCGCCAGATAACAGGCCCGAGCAGCCCAAGTGCCGGCTTCGCCGCCATGCGCGCGTCGCATACCAAAATCAATTACCGGTGTCTTGTCAGCGGCAATGACGCAACGGGCAGCTTTGCTTGCAATGAGGGTTTGATAATGGAGGATATTCATCAGGCGCGACTCGATGAGCTGGGCCTCGGGCAGCGGTGCGATGATTTGCATCAATGGCTCTTCGGCAAAGAAGACACTGCCTTCTGGCAAGGCCATTACATCGCCGGTGAAGCGAAAATCTGCCATGCGTTGGATGAAATCGGCTGAAAACAAGCCGGTCTGGCGCATCCAATCGAGCTCATGGGTCTTGAAGCGGAGCTGCTCCAGCCAATCGAGACCCTGTTCAAGGCCCGCTGCGACAAAAAATCCGCGATGCGGGGAGCGACGCATGAACAGCTCAAATACTGCCTCTTCCTCCATGCCATGCTCGTAGTAGGTTTGCAGCATGGTGAGCTCATAGAGATCAGTGAGTAAGGGGGTGCGTTCAAGATTCATTATTGTTATCGCTCAGCTGCGCAGGCCAGTGCCGCGGTTCAGCAGATGTAAGCTTAAAGCTGTACCAGCAATGATAAACCCAATGACCAGCGTGTAGGCAGTCATAATGGGGATATCCGAGCTACCAAGGATGCCGTAGCGAAAAGCGTTGACCATGTAGAGAATCGGATTGGCCATCGACAGTCCTTGCCAGAAATCCGGCAGCATTGAAATCGAGTAAAACACCCCACCCAGATAGGTCAGCGGCGTGAGAATAAATGTCGGCACGATCGCGATATCGTCAAATTTTTTGGCGAAAACGCCATTGATGAAGCCACCCAGAGAGAACAACACAGCAGTGAGAAAGACCACCGAGATGGTGACCGGGATGCTGTGGATTTTCAGGTCAGCGAAGAAGCTCGCAATAATGGTTACGATCAGTCCGGTGAATAGCCCTCGACCAACACCACCGGCAACATAACCGGCAAGAATCACGTAATTGGGAGTTGGCGACACCAGCAGCTCTTCGACATGGCGTTGGAATTTCGCACCAAAAAACGATGACACCACGTTGGTGTAAGAATTGGTGATGACCGACATCATGATGATCCCGGGTGCAATGAATTCCATGAAGCTGTAACCATCCATGACGCCAACGCGCGAGCCGATGAGGCTGCCGAAGATAATGAAATACAGCGTCATAGTGATCGCTGGCGGCACCAGCGTTTGCACCCAAATGCGCAGGTACCGATGTGTCTCTTTCCACACCAAGGTACGCAGGGCGATGAGCGTTTGTCTGGGATAAGCCGGGTAGAGTGCCGCCATATCAAACAGCCTTGGTTTGTTGTTGGTTGCGATCACCGAGCATGCGCACAAAAAGCTCTTCGAGCCGGTTGGATTTGTTCTTCATGCTGGTTACTTCAATGCCGGCAGCATTTAGATGCGTGAATAAATCGCTCAGGGTCTGGTCACCTCGGACCTCAATCTCAACCGTGCGTTCATCAATCGGCACCATGTAGAAATCTTCGATGGTGGGCAGTTTTGAGACCGTCGAGTTGATATCCAGCACAAAACTCTGGCTTTTGAGCTTTCCCAGCAGTGTGCGCATATCGGTGTTCTCAATAATGCGCCCGCCATCGATGATGCCAATATTGCGACACAGTGATTCAGCTTCTTCCAAGTAATGCGTGGTGAGGATGATGGTCGTACCGCGTTCATTCATGCGTCGCAGAAATGTCCACATCGAGCGACGCAGCTCAATATCAACACCTGCGGTGGGTTCATCCAGTATCAAAAGCCGGGGTTCATGGACCAGTGCCCGGGCAATCATCAATCGCCGTTTCATGCCGCCAGAGAGCGAGCGGGAGCTGGCATTGCGTTTGCCCCAAAGATCAAGCTCCTTGAGGTAGCGCTCGGCGCGCTCATGCGCTGTGTGTCGGTCGATGCCGTAGTAGCCCGCCTGATTGATCACAATCTGGCTGACCGTTTCAAACTGGTTGAAGTTAAATTCCTGCGGGACTAAACCGAGGTTGGATTTTGCCTCCCAGGGCTCGGTCACAATGTTGTGGCCAAAAATCTCTACGCTGCCCGAAGTGGCGCGCACCAGTGAAGCCACGATGCCGATAATCGTGGTTTTGCCGGCACCATTGGGGCCAAGCAAGCCAAAGAAGTCGCCCGGGGCAACTTCTAAATCGACATCATGTAAGGCGGTAACACCGCCTGGATACGTCTTGTTGAGTTGACGTAGCGATAGCGCATTCATATTTCGGGAAACCGAGTCGGTGATCGCTGGGCTGCGACCAAAGGGTGCAAAGGTAGCTGTTTGTGCCTTCTTTGTGCAAGGCGGTGACCCCGAGATCAAGCAGGTACGGATGGACAGCCAGCCCGTGTCAGGCGTAATATTCTGTCGGTTAAGACAGCCGACGGGAGGGCACTGCGGGCCCTCCCGTTTTTGCGAGCAAACGGGGTGTAAGCGTGACCGACAGAGCAGTTCTGGCACTCGAGGATGGATCCGTCTTTTATGGCAGCGCCCTTGGGGCGCGAGGCCAAACGGCCGGAGAAGTCTGTTTTAACACGGCCATGACCGGGTATCAGGAAATCTGCACAGACCCCTCTTACTATGGCCAAATGGTCACGCTCACCTACCCGCACATCGGCAACACGGGCGTGACCCGTCTTGACGAGGAAGCTGATGGCCCGCAGCTCTCCGGTTTGATTGTTCGAGATCATCCCATCCAGATGAGTAATTGGCGGGCTGAAGAAGGCCTCGATGATTATCTGGCCCGACATGGCGTGGTGGGGATCAGCGATATCGATACCCGCCGCCTGACGCGTATTCTGCGCGAGAAAGGTGCACAAAATGGCTGCATTCTTTCGGAGGAGAGCATTGACGTGGACGCCGCCCTTGCCAAGGCCAAGTCACACCCCCCGCTCACCGGCCGCGACCTTGTGCAGTCAGTAACAACCACGCAACGTTATGAATGGCGGCTTGGTACCTGGGCGCTTGAGCGTGGCGAGACGGAACCAGCGCCTGGCAGTGATGCTGATTTGCCTTGGCATGTTGTGGCTTATGACTTCGGGATCAAACGCAACATATTGCGGCAATTGGTTGACCACGGCTGCCGGGTGACGGTTGTGCCTGCAACGACGTCCGTCGATGAGGTTCTTGCGCTGCGTCCCCATGGTGTCTTCTTCTCAAACGGCCCGGGTGATCCGGAACCGCTGACTTACGCCATTGAGGCCGCGCAACAGATTCTCAAGGCGGGAGTGCCGCTGTTTGGTATCTGTTTGGGGCACCAGTTACTGGGCCTTGCGACCGGTGCAAGCAGTATCAAAATGAAGTTCGGCCATCACGGCGCTAATCATCCCGTGTTGGATATCGCGAGCGGCCAGGTCATGATTTCCAGCCAGAACCATGGCTTTGCCATCGATGCCCAGACCTTGCCGGAAAATGTGCAGGTGACCCATCACTCGCTGTTTGATGGCAGCCTGCAGGGCATATCGCTGACCGATCGTCCGGCCTTTAGCTTCCAGGGTCACCCTGAGGCCAGCCCAGGGCCGCATGACGTCTCCCCGCTTTTTGCACATTTTGTCGATTTGATGGCTGCCCACCCTCGGGCGGCCTGATTACCAGGTGGTTGTCCAGATATGCCCAAGCGCACAGACATTAAAAGCATCCTGATCATTGGTGCTGGCCCGATCGTGATCGGTCAGGCCTGTGAATTCGACTACTCTGGCGCGCAGGCCTGTAAGGCGCTGCGTGAGGAGGGTTATCGCGTCATCTTGGTTAACTCTAATCCAGCAACCATCATGACCGATCCTGAGATGGCGGATGCGGTTTATATCGAGCCTATTCAGTGGCAGACAGTTGCCAGCATTATCGAGCGCGAGCGCCCGGATGCGGTGTTGCCAACTATGGGGGGGCAGACCGCGCTGAACTGTGCGCTGGATTTGGATCGCCATGGCGTGCTTGAGCAATTTGGCGTAGAGATGATTGGTGCGACCAAATCTGCGATCGATATGGCGGAAGACCGGGAAGCGTTTCGCCAGGCCATGGAGCGCATCAACCTGGCTACGGCTAGGGCGCGTATCGCTCACAGCATGGAGGAGGCGCTCGAGGCACAACGGGATATCGGTTTCCCAACCATCATCCGTCCTTCTTTTACCATGGGCGGTAGCGGTGGTGGTATCGCTTACAACGCCGAAGAATTCAATGAAATCTGTGAACGCGGGTTAGACCTCTCGCCGACCAATGAGCTTTTGATCGAAGAGTCTGTACTGGGGTGGAAAGAGTTTGAGATGGAAGTTGTGCGCGATCGTGCCGACAACGCCATCATCATCTGCGCCATCGAGAATGTTGATCCGATGGGCGTTCATACCGGCGACTCTATAACCGTTGCACCCGCGCAGACGCTGACCGACAAGGAATATCAGATCATGCGCGATGCCTCACTCGGGGTTTTGCGCGAAATCGGGGTGGAGACTGGTGGGTCGAATGTGCAGTTTGCCATCAATCCGGACGACGGGCGCATGGTGGTCATTGAAATGAACCCTCGCGTTTCGCGATCCTCCGCGCTTGCCTCAAAGGCAACGGGTTTTCCGATTGCTAAGGTGGCCGCGAAGCTTGCGGTGGGGTACACGCTCGATGAGCTGCGCAATGAAATCACTGGTGGCCTGACACCAGCGTCTTTTGAGCCGAGTATCGATTACGTCGTCACCAAAATCCCACGCTTTACTTTTGAGAAGTTCATGCGCACCAAGCCGGTGCTAACGACGCAGATGAAGTCGGTTGGCGAGGTGATGGCGATCGGCCGGACTTTTCAGGAGTCTTTGCAAAAAGCGCTACGCGGTCTTGAAAATGGGCTTGAGGGGCTCGATCCACGGTTGCCGATGAACGATGAGGCTGCTGCGCTCGTCGCACAGGAGTTACGCCAACCCGGGCCAGAGCGTCTGCTTTGGGTTGCTGACGGCTTTCGTGCAGGACTAGATCTTGCCTCGATTTTTGAATACACCGCCATCGATCCCTGGTTTTTGGCACAAATCGGTGACCTGATCCGTCGCGAGCAGGACCTGGCTGGAAAATCGCTGAAATCACTGGATGCCCACGAAATCCGGCTGCTTAAACGTTGTGGCTTCTCCGATGCCAGGATTGCCCGTCTCGTGGGCGATAATGAGCATGCGGTGCGGGAATACCGTCGCAGTCTCGATGTCCGCCCCGTCTACAAACGTGTGGATTCTTGCGCGGCCGAATTCGCCACCGCCACCGCCTATATGTACTCCACTTACGAGGAGGAAGATGAGGCAGTGCCGAGTGATCGGCGCAAGATCATGATACTCGGCGGCGGCCCGAATCGGATTGGGCAGGGCATTGAGTTCGATTATTGCTGTGTTCATGCGGCACTGGCGCTGCGCGAGGACGGTTTCGAGACCATCATGGTCAACTGCAATCCGGAGACCGTCTCGACTGACTATGACACTTCAGATCGGCTATATTTTGAGCCACTTACCCTCGAAGATGTTCTGGAGATCGTGGAGACGGAACAGCCTGAGGGAATTGTGATTCAGTATGGCGGGCAGACGCCTTTGAAGCTTGCCCGCGACCTCGAGGCCTTTGGCGCAAAAATCATTGGTACCACGCCTGATTCAATCGACTTGGCCGAGGATCGTGAACGATTCCAGGGCTTGATTAACGAAGCCGGGCTGCAGCAGCCGCCAAATCGTACGGCGACTGATCCCGATCAGGCGCTACGGCTTGCCGATGAGATTGGCTATCCGCTCGTGGTACGCCCTTCCTATGTGCTCGGTGGCCGGGCCATGGAAATCGTCTATCAGGCATCAGAGCTTGAGCAGTACATGCGCGAGGCAGTGAAGGTCTCCAACGAGTCCCCGGTGTTGCTGGATCGCTTCCTTGATGACGCTATTGAGGTGGATATTGACGCGATTTGTGATGGTCGCCAGGTATTGATTGGCGGGGTCATGGAGCATATCGAACAGGCAGGCGTGCACTCCGGTGATTCTGCCTGCTCCTTGCCACCCTATAGTCTTTCCCCGCAACTTGTTGATCGTATGCGCGAGCAAATGCGTGAGATGGCGCTGCGCCTGGGAGTGGTCGGCTTGATGAACGCACAGTTCGCCATTAAAGGTGAGGAGATTTACGTTCTTGAGGTTAATCCTCGAGCATCGCGTACTGTGCCTTTTGTCTCTAAGGCCACCGGTTTTCCTCTGGCAAAGATCGCTGCACGATGCATGGTGGGTCGAAGCTTAGCGCAGCAGGGCTACACCGAAGAGCGCATACCCAGCAACTATTCAGTCAAGGAAGCCGTCTTCCCATTTATCAAGTTCCCAGGTGTAGATCCGATTCTCGGCCCGGAGATGAAATCTACCGGCGAGGTGATGGGGATTGGGCCGGTCTTTGGCGAGGCCTACGCCAAATCGCAGCTCGGAGCCGGTGTGGAGTTGCCGCGCGGTGGTCGTGTTTTTATCAGTATGCGTGATGCCGATAAACCTGCCGCACCGTCCGTTGGTCGCGATCTGGTGCGACGCGGTTTTGAGTTGGTGGCAACGCGCGGAACTGCTGAAGTGCTGCAAGAGGCAGGTATTGAGTGTGGGGTAATCAACAAGGTGGTGGAAGGCCGCCCGCATGTGGTGGATGCCATCAAGAATGGCGAGATTGATTTAATTATTAATACCACTGAGGGTAGGCAGGCGATTGCCGATTCTTTCTCTATCCGTCGGGAAGCGCTACATCACAAGGTTTGTTACACCACGACGCTGGCTGGCGCCCGAGCGACTTGTCAGGCACTGGAGTATTTAGATTCCAGCGAGGTGCGCTCGTTGCAGGATCTGCATAAGGAGGCGATGGCATGAGCAAGACACCGCTTACGGTAAGAGGCGCTGAGCAGCTCCGCGAGGAGCTCAATCGCCTGAAAAGCACTGACCGGCCGAATGTCATCAAGGCGATCGCCGAGGCCCGGGCTCACGGTGATCTCAAGGAGAACGCCGAGTATCACGCCGCGCGCGAACAACAAGGGTTTATTGAAGGCCGCATCGCTGAGATTGAGGGGAAATTGGCGAACGCGCAGGTTATTGATGTGGCTGCTCTGCCTGCAACCGGCAAGGTTGTTTTTGGCGTCACTGTTGTCCTTGCCGATGAAGCGGACGGCAGTGAGAAGACTTATCAGATTGTGGGTGAGGATGAGGCCGATATCAAAGCCGGTCGCATTTCTGTGCAGTCTCCAATTGCCCGGGCACTAATTGGCAAAGAAGAGGGCGACGTCGTCGACGTGCAGGCGCCGGGTGGTCAGCGTGCCTACGAGATCGTCGAGGTCCGTTACGAGTAATGGCGCGCAGTCGCGGCAGCCGTCGCTGGTTGAATGAGCACTTTAGCGACCCTTATGTGCGCGAAGCGCAACGGCGTGGGCTGCGCTCAAGGGCTGTATTCAAGCTTGAGGCCATCGATCAGAAAGATCGGCTGCTCGGCGCTGGTCAATATGTGGTTGACCTCGGCGCCGCGCCTGGGGGCTGGAGTGAGTACGCCGCTGCGCGGGTAGGGGCATCCGGGCGGGTCATTGCCATTGATTTGCTCGAAATGGCGCCCCTGCCGGGTGTGACCTTCGTCCAAGGCGATTTTACTGCTGATGAGGGTCTAGCAGCGCTGGATGCAGCACTCGATGGAAGATCGGTGGACCTTGTATTATCCGATATGGCCCCCAATCTCTCCGGGCAGAAGGCGGTTGATCAGCCACGGTCAATGCTATTGGCCGAACTGGCGCTCGATTTTTGTGCCAATCGGTTGAAACCTGGCGGTGGGTTGCTGGTCAAAGTATTTCAGGGGCAGGGTTTTGATGCCCTGCTCGATGACATGCGCCGGCAGTTTGACCGAGTCGCCAGTCGCAAGCCTCAGGCCTCGCGGGATCGCAGCCGTGAGGTCTATTTGCTGGCTCGAGGCTTTCGGGCAGTGTAGGGTGCTTATTAAACCAACGACTTGAGGTAAGCCGTTTTGAACGACATGGCCAAGAACCTAATCCTCTGGGTGGTTATCGCCGTGGTGCTGATGTCTGTGTTCAGCAACTTTCAGCAGCAGGGAACCACTGCACAGGAAGTCCCGTACTCCCAATTTCTTGGAGAAATTGACAGCGGCCGTGTGGATTCGGTAACGATGCAGGGACCGGTGATTCGCGGAACACGCTCCGATGGCTCTAATTTCAGTACTTACAGCCCGGAGACGGACAATAACGCGCTGATTGGTCAGTTGATGAGCAATGGCGTGAATATTCGGGCTGAAGCGCCTGAGGGCCGCAGCATGCTGCTGCAGATCCTCATCTCTTGGTTCCCGTTCCTGCTCCTCATCGGTGTCTGGGTCTACTTCATGCGCCAGATGCAGGGCGGCGGTGGCGGACGTGGCGCCATGTCCTTCGGCAAGAGCCGGGCCAAAATGATGTCCGATGAACAGGTGAAGGTCACCTTCAAGGATGTCGCCGGTGTCGAAGAGGCCAAACAGGATGTGGTGGAGCTGGTTGAGTTCTTGCGAGACCCTTCAAAGTTCCAGCGTCTTGGCGGTAACATCCCGCGCGGCGTGCTTATGGTTGGCCCTCCCGGTACTGGTAAAACGTTGTTGGCCAAAGCCATCGCCGGCGAAGCCCGGGTTCCTTTCTTTAGTATCTCCGGCTCGGATTTTGTTGAAATGTTTGTTGGCGTGGGCGCCTCTCGCGTGCGGGATATGTTTGCCCAGGCCAAAAAGCAAGCACCCTGCATTATCTTTATCGACGAGCTAGACGCCGTTGGCCGTCAGCGGGGTGCTGGCCTCGGTGGTGGTCATGATGAGCGTGAGCAGACACTCAATCAGATGTTGGTTGAAATGGATGGCTTCGAGGGCAACGAGGGCATTATCGTCATCGCGGCCACTAACCGTCCTGACGTACTCGATCCGGCGCTGTTGCGGCCTGGCCGTTTCGATCGTCAGGTGGTGGTGCCACTGCCGGATGTTCGTGGTCGCGAGCAGATTCTGCGTGTGCACATGAATAAAACACCGCTGGCTGATGATATTGATGCCAGAGTGCTGGCACGCGGCACGCCGGGGTTCTCCGGTGCGGATTTGGCCAACTTGGTTAACGAGGCGGCGCTTTTTGCGGCGCGTCGGAACAAGCGGGTGGTGGATCAGCAGGACTTTGAGGATGCCAAGGACAAGATCATGATGGGCGCAGAGCGCAAGTCGATGGTCATGACCGAGGATGAAAAGCGCCTGACGGCCTACCACGAAGCTGGGCATGCCATTGTGGGCTTGAAAGTCCCTGAGCACGATCCTGTTCACAAGGTCACCATCATCCCACGCGGCCGCGCGCTGGGTGTGACGATGTTTTTGCCCGAGGAAGATCGTTACAGCTATACAAAACGCCGGCTTAATAGCTCGATTTGTGGGCTGTTTGGCGGCCGCATCGCCGAAGAGATGATCTTTGGTGCTGATCGGGTAACAACCGGTGCACAGTCTGATATTCAGCGCGTTACTGAGATTGCTCGCAACATGGTCACAAAGTGGGGCCTGTCAGACAAAATGGGGCCGCTCGCCTACGGTGAAGATGAAGGGGAAGTGTTCCTGGGTCATCAGGTGACTCAGCACAAAACAATCTCTGACGAGACGGCGCATTCGATTGATGAAGAGGTGCGGCGCATTGTTGAAGAGAACTACGCTGAGGCAAAGGCGATTCTTGAGTCCAACGTCGACATCCTCCACAAGATGTCGGATGCGCTCATGAAGTTCGAGACGATTGATCGTGAACAGATCGATGACATCATGAATGGGCGTGACCCTCGACCGCCAAAAGATACCGATCGGCCATCCGGGAGTGCATCGGCAGATGCCAAACCCGAGGACACCGAGGCGCAGGGAGGCGACGTCGGTAAGCCGGCCAGCGAGCACTAGGGCCTAGATGAGCCTGCTGTTGGACTGCGCGGGGCGCGCGCTGGATTTAAGCCGCCCCTGCGTTATGGGCGTTTTAAATGTCACCCCCGACTCCTTCTCGGACGGGGGTGATTTCGTTGCGGCTGATCGTGCCATTGAGCATGCCCGCGCCATGGAGGCGGCGGGTGCGGCCATTATCGATATTGGTGGTGAATCGACTCGGCCCGGCTCCGAAGGTGTGAGTATCCAAGAGGAGTTGCGGCGGGTCTTGCCGGTTTTGCAGGCTGTCGGTCAGGCGGTCTCTGTCCCCTTGTCTATCGACACTTCCAAGCCGGAGGTGATGCAGGCGGCTGCAGAGGCGGGCGCCGGTTTGATTAATGATGTCATGGCACTGCGTCGCCCTGGGGCACTGGAGGCTGCGGCGGCAACAGGGCTGCCGGTTTGTCTGATGCACATGCAGGGTACGCCGAAAACAATGCAAACCGCGCCGCACTACCACGACGTGGTCATGGAGGTGCGTGACTTTTTAGCCGAGCGGCTGCAGGTCGCAGAGTGTGGCGGCATCGCACGTGATCGGCTTATCCTTGATCCGGGGTTTGGGTTTGGCAAGACCGACCCGCATAACGCTGCATTGCTGCGGGGGCTTGGTGAAATTGCCGGATTGGGTGTGCCTGTGTTGGCGGGTTTATCGAGAAAATCGTTGGTGGGGCGAGTGTTGGGAAGAGAGATGTCACAGCGGCTGCCCGGTAGCCTTGCCGCGGCAACGCTTGCGGTATGGAATGGTGCCAAAATCATCCGTGCGCATGATGTTGTCGAGACGGTCGACGCGGTACGCTTGTGCGATTACGTCATGACAACTGTCCCCGACAGCGACTGACCGCACGCAGGGAGGCGATAAGGAATTGGAAAAGCGCTATTTTGGTACTGACGGGATCCGAGGCCGTGTCGGTGAACCGCCCATCACGGCAGATTTCGTATTGAAACTCGGCTGGGCCGCTGGTCAGGTGTTAGGCGGTCGCAGTGGCTCAGGCCAAGTCCTCATTGGTAAAGATACCCGCCTTTCCAATTACATGTTCGAATCTGCCCTTGAGGCCGGCTTGTCCTCAGCCGGACTGGATATTCGTCTGCTCGGCCCCATGCCGACACCGGCCATCGCTTATCTCACGCGTACGCTGCGCGCCAACGGCGGTATCGTGATTAGCGCCTCGCACAATAGTCATCATGACAACGGCATTAAATTCTTCTCCGCAGATGGCTTTAAGCTTGATGATGAGGCGGAGTTGGCGATTGAGGCGAACATTAATAAACCGCTGTCGACAGTAGATTCGGCTTCGTTGGGGAAGGCGTCGCGGTTAGTGGATGCCCCGGGCCGCTACATCGAATTTTGTAAACATTCCCTGCCAACCGGCCTGAGTCTGCAAGGCCTCACTCTGGTGGTTGACTGTGCCAATGGCGCGGGTTATCAGGTGGCACCCGCAGTATTCGAGGAGCTGGGTGCCCGGGTTATCCGCCGCGGTAATCAGCCCGATGGCTTGAATATCAATGTCGACTGTGGCTCCACCCACCCCAAAGCGTTGCAGCAGGCAGTTATAGAGCATGAGGCGAACGCCGGTATTGCATTGGATGGCGATGGTGACCGCGTAATTATGGTGGATCACCGCGGCCAGATTCTGGATGGTGATCAACTCCTCTGGATTATCGCGCAACAGCGACATCGTGCGGGTTTGCTCTCAGGTCCGGTGGTCGGCACCCAAATGAGTAACCTGGGCCTTGAGCTTGCGCTGGGTGAATTGCAAGTTGAGTTTCTGCGCGCCCGAGTTGGTGACCGCTATGTTCTGGAGATGTTGCAGGCCAATGGCGGGCAGCTTGGTGGGGAGTCATCCGGGCATATCGTTTGCCTCGATCGAACGACAACGGGCGACGGTGTGGTTTCAGCGCTGCAGGTGCTCGGGGCCGCGGTCCAAAGTGGTCGGTCCCTAGGTGACCTGGCACAGGGTATGGAAAAGCTGCCGCAGCATATGGTGAACGTGCCCATTGACCGTGGCAGTGACCCCTTAGCTGACGATCGACTCACACACGCCGTGCGCGATCTTGAAAAGCGTATGGGCAAAGCCGGCCGGGTGTTGTTACGGCCCTCCGGCACAGAACCGGTACTGCGCGTGATGGTTGAAGGCGAAGATGCAGACTTGGTCCGCGCCTCGGCGATGGATTTAGCCCGCGCGGTAGAGGAAATCTGCGGCGAGAAAGGCTTGGGTCTGACGGCCAGTGATTGATTCTAAAGGCTGTCGCCGTTAATCTCCCCGGCTTCCCAGAGAACAGGACATAGAGATCATGCGCAGGGCATTGATTGCCGGAAACTGGAAGATGAACGGGTTGCGTGAGGACTCCGTTGCGCTCGCTCAGGCCGTAATATCCGCGATCACACCAGATGACCATGTCGAGGCGCTGGTCTGTCCGCCCTTCGTGCATCTGGAAGCTGTTGGCTTAGCGCTGGCAGGCTCCAGTGTGCAATTGGGTGCACAAAATTGTGCCGATTCACCGCAAGGCGCTCGGACTGGGGAAGTCGCCGGCGACATGTTGGTGGATTTGTGTGCGCGCTATGTCATCCTTGGCCACTCCGAGCGCCGTGAATTCTACGGCGAAGACAATGCACTCATTGCCGCTCGCTGCCAGCAGGCAGTTGCGGATGGCTTGCGTCCAATTCTCTGTGTTGGAGAATCCCTTGAGGCGCGCGACGCCGGGCAAACAGAAGCGGTGATCGCCGAGCAGCTCGACGGGGTGCTTGGGTCTTTAGGGGCAGGGGGTTTTACCGAGGGCGTCATCGCCTATGAGCCTGTTTGGGCGATCGGTACCGGGCGAACGGCGAGCGCGGAGCAGGCGCAGGCTGTACATGGCTTTATTCGCCAGCGGCTTGCGGGCTACGATTCGTCACTGGCTGAGCGCACGCGCATTCTCTACGGTGGTAGCATGAAGCCTGACAACGCCGAGGGGCTTTTGGCGCAGCCCGATGTTGATGGCGGTTTGATCGGGGGCGCATCGCTCAAGGCAGAAGATTTTGCAGCGATTTATGCTGCGGCAGCGCGGGGCTGAACCCCGCAGCGCGTTGATTCGGATTAGTTATGTATACAGTGATTCTCGTCATTCATCTGGCCCTTGCGGCTGTACTGATCGGTGTTGTGCTCATGCAGCACGGCAAAGGTGCCGATGCAGGTGCGGCCTTTGGTAGCGGCGCCTCCAGTACTGTTTTTGGTGCGCGCGGCTCGGCCTCTTTCCTTGGTCGTTTGACGGGATTTCTCGGTGTTGGTTTTTTTGTGACCAGTCTCACGCTTGCCATTATGGCTGGCACCTTCACCAGCGGCACGAGTGTCGTGGATCAGGTCGAACTGCCTGAGCAGGTCGAGCGACAGACGGCACCGGTGCCGGATAATGCCGCAGCCGGGTCGGGCGGTGCTGAACCCGCGCCCGCCCCAGCGCCGGAATAAGCGGTTTTTCGTTGTTCCAGCGCCCGTCTCCTGTTAGCATTCTCCGTTGTCAGGACTACCTGTAAGCGGATGTGGTGGAACTGGTAGACACGCTGTCTTGAGGGGGCAGTGGCGCAAGCCGTGCCGGTTCGAGTCCGGCCATCCGCACCATCAGTAGTCTAAGTCTGATTCGTCGCCTGCAGGATGTCGTTGATCTATGACTGAAAGCTATCTGCCGATTCTTGTCTTTATCGTTTTGGCGATGGGCATCGGCATCGCACCACTAGCTGCCGGCTTCCTTCTGGCGCCGCATCGGCCCGAATATGAAAAACTCACACCCTACGAATGCGGCTTCGAAGCCTTCGAAGACTCACGCATGCAGTTCGATGTGCGTTATTACCTGGTGGCAATTTTGTTCATCATTTTTGATCTGGAAATCGCCTTCCTCTTTCCGTGGGCCATTGTGCTCGACGAGATTGGCCTGTTTGGCTTTGGTGCGATGGCAATTTTCATAGGCGTTCTGCTGATCGGCTTTCTCTACGAATGGAAGAAAGGAGCGCTGGAATGGGAATAGAGGGCGTTCTCGATAAGGGCTTTGTCACCACATCGGCTGATAAGCTGATCAACTGGGCACGTACAGGCTCGCTTTGGCCGATGACCTTTGGGTTGGCCTGTTGTGCGGTTGAGATGATGCATGCCGGGGCAGCGCGTTATGACATGGACCGGTTGGGTCTGATTTTTCGGCCTTCGCCAAGGCAGTCGGATGTCATGATCGTCGCCGGTACGTTGGTGAATAAAATGGCGCCGGCGTTGCGACGGGTTTACGACCAAATGCCTGACCCGAAGTGGGTAATCTCGATGGGGTCCTGCGCTAATGGCGGCGGCTACTACCATTACTCTTATTCGGTGACACGGGGCTGTGACCGGATCGTGCCGGTTGATATCTACGTCCCGGGGTGTCCGCCAACGGCCGAGGCGCTGCTCTACGGCATTGTTCAACTGCAAAATAAAATCCGCCGCACGAATACGATCGCACGCTAAAGGAGCGGCCGATGCCTTTTTCCACCAATCAATTGCTCGAGCATGTGCAGGCCGCGCTGGGTGAGAAAGTCGCAAAAGCCGAGATTGCCTACGGCGAGGTCGAGATTGAGGTTGCGCCTGAGCATCTGTACACCGCCATGCAGACGCTGCGTGATTCGGAGATGCTGGCGTTTGATCAGCTTCTGGATATTGCCGGCGTTGATTATGCTGCTTACGGGCAGGATGAATGGATTACCGACGAGGCGAGCAATACCGGTTTCAGTCGAGGTGTTGACGGTTTTACCACCGGGCGTCTAGGGCTCACCGGTATCTACGGTGTTCAGTCGATCGACTCGAGTACTGGACGTCGATTTGCCGCGGTCTATCACCTGCTTTCCGTTGCCCGGAACCACCGCCTACGCGTGCGCTGTTATGCGGCGGATGATGATATGCCCATGTTCGATTCCATTGTCCCGCTGTGGACAGCTGCCAATTGGCAGGAGCGTGAGGCCTTCGATCTGTTCGGTCTTATTTTCGAGGGACACCCGGATTTGCGGCGTATCCTCACCGATTATGGTTTTGTCGGGCACCCTTTTCGAAAAGATTTTCCGCTCATCGGCAATGTCGAAGTCCGTTATGACGAGCGGCGAGGGCGAGTGGTTTATGAGCCGGTCTCAATCGAGCCCCGCGTGCTGGTCCCGCGTGTAATCCGTGACGATAACCGCTATGCCGACCCGGCGCCTGAGGGGGCAAACGATGCCTGAGATCAATAGCTATACGGTCAACTTTGGCCCGCAGCATCCGGCAGCGCATGGTGTGCTGCGTCTGGTCCTGGAGATGGAAGGCGAAGTGGTGCGCCGAGCCGATCCCCATATTGGTCTTCTGCACCGGGCGACCGAGAAGTTGGCCGAAACCAAGCCATATAACCAAAGCATTGGTTATATGGATCGCCTCGACTATGTCTCGATGATGTGCAACGAGCATGCCTATGTGCTTGCCATCGAGAAGCTCCTGGGGGTGACACCGCCAGAGCGTGCGCAGTACATCCGCGTGATGTTCGATGAGATTACCCGCATCCTCAATCATTTGCTGTGGATCGGCGCTCACGGGCTGGATGTCGGCGCGATGACCGTTTTCCTCTACGCCTTCAAGGAGCGCGAGGAACTGATGGATTGTTACGAGGCGGTCAGTGGCGCGCGAATGCATGCCACTTATTATCGCCCAGGCGGTGTCTATCGCGATCTACCGGCACAGATGCCGAAATACCGCAGCTCTGAATATCGCAAGGAAAAAGAGTTGCAGCGGATGAATTCCGAGCGAGAGGGCAGCATGCTCGATTTTATCGAGGCATTCTGTAATCGCTTTGGCGGGACGGTCGATGAGATCGAAACGTTACTGACGGATAATCGTATCTGGAAACAGCGCCTAGTGGATGTTGCCGTTATCTCTCCGGAGCGTGCCTTGCAGCTGGGCTTTACCGGCCCGATGCTGCGCGGCTCCGGTGTTGAGTGGGATTTGCGCCGTAAGCAACCCTATGAAGTCTATGATCGCATGGATTTTGAGGTGCCGGTGGGCACCAACGGCGACTGTTATGACCGCTATCTGGTGCGCATGGAGGAGATGCGCCAGTCCGTGCGTATCATCCGTCAGTGCGTTGACTGGCTGCGCCGCAACGATGGTCCCGTGATGGTTCAGGATCACAAAGTCGTCCCGCCAACACGCGAAGAGATGAAAGATGATATGGAATCCTTGATTCATCACTTCAAACTCTTCACAGAGGGTTACTGCACCCCGGCCGGGGAAGTCTATGCCGCGGTTGAAGCGCCTAAGGGTGAGTTTGGCGCCTATATTGTCTCCGACGGGGCCAACAAACCATATCGGCTGAAATTGCGGGCACCGGGTTTTGCGCATATGGCGGCTATGGATGAAATGGTCAATGGTCACATGTTAGCCGACGTGGTCACCGTGATGGGAACCATGGATATCGTCTTCGGGGAGGTGGATCGGTGAGCGGCGCAGAGGATCAGGTCCACCAGGGACTGTCACAGGACGAGAAAACCGAGATTGATCGTTGGCTGGCGCGATTCCCAGATGATGCCATGGGCAAGCGCTCGGCAATTATCCCTGCGCTGCATGTCGTCCAGCATCACCATGGTGGCTGGCTGCCGCAGGCAAGCATGGACGCAGTGGCGGAGTATCTTGAGCTCGCTCCGGCGCGAGTCTACGAGGTAGCCACTTTCTACGGCATGTTTGATGTCAAGCCAGTGGGTCGGCACAAGGTCAATGTCTGCACCAACATCTCTTGCATGCTGCGCGGTGCCGAAGAGATTGTGGAACATGTCGAGAAAAAACTCGGTATCAGCCTGGGTGAGACCACAGCTGATGGCCGGATTACCCTGAAGCGCGAAGAGGAATGCCTTGCCGCCTGCATTGGTGCGCCGATGATGCAGGTGGATGAGGAGTACTACACCGATCTTACCCCTGAGAAGATCGACCGTATCCTTGATGAGCTGGAGTAGTTATGACCAACGTCTGCTACACAACCCTGCAGTTTGACGAGCCTTGGACGCTGGAGAATTACCGGGCCACCGGTGGCTATCAAGCGCTGGAGAAAGTCCTGCGAGAGGGCATGAGCGAAGACGATGTTATTGAGGTGGTCAAAAACGCCAACTTGCGTGGCCGTGGCGGCGCCGGTTTTCCGGCAGGGATGAAGTGGAGCTTTATGCCGCGCACAGCGCCGGGGCCAAAATATCTTTTGTGTAACTCGGATGAATCTGAGCCGGGCACCTGCAAGGACCGGGATATTCTGCGCTACAACCCGCATGCCGTGGTTGAAGGGATGATTATTGCCGGCTATTCCATGGGGATTGATGTGGGCTATAACTACCTGCGCGGTGAGTTCATGAAAGAGCCTTTCTCGCGCATGGAGCAGGCGGTTGCCGAAGCGCGCGAGGCCGGTTATCTCGGCAAAAACATCCTTGGCTCCGGGTTTGACTTTGAGCTGCATAACTACATCGGCGCCGGCGCCTACATCTGTGGCGAAGAGTCCGCGCTGATGGAGTCGCTCGAGGGCAAAAAAGGAATGCCGCGCAACAAGCCGCCCTTCCCGGCACAAGCAGGTCTTTACGGTCGCCCGACAACGATTAACAACACTGAGACGCTGGCTTCAGTGCCGGCGATTATTCGCAATGGCGCCGATTGGTTTCTCGAGCTTGGCAAGCCCAACAACGGCGGTATGAAGATTTTCTGCGTCTCAGGGCATGTTGAGAAGCCTGGCAACTTTGAAATCTCGCTGGGTACACCATTCAAGGATCTGTTGGCGATGGCCGGTGGAGTCTGGAAAGGCCGTGAGTTGAAAGCTGTGATCCCCGGCGGCTCCTCGATGCCGGTCGTGCCAGCGGAGACTATGCTCAATCTGACCATGGATTATGACGCTCTGGCAGAGGCGGGCTCAGCGCTTGGCTCTGGTGGTGTCATCGTCATGGATGAGGCAACGGACATGGTTAAGGCGTTGCTGCGAATCAGTCGTTTTTACTATGCGGAGTCCTGCGGTCAATGCACGCCGTGTCGTGAGGGTACCGGCTGGATGTATCGGGTGATCAAGCGCATTTATGAAGGCCATGGCCGGCCCGAAGATATTCAGCTTCTTGAATCAGCAGCGGGCCAGATTGCCGGACATACCATTTGCGCATTCGGCGAGGCGGCGGCCTGGCCCGTTCAAGGTATGTTGCGCCATTTCCGGCATGAATTTGAATACTACATCGAGCACAAGCGATCGATTGTTGAGGCAGCGGCATGAGCGCGGAAGTCAAAACACAGGCCCCTGAGTTGGTCACCATTGAGATCGACGGGCAGTCGATCGAGGCGCCCAAAGGCGCGCCGATTATCGCGGTGGCCGACGAGCATGGCATCGATATCCCGCGTTTCTGCTATCACAGCAAGCTCTCGGCGCCGGCGAACTGCCGCATGTGCCTGGTCGATGTTGAGATGGGTGGTCGGCCGGCGCCAAAGCCTCTGCCTGCCTGTATTACAACGGTTGTCGATGGGATGGTCGTGCGGACCACCTCAGAGCGCGCGCTGAAAGCCCAGCGTGGCGTTATGGAGTTTTTGCTGATCAACCACCCCCTGGATTGCCCGATCTGCGATCAGGGCGGGGAGTGTGAATTACAGGATCTGGCTCTCGGCTACGGGCGTAGCCTCTCTCGGTTTGTCGAGCGCAAGCGCGTGGTCAAAGACGAAAACCTTGGGCCGTTGATCGCCACAGAAATGACACGCTGCATCCACTGCACACGCTGCGTGCGGTTCCTCGATGAAATTGCGGGCACTTCCGAACTAGGCGCGATGTTCCGCGGCGAGCATACCGAGATCAGCACGCTAGTGGGCAACGGCGTCCACTCCGAGCTCTCCGGCAATGTGATCGATCTTTGCCCAGTCGGGGCGCTCACCTCGCGGCCGTACCGGTTTACGGCTCGCTCATGGGAGATGCTGAGCCATCCCAGCATCGCCGCGCATGATTGCCTTGGCTCCAACATCGATCTGCATCAGGTGCGCGGCAATATCAAACGGGTGGTCCCGCGCGATAATGAAGCGGTGAATGAATGCTGGATCAGTGATCGTGACCGATTCTCATACGAAGGTGTCTACAGCGCTGAGCGACTGCTCGCTCCGCAGATCCGGGAGAATGGAGAATGGCACAGCGTTGATTGGCAGACCGCGATTGAAGCGGCCGCTAACGCGCTCAAGGATATCGTTGAAAAAAATGGCCCGGGTGCCCTAGGTGGTTTGATTTCCCCTTCGGCCACACTCGAGGAAATGTATTTAGCTAGCCGTATCCTGCGTGCGCTTGGCAGTGATCATATTGACACCCGGCTGCGGCGCGGAGACTTCCGGGACGGCGTCAATCATAGTGGCTTCTCTGGATTGCCGATTTCCGTTGTCGATTTGGAACATCTTGATGCTGCACTCATCGTGGGCGGTTACCCGCGCCATGAGCAGCCATTGCTCAATCACCGTCTGCGCAAGGCAGCGCTGCGCGGCGGCAGTGTTATGGCCGTCAATCCGCGCGGGTTTGACTGGAATATCCCGCTGACTGATGAGGCGGTGGTGAATGCAGCCGATATGCCGGCAGCAATGGCACGGATTGCCGAGGCGGTTGCCGCGCGTAAAGGTGTCTCCTTGCCCGTCGATACAAGTATTTGGCAGGGCGATGCGCTTCAGACACCTGCGGCCGAATCGATAGCAGAGCATTTGGTGACGGCCGAGCGCGGTGCCATTCTGCTGGGAGGTCTTGCTGATTCGCATCCGGCTGGCGCGGAGCTGCGGTATTTAGCGGGTGCAATCGCCAGCATGCTCGAGATGCCCTGCGGCGAGCTCACCAACGGCGCAAATGCGGCGGGTGGCTGGATTGCCGGTGCCCTACCGGAGCGCCGAGCTGATGGTGATTCGGTAGGCGGACTGGATGCCCAGGCGATGCTGACGCAGCCGCGCAAGGGCTACCTTCTGCTTGGTATTGAGCCGGAACATGACCTGTTTGACAGCGCGGCAGCGGGCGTTGCCTTTGAACAGGCTGAGAAGGTGATCGCGTTGGCGACACATGACTCGCCAATGCTGCGGGCGCAGGCAGACATACTGCTCCCGATTGCCGCATTAGGTGAGACCGCCGGTACATTCGTGAATGCCGAGGGCGTTTGGCAGACATTTGGCGGCGTTGCCCAACCGCAGGGCGATGCCCGTCCAGCATGGCGGCTGCTGCGTGTGCTGGCCAATGTGCTTGAACTGGATGGGTTTGAATACAACGCCCCGGATGAAATCCACCACGAACTCAAAACGGTTGCTGGTGATGCCAAGGTCGCCGAGCTTTCAAAACTCTCAGCCATTGAGCCGCTGCGTCTAGAAGGCATGCTGCGCATGAGCTACCCGGCGATGTTCAGCGTCGATCCACTCACCCGGCATGCCGCCTCGCTGCAAGACAGTGAGCATGCCGGCAGCGCCACAGTGGCGCTTAACCCGGCGGATGCCGAGCGGCTGGGCGTAGCCGCAGGCGATGCGGTTGTGGTTCAGCAATCCGGTGTGCAGCGCAAAGCCCCGGTGGCGATAGATTCCGCGATTCCTGCTGGCAGTTTCTGGATGGATGCCGGCGTGACGGGTACTGATGGCTTGGGTGCCCTGATTGGGCAAGCCAGCGTCACAGCGGCGGGAGTCGATTGATGGATGCAATGATCGAACTGGCTTGGATTGTTACCAAGATCGTTGCGCTTATTCTGCCGCTTTTCCTGGCTGTGGCCTATATGACCTATGCCGAGCGTAAAATCATTAGCGCAATGCAGCTTCGCCGCGGGCCGAACCGCGTGGGCTGGCATGGTTTGTTACAGCCGATCGCGGATGCCCTAAAGCTTTTAATGAAAGAAGTGGTGCTGCCGCAGAATGCCAACCGGGCGCTGTTTGTCATCGCGCCTATGCTCTCGATTATGCCGGCGCTTGCCGCTTGGGCAGTGCTGCCATTAAGTGAAGGCCTGGTGATCGCCGATATCAACGCCGGACTGTTGTATGTCCTGGCCATGACCTCCATGGGCGTCTACGGCATCATCCTCGCCGGCTGGGCTTCCAACTCCAAATACGCGCTCTTGGGTGCCATGCGGGCTGGCGCGCAGGTTGTCTCTTATGAGATTGCCATGGGCTTTGCGTTGGTGGGTGTGCTCATGTCGGCCGGTAGCTTGAATCTGGGCGAGATCGTCCAAGCGCAGCAGGGCCCAATTTGGAATTGGTTCTGGTTGCCGCTGCTGCCCTTGTTTGTCGTCTACTGGATTTCCGGTGTGGCCGAGACTAACCGGCTGCCATTTGATGTGGCCGAGGGTGAGTCGGAAATTGTTGCCGGTTTCCATGTTGAATATTCCGGAATGGCATTCGCCATCTTCTTCTTGGCCGAATATGCCAACATGATTTTGATCTCCGGGCTTGCTGCCATTATGTTTCTGGGCGGCTGGTATTCACCATTCCACGGTTTGCCGCTACTTGGTCCGCTGTTTGATTGGGTCCCGGGAATTGTCTGGTTTGTCCTCAAGACCTGTCTCTTCCTCTTTCTTTTCATCTGGTTTCGCGCCACTTTTCCGCGTTATCGCTATGACCAGATCATGCGTCTTGGCTGGAAAGTCCTCATTCCGGTCACAGTGGTTTGGCTGATCGTGCTCTCGGTGATGATCCTTACCGGCTTCGGGCCGTGGTACTGATGTAACGGGTATTTTTATGCAAGCAGTCAAGGATTTCTTCGGTACATTCATGCTCAGCGAGCTCATCAAGGGGATGCGGCTCACAGGCAAGCATTTATTTGATGCCAAGTACACGCTGGAGTATCCCGAAGAAAAAGCACCACAGTCACCGAGGTTCCGCGGCCTGCATGCGCTGCGCCGATATCCTAATGGCGAGGAGCGCTGTATTGCCTGCAAACTGTGTGAGGCGGTCTGCCCGGCGCTGGCTATCACGATCGAGTCTGAGCCGCGCGATGACGGCACACGCCGGACAACGCGCTACGACATTGATCTATTTAAATGCATTTATTGCGGGTTTTGTGAAGAATCCTGTCCGGTGGACTCTATCGTGGAGACACGGATTCACGAGTATCACTTTGAACAGCGGGGTGAGCAGATCATGCATAAGCAGGATTTGCTCTCAGTAGGGGATCGATACGAAGCGCAGCTGGCCGAGGACCGGGCGGCAGACGCGCCGTATCGCTAGGGTTGAAGCGCATCAGGGGCACCTTGTGATCGAAAAAGTCATCTTCTACGTATTTGCCGCGATTCTGCTGCTTGCGGCGGTGTTTGTGATTACGGCGCGTAATCCGGTGCATTCGGCACTTTCACTCGTGCTGGCATTCTTCACCAGTGCAGCCCTTTGGCTGTTGGTAGAAGCCGAATTTCTTGGCATCGCGCTTGTGCTGGTCTATGTCGGTGCGGTGATGGTGCTGTTTTTGTTCGTTGTCATGATGCTCGATATCAATATTGCCGTCATGCGCGAAGGGTTTGCCCGCTACCTGCCACTGGGCGCGCTGGTGGCGGTGGTCATGCTGCTTCAGATGCTCTTGGTTATTGGGGCCAGCCAAGTAGATCTGCCGGGCTTTGCCGGGGAAGCCGCCGGCACTTTGAGTGATCAGGGCGGCAACAATATACGCATGCTTGGTAGCGTGCTCTATACGGTCTACGTTTATCCGTTTGAGCTTGCTGCCATTGTGCTACTGCTCGCGATGATTGCAGCCATTATGCTCACGCATCGTCGCCGTGGTGGGACCAAGCATCAGGACATTTCGGCTCAGGTTCGCACGCGCAAGGCGGATCGTCTGCGCATGGTGCAGATGCCGAGCGAACGCAATAACGATTCATAACGACAACCGGGGCATTCATGTTAGCGCTCTCCGATTATCTGGTACTCAGCGCGCTGCTGTTCTCTATCGGCATGGCGGGGATATTCCTTAACCGCAAAAACGCCATTGTGCTGTTGATGTCGATCGAGCTCATTCTCTTGGCGGTGAATTTCAATTTCATCGCCTTCTCGCATTTTCTCGGGGATATCCACGGCCAGGTCTTTGTTTTCTTCATCCTGACGGTGGCGGCGGCAGAGTCGGCGATTGGTTTGGCCATACTCGTGGTGCTCTTCCGTAATCGCCGCACAATCAATGTGGGCGATCTGGACATGATGAAAGGATAGGGCATGAAGACGATTTATCTGCTTATCGTTCTCGCCCCTTTATTTGGCGCTGCAGTCGCCGGGCTTGCAGGCAAACATATCGGGAGAGCCAATGCGCACCGGGTAACAGTGGCAGCGGTCGCTATCTCGGCGGCGCTCTCGCTTTGGGTGCTTTACCAGCATGTCTGGGGTGGTGCGGCGGTTTTCAATGAAACGATTTATCGCTGGGCGGTCGCCGGCGGCATTAATCTTGAAGTGGGGTTTCTTGTCGATCGGTTAACCGCATTGATGATGGTTGTTGTCACCAGTGTCTCGCTGGCCGTGCACGTCTACACCATCGGCTATATGCATGATGATGCGGGATATCAGCGCTTTTTCAGCTACATCAACCTGTTTACCTTCTCTATGCTCATGCTGGTGATGGCCAATAACTTCCTTCAGCTTTTCTTTGGCTGGGAAGCGGTTGGACTGGTGTCTTATTTGTTGATTGGCTTTTGGTATCGCAAAGAAACCGCAATATTCGCCAATCTTAAAGCCTTCCTGGTCAACCGCGTCGGCGATTTTGGCTTTCTGCTCGGTATCGCCGCGGTGCTGATGTATTACGGCAGTCTGGATTATGTTGAGGTGTTTGCCGCAGCCGATGCCGCGCCGGCGATGACCATGCAAATCTTTGGCACAGAGGCGTTAGTGGCAACCGTTGCGGCAATACTGCTTTTCATCGGTGCCATGGGTAAGTCGGCTCAGGTGCCGTTGCATGTATGGCTGCCCGATTCCATGGAAGGCCCGACACCAATCTCCGCGCTCATTCACGCGGCGACCATGGTTACCGCTGGCATCTTTTTGGTTGCGCGGATGTCGCCATTGTTTGAGCTCTCCGATGCGGCTTTGTCGGTCGTGCTCATTCTTGGTGCCATTACTGCTTTGTTTATGGGGCTGGTGGGCTTGGTGCAAACCGACATCAAGCGCGTCATTGCTTACTCCACGCTCTCGCAGCTTGGTTATATGTTCGTTGCCTTAGGTGTCTCGGCTTACGCTGCCGCTGTCTTTCATGTGATGACTCATGCCTTTTTCAAGGCGTTGTTGTTCCTGGGCGCGGGGGCCGTAATTGTCGCGCTGCACCACGAGCAGGACATGCGGCGGATGGGTAATTTGCGTCGCTATCTGCCGATTACGCATATCACGATGCTGCTTGGTACGCTGGCGTTGGTGGGTACGCCTTTCTTCTCGGGTTACTACTCCAAGGATGTCATCATTGAGGCCGTCGCTTTGTCTGATCGCTTTGGTGCTGGATTTGCCTATGTCGCGGTGTTGCTTGGCGTGTTTATTACCGCCTTGTATAGCTTCCGTCTTTACTTCCTGGTGTTTTGGGGAGAGGAGCGTATCGACCCGCATGCCAAGGCGCATATCTCGCACTTGCCGCGCTATGTCCTGCCGGTCATGGAATGGCCGCTGATTGCGCTGGCGGTGCCGTCGGTATTGATTGGCTATTTCACCGTGGAGTCGATGGCCTTCGGTGGTTTCTTTGGCAATGCCATTCAGGTGCTTCCTGCCAATGATGTCCTGGCGCTGAAAGCCGAAAGTTTCCATGGCCCGTTCGCCTTCGGGCTTCACGCGGCGGTCAATCCGGCATTCTGGCTGGCGGTCGCCGGTGCGCTCACAGCTTGGTATCTGTATTTGCGCCGCCCTGATTTGCTGCCGGGCATCAACGCACGTTTTGCTGCGGTCATTCGTGTGCTGGAGAACAAATACGGCTTTGATGATCTTTACAACAAGGGGTTTGCCGGCGGCGGGCGTTGGCTTGGGTCGATCCTCTGGCGTGGCGGTGATCAAGGCATTATTGACGGGCTGATGGTCAATGGCACGGCGCGCACGATTGGTCGGGTGGCCGCTATGTTGCGCGGGTTGCAGTCCGGGTATCTGTATCACT
This sequence comes from Spiribacter sp., assembly GCA_965658695.1. Lineage (GTDB taxonomy): Bacteria > Pseudomonadota > Gammaproteobacteria > Nitrococcales > Nitrococcaceae > Spiribacter. The sequence continues at coordinate 70,690 of CBFHTR010000003.1, forward strand.
ATGCCTTTGCAATGATTGTCGGTTTGCTGGTGCTGCTGACGATATTCGTGGGTAGCTGGCGAGGATGGTTCTGAGCATGTTGCATGGTTTGCCCTTGTTAAGCCTTTTGATCTGGCTGCCGATCGCCGGTGGTATCGGTGTATTGCTGGCGGGTCGAGAGGATGCGGATCGTGCTCGCTGGTTTGCGCTTGCGGTCGCTGCCCTTGTCATGCTGCTTTCATTGGGACTGTGGTTTGGCTTTGAGCGCGGAACGGCCAGTATGCAGTTCATCGAGCGCATCAGCTGGATCCAGGCCTTCGGCATTGAATATTTCCTGGGTGTTGATGGCATTTCGATGCCGCTGATTGTCCTCACGGCGTTCGCCACGTTGTTGGTGGTTGGTGCCGCTTGGGAGGTCGTGCGCTACAAGCCGGCGCAGTATCTGGCGGCATTCTTAATTATGGAAGGCATCATGATCGGGGTCTTTAGTGCCCTGGATGCCATTCTCTTTTATGTCTTCTTCGAAGCCATGCTCATTCCGATGTTCTTAATTATAGGAATCTGGGGCGGGCCCAACCGGATTTACGCCACGGTTAAATTCTTCCTCTATACCTTTCTTGGTTCGGTGCTGATGCTGATCGCACTGATCTACCTACGCACTGAGGCGGGTAGCTTTGCGATTCAGGATTTCTACGGTCTACAACTGCCATTGGCGGTTCAGACCGTCATATTTCTGGCGTTCCTGGCTGCATTCGCGGTCAAGGTGCCGATGTTCCCCGTGCACACCTGGCTGCCGGATGCGCACGTCGAGGCGCCGACCGGCGGTTCGGTGATTCTCGCTGCGATTACATTGAAGATCGGCGGTTATGGTTTTCTGCGGTTCAGTCTGCCAATTACCCCTGAGGCGAGCATGGCGCTGGACTGGCTTTTGATTGGCCTGTCATTGATTGCGGTGGTGTACATCGGCTTGGTGGCGATGGTTCAGGAAGACTTAAAAAAACTTATTGCCTATTCATCCATCGCGCATATGGGTTTTGTCACCCTCGGGTTTTTCCTGATTTTCCGGATTCTTGGCGGCAGTGGCAGCCGTGATGGTGCATTGCTTGCACTTGAGGGCGGTATGGTGCAGATGATCTCTCACGGATTTGTCTCCGCGGCAATGTTCCTTTGCGTGGGTGTTCTATACGATCGGATGCACACGCGGCGAATTACAGACTACGGCGGCGTGGCGAATCGCATGCCGGTATTTGCTGCTTTTTTCGTGCTCTTTGCCATGGCGAACGCTGGGCTCCCGGGAACCTCCGGTTTTGTCGGCGAGTTTATGGTGGTACTCGCCAGCTTCCAGGCAGGCTTCTGGTATGCGGCAATCGCGGCGCTCACGCTCATCTTGGGGGCGGCCTATAGTCTCTGGATGATCAAGCGGGTGGTCTATGGCGAGGTGCGCAACGAGAACGTGGAAGCGCTGACCGACATCACGCCGCGGGAGCGACTGCTACTGGGCACTCTGGCCGTGGTTGTGATCTTCTTTGGTGTCTATCCCGCGCCACTACTTGAGGTGATGACGCCATCGCTGGATGCGCTCTTCCGCCTCGTGGTGCCGACCCTCTAGAACGGATGCAAGGACGATGATGAATTTCGAGATGCCGCAATTTGCACTGGCCGCCCCTGAGATCTGGCTTGGGGTGATGGTCTGTGTCGTCCTGGTAGCGGATCTGTTCGATCGCAGCGGTGAGGCGCGTTTTGCCTTCTGGCTCACGCAATTGAGCCTGCTGGTGGGTGTCGGGGTCGCGTTCCAAACCCATTGGGGAGATGTTGGACAGACCACCTTTAACGGCATGGTGGTCAGTGATTCGCTAGCCGCAGTGCTGAAAGCGGCAAGTGCTGGTTTGGCGGCATTGACGCTGGCTTACAGCCGGGACTATCTGCGCGACCGTGGCCTGCTCAAAGGAGAATTTTATCTGCTGGCGCTGATTGCAACGCTGGGTATGTTTGTAATGGCCTCCGCCAGCAGTCTGTTGGTCCTCTATATCGGCCTCGAGCTGCTCTCTCTGAGCCTCTATGCCATGGTTGCCATGGATCGGGATAATCGTGTGGGCTCCGAGGCGGCTATGAAATATTTCATCCTGGGTGCCCTGGCCTCCGGCATGCTGCTCTACGGTATGTCGATGATCTATGGTGCCACCGGTAGTCTATTGATCGAAGAAATCACACTCGCTGCCGCATCCGGTCAAAACGGGCTGTTGCTGGCTTTTGGTATGACGTTTGCGCTGGTTGGCGTGGCCTTTAAATTTGGCGCAGCGCCTTTCCATATGTGGGTGCCGGATGTGTATCAGGGCGCACCCACAGCAGTGACCGCGTTTTTGGGTGCCGCGCCCAAGGTTGCAGCGCTGGCATTGTTCTTGCGATTGCTCGCTGAGGGGCTGGGTGATCTGCAAGCGCAGTGGCAGGTGATGGCGATTATTCTGGCGGTGGGCTCTCTGGCTGCGGGCAATCTGTTCGCATTGGTGCAGACCAATTTCAAGCGCATGTTGGCCTATTCCACTGTTTCGCATATTGGGTTTTTGTTCCTGGGGTTGGTGGCTGGCAGCGATGAGGGGTATGCCGCGGCACTTTTCTATGCCATCAGTTACGGCATCATGGCCGCAGGGGCGTTTGGCATGATCATCCTGCTCTCGCGTAAGGGTTTTGAGGCCGAAGAGATCGAAGATCTCAATGGCTTAAATGATCGCCATAGCGGCTACGCGTTAGTCATGTTGCTTTTAATGTTCTCCATGACGGGCATACCTGGGACGGTGGGCTTCTATGCCAAATGGCTGGTGCTACAGGCACTGGTGGAGGCGGGACTTATCTGGCTGGCGGTAGTGGCTGTGCTGTTCGCGGTCATTGGTGCGTTTTATTATCTGCGAGTGCTTAAAGCCGTTTACTTTGAACGACTCGAGAATCCGCAGCCGCTTGCGGTGAGTAGCGGACCAAGAGTCATTGTTGCAGCCAACGGTGCGCTTATTCTGTTACTCGGCCTGTTCCCGGATAGTTTGATTGCGTTATGCCGGGCCGCATTTGGGCTCTAATCAGCAATGACAACCGGAATTGCCATTGTGCTGATGTTGTTGGTTGCGTTGATCGCCGCCAATCTCCCATGGGCGAGTGAACGCGTTGCCTTTGTCTGGATGCCACGCAGTGGCAAAAAGTCTGAATGGGTTCGTTTGCTGGAGTGGCTGATTTTGTTTGCCCTGGTTGGCTTGATTGGCGCTGGGCTTGAATATCGCACTCAGGGCGAGTTGATGACCCAGGGTTGGGAATTCTGGGTTATTGCATTGTCCTTGTTTGCTGTCCTTGCGATGCCCGGCTTTGTGTATCGGCATGATCTTCGGCGTCGATTGATCAAGCGTCAGCGTCGCTGAGCCCTTGAAAAAAAACACTTCCACCCCTATCCTAGTGAATGTCGGTTGCGGGGTGGAGCAGTCCGGTAGCTCGTCGGGCTCATAACCCGAAGGTCGCAGGTTCAAATCCTGCCCCCGCTACCAAATAGGCATCTTCGGGAAGGCCGCTTGCGGTCTTTTTTTTTGCCGGCGCATCCGTTGCGGCCGGCGGCAGAAATGGGCCATGGGCCCATTTTTTGTTCGGGCAAAGCCCGGTGTGGACACAATGAAAGCACCAGAGCATCTGACAACAATGTTGCAACCTATCGTCGAAGACATGGGTTATGAGCTGGTTGGGATCGAATACCACCCGGCGAGCGGTCAGGCGCTGCTGCGCGTTTATATCGACAAGCCAGAGGGCATTGAGGTCGATGATTGCGCTCGTGTGAGTCATCAGGTGAGTGGTGTGCTGGATGTCGAAGAACCGATTTCCGGCGAGTACATGCTTGAGGTCTCCTCTCCGGGGTTAGATCGCCCGTTATTCAAGCCAAATGACTACAGTCGATTTGCCGGTGAGCGAATCCGCCTGCGTTTGCGTGGTCTGGTCAATGGCCGGCGTAAGCATCAAGGTACGTTGCTTGGGCTTGAGGACGGTGAAGTGCTGATTGAAGAAGAGGGTGAGCAGGTCCGTGTGCCTCTGCTCGAAGTGGATCGTGCACATGTGGAGCTTGAGCCCTGAGCAAAAGGGCTCAACCCCATTAGGAGAATGGTAGACGATGAGTAAGGAAATTCTGCTGGTTGTCGATGCGATTGCCAACGAAAAAGGTGTCGAGCAGGAAGTCATTTTCGAGGCGATTGAAGCGGCTCTGGCCTCGGCCACCCAGAAAAAGCACGAGGGTGAGATTGGTGTCCGCGTTGCTGTGGATCGCCAGACCGGCGACTACGAGACTTTCCGCCGCTGGGAAGTGGTGGACAATGACGCCGAAATTGAATTCCCCGATCAGCAGATCCCACTGGATGAGGCAAAACAACAGGATTCAAATCTGAATGTTGGCGATTTCATCGAAGCGCCAATGGAGTCTGTCGAATTTGGCCGGATCGCGGCTCAGGCTGCCAAGCAGGTGATCGTGCAAAAGGTGCGCGAAGCCGAGCGGGCCCAGGTGGTTGAAGCCTATCGTAACCGGGTTGGAGAACTCGTCACCGGTATCGTTAAGCGTGCCGAGCGTGGAAACGTCTACCTGGATCTGGGCGGTAATGCTGAGGCATTTATCCCGCGTGAAGAAATGATCCCGCGCGAGGCGGTGCGTCTTGGTGACCGCCTGCGGGCATGGTTGCGCGAGGTGCGCGAGGAAACACGCGGACCACAACTGTTCGCGAGCCGGTCAGCACCTGAGTTTTTAGTTGAGCTTTTCAAACTTGAAGTCCCGGAAGTCGGTCAGGACTTGCTCGATATCCTGGGAGCCGCCCGCGACCCGGGTATGCGCGCGAAAATTGCGGTCAATGCGCTAGATAGTCGTATCGATCCTGTTGGCGCATGCGTGGGTATGCGTGGCTCGCGCGTTCAGGCGGTGTCGAACGAGCTCTCTGGTGAGCGCATCGATATCATCCTCTGGAATGAGAACCCGGCGCAGTTTGTCATCAATGCCATGGCACCGGCGGAGGTGGAGTCCATTGTCGTTGACGAAGATCGTCACAGCATGGACATTGCCGTGGCCGAAGATCAGCTCTCGCAGGCCATTGGCCGTGGTGGGCAGAATGTTCGCCTTGCCAGTGAGCTGACTGGCTGGGAGCTGAATGTGATGACCGCTGAGGAAGCCGAAGCCAAAAGTGAGGCTGAGGCGGTTGAGCTGGTTGAGATGTTTATGCGCGAGCTCAATGTTGAAGAAGATATTTCTGCGCTGTTGGTAGAAGAAGGCTTCTCAAGTCTCGAGGAAATTGCTTACGTTCCGATCGCCGAGCTCTTAGATGTGGAAGGGTTTGATGAGGACATCGTCAATGCCTTGCGTCAGCGGGCCAGGGATGTGTTGGCGGAGCGTGAGGCAGAAATGGCCTCAGCGCAGGCGCCAGCCGAGGATCTGCTCGGCATGGAAGGGATGGACGATGAAACCGCACAGCGACTTGCCCTGCAGGGTATTCGGACGATGGAAGACCTTGCCGAGCAGTCAGTGGACGATTTGATAGAGATCGAAGGGCTGGATGCCGAGCGCGCAGCCGCGCTTATCATGAAGGCCCGTGAGCCCTGGTTTGCCGCTGAAGGTGAGAACCAGGCGTAAGCCCGGCATAGCCGGGACGGAGGATTGACTATGTCGCAGAGCACGATCAGAGAATTTGCCGAACAGGCGGGGGTTGCCCTCGATCGCCTGCTCCTGCAATTACGCGAGGCAGGGGTTGCCGGAGATGATCCGGACGCAGAGTTCAGCGAAGCCGATAAAACGGCATTGTTCGAGTATCTGCGACGCGCAGACGGGCAGCGAGAGGATTCATCGGAAGAAGGTGGTCCATCGCAAATTACGCTGAAACGGCGTAGTCACAGTGAATTGCGCATGCCATCCGGGGGTGGAGAGCGACGCGCTGCGCGTGGGCCTCGGGCGCCTGCGGGCCGTACCGTGAGTGTTGAAGTGCGCAAAAAGCGAACTTACGTGAAACGCAGTGTGGTTGAGGCAGAAGCTGCTGAGCAGGAAGTGCCGCTGATTGAGCGGGCATTGCAAAAAGATCTGCAGGCAGCCGCTGAGGCGCGTCGCGCAGCGGAAGAGGCGGAGGCGTCGCGTGCTGAAGCCCTGAAGGCTGAGCAGGAAGCCGAGGCTGCCAAGGCACAGGCGCACGCCGAACCGGCGGAGGCGCCATCTGAGGCCGAAGAATCAGCCGAGGCCGAGGTGGAAGAGGCACCCAGCCTTGCTGACGTTGAGGCGGAGCAGCAAAAAGCTGACTCCGAGGCGGCGCGTAAAAAAGAAATCGAAGACGAGAAAGAACGCAAACGCCTGCAAGCTGAAGCCAAGCGCGAGCGTGAGGCGGAAGAAAGAGCAGCCCGGAAGGCTGCTCGCGGCAAGGGTAAGGCACGTAAAAAAGCCGGTGGCGGTGCAGGTTCACGCCGTGGGCCCGCCGGTGCTGCCAGCTCAGCGTTGCAGCAGGAATTTGAAAAACCCACCGCGCCAGTGGTGCGTGATGTCCAGGTGCCGGAGAGCATCACGGTGGGTGAACTCGCTCAGCGGATGAGTGTGAAGGCCGCCGATCTCATCAAAGAGATGATGAAGCAGGGCGTGATGGCCACTATCAACCAGGCGATTGACCAGGATACGGCAATCCTGCTGGTCGAAGAGTTGGGGCATCGCCCGCATGCCGTGCGTGAGGATGATCTGGAAGAGGAAGTGCTGGGCCAGGCCACGGTGCCAGAGGGCAAGGAAGAGGCTCGCTCTCCGGTCGTCACCATTATGGGTCATGTTGACCACGGTAAGACAACGCTGTTGGATTTCATCCGCCGTGCCAAGGTCGCGGCCGGTGAGGCTGGCGGTATTACGCAGCATATCGGCGCTTACCGAGTGAATACCGATCGGGGAGACCTGACCTTCCTCGACACGCCCGGCCATGAGGCGTTTACGGCAATGAGGGCGCGTGGTGCGCAGGTCACCGATGTGGTTATTTTGGTGGTTGCTGCCGATGATGGCGTCATGCCACAGACCGAAGAGGCGGTGAAGCATGCTCGCGCAGCCGGTGTGCCCATTGTCGTGGCGGTGAACAAAATTGATCGTGAAGATGCCGATCCCGACCGAGTGAAAAATGAGCTTGCCGCGCTTGAGGTGATCCCCGAGGAATGGGGCGGTGATACGCAGTTCATCAGTTGCTCGGCATTAAACGGACAAGGGGTTGATGAACTCCTGGAGGCCGTCGCCCTGCAGGCAGAGCTGCTTGAGCTCAAGGCTGTTCGTGAATGCCCAGCCTCTGGCATTGTGGTGGAGTCAAGCCTCGATCGCGGCCGCGGTCCTGTTGCTACGGTGTTGGTGCAGAATGGTGTCTTGCGGCAAGGCGATACCATTATCTCCGGGACAGAGTTCGGTCGCGTTCGCGCCCTATTGGACGAGCGCGGTGATCGCGTTAAAGAAGCCGGGCCATCCACGCCTGCGGTTGTTCTGGGTCTTTCTGGGTTACCGGAGGCCGGCGATGAAGTGCTGGTGGTTGAGGATGAAAAGCGAGCCCGCGAACTTGCCGATCACCGGCGTGAGAAAAGCCGTGATAAACGGCTTCAGGCGCAGAAAGCCGCGAAGATGGAAGAGCTCTTCTCTCACGTGGAAGACCAAGCCGTTAAGACCGTTAATCTGGTGATTAAAGGCGACGTGCAGGGGTCGGTAGAGGCGCTCACCCAGTCGCTGACCAATCTCTCCAATGATGAAGTGCGGATTTTGCCTATCGCCACTGGCGTTGGTGCGATTAACGAGTCAGACGTCAACTTGGCTATGGCTTCAAAAGCGCTTTTGATCGGCTTTAACGTGCGTGCTGATGCCAAGGCGCGACAGCTCGCCCAGGAGCATGAGGTCGAGCTGCATTACTACAGCATCATCTATGACGCGATCGATCAGCTGCGCAACGCGATCTCTGGGATGCTCGAGCCCGAAACCAAGGAACAGATCATTGGTATGGCCGAGGTGCGTGAAGTGTTCCGCTCCTCGCAGTTGGGCCAGATCGCAGGCTGTCTGGTCGTTGAGGGCGTGGTTCGTCGCAGCAACCCCATTCGTGTGTTGCGGGATAATGTGGTGGTGTTTGAGGGTGAGCTTGAGTCATTGCGACGCTTTAAAGACGACGTCAATGAGGTCCAGTCGGGCACCGAATGTGGCATCGGCGTGCGTAACTACAATGATGTCCGTGCCGGTGATCAGATCGAGTGCTATGAACGCGTGACGATTCAGCGCTCGCTCTAGGCTGCTTTATATGCCAAAGGATTTTTCGCGGGTAAGGCGAGTTGCTGATCAAGTGCAGCGTGAGCTCGCTGAGTTGATCCGTGATGAAGTGCGTGATCCACGTGTTGGATCGGTTACCGTCTCTGAGGTGCGAATCAGCCGCGATTTTGCCCATGCTGAGGTCTATGTCACTGGTCTTGGGATGGATGAGTCGGCTTCTCGGGCGATGGCGGAGGCGCTGAATGGCGCCGCCGGTTTCCTTCGGCGTCAATTATCGCGCCGGCTGCACCTGCGCACTGTCCCGGCGCTGCGGTTTCACTATGACCCGGTGTTCGATCGTGGCGCGCGGCTCAATCAGTTGATTGACCAGGCGGTCTCGGGCGACGGGAACAGCGGTAACAGTCTCTAACCGGCAGATATGGCGCGCAAGAAAGGCCGGGATATCAGCGGCATCATCTTATTGGATAAACCCCAGGGCATGACCTCTAATCGGGTCTTGCGTCGGGTTAGTGGGCTGTTGAACGCCCGCAAGGCTGGGCACACCGGTAGCCTGGATCCATTGGCAACCGGATTGTTGGTGCTGTGTTTTGGTGAGGCAACAAAAATCAGTGGTTGGTTGCTGAATGCGGATAAATCCTATGAGGCAATCGCTCGGCTTGGTGTGACCACGGAAAGTGCCGATGCTGATGGTGCCGTTGTCGAGGAGCGCCCGGTAGGGGAGATATCCCCTGCAAAGCTTGCCGCACTGGTGGAGCGCTTCAGCGGCGCGCAGCAGCAGATCCCGCCGATGTTCTCCGCATTGAAGGTCGACGGCCGTCGCCTGCACGAGCTGGCACGGGCAGGTCAGGTGGTGGAGCGAAAGCCCCGGGATATTGTTATTCATGAATTAGCGATCGAACCGCTGGCGGAACAGCGGTTGAAAATATCGGCGAGATGCTCAAAAGGGACTTATATTCGCAGCTTGGTCGCGGATATCGGCGAGGCGTTGGGCTGTGGCGCCCATGTTGAGGCACTCAGGCGCACAGGGTTGGGGTCTTTTCAGGCGCCCGAGATGTGGCGCCTGGAAGCTTTAGAAGCCTTGGAGATGCCCGAGCAGGCATTGCTTGAGGTTGACGCCGCGCTGATTGATTATCCGATGGTTACGCTGCAGGCCGCTGCTGCTGAGGCTTTTTGCCAGGGCCAGCGCGTTTTTAATCCGGAAAATCACGACGTATCCGCCTGGGTACGCGTCTATGAGGCCGGGCAGGGATTGCTCGGACTCGGCGAAATCGAAAATGATGGTGGTGTTCGGCCACGGCGATTGCTTGTTCAACGAAGCAGCCGGGGATAGAATGCCCCATTGTCTCAGAATCAAAGAGTTAACCAGGAGTCATTGATGTCACTCAGCGCCCAGCAGAAGCAGGAGATCGTCCGCGATTATGGACGCTCCGATGGGGATACAGGTTCCCCCGAGGTACAGATCGCGCTGCTCACCGCCCGCATTCAGCATCTCACCGAACATTTCTCAAGTCATAAGCAGGATCATCACTCCCGTCGTGGTCTTCTGAAGCTGGTTAACCAGCGCCGGCAGCTGCTGGACTATCTGCATCGCAAGAGCCTCGAGCGCTACCAGACCGTTATTGAACGACTCGGCCTGCGTAAGTAAGGCAAACGACCAACGACCAAGGGTGAAATCGCAGTGACTCCAACCGCCGTAAAAAAGTCTTTTGAGTTTGGTGGCCAGACGGTAACGCTGGAAACCGGAAAAATCGCGCGTCAGGCAACTGGTGCTGTTCTCGTTAACATGGCCGATACCGTCGTGCTGGTCACCGTGGTTGGCAAGCGCGAGGAGGTGCCGGGGCGCAGCTTTCTGCCACTGACCGTTAATTACCAGGAGCGTACTTACGCGGCGGGTAAAATACCGGGTGGCTTCTTTAAGCGCGAAGGGCGTCCTTCCGAGAAAGAAACCCTGGTCTCCCGGCTGATTGATCGGCCCATTCGTCCGTTGTTCCCAGAGGGGTTCTCGAACGAGGTTCAGGTTATTGCGACGGTGATCTCGATGAACCCAGAGGTCGATGCCGACATCCCCGCGATGATCGGTACCTCGGCGGCATTGGCCGTCTCAGGCGTGCCGTTTGACGGGCCGATTGGTGCTGCCCGGGTGGGCTATCGAGACGGCGGCTTCCTGCTCAACCCCACATTCACCGAGCTGGAAGATTCCGATCTCGACTTGGTGGTAGCAGGTACAACAGACGCCGTACTGATGGTGGAGTCCGAAGCTAATCGGCTGCCGGAGCAGACCATGCTGGATGCCGTGCTCTTTGGGCATGAGCAAATGCAGACGGCCATCAAGGCGATTAACGAGCTGGCCGCTGAGGCGGGCAAGCCGCGTTGGGATTGGGTAGCACCGGCAGCGGATGAGACGCTGGCTGCCAAAGTGCGTGAGCTCGCTGAATCGGGCCTGACCGAAGCCTATGGCGTTGCTGATAAGCAGGCCCGACAGGAAGCCGTTGCCGCTGTGCGCGAGACCGTTAACAACGCGTTGGTTGCCACTGAAGAGGACGCGAACGGGTTTGGTGCTGATGCGGTCGGCGAAGCTTTTAAATCGCTAGAGAAGAAAATTGTTCGCGGCCGGATTATCGCTGGCGAGCCGCGGATCGACGGTCGTGATCAGCACACAGTGCGTCCAATTGATATTGAAGTGGGCACGCTGCCGCGCACGCACGGTTCAGCGCTTTTTACTCGCGGTGAAACGCAGGCTATCGTCGTAACCACACTCGGAACCGGGCGTGACGCGCAGATTATCGATGCGATTGAGGGTGAGCGGCGCGAACCCTTTATGTTGCATTACAACTTCCCGCCCTATTGTGTTGGCGAGTGTGGTTTTGTCGGCTCGCCCAAGCGTCGCGAGATTGGCCATGGCAAGCTCGCCAAGCGCGGTATTCAGGCGGTGATGCCGGAGCCGGAAGATTGTCCTTATGTGATCCGTGTCGTCTCGGAGATTACTGAGTCCAACGGCTCAAGCTCCATGGCTTCTGTCTGCGGAACCAGTCTGTCGTTGATGGATGCGGGCGTGCCTATCAAGGCGCCTGTAGCCGGTATTGCAATGGGCCTAATTAAAGAGGGCGATGAGTTCGCTGTCCTTACCGACATCCTTGGTGATGAAGACCACTTGGGTGATATGGACTTCAAAGTCGCCGGCACGGACAACGGCGTCACCGCATTGCAGATGGATATCAAAATCAACGGGATTACCCGTGAGATCATGGAACGGGCGTTGGAACAGGCCCGTGCTGGTCGCATGCATATCCTTGGCAAGATGAACGACGTCATTGGTGCGCATCGCGATGAGATGTCCGCCTATGCGCCGCGCTTGATTACGCTGCGGATCGATCCTGAGAAAATTCGGGATGTCATCGGCAAGGGTGGTGCAACCATTCGCCAGCTGACTGAAGAAACGGGCACGACCATCGACATTCAGGATGAAGGCATCGTCACCATTGGTTCGGTCGATAAGGCAGCTGGTGAAGAGGCCCGTCGTCGTATTGAGTTGCTAACCACTGACGTTGAGGTTGGACAGGTATACGAAGGCAAAGTCATCAAACTCATGGACTTTGGCGCCTTCGTGAATATCCTTCCTGGCCGCGATGGGCTGGTGCATATCTCACAGATCTCAAATCACCGGGTTGAGAGTGTTTCCGATGAGCTCAGTGAAGGGCAGGCGGTGCGAGTTAAGGTGCTTGAAGTGGATCGGCAGGGCCGCATCCGCTTGAGCATCAAAGCACTGGAAGAGGAAACGGTCGAGGACTAATTTAGTGCTCGATTAGAAGGCGTGCTGCTGGCGCCGATATTCGATCATCCGCTCTTGTGCAGCGGTGGCATCCGCCAGAGTGTTGATCGATTCGGCCGGCAGTAGGTCTAGCAGGCGAATAAAAATCTCCGCGGTGGTAAGCGAATCACCCAGTGCCGTGTGACGGCCACCCACCCCGACACCCAGCCGCTCCGCGATGCTCTCCATCGTGTGCTCGCCCGTGTGGTCATGCAGCAGGATTGAGAGCAGCAGCGCGTCCAGCGTGGGTTGGTCAAAGCGCACGCCACATAGACGTTGCTTGAGTTTGAGAAAGCGCAAGTCGAACGCAATGTTAAATCCCACAAGAACTGCTTCCCCGGCAAAAGCGTGAAAGCGACGCACGACCTCTTCGACCGGTGGTGCCTCGATGACATCCTCATTGCTGATGCCATGGATGCTTGTGGCAAGGGCGGGGATATCCCGTCCGGGATTGGCCATGAGCTCGAAGGTCTCGCCGTGCATTACGCGTCCGCGATGAATGCGCACTGCACCGATGGAGACAATCTCATCACCATGGCTGGGCTCAAGTCCCGTGGTTTCACAGTCAAACACGACAAAATCCAATGCCGAGAGCGATTTCTCGCCAACTTCGCCAAGGGAACGTTCTTCTTCCTCGATGGCAACCTCATAGAATTCCGGACGCGCCGGTACGGTCGTTAAGACTTCGGTCTTATCCGGGGCTCCTGGCAGAGGCAAGCGCAGCAGCGCTCTGCCCGTGCGCGAGAGGTCCGGTTGGCTCCAGGCGGTGGTGTCATGCCGCTGCAGAACTTCGCGCAATGTCACGGTATCGCGAACGTCAGTCAGTCCTTCATCGAGCCAGGCATCCAGCTGATCAGGCGCAACGACGTCACCTGACCAGTTAAAATCAAGATAAACTAGGCTGCCTTCTTCACGCCCGGAGACTGCCACAGCGGTGACATTGAGCTGCTCCCGCAGCCGCGAGAGTATGGATTCGATGACTTGGCTGAGCAAATAGGGCTCAGCCGAAACCCAGACATCCGCATTGCACTGAATACGCGGGATGGACTCCGGATCTGTGCTCTGGCGAATGCTAGCTATGAGGCTGCCCAGATGGGCATCTTCCAATCGCCAGCTGGCCGCCACCATAGACGCGGTCTCGACAGAGAGTGATTCAAATAACTGGCTTAATCGTTGGCTCTCCTGCTGCAGGATATCGGCAAAGCCGGTTGCCTCTTTTGCCAGGCCTTCGCGCTGAGCAAGACGAAGGCTCTCGGTAGCCGTCCCAAGGCTCGTCAGGGGGTTGCGAAGTGCCTCGACGGCGTAACGCAGAGCATGTTCGCGACGAAGCGATTCCCGTGTTTCAACCGAGACATCCTGCAGGGTCATGACAAAACCATTCGTCTCGCTGTCATCGGTATTCAGCCGAGCGAGGCGACAGCGTAAAAGCCGTTCGCCACTTGCGGTGGCACAGACAAGCTCGGCATCACTCGGGCCGCTTTCATTCTCGTTATCCGCCAATAATGCGAGGGTATGACGCAATGGCCCCTCGTTGAGGACTTCATTAATGTTACGCCCCAGTCCGAGGGCGGGCTCTTCGGCAAGGAGTTCGCGGGCAGTTCGGTTGTAGAGTTTGATACTGCCATCATGGCCGCAGACGATTACCCCTTCGCGAATTTCGCGCAGAATGGTCTCCAGGCGGGCTTTTCTGGCTTCAATGCGCGCAGCCCAGGATGAGGCTGCTTCGTCGAGTTCGCGGCGGCTGCGGGCGACAGCGGTGCCCAGTTGAGTGATTGTCTCGGGGAGGCGGGCAAGCCAATGCGGCTGCTTGATTTCAATTTTATGCCCCGGGTTGGAACTTGCAACGATTTCAGCGCCGCGTGTGGTAGCAACCAGTGGCTTGCAGATTCGTCGGTCAATGAGCAGGGCCAGGGTAAGCAGTATCAGCAATGAAAATACGGCAACAAAGCTCAGGGCCAGCAAGGCTGTTGGGCTGATTGGCTTTAGATAAACGACGACTAAGCCAGCCGCGATAATCTCACCCGCACTTAGTCCGGCAACAATCTGCCATAAGCGTTTGCGCAGTGGTGGGAGCCTGAAGGCCCGCACCCTCAGGCAGCCTCTTTCAGCAGCTCCTGAACCCGTGCCATGACATTGGCAGGACTGAACGGTTTGACGATAAAGTCAACGGCGCCCAGTGAGAGCGCTTTTTCGCGCTCAACCTCAAGTCCGTGAGTGGTCAGCATCAGTATTGGCAGCGCTTGCATACCAGGCAGCGCGAGCAATGACTGACACAGATCATAGCCGCTGCGGTCCGGCAGCCGCGCATCAACCAGGGCTAATGACGGTGTTTTACGGCGAGCTTCATCCATGGCTTCGGCATAGCTTCCAGCAATACTGACCTGCCATCCGGCATGTCGCAGCAGAAATGACAGGGCCACGGTGAGATTGGGTTCGCTATCAACGATTAGAATATTGTTATACATCGCAAACCGACATCAATTGATGTCGCCTCCTCCTACCTCAAAGCCAGTATAGGCTATTCCTACCCGGGTTTGTCGAGGTAATCTATTGATACTACTTATAAGTTCGGTGAGGAGGCCGGTATGACCGGCGATATGGAGTCCGGTAAAGCGCTTGAGATTGCCCGAGAGTTTCTCAACGACAACGCCCCTTTTGATCGTTTCCCCAAAAGACTTCAGCGTTACTTCCTTGAACACTGCAAGTTGTGCGAGTACGCATCGGGTGAGGTCATACTGGAGCCAGTCAGTGGCCGTGTTCGCAATTTCTACCTTATCGTTTCTGGTCGTGTAAACGCCGAGCGCCCCGGTGCTGGTGATGAAGGCGTGGAGCGGTTTTCACTCGAAGAAGGTGAAAACTTCCCTATGGCCGCAATGATTGGCCAGCGTGCCACCCGCACCATCTATCGCGCTGCGACGTCGGTGCAATGCTTAGCGCTCTCGCGCGAGGGATTCGAGCACCTGCTTGGCGAGAGCAACACGTTTCGTGACTTTTGTCTGCGTGGTGTCAGCAGCCTGCTTGATCAGGTGCAGCGGGATATACAACAGCATGCTGCCGCCAACTTGGGTGGCGATTCGACGCTGGATACGCCGCTTGGCCAGCTGGTCAATCCCGAGCCGTTGACTTGTCCCGGAGAAATTTCGGTCACTCAGGCGGTTGAAGCCATGCATACGCGCAAAGTCGGTAGTGTCCTGGTTGTCGATGATAAGCATCGAGCACGCGGCATATTCACGCTGCATGATCTGCGCGCGGTGGTGGCCGGTGGCGGTGATCTTAGCGCCGCTTTGCAGACGGTGATGACGCCGGATCCCTTGACGCTGGATGTCGACACCTATGCCTTTGAGGCCATCGTTGAGATGGCGCGCCACCATATCCGCCACATGATCATCACGCAGCATGATGGGCGCGTCGCTGGTGTCATTTCCGAGCGCGATATTTTTGCGTTGCAACGAATTGATCTTGTCCATTTGACTCGGGCGATATCCGGTGCCGATTCAGTTCAAACACTGGTGCAGGCCCGCAATCGCGTTGGCGCCCTCATCGACAGCATGATGGCCCATGGTGCTGGCGTAGAGCAGATTACCCGGATCATCACCTTGCTGAACGATCGCACGGTCACCCGCGCGATCGAGCTGGTTCTTGAGGAGCTGGACGATCCCGGCGTCGCATTCACCTGGATTGCCTTTGGCAGTGAGGGGCGTAGTGAGCAGACTCTAGTGACGGATCAGGATAATGGCATTTTGTTTGATCCGGGTAATGAGGCCCCTGACGAGGTCCGTGAACGGCTGTTGCCTATGGCCTGGCGCATCAACGAAGTGCTCGATGAGTGCGGCTTTACCCTTTGCACCGGGAATATTATGGCCAGCAATCCCAAGCTTTGTCTGAGCTTTGCCGAATGGGAGCAAACCTTTCGAGCCATGGTTGCTAGCGCGACGCCGGAGCATCTACTCAATTCCACCATTTATTTTGATTTCCGGCCGATTTGGGGAGATCTTGCAGAGGGTGAAGCGCTGCATCAGCGTGTGGTTGAGATGGCTGTAGGTAACAGTCTTTTTCTGCACACATTGGCAGGGAATTGTATGGCGATTCGTCCTCCTTTGGGCGTGTTCCGGGATTTTGTCACGGAGCGCGGCGACGATGGCACGCAACGACTGGATTTAAAGATTCGTGGGCTAACGCCCTTTGTTGATGCTGCGCGAGTCCTGGCGCTGCAGGCGGGTGTTGGCGAATCCAATACCCCCATGCGTTTGCGCGCACTGGTCGAGGCGGATGTTTTAAGCGAAGAAGACGCCGGCGCGTACGAGCGATCGTTTGCTTTTGTGCAATTGCTGCGCATGCGTGAGCATCAAAGACAGGCCGCTGCGGGTGAGCCGATGCATAATCGGCTTGACCCGGATGATCTCAATCCGATGGATCGGCGTATTCTTAAAGAGGCATTTCGCGAGGCACGTCGCTTGCAGAAGCGCCTTGAGGTTCGGTTTCAACTCTAGCGTTTGCGTAGAAAAAGCCTGCAATAAAAAAACCCCGGGGCAAAGCCACCGGGGTTTTTTTTGAACGGCAAGAGCCTTGCGGCCCCTGCCGATTTCATTGCCTCGATTACGAGGCGCGCGGCACGCGGATGCTCTCGACGAGCTCCTGAATATGTGCCGGCGGCGGCTGTGTAGCCCGTGCCACCAATGTTGCGACCGTCACGTTGATGATCGCGCCCACGGCACCGATTGACTGTGGACCAATGCCGAACAGCCAGTACTCCGGGGTATCCGGGAGCATGTTGGTGCCAGGGATGAACAGCCATCCTTTGTAGATGAACACATACACCAGGGTGAAGCTCAGGCCTGAGATCATGCCTGCCATGGCACCGGCACTGTTCATGCGACGGCTAAAGATACCGAGCATGAGTACCGGGAACAGCGAGGATGCTGCCAAGCCAAACGCCAGCGCCACAACCTGCGCCGCAAAGCCCGGTGGATTGAGCCCTAGATAGCCCGCAACAACAATGGCACCTGCCATCGCAAATCGGGCTGCCCGAAGCTCGTTCTTCTCACTGATATTCGGGTTGAAGACACCCTTGATCAGGTCATGAGAGACGGCTGAAGAAATCGCCATGAGCAGGCCTGCCGCGGTTGACAGGGCAGCGGCTAGACCGCCGGCAACCGTGAGTGCGATCACCCAGTTCGGCAGCTGTGCGATTTCCGGGTTGGCCATCACCATGATGTCGCGGTCAACGGTCAGCTCGTTGCCTTCCCAGCCATAGCTTGAAGCCGTGGCGGCAAAGGCATCGTTGCCGTCGTTGTAGTACTGGATGCGACCATCACCGTTTTTGTCATCAAAACCGAGTAGACCGGTTTCCTCCCAGCGGGAGAACCACTCGGGGACGTTGTCGTAGGCCAAGTTGCCTTCCTCAGCGCCGATCTCGCCCGGCTGGACGGTGTTGATCAGATTGTAGAAAGACATCGCGCCCACAGCCGGTGCGGTGGTGTAGAGGATGGCGATGAACACCAGCGTCCAACCAGCCGACAGGCGAGCATCACGTACCCGCGGCACCGTGAAAAAGCGAATGAGGACGTGGGGCAGACCGGCAGTACCGATCATCAAGGACATGGTCAAGAAGAACATGTTCAGTGTTGTGCCCTTCATCACGGTGTACTGCGAGAACCCAAGGTCAACCAAGATGTTGTCCAAGGTATCCAGCACATAACCGCCATTCTCAACCGTGCCACCGAGGCCCAGCTGAGGCAGCGGGTTACCGGTGATTGCCAGCGAGATGAAGATAGCCGGAATGGTGTAGGCAAAGATCATGATGCAGTACTGGGCGATCTGGGTGTAAGTAATACCCTTCATGCCACCAAACACTGCATAGATGAACACAATACCCATACCTGCAAACAGGCCGGCCTCGTAGCTGGTCTCCAGGAAGCGCGAAAACGCCACACCAATGCCCCGCATCTGACCGATGACGTAGGTAATGGATGCGACCAGCAGTGCGATGACGGCAATCACTCGGGCCGGCTTCGAGTAGAAGCGGTCACCGATGAATTCCGGCACCGTAAACTTGCCGAACTTGCGCAGGTAAGGGGCAAGCAGCAGCGCCAGGAGCACGTAACCGCCGGTCCAGCCCATAAGGTAGACCGAGGCGTCGTAGCCCAAAAAGGCGATGAGGCCTGCCATGGAGATGAAAGAGGCGGCGGACATCCAGTCTGCGGCCGTGGCCATGCCGTTAGCTATTGGGTTAACACCCTTGCCGGCGACATAGAACTCGCCAGTACTTCCGGCTTTCGCCCAAATCGCGATGCCGATATACAACGCGAAGGTGAAGCCGACAATCAGATAAGTCGTCAGTGTAAGATCCATTTTGAATCCCTCGCCTTATTCTTCGTGGACGTCGTATTTACGATCCAACGCATTCATTTTCACCACATAGGTAAAGATGAGCGCGATGAACGCATAGATCGAGCCCTGCTGGGCAAACCAGAACCCAAGCGGGTAGCCGGCGATCGCGACGCTGTTGAGAACGGGGGCAAGGATGATGCCCAGTCCATATGAGACGGCAAACCAAATGATCAGCAGTGTGATCATCAGTCTGACGTTCTCCTTCCAATAGGCCGTAGCGGCCTCTTGCTGACTTGAAGCCATATTGAGCTCCTCCTGAATTGTCGAAACGGCGGCATGACAACGAGGGTCTGCCACCTTGTTATTAACGAAACCAAGATTTCGTCCTCTAATTGGTTGCAAGAACCATGCAAATATTGAGGGCTAACCTCTGTTGCGGTTTCTGGGGGTTTTGCAGCACCTGGATGCATTTAAGAGCGATAACGCGTTACAAAAGGTAACGGGAGGGCGTTGCGGAAAGTAACGACGATGGCCCTATGGACCATCGCCGTCTAAGCCGAAGCCGAATTACTTATTGGCTCGGTTGCTAATCAGTTCATCAACCACCGATGGATCGGCCAAGGTACTGGTGTCGCCGAGGCTGTCGAGCTCATTGGTGGCAACCTTGCGCAGAATGCGGCGCATGATCTTGCCAGAGCGGGTCTTAGGCAGACCCGGTGCCCACTGTATGACATCCGGTTTGGCAATTGGGCCGATCTCTTTGCGCACAAGGGCCATCAGTTCGGCCTGCAGCTCATCGCTTGGATCCACGCCGGTGTTAAGGGTCACGTAGCAATAGATGCCTTGTCCTTTCAGATCATGCGGATATCCCACAACAGCCGCCTCTGCAACGGAGGCATGCAGGACTAATGCGCTTTCAATCTCGGCGGTACCCATGCGGTGACCCGAGACATTGAGCACATCATCGACACGCCCGGTGATCCAGAAGTAGCCATCCTCGTCACGACGTGCGCCGTCACCGGTGAAGTACTTGCCGGTGTAGGTGGTGAGGTAGGTGTTCATGAACCGTTCATGATCTCCATAGATTGTGCGCATCATGCTCGGCCAGGCGCGGTTGATGCAGAGATTGCCCTCAGTGGCGCCTTCAACAACATTGCCCTCATTGTCGACCAGCTGCGGCTCGACACCAAAGAACGGCAACGTGGCCGAGCCGGGCTTCAGATCAATGGCTCCCGGGAGCGCTGAAATCATGATGGCACCGGTCTCAGTCTGCCACCAGGTATCAACAATACGGCAGCGCTCATCACCAACCACACGGTAATACCATTCCCAGGCTTCAGGGTTGATTGGCTCGCCGACGCTGCCAAGGATGCGCAGGCTCTTGCGCGAGTATTTCTTCACCAACTCCTCGCCTTGGCCCATTAACGAGCGAATGGCGGTTGGTGCTGTGTAGAAGATATTGACCTTGTGGTCATCGATAACCTGCCAGAACCGACCGGCATCGGGGTAGGTGGGAACGCCTTCGAATACCAGTGTGGTGGCCGCGTTGGAAAGCGGGCCATAAACAATGTAACTGTGGCCGGTCACCCAGCCGACATCGGCGGTGCACCAATACACTTCGCCGTCCTGGTAATCGAAGATATATTTAAATGTCATCGACGCCTGCAGCAGGTAACCGCCGGTGGTGTGTAACACACCCTTGGGTTTGCCGGTGGATCCTGAGGTGTAGAGGATGAATAGTGGATCCTCTGCATCCATTTCCTCGGGCGCGCAATCTGCCGATGCCTCGCTAATCGCATCCTGATACCAGACGTCCCGATCGGGGTTCCATGGCACGGTATTACCCGTGTGACGAACGGTAATCACTGTATGCACGCTGTCGAGTCCATCGATGGCCTTCTCAACGTTTTCTTTCAACGGGACCGGTTTGCCACTGCGGACACCTTGGTCGGCGGTGATGATCGTGCGGCAATCAGCGTCCTCAATCCGATCGCGCAGCGCGTGCGGGGAGAAACCACCAAAGACGATGGAATGCACTGCGCCAATGCGGGTGCAGGCGAGCATGGCGACGACCGCCTCGGGGATCATGGGCATATAGATGGAAACCCGATCTCCTTTCTTAACGCCTCGGTCCTTGAGCACATTGGCTAGGCGACAGACTTCTGCATGCAACTCGCGATAACTGATGTGACGGGTATTGCCCGGCTCATCGCCTTCCCAGATCACCGCGGTTCGATCACCGTGTGAGTCTAGGTGGCGGTCGAGGCAGTTATAGCTGACGTTGAGCTTGCCGCCCTCAAACCAGCGGATTTGGCCTTTTGTCAGATCATTATTCGTGACGCGATCCCACTTTTTAAACCAGGTGAGAAAACGCTCCGCTTGCTCTCCCCAGAATGTGTCCGGGTCATCCAAAGACTGTCGGTACATGCGATCGTATTGTTCGCGATTGAGCAGTGCATGCTCGGCGGCTTCCGGTGGGACCGGGTAGATTTTATTGTCGGCCATGCCGTTTCTCCTCCATGGTTACTATCAGTAACAATTATGCGATATTCCTTTCACTATCCTATTTGGCGCTGTCGTTGTAGGCCCAAACGCTGACGTCTTTCCCAGAGTGCTTTGCGACTGATTCCTAAATTTTGGGCTAACTCCGTTTCGTTCATTCGTGTTTCATTGACTCGCACAAATTCGCAGAAATACTCTTCCAATGAAAGTCCAAGGTTCATGTTTGCGCTTGCCGGACGGGCATCTGCAAGCCCAAGTTGCTCACTGGTTACAGTATCGGTATCCGTGAGAATCACTGCGCGTTCGATAACGTTTTCCAGTTCGCGGACATTACCCGGCCAGCTGTAATTCGCCATCTCTTCAAGGGCTTTTGTATCAAAACGCATCTCGGGGCGATTCAGTTGCTGACAGGCTTTTGTCAGTAGAAATTCCGCCAGGCTGGGGATGTCTTCGGTGCGCTCGCGTAAAGCCGGGAGCTGGATTTCCATGACATTGATGCGGAAATACAAGTCTTCGCGAAAATTACCGGATTCAACCAGCGCGGCAAGATCGCGATGCGTCGCCGCGACCAGACGGATATCCACTTGTCGTGAGTGGGACGACCCAACCCGCCGAATTTCGGATTCTTGCAGCACGCGCAGAAGCCTTGCCTGCGCCGCTGGCGGCAGCTCGGCAATTTCATCAAGAAATAGCGTTCCGCCATTGGCGGCTTCAACCAAACCTTCTCGGGCACGGTCGGCACCGGTAAAAGCGCCTTTCTCATGGCCGAAGAGCTCTGCCTCAATCAATGATTCAGGGATGGCGGCGCAGTTCACGGCAATTAATGGTGCGTCACGGCGCTCACTTTGCTCATGTAACGCTCGGGCAACGAGCTCTTTGCCAGTACCGGACTCCCCCAGAATCAATACAGTGGTGTCTGTGGGCGCGACGCGGTCAATGCGCTCAAAGACCTTTTGCATTTGCTGTGATTCGCCAATGATGCCGTTTACCGGGTAGTCGGCATTCAATTGTGCGCGTAGGGCACGGTTTTGGCGCTTTAGGATGCTCTCCCGTAGCGCACGCTCAACCGTCAGTCTTAGATCGTCATTGTCGAAAGGCTTGGCGATGTAGTCCACTGCGCCCTTGCGCATGGCTTCCACAGCAGAGCGAATGCTGGCGTAGCTTGTCATAATAATGACCGGTACTTCGCCTGCCTCTTGAATCACTTCTAGTCCGCTGCGGCCGGGAAGGCGCATATCCGCAAGTATGAGGTCATAGCGCTCAAGCGCATTATCCCGTAGCGCCTGCTCGAGTGACTCAGCACCATCAACCCGCATCCCATGCTTTGTCAGATGTCGCTGAATGGCTTCGCGAATGATGCTTTCGTCCTCAATGACGAGTACTTCAGGCATTAACAGGAATCTCCTCGCTGATTGGAGCCGCAGTGAGGCGAATGATGACCTCTGTGCCGCCAGTCCGGCCGCGGCGGGGCTGCAGTTTCAGGCTGCCGCCATATTCGCTGACGATGTTATGCGCCAGCGCAAGCCCCAGGCCGGTGCCCTGACCGGGTGTCTTCGTGGTGAAAAATGGCTCAAGGATTTTGTCGCGAATGCTTGCAGGCACACCATGACCGTTATCGACAATGCGCAGCTGGATGCCGTCGCGGTGGGGTTTAGCAATGGTAGAGATTTTGCCAGCGCCATCGCAGGCATCAACGGCATTGCTGAATATATTCACCAGCACCTGTACGAGCTTTTGATGATTCCCCATAACCGTGAGATCTGACTCAATGTTGTGATCGAACGCGATATCCTTGGCTTTGGGGTTGAGCTGTAAGAGGCGCTCGGCTTCCTCAATTACGGCCAGTAAAGCCGTGGGTTCCGGTGGCTGGGGGGTGTCCTGGCGACCGGCATGCGCGTATGTCACTAGTGTTTGTACGATATGACTGATGCGCTTGGTCTGCTCAAGAATCTGTTGGATGCGTTGGTTCTGCGGTGTCTGATCTTCAAGCTCCTGGGCAAGACAGGCAATACCGGTTACTGGGTTGCCGATCTCATGTGCGACACCAGCGGCAAGACGACCGATGGAGGCAAGCCGCTCGCTATGGGCCAGCTCGCCCTCTAGCCGCTCAACATCGGTGACATCCTCCACCAGGACTAAACGATCTCCGTTTGGAGTGCCGCTCGCATCGCTGATCATGGCTTTACGCAGGTTCAACCATCGCATGCCGGTGCTCAGCGTGATTGAGCGTTTTTCGCTTTGTTCATCATCTGTTTCGACGAATTGCTCGAACAACTCCGCCCAGGGTGCGGAGAGTTCACCGAGTGTGCGGCCCAGGGCGCGGCTAGCGCTGATGTCAGTGATTCTCTGCATGGCTGGATTCCAGCGCGCAATACGTCCAGCCGGTGTAACGGCAACAACGCCAAGTGGCAGATCTTCGAGTATTTGGCGGTGGTAGCGGCGCAGCGCATCCAACTCAGCTGCAATGCCTTTGAATCCGCTTCTTGAGCGCTCCAATCGCTCTTCAATAATGCGAATATTTTGCGCGATGGCGCCGCGGCTGTCGGCATCAAGACGCAGGCATTCATCGACGATGTCGCGTGCAAGCACCGGGCCCATCATCCCGGAGAGATTGCGCTGCACCTGCTCGCGTAATTGCTGCAGACGATCGGGTCGGTTTTCATTCCACTCAAGACCAAGATCTTCCAGGCCTTTGCTGATCTCTGCTCGTGCCGCTGGCAATCCGGTCACCGGCGCGAGTTGCTCGACAAACTGTGCCGGGGACTCCGCGGTTAATGCACCGGCTGGCACCCGCATGCTGATCTCACGACAGGCCGCAGCAGCCTCAGTTTCGCGCGGATCCTGCCGAGTGATCAGAGATACAGCTAGGAAGGCGAGCGTATTGGCGGCAACCGACCAGAAAGCCAGTTCACCGAACTCCAGCGGTGTACTGGCGATATCAAGATCAATGCCAATAAACCGGACCGCGCCCATGGTGTTTAATGCCGGCAGCAGGGTTGCCATACCCCAGATCGTGCCACCGGTGAGCAGGCCTGCGATAAAGCCTTGGCGCGTTGCACCGGGCCAAAACAGGACCGCCAGCACACCGGGGATTAACTGCGCCATCGCTAGAAAAGAAATCAGCCCCCAAGAGACCAGCCCTTCCGTGCGCTCTAAAGACAGATAGAAAAAATAGCCGGCCGCAATAATGGCACCAATCAATGCGCGGCGAGCCCATCGCAGCGTGGTGTATAGATCGGGTAGACCCGCCAGGCGTGTCAGCGGCAGTACTAGATGGTTCAGGCACATTGATGAGAGGGCAAGTGTGGAGACAATGATCATCGCACTTGCCGCGGAGATCCCGCCTAAATAAGTAAACAGCACCATGCTGGCTGAGTCGCTGAGCGCTGCTATAGAGAGCACTGTGTAATCCACAGGCCCTGTCAGGGCGAGAGCCTGGCCGGCCCAGAGGATAGGTGGAATCGCTGCTGCCAATAGCAGCAGAAACAAGGGGAAAGCCCAGCTGGCGGTCCTGAGTCCGCGGTCGTCCAGATTCTCAGTAAATAGCATATGAAACTGTCGTGGCAGCAGAAATGCCGCAGCAAAGGCCAGGAACATTAGCCCTGCCCAGGCCTGTGAGCTGGCACCCGCTTGCAGACGCTGCGTTGCCTGCGGATTGGCGGCAAGCCATTGCTCCAGACCCTGAAAACCACCAAAACCCAGTTCAAGCGCCAGCCAGGCCACTGCCAGTAGTGCCAGTATTTTGACCAGTGATTCAAAAGCGATTGCAGCGACCAGCCCGCTATGCTTTTCACGCAGCGTGATATGACGGGCACCGAAAATAATGGCGAATATGCTCACCATCAGGCAGAAAATGACCGCAATCGCATCGGGTGAAGATTCGCCGGTGAGTACCTGCGTTGATTCAGATACCGCACGAACTTGCAGGGCGAGATAGGGCAGGCTGCCTGTCAGCAACATCAGTGTGACGAGAATGCCGGCAAGTCGACTGTGAAAGCGAAAGGCAAAAAGATCGGGTACTGAGGTGAGCTGATGTCGATGAATCAGCCGAAGTAGTGGCAGCAGCAGGATCGGTGTCATCGCAAAAGCGAGTGTTACCCCCAGGTAAATGGTGATGTAGAGCAAACCAGAGCTTGCCGCAAACCCGACGCTGCCGTAATAGCTCCAGGTGGTGGCGTAGACACCAAGAGACAGCACGTATACCGCTGGATGGCGGATCACCGCCGCCGGTATCCAGCCTCTCTCGCTGGCATGGGCAATGAGGAAGAGCAGCGAAAGATAGGCAACAGCGCTGAAAAACAGCGTGCCCAGACTAAACGTCATGACGCCCTCGGCGACCGACGGCTAAAGCGATCAGCCCAATATATCCAAGCCAGATGGCAAACGGTGTGTACCAGGGCAGGGCCTGATCGATCCACCATTGGGTGAAGGGCGAGAGGAAGAGAAAAAGCCCGACTGCCAGCAATAAAAAGCTGACCGAACCATTGCCTGCTGTTGCTCTGGCCATGGCACCCCTCCTCGAATGACTGTTACCGAACGTATCACAGCTGGTTGGGTGCGGGAAGTCGCTCAGCATTCCACTCAGCAACAGCCCAAGTGATGAGCTCAGCGACTGTTGCCTCATCCAGATCAGGCGGTGGTAAGTGATTGAGATCGTTGAGGGCCTGTCTGATTACCCGCTCAGGATGGTCCGTTTGTACTGGTGGGGCATGGTTGGTCTTGCTCAGTTTTCTGCCCTGCTCGTCGCAGGCCACCGGAATATGTAAATAGTTGGGCGTTGGCAGGCCCAATGCCTGCTGCAGCAGGATTTGTGGCGACGTCGCTGGCAGCAAGTCCGCACCGCGAACCACATCGGTGACACCCAAGTCGGCGTCGTCTAAAACCATTGCCAGATGATAGGCATGCAGGCCGTCAGCCCGGCGAATGATGAAATCCCCAATTGAGCGCCCCGCATCAATGGACTGTGCCCCGGCGCAGCGGTCAATAAATTGTATTGAGATATGAGGCACTGCAAATCGCCAGCTCCTGGGCAGCTTTCCATCGGGTAGCCCGTCACGGCAGTTACCTGGGTATATCAATCCCGCTGGTCCACGCGGCGCATCAGCTAAATCCTTGCGACTGCAGCCGCATGGATAGGCGGTGCCACGCTCGATCAGCATCTGCAAAGCATCTTGGTAATGCGCACGGCGATTATCCTGATATCGAATGGCACCATCCCAGTGCAGACCGAGTTGCTCCAGCGTGCGAGGGATTTCAGCAATATAGGCGTCCCGCGCGCGGCCGCTGTCGACATCATCAATCCGTAAATGCCAGCGACCACCAGCACTGCGTGCATCCAGGTAACTGGCGAGCGCCGCCACAATAGAGCCAAAATGCAATGGCCCGGTTGGGCTAGGAGCAAATCGGCCGATGTACGTGGGTGCTGTCATGGCATCATGATAACGGTTTGCGACACCGCAACGATTGAAGGAGCCAAATCGCTTGTCTGTCATCTCTTTGACTGCACGCAGTCGCCGTATTCAGCCCTTTCATGTCATGTCGCTGCTGGCGCGAGCCCGGGAGCTAGAGGCCAACGGTCGCGATATCGTGCATATGGAGATTGGTGAGCCGGATTTTGCGACTGCCGAGCCGGTTCGGCTTGCCGGGCAGAAGGCACTGGCTGACGGGCGGACCGGTTATCTGCCTGCCGCTGGCTTGCCGGCTCTGCGCGAGGCGATTGCTGAGTACTATGCGCGGCGCTATGCCGCTGACGTTGCTCCGGCGCGCATTCTCATCACGCCTGGTGCCAGTGGTGCGCTGGTTGTGGCGATGGCCATGTTGGCTGATCCGGGGCAAAACGTGCTCCTGCCCGATCCCGGCTATCCGTGTAATCGTAATTTTGTGGAGCTGGTGGATGCTATTCCGCACGCCGTGCGGGTGAGTGCAGAGACCGATTATCAGCTGACAGCCAACCTGGCCAAAGCGGCCTGCGATGAACAAACCGCTGCCATGCTGGTGGGCTCTCCCGGCAACCCTACCGGAACGCTCGCTACTGTGGCCGATCTGCAAGGCCTAGCGGCATTGGCGGCGGAGCGGCGTATCGGGTTGATTGTCGATGAGATCTACCACGGTCTGCATTATGGCG
>CBFHTR010000004.1:0-97440 GCA_965658695.1 Spiribacter sp.
CAATCCTTTTGCCACCAGTGAGATTGTCTTTTGGATGATGGGCTCGTTGGCCGATCGTTCTATGGAACATGTCGTGTTGGCTCTGCCGTTTGTATTGCTTGGTGGCGCGATGCTTCTCTTTTTGGGCCGAGCGCTTGATGCCATGACCTTGGGAGAGGATGCCGCTGAAGCACTGGGTATTGGTGTTGCCCGTGTCAGGCGGCAGCTGATCATTGGTGCAGCGCTGGTGGTGGGGGCGAGCACCGCCGTGGCAGGGACGATTGGGTTTGTTGGCCTGGTGGTCCCGCATCTGTTGCGGCCTTTTGTCTCAGCTATGCCAGGCCGACTGCTTCCCGCAAGTGCCTTGGGCGGGGCGATCATGGTGCTGCTGGCCGATATCTTAGTGCGCGTGATTCTGCCCGAGGCCGACCTCAAGCTCGGCGTGCTTACGGCATTAATTGGTGCCCCGCTTTTTCTGCACCTTATCTACCAAACTCGAAGGACGCTGGCATGAGCCTGTTGAGCGTGCAAAACCTGTCGGTTTCACTAGGTAATCGCCTGGTTATTCGGGGTGTGGATTTGGCCGTGGCGCCCGGCGAGCTCGTGGGGCTGATTGGTCCAAATGGGGCTGGCAAGACCACATTAATGCGGGCGATGCTGGGGTTGATCCCAGCAGATGGCCAAAGCAACCTCGCTGGCCTGAACGAAACGGCTCGCGCCAAGGCGGTCGCTTGGATGCCGCAGGAGCGTCATGTCGCTTGGCCGATCTCGGTAGAGGCGTTGGCGATGCTGGGGCGGTTGCCGCATCGGGCTTGGAATGCCTCGCCCAGCCTGCAAGATCAGCAAGCTGTTGTGCAGGCGCTCAGTCAGGTGGGCCTGCAGGGTTTTGAGAAACGCCCTGCAACCGAGCTTTCTGCCGGAGAGCGAACACGGGCTTTAATCGCGCGGGCGCTGGCGCAGCAAGCGCCACTGGTGATGGCTGATGAGCCCATCGCGGGCCTCGATCCGGCGCATCAAATGAGCACGATGCAAACCTTCTCGGCGCTGGCGGCAGAGGGCCGGTCGGTGATTTTATCCATTCATGATTTGGGATTGGCGGCGCGTTACTGCACACGGCTGATTATGGTGGGTGGGCAACAGGTGGTAGCTGATGGCAAACCCGCTGATGTGCTCACCGAAGCGCACCTGGCGGCGGTTTTTGGCATTGCAGCGCATCTATCCGATAGTGCAGACGGCCTCATCTTTCAGCCGTTGCGCGTCCTCGGGCCATAACTTTTTGAGGTAAATGGCACCTCATCCAGCCCTCGACGCTGATTGATCACCAGAATCAGCGCAAAGAATAAATTGCACAGCACATTACAAAAGCGCGGGAGCAGTTCAGGGATTTCGCCGCCGGCCTCTTCAATGCGCACCATTTGCCGAATAGCCTTTTTTGCCCCGGAGCGGGCCAGGTTTAAAAAAGGCACCGGCATCTCGCCTCGTGGCAGGACAAATCCTTTGACTTGGCCATCCGCCTCGGATCGATAAACACCCAGGCGCTCACACGCCCAGGCAATATCTTCCTCAGTAATCGCCAGCCGCCCGCGCAATGACCCATTGAGGTGAAAGGCCAGCGGTTGCAGCGCCTCAAGATCAGCACGCAGATCGCCATATTCCGCTGGCATCAATGAAACTGCCGCGCCAATATTCCCGCAAAGCTCATCGGTGATCACTTCAAAATCACATAGCGGCCCGTGTTCGTGAATGAACGGATAACAGACCTCATCAAGATTATTGCTACGCTGCATGCCGACTCCCTGCGTTGATTCCGCTATCCTACCGGGCATGAGTATTTCAATCATGACCGCCAATTTAAATGGCATCCGCTCAGCCCAGCGCAAAGGGTTTTTTGACTGGCTTGAGGCTGAACAGCCGGATGTCCTTTGTATTCAAGAGACCAAAGCCCAGCGAGAGCAGCTTGAGGGCGGGCCGTATTTCCCCGATGGCTATCACGCCGAGTTTGTCGATGCCGAGAAAAAGGGTTACAGCGGCGTCGCGGTGTATAGCCGGCGCCAGCCCGATGAGTATATCCGCGGCATCGGTATACCCGAGATTGATGCTGAAGGCCGCTGGCTGGAAGCGCGCTTTGGCAACTTAAGCGTGATCTCGCTTTACATGCCTTCGGGCAGTTCGGGTGAACATCGTCAGGCCATAAAAGATGCCTTTCTTGAACCGTTCATGGAGCGGCTCAAAGCGATGGCCAATGACGGCCGCGAATATGTGATTTGTGGTGACTGGAATATCGCGCATACCTGGCGCGATCTGAAGAACTGGCGCTCCAACCAGAAAAATTCCGGCTTTCTGCCGCATGAGCGCGAGTGGATGGATCGGCTTTTTGATGAAGTAGGCTATGTGGATGCCTTTCGTGCGATTAATGACGAGCCCGATCAATACACTTGGTGGTCATTCCGCGGCCAAGCTTGGGCCAATAACACCGGATGGCGCATCGACTATCACGTCACCACCCCGGGCATTGGGGCCGCGGTACAAAGCGCCTCGGTCCACCGCGCTGATCGCTTCTCCGATCATGCGCCGCTGACCATCACTTATGACTGGGGATGATTAAGTTCTGAGTAAATATCAGTTGTCAGGACGTTGTCCGGACAAGTAAGCTGCAGGCTATGAACATTACTCATCAGTCAAAAACTGAACGCATTGATGTACGGGCCAGCAAGCTCGTTAAGCAATTGCTGCAGAATGCCGCCGAAGCGAGCCACAAAAGCGTGAGCGAATATCTGCTGGAGGCCGGGGTAACGGCGGCCGCGCAGACGTTGGCCGATCGCAGACAGTTCGTGCTTGATGACGCGCAATGGGCGGCATTTCAGGAGGCGTTGGACCGCCCTGTGCAATCCAATCCGCGGTTGAACAAGCTGCTGAACGAACCCGGAGTGCTTGATTGACTGATCGCTTTTTGCCGGTACGGAAACTGGCAGCTTCCGATTCGACTGATGACTTTGATTGTGGCGATGAAGCTCTCAATCAGTTCCTGAAGCGCTATGCGCTGATTAATCAAAAAAGCAACAGCGCCCAGACCTATGTGAGTTGTTCTGGTGCGCAGGTGGCTGGTTTTTATAGTCTTGCTGTCGGTAGTGTGCATCCGGATGACGCATCAGCACGATTGGCAAAAGGCCTTGCCTGTCACCCGGTGCCGGTCATGATTCTGGCTCGATTGGCGGTGGACTTAACCTACCAAAGCCGAGGGCTTGGCAGGGCCCTGCTCAAAGATGCTCTGCTGCGAACCGCACAGGCAGCGGATATTGCAGGGATTCGCAGTGTGCTGGTCCATGCCAAGGATGAGAATGCTCAGAGGTGGTATGAGTCATGGGGTTTTGAGCAAAGCCCAACCGACCCATTTCACTTGTTTCTGCTCATTAAAGATTTAAAGCGCTATTCGCCTTAAGTAATCGATAATATCTGCCGACTCATAAAGCCACTCGACACGGCCGTCCGGATATTCGATGAACAGGCAGGGCACCATGCCCCGGCCGCCACCTTCAACCAACTCCTGCTGGCGCCCCGGCTCGCGCATGGTGTTGCGCGATTCGATCGTCAGCGGCAGATCGTCCGCTGCCTGCCGGACCATCGCGCAGAATGGACAAAGCTCATGTTCGTAGAGCGCGAGATGCGTTGGTTTTTCCATCGTCTCACTCATTGCTTGGCATCCAGATATTTCTCAGCATCAAGCGCGGCCATGCAGCCGCTGCCGGCCGAGGTAATGGCCTGACGATAGACATGATCCATCACATCTCCCGCGGCGAAGACCCCCGGGATACTGGTGGCCGTAGCATTGCCTTCAAGCCCGCTTTTCACCCGGATATAGCCGCCTTCCATATCGAGCTGGTCGGTAAAGAGCTCGGTATTTGGCCGATGACCGATGGCGATGAATACGCCGGCCAACTCAATGTCGTCGGTGCTGCCATCAGCTGTGCTTTTCAACCGCGCGCCGGTCACGCCAGTTTCGTCACCCAGCACTTCATCTAGCGTGGCATTCCAGCGAATGGTGATATTGCCACTCTCGGCGCGCTGCTTGACCTGATCCTGCAGGATCTTCTCACCACGGAACTGATCGCGACGATGGACCACGGTGACATGGCGGGCGATGTTGGATAGATATAGCGCTTCTTCCAATGCGGTATTGCCCCCACCAATCACCGCGACGTCTTGGCCGCGATAGAAAAAGCCATCGCAGGTGGCGCAGGCAGAGACACCCTTGCCCATAAAGGCCGTTTCCGACTCTAGCCCCAAATACATGGCTGAGGCACCCGTGGCGATGATCAGTGCATCGGCGGTGTACTCGCCACTATCGCCTACCAGCCGGAAAGGCCGCTGGGTTAGCTCCGCGGTATGGATATGGTCAAAGACAATATCCGTGCCAAAGCGCTCGGCGTGCTGACGCATCCGCTCCATCAGTTCCGGGCCCTGCAGGCCTGAGACATCACCCGGCCAGTTATCGACATCGGTAGTGGTCGTGAGCTGGCCGCCCATTTCTATGCCAGTTACCAAGACAGGCTCTAGATTGGCGCGGGCAGCATAAACGGCAGCGGTATAACCGGCAGGGCCTGATCCTAGGATCAGCAAGCGGCAGTGGCGGGCATCGGACATTTTGGACTCCTTCAGAGCAATTTCCCTATTGTCCTTGGCTCACGCTGCAGCGTCCACCGTGTTTCGTTAATGAATGCCTTGCCGGCGCATCAGCCAGATAATGAAGAGCACGGCTGGCAGGCCCATGGCGGCAGATAGGCTAAAAAACACCGGATAGCTAAGCGCATCCACGACAACCCCGCCAAAGCCGCTTAAGAATTTACCCGGCAGCGTCATCAGTGAGCTGAAAAGCGCGTATTGCGTTGCCGTGTAGGTGGTGTTGGTAAGGCTGGAGAGCCAGGCGATGAAAACCGAGCCGGCCAGACCACCCGAGAGATTATCCGCGCTGATGGTGAGCATCAGGGCATAGGTAGCGCCTTCTTGGCCCGCCATCCAGGCAAAAAGCAAATTGGTGCTGGCAGCCAGAATGGCACCGGCAAGCAATGGCCGCAGCAGCCCATAACGCGCGGCCAATGCACCACCCAGCACGGCCCCGATCATAGTCATAGCCAGCCCATAAGCTCCGCTGATATTGGCAATCACAGCTTTGCTATATCCCAGATCGATATACAGCGGGTTGGCCATGCTGGCCATGGCGATATCGGTAATACGGAAGCTGGCAACGAGGCCCAGGATAACCAGCGCAAACCAGCCGAAGCGGCCAAAGAAATCGGTGAGCGGGCAGACAACGGCACCAATGAGCCAGGCACCGGTCAGGCGCACCGGCTTTGGTAACCCGGAGTGCCGCTCGGCAAAGGCCATAGCCCTGGGCTCGTTGATGGCATGCACGCGATCATTATTTCCAATCGGCTCGGGTCGCAGCAGCACGGTCAAGACACCAACACCCATGAGTGCAGCCATGATCAAATAAGCCATGCTCCAGCTGGCAAATTCGGCTAGATACAGCGCGCCGGTGTAGGAAGCCAGTATCGCCAGCCGATAGCCCATTTGGTAGGTGGCAGCGAGTGCGCCCTGGTAGCGGTCAATGTCGGATTCAATACGAAAGGCATCGATCGCCACATCCTGGGTGGCGGAGGAGAACGCTACAAGCAGCGCGAATAGCGCGATCGGTAGCAGGCTAACCTGTGGGTCAGTGGTTGCCATGCCAAGCAGGCCGAGAATAATTCCGCACTGGCCCAACAAAATCCACGCGCGCCGGCGGCCCAGCCAGCGGGTGAGTCCCGGCAGCGGCATCCGATCCACCACCGGCGACCAAATGAATTTGATTGAGTAGGTAATCCCAATCCAGCTGAAAAATCCGATTGCAGTGCGGCTGATATCCACATCACGCAACCAAGCGCTGAGCGTGGCGAACACCAGCATAAAGGGCAGGCCGGCGGAGAAGCCAAGAAACAGCATCGTAATGGCGCTCGGTCGTCCATAAACGGTGATGATTTCTCGCCAGCTGCGCTTGTCAGGGGTCGTCTCCATGCCGGCATCCTCGGCTATGCAGCGCTGACGGGCAAGCCTGCGGTTTGCCTGACCATGCTGCTTTGGTCAGAATGCTGACATGAGTGAAAACCGCAGTGACGCGCCTTTGCGCGAGGATATACGGCAGCTCGGTGGGCTGCTGGGTAGTACGATTCATGAGCAGGCTGGTGAGCATGTTTATGAAACCATTGAAGAGATTCGCAGCCTTGCCAAGGACTCGCGTGCCGGTGACGCCGATGCTGCGCGTTCGCTTGAGAAGCGTTTGGGAGACCTTCCGGATGAGCTGATCGTCCCGGTGGTGCGCGCCTTCTCGCAGTTTCTCAATCTGGCGAATATCGCCGAGCAGCATCATCGTGTACGCCGCAGCCGCGCTTGGCTGCGCGACTCAGA
The DNA here is from genome assembly GCA_965658695.1 of Spiribacter sp. GTDB lineage: Bacteria > Pseudomonadota > Gammaproteobacteria > Nitrococcales > Nitrococcaceae > Spiribacter. The sequence goes on from CBFHTR010000004.1 coordinate 6,421, forward strand.
GTCCGGTCCGTTGCGCGGGTCACTGGAGGAGTTTTTCAAGCGCATGCAGCCCCAGATGAATGGGGATGCATTGCATGCCGCCATCTCGGAGTTAGATGTAGAGCTTGTCTTTACTGCCCACCCCACCGAAGTGATGCGGCGCTCGCTACTGCAGAAATACAACCGTATTGCTGAGTTGTTGGATCAGGGTGACCGGCTGGATCCAACGCCAGAAGAAATCGAAGAGGTGCATCAGTCATTACGCCGCGAGATTACCGCGGCCTGGCAGACCGATGAGATTAGGCGGCGGCGACCCGCACCACAGGATGAGGCGCGTTGGGGGCTTGCGGTGATTGAGCAGACGCTCTGGGATGTGGTGCCGCATTATCTGCGCCGCCTCGATCGGATGCTGCAGCGCCAGACTGGCAAGCCATTGGCATTGGAGCGTGCGCCGATTCGGTTTGGATCCTGGATGGGCGGTGATCGCGACGGCAACCCTCGTGTGACCGCAGCGGTCACCCGCGAAGTGTGTCTGCTCAATCGCTGGAAAGCAGTGGAGCTCTACACCCAAGAGATTAACCGCCTGATCGAGGAGCTTTCGCTGCAATGTGCCAGCGATGAGCTGCGCGAATGGGTGGGCGATGCCTGGGAGCCTTATCGCACCGCGCTGAAAAGCGTTCGCGATCGGCTGCTCGCCACCCGGCAATGGTTGGAGGCAAAACTGGCTGGCCGGCGTCCGGCGGATAGCCTGATTTACTGGCGCACCGAGGAGCTGCGTGAGCCATTGATGATCTGCTATCGATCGCTGCATGAAAGTGGTGCAGGCATGGTGGCTGATGGCCGGCTTAAAGATTTGTTACGCCGACTGGCCGTCTTTGGCCTGACTTTAACGCGTGTTGATATCCGGCAGGAATCTGGGCGTCACACTGATGCCCTTAACGCCATCACGCAGGCTTTGGGTATTGGCAGTTATGCGGCATGGGATGAGGCCGAGCGGCAGACTTTTCTCGTTCGGGAACTCAATAATCCCCGTCCACTGATCCCGCAGGATTTCACCGCCGATGATGAAATTACCGAGGTGCTTGAAACCGCCCGGGTGATTGCCGAGATGGGGCCTGCCTCGCTGGGCGCCTATGTCATCTCGATGGCTTCTAAGCCTTCAGATATTTTGGCCGTCAAGCTGCTGCAAAAAGCAGCGGGTGTAAAAACGCCGCTTCGCGTGGTGCCGCTTTTCGAGACACTTGCCGATTTGGAGGGCGCACAGCGCTGTCTTGAACAGTTGCTGGCACTGCCCTGGTATCGCGAGCATATCGAGGGCGAGCAGGAGATCATGATCGGCTACTCCGACTCGGGTAAAGATGCCTCGCACCTCACGGCTGCCTGGGCGTTGTATCAGACGCAGGAACAGCTGGTGGAGACTGCTAAGCAGCATGGGATAAAACTCACGCTCTTCCATGGTCGCGGCGGCTCGATTGGCCGTGGTGGCGGTCCAACTCATGCTGCCATTCTCTCGCAGCCACCCGGTTCAGTGATGGGCCGGTTGCGCGTAACCGAACAGGGCGAGGTGATACAGGCGAAATTTGGCTTGCCGGGGATTGCTGAGCGCAATCTGGAGCTCTACACCACGGCCGTCGCAGAGGCCTCACTCTCACCACCCAATCCTCCAGAGAGTGGTTGGCGAGAGACCATGGACAGTCTGGCCGAGACATCCTGTGCGGTGTATCGCGATCTGGTGCGCGAGACACCAGAGTTTATTGATTATTTTCGTCATGCCACGCCTGAGCATGAGATCAGTCATTTGGCCATTGGTAGCCGGCCTGCCCGGCGCAAACCCACCAAGGGCATCGCCAGTTTGCGCGCCATCCCGTGGATCTTTGCTTGGACACAAACACGCATGCTGCTGCCTGCTTGGTTGGGGGCTGGCAGTGCCCTTGCCAGCAGCCTTGAGTCCGGTCAGCGCGAAAACCTGCATCACATGTACGAGGCTTGGCCTTTTTTCCGGGCCTTTATCGATATGCTTGAGATGGTGCTCGCCAAAAGCGATCCGGAAGTCGCGGCCTGGTATGACGCCAGACTTGTGCCTGAGCCCTTGCAGCCGTTGGGGGCACGCCTCAGAGAGCAGCTTGATGAAACGCGAGCGGCGGTGCTCACGGTCAGCGGGCATGACAATCCGTTGGATGAAACACCGGTGGTGCAGCGCTCGATCGGTTTGCGCAATCCCTATGTTGATCCGCTCAACCTGTTACAAGTGGAGTTGCTGGATCGAGTCCGGCACGGCCACGAGGAAGACCTGCGCGAGGCACTGATGATTTGTATTAATGGCATTGCCGCGGGAATGCGGAACACCGGATGAGTATTCAGGACTATCAGCGGGATTTAATTGAATTTGCGCTGGAGCGCGAGGTGCTGCGCTTTGGTGAGTTCACGCTCAAGTCCGGTCGGCAGAGCCCGTACTTCTTTAATACGGGGCTATTTAATACCGGTGAGGCGCTGCATCGATTGGGGTCGGCGTATGCCCGGCGCGCGATGGAGACCGGGATTGGCTTCGATATGATCTTTGGCCCGGCCTATAAAGGCATACCACTGGTCTCAGCGATGTCGGTGGCGCTTGCCGCCGAGCACGGTAGAGATTGTCCGTGGGCATTCAACCGCAAAGAAGCCAAGGACCATGGTGAGGGCGGAGTTATTGTAGGCGCGCCATTGGCAGGGCGCGTGCTGGTGGTTGATGATGTTATCTCTGCCGGCACATCAGTTGCCGAGAGCGTTGCGCTGATCGAGTCGGCTGGCGCCGAGTTGGCGGGAGTTCTGGTTGCACTTGATCGCCAGGAGCAGGGCTTGCAGGAGAAGCGTTCAGCCACACAGGAAGTGAGCGCTCGCCACGGCGTGGCGGTCACGGCGATTCTCACCCTGGATGGCCTGATGGAGTATTTGCATGAGCAAGGCAATCGCGACGACGACCTTGCGGCAATGCAGCGTTATCGGGCGGCTTTTGGCGCGGACTGATCGCCGTGAATCAGGGTGCCGACGCCACTGTCGGTGAATAGCTCCAACAACAGTGCATGTGAAACCCGGCCATCGATGATGGTGGCCGCGCCTACACCGTTGGCTACAGCCTCCAGCGCACAATCCACTTTGGGCAGCATGCCACCATGAATGGTGCCATCGGCAATGAGTCCACGGACCCGCTCGGCATCAAGGCCGGTCAGCAGCTGGCCTTCGGCATCAAGAATGCCCGCTGTATTGGTCATGAGGATGAGTTTTTCCGCTTTTAGCGTTCTGGCCAGATGCCCGGCCACCAAATCGGCATTGATGTTGTAGGAAATACCTTTGCTATCAACGCCGATCGGTGCAATCACGGGGATAAAATCAGCACCATCCAAAAGGCGCATCAGCGCCGGGTCAATGCCGGTGACTTCACCGACATGGCCAATGTCAATGATTTCGGGTGCCTGTTCGGCGGGGCCAGGGCGTGTGAGGGTCATCCGCTTGGCCTTAATCAGTCCGCCGTCTTTGCCACTCAGCCCCACCGCGCGACCACCATGGGTATTGATCAGGCTGACAATCTCTTTGTTGACTAGCCCGCCGAGCACCATCTCCACCACATCCATGGTTTCGGCGTCGGTCACCCGCATGCCCTGGATGAACTCGCTTTTTTTGCCAATGCGCTCAAGTACGCTGCCAATCTGTGGCCCGCCGCCATGGACGATGACCGGATTGATGCCGACGAGCTTCATGAGTACCACGTCGCGGGCAAAGTCGCGCTTGAGGTCATCATCCACCATGGCATTGCCACCATACTTCACAACCACGGTTTGGCCATGAAAGCGGCGGATATAGGGCAGTGCTTCAGTGAGTACCTGAGCGACTTGATTGGGCGGTGTTGTCTCGGCAGTCATGTTCGGTTGCTGTTTTTGTTATTCCACAAATAAAAAGACCGCACCCGAAGGTGCGGTCCCATAGTCGCGCCCCGAAGCTCAGGGCGCAAGCGCTGCGAGCTGATTAGCCCTCGGCGCTAGTCGGCCGCGGATAGTCCGGGATCACCGGCAGCGGCGTCTCATCCGTGCTGATCGGCAGTACCGGATACTCCACCTCAGGCTGCTTACCCGTGAGCGAGCGCAGGAAGGCCGTGACGTTGTCGACGTCTTCATCAGTCAAAAGGCTGTTGAGCTGGGCGTCGTTCATGATGGCGACGGCTTCACGCAGGCTCCAGACGTTACCCGAGTGAAAGTATGGCGCCGTCAGCTCAACGTTACGCAGCGACGGGGAACGGAACACGTACTCGTCGGCTGCCGTCTCGGTCACCTGGGCACGACCCGTGTCACCCGGGGGCAGGATGTCTGATCCTGGGCGATTGATCACGCCAAAGGGATAGTAGCCCTGGCCACCGACGTTCACGCCGTTATGGCAAGCCACGCAGCCTTTGTTGAGGAATGCGTCCAGGCCGGCGATCTGCTGATCGGTCAGCGCATCCTTGTCACCCTTCAGGTACTGGTCAAAGGGGGAATCAGGCGTGATCAGCGTTGCTTGGTAGACCTCAAGCGCTGCGGCCGTGTTGTCAAAGCTCACTGCCTTGTCAGAATCCGGGAATGCCGCTTCAAAGGCATCCACGTACTCCTGCATGCTGTTGAGCGTGGCTTCAACCACCGGCGGCGTGTTGTTCATCTCAACACTGGCCTGAATTGGGCCTTTGGCCTGCTCGGTAAGGTCAGTTGCCCGGCCATCCCAGAACTGCGCGACGTTAAATACCGCATTAAAGATGGTTGGCGAGTTACGCGGGCCGCGCTGCCAGTCATGACCAATAGAGCTTGGGATGTTGTCATCACCACCCATGCCAACGTTATGGCAGGTATTGCAGCTGATGGTCTGGCTGGCCGAGAGGCGCGGATCAAAAAAGAGCATCCGGCCAAGATCAACCCGCTCAGGAGTGATTTCGATGCGCTCGCCAATATGCTCAGCGGCTGATTCCGGGATGGGCTTGAATAACAGCTGCGCACGCTCAAGCAGGGCATCGTCGGCCATTGCGGCGCTGCTCCCGAGTCCGAGCACCATGGCTGCGGTTATTGAGTGGAGGGGTTTCATCGTTTCACGCTCCTTCGGTGGATATCTTTGATACCGAGGATAGAACCGAAGTTTAGGCGTGGATAGTTGAACCTTAAGGAAGCTTGATCCCGGTCAAATTGGAACCCCCGCAATCTTTGCGGCGTCCAGAATCAGGCTGTCAAAACGCTTACGAATAGCTTGAAGTGACTGTTCGTTGACGCCCTCGAAACGCATCACGATGCAGGGCTGAGTGTTGGATGCACGGACCAGTCCCCAGCCATCCTCAAAGTCCACCCGCAGTCCGTCGATGGTCGTGACTCGGGCATTATTGAAGGTCTGTGCCTGATCCATCAGGGCGTTAATCAATCGATGCGGTTCACCTTCGGCCAGATCCATGCGGATCTCCGGCGTGCTGACTGGTTCTGGCAGCTCGGCAAAGACATCGCTTGCCGGACGCGGGTCAGCCGCGAGGATTTCGAGCAGTCTGGCCGCGGCATACGTGGCATCATCAAATCCATACCAGCGGTCGTTGAAGAAGAGGTGACCGCTCATCTCACCAGCAAGCGGTGCGCTGGTCTCGCGAAGCTTCTCTTTGATCAATGAATGACCGGTTTTCCACATTATCGGTATACCGCCTGCTGCCTCGATGACACCGGCTAAATGGCCGCTGCATTTGATATCAAAGACAATCGACGCCCCCGGGGAGTTGGAGAGTATCGATCGGGCGTAGAGCATCATTTGCCGATCAGCCCAAATAATATGCCCGGTTTCATCAACCACCCCCAGGCGATCGCCATCGCCATCCAGGGCCAACCCCAGGTCAGCGCCTTCGCTGCGCACCGCGGTGATGAGGTCAGTGAGGTTTTCCGGGACAGTTGGGTCGGGATGGTGATTGGGAAAGCGCCCATCGACCTCGCAGAAAAGCGGGATGACCTGCGCCCCAAGTGATTCAAGGATGTCCGGCGCCACAGCGCCGGGCACGCCATTGCCACAGTCAACGACGACTTTAAGCGGCCGTTGTAGTGAAACATCCCCGAGGACCCGTTCACGATAGGCCAGCAGAATATCAACTGAGGTTTCGCGACCGTTACCTTCGACAAGGTTGCCTTCGGCAATGCGTTGGCCCAGCGCCTGAATCTGCTCGCCCCAGAAGGGGCGTCCATCGATGATGGTCTTCAGCCCATTGTAATCGGATGGGTTATGGCTGCCAGTGACAGCCACACCGGCCTGCGTGCCGAGGTGATAGGTGGCGAAATACATCAGCGGCGTTGGGACTTCGCCGATATCGATGACCTCCCGGCCGGCCTGCATCAGCCCTTTGCGCAATGCCGCGGCGAGTCGCGGGCTGGATTCCCGGCCATCGCGTCCTACTACGACCTGCAACTGTCCGGCGTCGGCCGCGGCACTGCCGATGGCCTGCCCGAGGGCGGTGACGGTCTCTTCGGTCAGGCCTTTGTCCACCAGACCGCGTATGTCATAGGCCCTGAGGATGGCGGGATCAATCTGGGGCATCGGGCGCTCCTTGCCTGATTATTGTCGTCCGGTGTGGCCGAAACCGCCGCTGCCTCGCTCGCTTTCGGCGAAGGCTTCGACGATGCTGAACTGAGGTTGGGCAACAGGAATAAAAACCAACTGTGCTATGCGCTCACCGGGTTCAATCGTGAACGCCTCGCTGCCGCGATTCCAGCAGGAAATGAAAATCTCCCCCTGGTAGTCGGAGTCGATCAGTCCCACTAAATTGCCAAGAACAATGCCGTGTTTATGACCCAGTCCCGATCGTGGCAGGACCACCGCAGCATAGGCCGGATTGGCGATATGCACAGCGATACCCGAGGGGATGAGCTGAGTGTCGCCGGGCTTCAGCGTTTCGGCGCTTTTCAGGCAAGCACGAAGATCGATACCCGCCGAGCCGTCAGTGGCATATTCCGGCATGGGGAATTCATCACCCAAACGTGTATCGAGTACCCGCAATTCAACCTGCTGCATTCAGTCTCTCTCCGATGAGTTGTATCAGCGCCGCTGCCACCTCGATTTTGCTGGCCGGGCCAAGCCGTTTTTCGCCATTGGCCCAGAGAACGTCAAGCGTGTTGGTGTCAACATCAAAGCCAATACCATCGCCTACTTGATTGGCCGCGATCATATCGAGGTGCTTCTGTTCAAGCTTGATCTGCGCATGCTCGCGGACAGATTCGGTTTCTGCGGCAAAGCCAACCGTGAACGGACCATTCGTTAGTTTCGCCACGGCCTGCAGAATATCTGGGTTGGGCTTGAGCTGGAGGGTCGTTGGCGCTTCGGATTTTTTGACCTTCTGATTGGCAACGGCCTCAGCGCGGTAATCGGCAACGGCTGCCGCCGCAATAAAGATGTCTGCTTGCGCTGCCTGTTGCATCACGCTGTTGTGCATTTGCTCGGCGGTCTCGACATCGATTCGCGCTACACCGGCGGGGGTGGTGAGCCGAGCTGGTCCGGAGATAAGGGTAACCTGCGCGCCCGCGCTGGCTGCGGCTTGTGCTAGCGCAAAGCCCATCCGTCCGCTGCTGCGATTGGCAATGTAGCGAACCGGATCAATGGGCTCGTGTGTTGGTCCGGCCGTAATCAAAATCCGTTTGCCACGAATCATTGGGTGACCGGTGTTGTCCTGTATGGCCGAGACGATATCGCGCGGCTCCATCAGCCGACCTGGGCCTGACTCGCCCTCCGCTAGTGCGCCATCGACAGGCCCCAGCATCCGCATGCCGCGTTTTGCCAGTGTTTCGGCATTGTCCTGAGTGGCCTGTGCTTGCCACATAATGTGGTTCATGGCCGGACATAGCGTAATCGGCGCCTCGCTTGCCAGGCAGAGTGTGGTGAGCAGGTCATCCGCCATCCCGTGGGCAAGCCTTGCCATGCAATCGGCGGTCGCCGGTGCAATGACAATGTGATCCGCCCAGCGCGCCAGCTCCAAATGCCCCATGCCGGTCTCCGCCTCGGCGTCGAGCAGATGCGTATGAACCGGCTGATGCGATACCGCCTGAAAGGTCAACGGGGTGATAAATGCCTCGGCGCCGCGGGTGAGCACCACGCGCACCACGGCTCCGGCTTCACGCAGCCGTCGCACCAAATCCGGGGATTTATAGGCAGCGATACCGCCGCTCACCCCAAGGATGATGTGTTTGCCGGACAGATTCATTGCGGAACAACGTCACAGGTTACTGAAAGTCGCGAACTTACACTGTTGCGCGGTGCAAGAAAACTCATGGGGAGTGGTGAATGCCAATCAACGACTGGCCGCATGAAGAGCGTCCGCGCGAGAAACTGTTAAGCCGGGGTGGTTCCGGATTAACTGATGCCGAGCTACTGGCCATATTTTTGCGCACGGGAGTGCGTGGGCGCACGGCAGTTGATTTGGCCCGTGAGCTGTTGCTTGCCTTTGGCGGGTTGCGCCCTCTGCTGGATGCCGATGAACAGACTTTTAGCGGGTATTTCGGGTTGGGCAGAGCTAAATATGTTCAGCTTCAGGCGGCGCTTGAGTTGGGAAGGCGGTATTTGGCTGCCCGACTTGAGCGGGGCGAGTCATTAATCGGACCAGAAGATACTCGGCAGTATTTAACCGCGCGGCTCAGGCATTTGCCCCATGAGGTCTTCGCCTGTCTTTTTCTCGATAACCGTCATCAAGTTATTGCTTTTGAGGAGCTTTTCCGCGGAACGATTGATGCTGCAAGCGTTTATCCGCGTGAAGTTGTCCGGCGAGCGCTTGATTTGAATGCCGCGGCACTCATTCTTGCCCACAATCATCCATCGGGTGTTGCTGAGCCCAGCGCGGCCGATGAGCACATGACCGACCGCCTAGTTGATGCGCTGGGCACGGTCGGCATCCGTGTGTTGGATCACTTTATTGTGGGTGAGGGCAGGCCGGTGAGTTTTTCCGAACTCGGCCTGCTTTAGGGTCAGGCTTGCAGTGCGTCAGCAGCGAGTCCTTCGCGAAGTTTCTTGAGCGCGTTTTTCTCAAGCTGGCGAATGCGCTCTGCCGACACGCCATATTCTGCGGCCAAGGTATGCAGGGTGGCTTTGGGTTCGTTAAGCCAACGCCGCTGTAGGATGTCCCGGCTGCGAGCATCCAGTGTCTCTAGTGCCTGCAGCAATGCACTCTCACGCGAGCCTTCCCAGTCTGCGCCTTCGATCTCATTTGCCGGGTCGGCGCTGTGGTCCTCAAGGAAGACAGCTGGGGCGCGTGCCGTACTGTCATCTTCTTCGGCATCTGGCGCGGGATCAAAACCAACATCCTGTCCGGCCAGTCGCGACTCCATCTCATAGACGGTTTCTGGTTTAACGCCAAGATCTGCAGCGACGGCTTCAACCTCTTCGCGGTTCATCCAACCCAGACGCTTCTTGGCACTGCGCAGATTAAAGAAGAGTTTGCGCTGTGCTTTGGTGGTAGCCACTTTGACAATACGCCAGTTACGCAAAACGTACTCATGAATTTCGGCGCGAATCCAATGCACGGCAAATGAGACCAAGCGAACACCCACTTCCGGGTCAAAGCGTTTGACGGCCTTCATTAACCCTATGTTGCCTTCCTGGATAAGGTCGGCAAGTGGCAGCCCATACCCGGAATATCCGCGCGCGACATGCACGACGAAGCGAAGGTTGGAGAGAACCAGCCAGCGGGCAGCTTCGAGATCGTTATGATCACGATAACGCACGGCCAATGCCTGCTCTTCCTCGGCAGCCAGTGCCGGGATGGCATTCACTGCTTGGATGTATTGATCCTCACTGCCTGCTTTTAGCGGCAGTCGACTGTAATCAGTACTCACCAAAGATGTGGCGGCTGACATCACGCTCTCCTGCGTCGTCAATTGATTGAATTTTATCACGAATTATTGGATTGCAAGCTTGCTGTCAAGTTCCGTCATTGCGGTTCAATGGCCGCCAAATGCCGGCCTACGGCCATCCAGGCCCCGATCAGCCCAAGCAGGGTACCACCGAGCAGTAACGTGAAGGTGCCCCCCAGGCCGGGCCCAAGTAGGCGAAACCCCGATCCGTACAAGGCGGTGAGTTCTCGGGCCGGTCCTGCGAGCAGCCCCATGGCAATCGCCAGAATAATGGCTGCAAGGAGACCGCCGCTCACGCCGTACCAAAGCCCGGTGTAGAGAAATGGGCGCCGCACAAAGGCATCAGTGCCGCCGATTAACTTGGTGATTTCGATCTCGGCACGTCGATTCTCAATATCAAGTCGAATCGTGTTACCCACCACCAAAACGACGGTGAGGCCAAGCAATAGGCCGATTAATAATGTGCCGCGGTTGGCGAATTGCAGTAATGCTGTTAGCCGTTGCAGCCAAACTCGATCAATTCTCACCTGATCAACGCCGGCCAGACCCTGGGTACGGCTGACGAGCTGGTCGGCGGCTAAAGTGCCGAGCGCTGCATTAAGCTCTGCAACAATGACAGCGGGAAAGGGGTTTTCATCCAGCAGCGCCAACGTCTCTTGCATGCCCGCGTGCTGCTCAAACTCCGCTAGTGCGGCATCGGGTGTGATGAGCCGCGCCCCAGTGACCTCGTCAAAACGCTGCACGCGCTCGAGTAATGCTTGCTGATCATCAGCTGGAAGTCCGTCGGCAAGAAAGATGGATGCCCGCGGGTTGCCTTCCCATCCAGTTGTGGCTGCTTCCAGGTTATCCATTAGCAAAAGAAAACCTGCTGGCAGTGCCAATGCGATACCAATCACCGCGGTTGTCATCATGCTGGCGGTCGGCCGGCGCTTGAGCTGGCCAAGCGATGTGACAGCCGAACGGGCATGTTGCGCGAACCACTGTTGCAGCGACGCCAATGCCTTCATTGCGCTCGCCCCTCAACCAAATGGATACGGCGATGCCCCAGTGCCTCGATGAGCGGTATGTCATGGCTGGCGATAACAGTCGTTACCCCCACCTGATTGAATTGCTCGAATAGCGCCATAATCTCGCGTGAAAGCGCTGGATCGAGATTACCGGTGGGCTCATCGGCAAGGAGGATGGGGGGTCGAGTAACCACTGCGCGGGCAATGCCGACGCGCTGCTGTTCGCCGCCGGATAGAGTGACTGGGTAAGCCTTCTCGCGTTTGAGCAGCCCAACCTTATCGAGTGCGGCGCGCACCCGCCGGCCGATGTCCTGATGGGCGCGCCCGGCAATGACTAGCGGTAGAGCAACATTGTCGAAGACTGTGCGGTCATGCAGCAGGCGATGATCCTGAAAAATAACGCCAATGTGCCGACGCAGATAAGGAATGCGGCGTTTTGGTAGTCGGACCAGGTTGACGCCGTCAATCACGACACTGCCTTGGGTGGGCCGCTCAAGCAGCGGGATCATGCGTAAAAATGTGCTCTTCCCCGCGCCGCTGGCGCCGGTTACAAAGACCATCTCGCCTTTTTCGATATGCAGGTTGAGTCCGCGTAAGGCTTCATTGCCGCCGGGATAGCGCTTGTTGACGCCATCAAATCGAATCATTCGTCTACAGGCTCCATATTGGCCTGCTCGAGCAGCGCATCAACAAACGCCTCGGCGTCGAATGGCCTGAGGTCTTCCACGCTCTCGCCAACGCCGATGTAGCGCACTGGAATACCGAGTCGCTGCGCCATTGCGAAAATCACACCGCCTTTGGCGGTACCATCGAGCTTGGTTAAGACAAGGCCTGTCACATTGACGGCGTTGCGGAACTGTTCTGCCTGGGACAAGGCGTTTTGGCCCGTGCCAGCATCAAGGACAAGCAATACCTCATGCGGTGCGGCTTCATCCTGTTTGCCGAGCACCCGAGCGACCTTGCGCAACTCTTCCATGAGGTTGTCCTGGGTATGCAGCCGCCCAGCGGTATCGGCGATAAGAATGTCTGCGCCCCGCGCCAGTGCTGCCTGATGCGCATCGTAGATGACTGAGGCGGAGTCAGCGCCGGTGGGTTGGCTGATTACTGGGGTCTGGGTGCGCTCTCCCCAGGTTTGCAACTGCTCGACCGCGGCGGCGCGGAAGGTGTCACCTGCTGCAAGGATCACCCGCTGGCCATCCTGTTGGTAGCGGGCGGCGAGTTTACCGATGGTGGTCGTCTTGCCCGCGCCGTTGATGCCGACGGTGAGAATGACGAACGGGTTGTCCTGCGCTGGGATCACGAGTGGCCTTGCGACAGGCTGCAGGATCGCGAGCATGTCTTCGCGCAAAGCCGCCTGCAGTGCAGCGGTGTCGATAAGTTCGTTGCGTTTCAGCCGCGCCGTGAGATCATCGATAATGCGTGTTGTTGCTTCCATGCCGACATCGGCAGTCAGCAGCAGCGTTTCGAGCTCATCCAGCAGATCGGCATCAATTTGTTTGCGGCCGAGGAAAAGCTGGCCGATACCGCTGCTAGTTTTCTGCAGCCCGCGCCGCAGCCGACCGAACAAGCCCGTGCCTGCCGTGTTTTCAGTGGCGGTTGGTTGTGCCTCGGCAGACTCAGCCGGTTTTTTGCGGCGAAAAGGCAGCATGGAACTCTCGTGATCCTGATCAAACAAAGATATCGTTATCCTAACACTCTCGTGTCAGGTCATCGTGTCAACGAAGAGGCTCAGAATGACAACCCGAAATGCAGTTTTTGCACTCATTCCCGCTTTAATGGCGGTGCCTGCGGCAGCGCAATCGCAGATGGGGGTGAGTGAGTTCACCCTGGATAATGGCATGCAGGTGCTGGTCCGCCAGGATCATCGAGCGCCTGTGGTGATCTCTCAGGTTTGGTACCGGGTGGGTTCGAGCTATGAAGGGCGGGGCCAGACCGGTATTTCGCATTTGTTCGAGCATATGATGTTCAAGGGTACTGAGCAGTATCCCGAGGGCGAGTTCAGCGACATCATCTCGCGTGAAGGTGGTCGATTGAATGCCTTCACCGGACGCGATTTCACCGCCTACTTCGAAATTCTAGCCGCTGATCGCCTGCCCATTGCCCTGGAGCTGGAAGCCGATCGTATGGCAAATCTACAGCTCAGTGATGAAGCGCTTGCCACCGAGAGAGAAGTGGTTCTTGAGGAGCGCAGGCTGCGCACTGAAGACCGCCCTGAAGGCCGATTTGGCGAGCGGTATGCAGCGATTGCGCATCCCGGAACCGGTTATGCGCATCCCATTATCGGTTGGGCGGATGATGTAGCCGGAACCGATATTGACGACCTGCAAAATTGGTACGAGCAGTGGTACACACCCGCCAACGCCACGCTGGTAGTCGCCGGTGATGTGGAGCCGCAGGCGGTCTACGAGCTGGCGCAGGCGCACTTCGGCTCAATTCAGGCGAATAACCCGCCCGCGGTCCATGACCCTGAGGTTCTCTCTCCGCCTGGCGAGCGCCGACTGATTTATCGCGATGAGCAAACACGCGTGCCGCAGTTGCGGATGGGCTACGAAGTGCCATCATTTGCCACTGCGGAATCACCACGTGACCCTTACGCGCTTTTAATGCTCGCGACCATCCTTGATGGTGGCGATGGTGCGCGGCTGGCCGAAGGTTTGGTTCGAGGCTCTCAGGTAGCCGCCGCGGCAGGTGCTGGCTACAACCCAATGACCCGGCTGCATGGCGAATTCTCGCTCTATGGGGTGCCGGGTGATGGCGATGTCGAGGCCGTGGAAGCCGCATTACGGCAGGAAATCCAACGGTTGCAGGACGAGCCAGTCAGCGAGGAGGAGCTTGAGCGGGCGCGCAGTCAGCTGCTTGCCGATCATCTCTTCGAGCTTGATTCGGTGTTCTATCAGGCGATGCAGCTTGGCATGCTCGAGACCACCGGTGCTGGTTGGGAGACACTCGCGGCGTTTGAAGAAAATGTTAGAGCGCTGACCGCGGCGGATCTGCAAGCTGCAGCGCAGCGTTACTTGCGTGCCGATCATTTGAGCGTCGGTGTCATGCTGCCGGCCGAGACGGAGGGTGAGGCATGAAGCGCTGGCTTTGGGCCTTAATGCTGTTGCCAATATTTCAAACAGGGGGGGCGATGGAAGCGGATATTCAGCAGTGGGAGACGGCATCCGGCAGTACGGTGCTTTTTGTAGAGCGTCACGAATTGCCAATTGTTGATATTCGTATTGCCTTTGACGCCGGTAGTGCCCGGGATGGTGAGCGTCCTGGGCTGGCGCGGATGACCAGTCATCTTTTGCTCGAGGGCACCGAGACCCGAGACGCCGGTGACATTGCGCGGGAATTTGAGCGTTATGGCGCTCGGGTCTCGGCTGATAGCGGCCGCGATACCGCTGATGTGAGTATGCGGGCGTTGAGTGAGCCGGCTCGGCTCGATCCAGTTGTGGATATGCTGGCGATAGCGATTGCTGACGCGGCATTTCCCGTCGAGGCGGTTGAGCGGGTTCGTCGACAAATGATGCTAGGGCTTGAACAGGCGAAATCGTCTGCATCCGATTTGGCTGAGCGCGCCTTCACTCAGGCCATTTACGGCGATCATCCCTATGCCAGCTCGCCGGCGGGTACCTTGGAATCAGTGGAGGCCATCGATCCTGCGGCAATCAGGGGCTTTCATGCACGGCATTACACTGCGGCCAACGCCACCATCGCCATTGTTGGTGATCTTGACCGTCAGCGTGCAGAGGCCATCGCCGAGGGTCTGAGCCAGCCGTTGCCGGCCGGAGCGGCGCTGCCAGAGTTGCCGGAAGTGGTATTGCCACAGACAGCGCAAACGGTGCAAGTGCCCTTTGAGGCAGAGCAGACTCATGTGGTGATCGGTCAGCCTTCAGTGCGGCAGGGAGATGAGGCCTATTACCCGCTTTATCTCGGTAATCACATGCTCGGTGGTAATGGTTTGACCTCCATCCTTGCGGAGCGCATGCGAGAAGAGCGTGGGCTTTCCTACAGTAGTTCCTCGCGTATCAGCACCGGGGCACGGCGCGGGCGTTTTCAAATGGCAACTCAGGTGCGCAATGACGCGCTTGAAGAGGCGTTGAGCGTTCTGCGCGGCAGCTTTGCAGAACTGCGCGACGAGGGACCAACGCCGGAGCGCTTGGATGCATCCAAGCGCAATATCACTGGAGGCTTCCCGCTACAGCTGGACAGCAACCGCGACCTGCTTGGGTACGTTTCAAGCATTGGCTTTCACGGGCTTGATCACGATTATCTCGAGCAGTTTGTTGACCGTGTGGAAGGGTTGAGTGGGGAGGCTGTTCGCAAGGCAATGCAACAGCATCTCGACCCCGAGCGGATGGTTACTGTTTTGGTTGGCCCCGCCTCAGCCATCAACGCAGTGGAATAAAGCCCGGGTGCGGGGGCGCTTGCGGGTGATTGGTGGCGATTGGGGCGGTCGCCGCCTTAATGTGGCCACGGCGCCGGGATTGCGGCCTACGGCTGATCGCAATCGTGAGACCTTGTTTAACTGGCTGCAGGGCGATTGCCCTGGTGCCCGGGTGCTGGATCTTTTTGCCGGGACGGGGGCATTGGGTATCGAGGCACTCTCTCGTGGTGCGGTATCGGCTGTTTTTGTTGAGCGTTCACGCCCCGTCGCAGAGGGCCTGAGTGCCTGCATAACGGCTTTGCAGGCCGAGGCCCGCGCCGAGGTGTTGGCTATGGATGCGCTAGCCTACTGTCGCACTGCGTCTGGGCCATTTGATCTTGTTTTCCTCGACCCACCCTTCGCCAAAGACCTTTTGCTGCCGGCGCTCTCAGCCGTGGCGGGTTTGCTAGCGCCAAATGCGTTCGTTTATGTGGAAGCGCCACTGCAACCTGCGCCACCCGTGCTGCCGGATCGCTGGCAGGTTATGCGAGAGAAAAAGGCCGGCGCAGTGTGGTTTGCTTTGCTCAAGGCGCTGGCTTAACTGGAAATTCCGCTAGCGGGCTGGCATCTTCGCAACGCAGGTTCTACTATGCTGCACTGCAACGAAGGAGGGGGTATGTCAGTCACTGCCGTTTATCCGGGTACTTTTGATCCGCTGACCAATGGCCATAGCGATCTGGTGGAGCGCGCCGCGAAACTATTCGACCGGTTGATTGTTGGGGTGGCAGGCTATCCAAGTCCAAGCAAGCACCCGGCCTTCGATCTCGACGAGCGTGTCGCACTTGCCCGGCATGTGCTCAAGCCCTATGCCAATGTCGAGGTGATTCCCTTCGAGAGCCTGTTGGTGGAGTTCGTTGAAGCGCAGGGTGCCGGTGTCATTCTGCGTGGGCTGAGGGCGGTGTCGGATTTTGAATACGAATTCCAGCTTGCGAGTATGAACCGGCAATTGGCCCCTCGCGTCGAGACGGTATTCCTGACACCAGCCGAGCAGTATGCCTACATCTCATCGAGTTTGGTGCGTGAGGTGGCTGCATTGCGCGGCGACGTCAGCCGTTTCGTCCACCCGGCGGTGCAGGAAGCGCTGGTCAAACGCTATATGCAGGGCTAATAGCCGCCCTCGGGCGTGCCTTCAGGGATCGCTTCAGGCATGGCCTCGGGCGAGGCTTCGGGCATTGCCTCGGGTTGGGCCTCCGGCGCCGCTTCCGGCATGCCCTCGGGCATCGCCTCAGGCGCTGGCCTAGATGTAGACTGCGGCGTCCCCGCGCTCGGCTGTTGCTCGACGCCATCTCTGACATCACTGATGATCGCATGCAGCGATGCCGCACCGGTGACCGCAATCATAAGCGGGGCGGTGTAGACCACTGTCCGTGACAGCCGGCGTTTCAGGCGTTGGCGTGCATCATCATTGACTGGCATTAGTGCACACCCCTAGACCGCATTGCCGCGCACAAACAGATAAATGCCCACTCCTAGCAGGGTCACCTGAAATTCCAGGCCGCCCATGGGGTGGGATGGCGATGGCATGAAATGCCATTGCCCCCAATGCACTAGCAAAATCGCCCCGATCAGGATGCCGCAGGCCGCGAATGCGCTAATGCGCGTAACCCAATCACCCAGCCAACGGCCTGCCAGCAGCCCAATGCCCGCGGCAATTTCAACAACCGCAATTAACCCGGCCAGCGCCAGTGGCAAGTTCATGGCATCGGCGAAACCGGGGATGCCGCTTAGCCACTTCTCCAGGCCGTGGTATAGGAATACCGCGGCCAATGGCCCGCGCAGTAGCCAATGCATAGGCTTTGCGAGCTGGTTGAGGAGCGGGTCACTTGTCTCAATCGGTGCGGTCATGTCAACGATCTTATCGTAATCAGACCTTGCTTTGGGTGGTTCATGCGAGATTCTGATTGCGTGGAACAATTAGGTCACGTATTGTCAAGGCTAGGTGTCGCTGAATGATCAGCAATGCCCGGCAGCCCGAGGCTCGGGCCGTCCGAAGAAAGGCAACCGCCTTTCGCGATGTTATACCTGTCGCGTTTATATTGAAGCGACAGAGATTGATGAGACTGACAGATGAAATCGATTTATGTGGGCAACCTGCCCTTTTCCGCCTCCGAGGACGAAATCCGTGATCTCTTTGCCGCGCATGGCGATGTCAAAGAAGTTCGCATGATTTCCGATCGGGATACCGGTCGTCCTCGTGGTTTTGGCTTCGTTCGCATGGAGCCATCCGAGGCGGACGCCGCCATTGAAGCCCTCAACGGCACTGAGATGGGCGGCCGCACGCTGCGCATCAACGAAGCGCAGGATCGCAAGCCTGCCGGCGGTGGTGGCCCGCGTCGTTCCTGGTAACGACAAACCTGCCCTGAAGGGGCCCGGCACCGCATAGGTGGTGCCGGGCCTTTTTTTATTCCACTCGATACACATCAAAGCGTGTGCTGCGCCCAGCGAGCTGGTAGCTCGGCCTGAGGCCGCCTATTGGTTCGGCCTGTTGATGGCGCTTTACCACCACACGCTCCCTCGCTGCGCCCAAGGCGGCCCGCAGTAAAGTATCGGCATCGTCCTGTTTGCCAAGTAGTGCTTGCAGCATGGAGAGCTCCTTGCTGGCCGCGCCGCGTCGCTTGCCGGCGTACATTGGGTCGAGGTAAATCACATCTGCCGTACGCGTTGGTCCGAAATGCAGCAACCACTCTGTGCTGTCGGCGCCAATGACGGCCATCCGGGCAACGATTTGCGATTGACCGGCGGCGATGGCGCGATCAAGCCCGTCAATGAGCAGCTCCCGGACAACCGGTGAGCGCTCAATCAGCGTGACTGACGCGCCCAAGCTCGCGAGCATAAAAGCATCGCGTCCAAGCCCGGCGGTGGCGTCGACAATATGCCTTGATTGACCCTTTTGCAGGCCGCAGGCGCGGGCCAGTCGCTCACGTTGTTGGCCTGCCTTGGCAAGCCGATAGCCCTGGCGTCCGCTGACAAAATCCACCTGCATCGATAGCTTGGACGGGCCTTTCTGGCACAACCACAACCCACTTGCCTCGTGGCGCTCGAGGTAGAGGTCATTGCCAAGTGTTTGTGAGGTTTTGTCGCAGTGCCGTATGATCGGATTCACCATTATCGCGAGGAGGCGGAGCGAGCCATGACTGAGAGCAAGGATACCCGAGGCGCGGCAATTGATCCGCAGGAACTCACTCAATCGCTAGCTGAGATTGCCGGTCGCAGTCAGCAGCTAGTCAAGGATTTTGTCGCTCGGCAGGAATCCGGCCAGCAGATTTCCATGGATGATGCACTGCATATGAGCAAGCTCTTCCAAGATCTTTACGCCCGGTTGATGGCCGATCCGATGCAGTTGATGCAATCGCAAATGGCGTTTTGGCAAGACTACATGTCGCTGATGCAGAATCAGACGCTGCGCATGATGGGCGTGGAGAGTGAACCGGTTCGCCAGCCCGAGCGAACGGACAAGCGTTTCGCGCATGCAGGGTGGGAGGACAACCCATTCTTTGATTTCGTCAAACAATCTTACCTGTTGACTGCCGATTATCTGCATCACACGGTCGATAACGTTGAAGGACTGGATGAAAAGACCCGGCGCAAGATCGATTTCTACACCCGGCAGTTTGTCAGCGCTACTTCACCCTCTAATTTCCTGGCCACCAATCCGGAAGTGCTGGAGCGCACTATTGAGACGCGGGGTCAGAACCTGTTGGATGGTCTGAACAAGCTGCTTGAAGATTTGGAACGCGGTAACGGCACCCTGCGGATTCGTCAGACCCATCCCGAGGCCTTTGAAGTTGGCAAGGATCTGGCTGTCACACCGGGTAAGGTGGTCTACCAGAATGAGCTCATGCAGCTGATTCAGTATTCGCCAGTAACTGAGCAGGTGGCGCGGCGGCCAATTCTGTTTGTCCCACCTTGGATTAATAAATACTACATCCTCGATCTCAAGCCGAAGAACTCATTGGTCAAGTGGCTGTTGGAGCAGGGATTTACGGTTTTTGTAATTTCCTGGTGCAACCCGGATGCCGAGCTTGCCGAGAAGCAGTTCGAGGACTACATGAAGGAAGGGCCGGTCGCGGCGCTGGATGCCGTCGAGCAGGCCGTTGGTGAGCGTGATGTCAATATTGTTGGCTACTGCCTTGGCGGGACGTTGCTGGCCTCAACGCTTGCCTGGATGGCTGAACGCGGCGAGACCGGGGTCAATAGTGCTACCTTTCTTACCACGCTGCTCGATTTTGAGAGCCCGGGAGAGCTTGAGGTGTTCATCGATGATGAGCAGTTAGCCGGGCTTGAGCGGCAAATGAATGAGCGTGGATATTTGGCCGGGCACCAAATGGCCGCCACCATGTCTAGCCTGCGCTCCAACGATCTGATTTGGTCGTTCTTTGTGAACAACTACCTCAAAGGCGAGGATCCGTTCCCGTTCGATTTACTGTTCTGGAACCAGGACTCCACCAACATGCCGGCGCGCATGCATGCCTTTTATCTGCGCAATATGTACTTGGAGAACCGCTTACGCGAGCCGGGTGGAATCACGCTGGATGGGGTTGATATCGATCTCTCCAGGGTCAAGGTGCCGGCCTATTTTGTCTCTGCCAAGGAAGACCATATCGCCCCCTGGCATGCCTGCTTTAAGGGGTCCCAGCTTCTTGGTGGCAAGACACGATTTGTTCTGGGTGGATCCGGTCACATTGCCGGTGTCATTAATCCACCAGAGAAACAGAAATACGGCTACTGGCTGAACAGCCGTAAAGTCAAAGACCCTGATGCCTGGTTTGAGGGTGCCAAACAGCATGAAGGCTCATGGTGGCTGGATTGGGTGAAATGGCTTGAGCCCCAGCGTGGTGGTGAAGTGCCAGCTCGTGAGCCGGGTAGCGGCAAGCTCAAGGCGATTGAAGATGCTCCGGGGCATTACGTGCTGGAGAAATCGGATGGTTGATGCGGCACCGCGTGTCGGGATCATCATGGGGTCTCGCTCAGATTGGGAGACGATGGCTCATGCTGATTCGGTCCTGAAAGATTTTCAGGTCTCCCATGAATGCCACATTGTCTCAGCGCATCGCACGCCTGAGCGCATGCATGAGTATGCAGCCACTGCGCGAGAGCGGGGGCTAAAGGCGATTATTGCAGGCGCTGGCGGTGCTGCGCATCTGCCGGGGATGGTGGCCGCGCAGACTACGCTGCCTGTCCTTGGCGTGCCAGTGCAAAGCCGGGCTCTGAAAGGGCTCGATTCCTTGTTGTCGATTGTACAAATGCCAGCTGGTGTCCCGGTGGCTACGTTTGCCATTGGTGAGGCGGGCGCTCGCAATGCCGCGCTTTTTGCCGTGTCATTGTTGGCCAACGAAGATGCGGTGCTTGCGGAGAGGCTTGAGGCCTTTCGGCAGTCACAGGCGCAGAAGGTGATTGAGGACGAATTGCCGTGACCCAGCCCATCTTGCCGGGAGCCGTTATTGGTGTGCTCGGAAGCGGCCAACTCGGCCGCATGCTCGCGCAATCCGCGCGTCGAATGGGCTACCGCATTCACACGCTGTCACCGGAGGCCAACACCCCCACCGGGCAAATCGCCGATTGCGAGATCGTTGCTGACTACGCCGATCTTGATGCCATTGAGGCCTTTGCCCGCGGCGTCGACGTGGTCACCTTTGAATTTGAGAATGTCTCTTCGGCTGCGGCCGATGCGGCTGCCCGCCATGCGCCCGTGCGTCCGCGCGGAGAGGTTTTACACGTTGCACAACATCGTGCGCGAGAAAAAACAGCGCTGGCGAAGGCTGGCTTGCCAACCGCGCCGTTTGAAGCAGTCGATTCATTGCAGGCGCTGCCGGGCGCGCTTGATCGCATCGGCATGCCAGCGATCCTCAAGACAGCCGGGTTTGGTTATGACGGTAAGGGGCAGGCACGCATTGAGGCGGGCGAAGATCCTGCTGTGGCTTGGGAATCAATTGGTGGTGGGCCTGCAGTTTTAGAGGGTGTGGTCGATTTTGCCGCCGAGCTCTCCATTGTTGCCGCCCGTGGGCTTGATGGTCAGATGGTAGATTTTGGGCTGATTGAGAACCGTCACAGCAATCATATCCTTGATGTCTCTATCGCCGATATGCCGTTATCCGCAGCACAGCAGAAGAGCGCTCATGAGATCGCGCAGACCGTGATGAGCGAATTAGATGTCGTTGGTGTGCTTTGTATAGAGCTTTTCCTGACCCAATCCGGTGATTTGCTTGTCAATGAGATTGCACCACGGCCGCATAACTCCGGACATCTCACCATTGAGGCCTGTCCCAGTAGCCAATTTGATCAACAGCTGCGAGCCGTTTGTGGTTTGCCGCTTGGCGATACAACCCGAAAAGCACCTGTTGCCATGGTGAATTTGCTGGGTGATTTATGGCGCGATGGCGAGCCTGATTGGGCCGCTGCCCTGCGCGATCCCGCCGTCAATCTGCATCTTTATGGTAAAGCCAGCGCCCGTGTTGGTCGGAAGATGGGGCATATCACCGCATTTGGTCAGGACCGTGAAGATGCCGCTCAGCGTGCATTGGCCGCACGCGCTGCATTAATCCGTTGAAATAAGGAATCAATAGAACACCCATGTGGTTTCGCAATCTTTGTGTTTATCAGCTCGCTGATCATTTATCGCTGGACGCCGATTCACTTGAGCAACGCTTGCAGGATGGCCGTTTCCATCCGGTTGGCGCTCATGACCCGGAAACTCGCGGCTGGGTGCCGCCGCTGCAACCCGATGGTGAGCAGCTGGTTCACACCGCCGGTCAGTGCATGATGGTCTGTTTGCAGACCGAGACGAGGGTTCTGCCGGCCGCGGTCATTCGTGAGCAGGTGGATGAGCGAATCTCCGAAAGAGAAACGGCTATGGGTCGCCCATTGGGCCGTCGCGAGAAGGCCCGGCTCAAGGAAGAGGTCACGATGGATCTGCTGCCGCGGGCATTTACCAAAAGCAAACGGGCTTATGCCTATTTTGATTTGGAGGGTCGTTGGTTAGTGCTTGATGCAGCCAGCTGGCGCGAGGCGGAAATGCTCACGGAGGACTTGCGCTCCCTGCTGGGCACTCTGCCAATCCGGCCACTGCAGACGGAGAGCGCGCCGCAGCAGGTGATGACTGACTGGTTGGCGAATGATCGATTCCCCAATGACTTGGAGCCTGGGGAAGAGGCGGTATTTGATGATCCGCAAACAGAGGGCGCCGAAGTGCGCTGTAAACGTCAGGATCTGAAAAGCCCGGAAATGCGCGGACATATCAAAGCAGGCAAAAGACTGCGGCGGCTGGCATTTACCTGGGACGGCCGCCTTGCCGGTGTATTAGACGCTGACTTGTCGATTAAGCGACTCAAATTCATGGATTTGGTACATAACGATGCTGATGACCGTGAAGCGGAGTCACCGGCTGAGCGCTTTGACGCCGATTTCGTCATCATGACTGCAGAACTTGGGCGCTTTTTGCCCCGCCTCATGGCCTGGTTCGATTAGTTTTAGGCAAAAAAAAGCCGACAGTGCTGCCGGCCAAGAGGAGGAGAGTCGATCGAGAGCAAATGCTCTCAAGTTGGTAAAAATGATAAGAATTCCTGATTGCATGCGAAAGAGCCATCTGGGATGACCGCTTGTGCCGCAATGGCACAAATCGATATGCTTTCCTGTAATAAAGATAAAGCTAAAAATTCCTTTGGATTTTGAAAAACTGCTTTAGTCTGGGCGCATCTGAAATGTAGCTCGGAGATGACTCGATGCCACTTCGCCGTTTTTTAATCACTTCGATGGCCAGTTTTGGTCTGATCTTTTCTGTTTTCGCCCAAGCTGGGCCCGCAGTGAGCCCTCTGGTTGATACCGATTGGCTCCAGCAGCATCTTGAAGATCCTGATCTGAAAATTATTGATGTGCGCTCAGGTATTGATGGCACGGATGCGGCAGGATTTGCTGCCGGC
Organism: Spiribacter sp.; assembly: GCA_965658695.1. GTDB lineage: Bacteria > Pseudomonadota > Gammaproteobacteria > Nitrococcales > Nitrococcaceae > Spiribacter. The sequence goes on from CBFHTR010000004.1 coordinate 29,585, forward strand.
CACATTCCCGGTGCCGCTTATGCCAGCTACACCGCAGCGGGTTGGCGGGCAGCCGAGGGGAATGTCCCGGGTAAGTTGCCTGCCATTGAACAACTGGAGTCCTTGATTGGCTCGCTGGGTGTGGATAGTGATGACAGCGTGGTTATCGTCCCGGCCGGCGTCAGCTCAACCGATTTTGGCAGTGCCGCCCGCGTCTATTGGACGTTTAAATACCTTGGCCACGAAGACGTCGCCATTCTCAACGGCGGTTATCGGGCTTGGGTTGAGTCCGGCGGTGCTGTGGAAACGGGCGCGGCCAATCCAACGCCTGCCACTTTTAATGCCAATCCTCAGCCCGCTCTGATTGCTGATACCAGTGAAGTGGAAGATGCACTGGCTGCCGGTGAACAGCTGGTAGACGCTCGGCCTGCCAATCAGTATAGCGGTGAGGCCAAGCACCCCGCAGCACTTGGTGCCGGCACCATTCCCGGTGCGGCCAGCCTTGAAGAGCGTCTGCTAGTAGAAAATGGCAGTGCCTATTTTATTGATGCCAATGAGGTTTCCCGGCTGATTGAAGCCGCCGGTATCCGAACAGATGGCCCTGCTATATCGTTCTGCAACACCGGGCATTGGGCTGCTACAAGCTGGTTTGCACTCTCGGAGGTGGCCGGCATTGAAACTGCGCTTTATGACGGCTCCATGACTGAGTGGACGCAGGATACGGCGCGGCCTTTGGTCCAAGGTCAGCAGGCATTGAGTGAGTTTTTGAATTAATGCAGAGGATATTTAATGGCATCGCTGGCTGAAGCCATTCATGAGTCAACACCGACCGATGCCGGGCAGCGCCCCGGCATCGATCGTTTTGTATTAGCGGCAGCTGGTTTTGCGGCTTTGGTGCTGGGCGTAATGGTTTGGCAGGTTGGCTCGCCGCGTTTGTTCTGGCTTTATCTCATTGGCGGCGGTCTTGGGGTCTCGCTTTATCACGCGGCCTTCGGGTTTACTGCAGGTTGGCGCAACTTTATTGTCCGCCGCCGCAGTCGTGGCCTGCGGGCGCAGCTGCTATTGCTCAGTGTTGCCTCGGTTTTATTTATCCCAGTCATCGCATCAGGCGAGGCGAATGGAGCGATCGCCCCCGTTGGCGGCTACATCGTCCTGGGGAGTTTTCTCTTTGGCCTGGGTATGCAGCTCGGCGGCGGCTGCGGATCAGGGACTTTGTTCACGGTGGGGGCCGGAAACCGGCGTATGCTCATTACGCTTATCGCCTTTGTTGCCGGGTCGGTGATTGGCACGCTGCACCTGCCTTGGTGGCTGGCAGGGCCTGGTCTTGGCCCGGTGGATTTATCGATCGCACTTGATCCCCTTGGCGCTGTCATTTTCCAGGTGAGTTTGCTGGCGGCCATTGGTTGGACGATTCGTGAAGTTGAGCGCAACCGTTATGGCAATATCGAACGGCTCGTCCTCAGGCCCGAGCAGCCGGTGGGTATTACGCTGTTGACCGGTAACTGGCCACTTCTGTGGGGCGTGATTGGACTGGCGGTATTTGGACTGCTCACACTTGTTATCTCCGGGGCACCCTGGGGGATTACTTTTGCCTTCGCCGTCTGGGGCGCAAAGCTACTGGCAGGCTTGGGTATTGATATGGGGCAGTTCACCTACTGGAGCTGGCCTTATCCGGCGCAGGTGCTCGAGCGCAGTGTTCTCACGGATGTGACGTCGGTGATGGCATTGGGTTTGCTCCTGGGCGCCATGGCCGCGGCGGGGCTTGCCGGGCGGTTTAATGCCGGCAGTCAGACGAAATTGGGCATGGGCAATGTTAGCGCCGCCGTGATCGGTGGGTTGTGCATGGGGTATGGCGCCCGGCTTGCCTTCGGCTGCAATATTGGTGCGTTTTTCAGCGGAATTGCCACCGGTAGTCTGCATGGGTGGATGTGGTTTGTTTTTGGCTTTTTAGGCTCGATTGTGGGTGTTGCCCTGCGGCCAAGATTTGGAATGAGCAACTGATGTCAAATTCGCGCCCCGGTTATAGTCGACTGGCTCTGGTGATCACCTTGTCGGTCATTGTTGGTTTGGTAGTCGTTGACTATCTCTCTACGCTGCCCTGAGTAGCGCGACCAGCCGCGAGAATCAACGCAATTCCCACCAGGCTGCTCGCTGCTACCAGAATAAAGGTCTGGCTGTAGCTCTGTGTGAGCGTGTGCAGCGCAGTGAATGCGGCCGGGCCAAACAGTACGCCGGCGAATGTAATGAAAAGCGCTCCGCCGGAGCAGCGTGCAACATGCTCGCGCGGCGAGCGCTTGGTAACCTCTGCCAGATAGACCCCATTCCAGCCCAAAGCCACCAGGCCAAGCGCAGATAACAAACCGGCGACAAATAGTGGGTCTGCCCCGGGCTGTAGTAATGCCACCGCGAGCGCCAATGCAGCGGCAATGGCATGAATCGCCATGAGGGTGCGCAAGCCGTGACCAACGCGATCAGCAACCCAGCCCCAAAAAATACGGCCACCGACACCGCTGATTTGCACCACCGACATCATTAGCCCTGCTGTGACAAGCGCGATGCCCAGATCCTCGACGAGTAGTGTCACTGTGAATACCGTCAGGCAGAGTTGGCTTGCCGAGAAGAAAAAAGAGCCCAATGCCAGCCAGCGTAAAGGCGCTAATGTCCAGACCAGACGAATGTCGGCAAGCGGTGAGGAGATCCAGCGTGCGCTGGCATCGGCGTCATCATCCCAGCCCCTGCGATATCGCTGCAGCCAGAGGATGGCCAGCAGGGCTGGCAGGGCCAGCGAGGCCATGGCCATCTGCCAGCCAAAAGCCACGGTCAAGATGGGCGCCAGCATTCCGGCGATCACACCACCGAGTGGCACCCCGGTTTGTTTGAGTCCAAACACCAGTCCACGGCGGTTTGGATTGGTAAAGCGCACGAGCAGGTGTGAAGCCGCGGGATTGGTGAGCCCATAACCCAGCCCGATAAAAAGGGAGGCAACAATAAAGCTTCGGATATCAGCAACGGCAGCCAGCAATCCGCCCAGGCCAAAGAGCAGGATGGCAAGCTGTGTGGTGCGGCAGGCACCAAGACGCCGTGAGACACCACCACCAATTAAAGAGGAGATCATCGCGCCAAAATAGGCAAGGCTGACTTGCACACCGATCAGCGCGGGTGTGACACCCAATGCCTCGGCAATTTCTGGCGCGATTGCCGAGGGGAAGAGTTGAGTAACTGAAGAGAAAGCAAGGGCGGCTGTTGTCGCCCCAAGGACCGTCTTGCCGCCGGTCACACCGCTTGCAAGCCTTTAATTAATGCCTCGGTGTTACGGCGGAGACTCTCGTAGTGATAGCCGCCTTCCTGAATGACAACAGTCGGAATATTCAGCGCCCGAATTTTCGCGCCGAGTTGCTCGATATCAGTTGAGTCAACGCCAATCTTGGCCTGCGGATCCTCATGATAGATATCAAACCCGTTTGAGAAGACGATCGCATCGGGGGCAAACAGTCCAATCGCGTTAATCGCCTCATCCAATTTGGCAAAGAAGTCTTTGGCATCTGAGCCATGAGCTAATGGCAGGTTGATGTTGTATCCATAGCCCGCGCCCTCTCCGCGCTCATCCTCAAAGCCGGTGACTACCGGGTAGAAGTTGGTCGGATCGCCATGAATAGAGATATAGAGCACGTCATCGCGGTGATAAAAAATCTCTTGAATCCCTTGGCCGTGGTGCACATCGGTATCCAGCACTACCACCCGGGGAAAGCGCCGGCGCAGATGTTCGGCGGCGATCGCTGCGTTATTCAGGTAACAAAAGCCACCGGCGGCATCGACGCGCGCATGGTGACCTGGTGGCCGGCATAGGGCAAAGCTCATGGTTTCGCCGCCTAGAACATCATTCGCCGCGCAAACGGCGCCTTGTGCCGACCAATAGGCAGCTTCCCAAGTGTGCTTGCCTACCGGACAGCTGCCATCGGCCAAGTATCGCGCCGCTTCGGCGAGGATGCCTCGCAATGAATTCGGCGAGCGCACAAAGATGTTGGAGAGCACTTCGTCTCCCCAGTCTTCCGGCATGCTGGTCCAGCGTTCATGGCACGACTTCAGAAATCGCAGATACCCCAAGTCATGAACGCAGTGAATCGGCGAGATACCGTGATCCTCAACCTCGCTCAGCTGAACGCCACTGCGCTCAAGCCCTTCGCGGATATGTCCGGTTCGCTCCGGAATCTCTTGCGGGGCACGCATCTGACCGCGCGTGAAGTAGGTCTTGGGGTGGTGTAAGTCCTGACGGCTGTCGAAATACGCTTTCACGGCTTTCTCACTTCAAAGAAGATGGCGCGCCCGGCAGGAGTCGAACCTGCGACCTTCGGCTTCGGAGGCCGACACTCTATCCAGCTGAGCTACGGGCGCCCAGAGGGGTGCATTCTAGCCTCTCATACCGGGTCGGCATAGCCCTAGTTTGCGAGCGGGCACGTTGCCGCTATACTTCGGCAAAATCAAAAACATGAGGTCAATCCATTGAGCGCCGAGCAAGATAGCGTCTTTGTCCGCAACTTTGCCGTGGTCATCGCAGGTCTGGTGGCTATAACGGTTCTTTTAATCGTTGTTGCCAACGCCATATTTGGCGATGAAAATCCAGAGCGGCAGGCGCTGGCTGAAGAACGTGCGGTTGCAAACCTTGCACCACCGTTTGCCGTGCGCCTCTCTGGTGAGCCTGCGCCGGCGATTGCCTCTGCCGAGGCGCCTGCCGACGATGGGGTGATGGAAGTGCGCAGCGGTGAGCAGGTCACTCAGGCATTGTGTATCGCTTGTCATCAGGGCAATTTCCTTAATGCCCCAGGCATCGGGGACGTTGATGGCTGGAATGAGCGCATTGGCAAAGGCTGGGAGACGCTGGTCGATAATGTGGTCAATGGCTATGGCAACATGCCGGCACAAGGCGCCGGTGCCACCGAAGATGAGATCCGTGCCGCTATTGAGTGGATGATTGAGACCGAGACCGGACTTACCATCCCGCAGGGGTAATCAGTCAGGCTGAAGGCGCTCTCGATACCCTAAGGCCTCGCTCAGCTGCGAGGCCTGAATTTGATCATCGCCGCTGAGATCGGCGATGGTCCTTGCCACCCTCAGGCAGCGATGCCAGCTACGTGCGGACAGCCCCAGCCGGTCTGTCGCCTGGCGCATTAAATCCCTGCCTGCGTCGTCAAGCTGGCAAGATTGGCGAATATCCTCAACGCTCAGCTGTGCGGCTGCGCAGCCATCGCGTTGCATCTGTCTTTGACGGGCCAGCTGGGCACGGCGTGCGACCTCGGCTGTCGTCTCACCGGCCGGCAGGCGATCAAGTTCGGCGGGTGAGAGTCTTGGCACTTCAATCTGTAGATCGATGCGATCCAGCAGCGGCCCACTGATGCGATTGCAGTATTGTCTAATCTGATGGGGCGTGCAGCGGCATTCATGATGTGTGTCGCCTGAATAACCACAGGGGCAGGGGTTCATCGCCGCCACAAGCTGAAAGCGCGCGGGGAACCGCAGTCGGGATGTTGCTCTGGCAATATGGATTTCGGCCGTCTCCAGGGGCTCGCGTAGGGACTCCAGGGCCTGGCGAGGAAACTCCGGCAGTTCATCAAGAAACAGCACGCCGTGGTGCGCGAGAGAGATTTCTCCGGGCCTTGGTGGCGTCCCGCCGCCTGTGAGTGCCTTGGCTGAGGCGGTATGGTGCGGATGCCGAAATGGACGTTCTCCCCAGTGAGCGGGGCTAAAGCCGCCCTCTGCGATGGATCGTAGCGCCGCTGATTCCATTGCCTCTTCGCAGTTCATGCTGGGAAGCAGCCCCGGTAGTCTTGCTGCGAGCAGGCTTTTGCCGCTCCCTGGTGGGCCGCAGAAAAGTAAGCTATGACCGCCAGCGGCGGCAATCTCCAGCGCGCGTTTCGCTCGTTGTTGGCCGATGACATCACCGATGTCCGGGTGTTGTTGGTGTCGCGCTGTGTTTTCTGCGCGAGCTGGCTCGAGCGCTTTTTTGCGATTGAGATGCGCGCAGACGTCGAGGAGGTGTTTGGCGCCATAGACCTCGCCCTCTGCCAAAGCGGCCTCTGCTGCATTATCTGAGCAGACGATCAGCGCCTCATTGGCCGCGGTGCAACGCAAGGCGGTGGGCAGTGATCCGGCGACAGGACGGAGATCGCCGGAGAGTGCGAGCTCTGCACTAAACACGTACTTTGCCAAGGATTGGGTTTGAATCTGCCCTGAGGCAGCAAGGATGCCCAGGGCGATTGCCAGATCAAACCGAGTGCCGTCCTTAGGAAGATCAGCAGGCGCTAGGTTGATGGTGATCCGGCGACGCGGGAATTCAAAGCCGCTAGTGGTTAACGCACCCCGCACCCGATCCCGGGCTTCGCGAACGGCGGTGTTGGGCAAGCCAACGATTGAAAGTGAGGGCAGGCCGCCGCCCAGATGAACTTCAACGCTAACGCTCGGGGCGTCGATACCCAATGCGGCCCGGGTATGGACCACAGCCAGTGACATAACAACGCACCTCCTTGTGCGATGTGAGTTCCGGGGTTACTGATTAGTCGCGGCTGACTCGTCGCTCTCGAGCGCTTGCAGTCGGGCTTCGAGTGCTTCCAGCCGCTCGCGGGTGCGGGCCAGTACTTTGGCCTGTGCATCAAATTCTTCACGAGTCACCAATTCCATGCGACTAAAGGCGCTTTGCATGGCGACACGCGCGTTCTTCTCAACCTCTTGCTGAAAATCGCGCAGGCCACTGGGCAGGTTGTCTGTGAAGCGTTTGGCCATCTCATCGAGCTGCTTGGGGTCGAGCATGACTTATCCTCCGTGGTTTGTTCCAAGTGTAAGCCGTCTTGTGCGAATACCCAATGCATTCCGAGCACTGTTTCTGTGCATCCGATGAACGGTTTTTGCACAGCAATGGTGCATAACGGGTTTTTATGCGCCGTCGCGGGGCAAAATCGGCCTTTCAGTCGAGGTTTGATGCCCGCCGAGCGGCGTAATTTTGGCGCATCGCAACAATTGGCACGGTCTCTGCATAGTCTCTGAGCGGGTATTTACTGTTTCACTCAGGGAGATCAGGCATGAAGTTAATCACTGCCATTATCAAGCCCTTCAAGCTCGATGATGTCCGGGAGTCCCTCTCGGAAATCGGCGTGCAGGGCGTCACCGTTACCGAGGTCAAGGGCTTCGGGCGTCAGAAAGGCCACACCGAGCTATACCGGGGTGCTGAATACGTCGTCGACTTTCTACCCAAGATGAAAGTTGAAGTTGTGGTCGAGGATGAGCTCGTTGACCGCGCGACGGATGCCATCACCAAGGCGGCTAATACCGGCAAGATCGGTGATGGGAAGATTTTTGTCTCGAGCGTCGAGCAGGCCATTCGGATTCGCACTGGCGAAACCGATAAGGAAGCGCTCTAGGAATCGGTTCGTAAGAATCATATTGGGAGTCTTGAACAATGGAAGAACTGAACGAACTGGCAGGACTGGCGTACGCGCTGGATACCTTCTACTTTCTGATTTCTGGCGCGCTCGTCATGTGGATGGCCGCTGGATTCACGATGCTCGAGTCGGGCCTTGTCCGGGCCAAGAATACGACCGAGATCCTCACCAAAAACGTATCGCTGTATGCGATCGCCTGCATTATGTACATGGTGATGGGTTACAACATCATGTACGGCGGTGGTGTGAGCTCCATCGTGCCGTCATTCAGCCTGATTCTGGGCACTGCCGATAATTCGGCGGCCGAGATTTTGGCTGGCAGCGATGCCTACTACTCGAACGTCTCCGACTTCTTCTTCCAGGTGGTGTTTGTGGCAACGGCCATGTCCATCATCTCGGGTGCAGTCGCTGAGCGTATGAAGCTCTGGAGCTTCCTGCTCTTCACCGTGATCCTCACGGGTGTGATCTATCCTGTGCAGGGTTTCTGGAGCTGGGGCGGTGGTTTCCTCTCCGAGCTTGGTTACTCTGACTACGCCGGCTCCGGCATTGTGCACATGTTCGGCGCTGCCGCTGCTTTGGCCGCTGTCATCGTGCTCGGTCCGCGGAAGGGTAAGTACGGTCCAAATGGGGAAGTGAAGCCGATTCCGGGTTCCAATATGCCGCTTGCCACCCTGGGTGTTTTCATCCTCTGGCTCGGCTGGTTTGGCTTTAACGGTGGCTCGGAGCTTAAGGTCTCTGACGTTGATTCCGCCAACGCCGTGGCGCTCGTCTTTGCCAACACCAACTTGGCCGCTGCCGGTGGCGTGGTTGCCGCGCTGATCACCGCACGTCTGATGTTCGGTAAAGCCGATCTGACGATGGCTTTGAATGGCGGTATTGCCGGCCTGGTTGCCATCACTGCCGGTCCAAACGTGCCGAGCCTGCTGATTGCAACGCTCATCGGTGCCGTCGGTGGTGTCCTAGTGGTCTTCTCGATCGTTGGTCTTGATAAGCTCAAGCTCGATGACCCGGTCGGTGCCATCTCGGCTCACGGTACCGCAGGTATCTGGGGCGTTCTGGCAGTGCCGCTGTGGTCTGATGGCGCAAGCTTTGGCCCCCAGCTGATCGGTATTGCCGCCATCTTCATCTGGACTTTCGTTGTGAGCTTCGTGCTCTGGACGATCCTCAAAGCGGTCATGGGTATCCGTGTCACCGAGGAAGAAGAGATGAACGGCCTGGACATCACGGAATGCGGTGTCGAAGCCTATCCGGAGTTCACCAAGAACTAAAATGCTTGGCTGAACAGATCGGAAATGAAGCGGGCGCCTTTTGGCGCCCGTTTTTTTTGCTGCGCTACACTGACGCGCGCTGACGATTAAACACAACATCAGGAGACTGGTATGCGGGTGGGAGTGATCGGTTTGGGCGTGATGGGCCGCGGGATGGCCGTGAATTTAGCGCAGACAGGGCTTTTAGCTGGAGTATGGAATCGCACCCAGGCCCGCGCTGAAGCATTCGCTGCGGACTATGACGTTGCCATTGCCCGGAATCCGGCTGATCTTGCACAGCAGGTGGATGTGGTGATCACCTGCGTCAGTGCCGATGAAGATTTGCACATGGTTATTGAAGCCATGACGCCAGGGCTAAGCCCAGGCAAGGTGGTTGTGGATACTTCAACGGTGGGTGCTGATACCGTCGAGGCCATTGCGGCATCGCTAGCCCTACAGGATGTGGATTTTCTTGATGCACCGGTCACCGGTGGTGCTGAGGGTGCTGAAGCCGGGACATTGCAGGTGATGGTGGGCGGTGATTCAGCCGCGTTGTCGCGTGTTGAGTCGGCTCTGCAGGCCATCGGTTCTGAAATCAGTCATTTCGGCCCGACGGGCTCGGGCCAGCGGGCCAAAGCCGTCAATCAGGTACTGGCTGCCGGTATGGTGCAGGCGATTACCGAGGCGTTGGCTTTTGCTGATGCCAGCGGCCTGGATACCGAAAAGCTGTTGCCGGTGCTCACTGGTGGTGCGGTGGGGAGTCGACTGCTGGAACGTCGCGGTGGGCGCATGCTGGCAAATGATTTTGCGCCTGGCTTTCGTTTGAGCTTGCATCATAAAGATCTGCAGTTGTGCCGAGCGCTGCTCCAAGATCTCAACGTCAATCTGCCCATCGTGGAGATGACCGTGAAACACTATGAGCGACTGCTCGAGCGCGGATTAGGTGACGAGGACATGTCCGTGCTCTATCGCTTAAAGCGAGAACTATTTGAAACCGGCAATCGCCGCAGTTTGTAGGAGCCTAGCCGCCCGCGCGCAACAGAATCGATTCGATATTCTGTGATGCCATTCGAGCGCGGACCTCGTTGACGCGACCAAGGGCTGAGTAAGGCCCAATACGCACACGATGCCAGGTCTCGCCGCCGGGGAGTTCAACCCGCTGTATGTTGGCTTCAATGCCAAGCAGCCCAAGTTTTGCGCGAAGCGCTTCGGCATCCTGTGTGCCACGAAAAGAGCCCGCTTGCAGCAGATAACGCACACTCGAGGCAGTCTCGGTGGTGCCTCCGTCTGCTTCTAAGGCATTTGTCGCCGGCGCGCTTGATGCTATTGCTGGGGCTGTTTCAGGTGCATCCATATCCTCTGCTGACGGCAGGGCACTGTTCTCTTCTAATGCGTCTTGCTCGCCTGTTGCGACCTCGACCTCCTGTTCGCTGAGTAGCTGATAGAACTCAAAGCGCGGCGCGTCGCTATCACTGGGCGGCATCTGCGCGGTATCAGTTGCGGCCACAGCAGGCTCGGCGTCTGGTCGTGTGTGTTCCAAGTGAACGATCAGAGCAACCACAAGCCCCATGGCAAAGCCCGTAATCAGCCAAGCGACGGGGTTTCGGTTGCCAGCGGTGTCATTGGTTTTCGGGCTTGCCTGCTTCGCGCCGCGCGTCGTTTTTTTGGCTTTCTTCTCGCTGCTTGCCATGACTACATGCTCTCTGGCGCGGCGACGCCGAGCAGCGTCAGGCCGTTACGAATAACCTGTCGAGTCGCGGTGATAAGCGCCAAGCGTGCGTCGCGCAGATGCTCATCATCGACTAAGAATGTATGCGCGTTGTAGTAAGTGTGAAAACCGGCGGCCAGATCGCGAAGGTATTGTGCAATTTGATGAGGCTCATGATTGCTGGCAGCGCTTTCGATCATTTCTGGATAACGGTTAAGCAACTGCAACAGTGCCTGCTCATGCACTTCGGTGAGCTGATCCACATGCGCAAGGCCTCGGGTGAGATCATGCTTGAGCTCACGCTCAGGCATTTGCGCGAGCACGCTGCAGACCCGCGCATGGGCATATTGAATATAGTAGATCGGGTTTTCGTTGGAGCGGGATTTCGCCAATTCCAGATCAAAATCCAAATGCTGCTCCGGCCGCCGCATCACGTAGAAAAACCGTGCTGCATCGTTGCCCACTTCTTCGCGAAGCTCGCGCAGTTTCACGAATTCACCAGAGCGTGTGGACATAGCAAGTCGCTCGTGGCCGCGATACAAAATGGCAAACTGTACCAAGCGGAATTCCAGGCGATCGGTATCGTGGCCGAAGGCCTCAAGGCTTGCCCGGACTCGCGCCATATAACCGTGATGATCAGCGCCAAAGACATCGATGGCACGAGTGAATCCGCGCTCAAATTTATCCAGGTGGTAGGCGATATCGGAGGCAAAGTACGTGATTTGGCCGTCGGCGCGGCGAACAACCCGGTCTTTGTCGTCGCCGTAGTCGCTGGAGCGAAACCACTTAGCGCCGTTTTGCTCATAAATGGCGCCGGTTGCTTCCAGACGCTCTAGAGCACGGTCAACGGCATCTGACTCGACTAAGCCGCGTTCACTGAACCAGCGGTCATAGCGGACGCCAAACGCGGCTAGATCTTCTTCGATATCGTGAATAATCGCAGCCACCGCTGCTTGGAGGATTTCCTGGTAGTGGCCCTCGCCCAGGAGTTCGCGAGCACGGGCGATGAGGGCATCAATATAGGCTTCTTTATCGCCACCCGCGTTAGCATCGGCCGGCAGTCCCTCGGTGAGCTCAGCGGCGCTGATGCGATAGCGCTCGCCCGCCTCGGCCTCAAGGTCACGGGCAATGTCATGGATATAGTCACCACGATAGCCGTTGGCCGGAAATTCGATGGTCTCTCCGCGATGCTCGAGATAGCGCACCAACACACTTGCGGTGAGGATATGCATCTGCCGGCCGGCGTCGTTGACGTAATATTCACGGTGGACATCATAGCCGGCGGCCTCCAGCAGATTACCCAGTGCCGCGCCAAATGCCGCGCCGCGACCATGGCCAACATGCAGTGGGCCAGTCGGATTGGCCGAGACGAACTCAATCATGATCCGTTCGCCCTTGCCAAGTTGGCACCGGCCAAACTCGCTGCCTTCGCGGTGAATGCGTGCGATTACCGCATTCGCTGCATCCTGCGTGACAAAGAAATTAATAAAGCCGGGGCCGGCAATTTCCACCCGATCGACATGCGGATGGGTGGGCATATGATCGATGAGAGCTTGGGCGATTTCCCGCGGTGGTCGACTCAATGGCTTGGCCAGCCGCATCGCCAGATTGCTTGCATAGTCACCGTGAGCACCGTCACGGGCGCGCTCGACATGGATGGGTGGTGTGTCTGCCAGCGTCAACGACTCAGCACTCAGTAGCGCTTTTAGTGACTGATCCAGTAGCTCAATGAGTTGTTCTTTCATGAATGGCGGGTGCTGTCCGGGTGACGAATGAGCGACCATTATCCGGTCTCATCGATTGGGTTCAAGCCGCGATTGCGGCCGCAGGTGCTAAAGCGTCTCGCTGGGGTCGACGTCAAGTGACCAGCGTACCTGTCGGGCTTCTCGCAGTTTTTGCAGTTGCGGCACCCATTCTTCAAGCATGTTCTGCAGAATACCGCGCTCATCGGCCTGCAACATGAGTTGTGCCCGGTAGCGCCCCGCGCGCTTCTCCATTGGCGCGGGGTAGGGGCCCAGGCACTCGGCGCCCGGGCGCTGTGGCGAGAGGCTGGCGGCTGCTTGGAGAAAACGCATAGGCGCCTCACGGCCTGGCGCCTCAGCGCGAAGCAACGCCATCGCACGACTCGGCGGCAGGCCGGCCGCGTTGCGTTCGATTAGTGCTGTTTCGGCAAATGCAGGATAGCCACCGTGGATGAGCGTTTGCAGCAGTGGGTGCTCAGGGTGGTGGGTCTGGATAACCACCTCGCCCGGACGCTCGGCGCGCCCGGCTCGGCCTGCCACCTGCACGATCAGCTGCGCCAGCCGTTCGGCGGCGCGAAAATCGGCGCCGAATAAGCCCTGATCGGCATCAATGATGGCAACGAGGGTGACGGCGGGGAGATGGTGGCCTTTAGCGAGCATTTGTGTACCAAGCAGCAATTTGGCCTCCCCCCGAATTGCTGCGGCCATCTGCTGCTCAAATCCACCGCGTTGCCGGGTGGTATCGCGGTCGATACGCACCAGCGGTGTCTCAGGGAAATGTGTTTGCAATGCCGACTCAATGCGTTCCGTGCCAAGCCCAAGCGGCCGCAGATCGACACTGCCGCAATGCGGACAGTTCTGTGGGATGCGCTGCTCGCGATCGCAGTGGTGACAGTGCAGCCGGCCACGGCTGCGATGATAGGTATACCGAGCATCGCAACGGTCACACTCAGCCAGCCAGCCACATTCATGGCAGATAATAACCGGCGCAAAGCCGCGGCGATTGAGAAAAAGCAGCACCTGACCATTGGCTGACAAGTGTTCGCCAACCCGCTCGATGAGGGGTTTTGAGAGGCCCTCTTGGGTTGGCTGGCCACGCATGTCGAGCAGTTGCATAGAAGGTGGCTTGGCATCGCCGGCCCGCTCGTTGAGCTGGCAGTGCAGGTAACGCCCCTGAGAGGCATTGGCTAGCGTCTCTAATGCCGGCGTTGCTGAGCCCAACACAACGGGCACTTCGGCGCGGTGGCCGCGCAAAACGGCAAGATCTCGTGCCGAATACCGAAACCCCTCCTGCTGTTTGAGAGAGGCATCGTGCTCTTCGTCGACGACGATCAGCCCAGGGTGAGCGAGGGGGACAAAAACCGCTGAACGCGTGCCGATGATGACATCCGCTTCGCCATCGGCAGCAGCTAGCCACGCATTGAGCCGTTCGCCATCGGCAAGACCGGAATGCAGCACGACGATACGCCCGTTGAGTCGACGCCGGAATCGGTTGAGCAGCTGCGGCGTCAGGCCAATTTCCGGGACAATCACAAGGCTTTGCAGACCCTTGTCGATGGCGCGGGTAATGGCATCGAGATAGACCTCGGTCTTACCGCTGCCGGTGACACCCTCGATAAGAATGGCTTGATGTCCGGCGCCAGGTTCGATGAGCCCGGCCGCTTCGGACTGGGCGGTATTCAGCGTTGGTGCGGGTTCACTGGCAGTAGCCTGAATAACGCCATAGTCACTGTGTTGAATAGCCTCGGCCAACCCCCGCTCAACCAATCGTTGTAACGCTCCCCGGGCATCGCCGCCTAGCCCTGCCAGGTCGCTTGCGCCAAGAACGCCATTCTCTTTCAAAGCCTGCAACAGCATTGCTTGGCGCGGTGCGCGTTTTGCCAGTGCTGATATGGCCTGTGCGTCACCCGCCTCAGTCATACGCCAGAAAGTCTGTTCACCGGGCGTTGCCCTTTGGCCTTGTCGAAGCTTTGCGGGCAGTGCGGTGGCAAAGGCCTCGCCAACCGAATGGTGATAGTAGCGCGCCGCCCAATTAATAAGCGTCATTAATGCAGGCGGCAGCAGCGCGCTTTGATCAATAATTTCGGCAATCGGCCGCAGCCGGCTTTGGTCAATATGGCTGTCATTGCGCTCGGCAACAACGATGCCAATCACGGCTCGCCGGCCTAGCGGTACCCGCACGCGTGCGCCGATAAGTGGCTCCTGCTCATCCGGGCAGGGCAGATAATCCAGCGGTGAAAGGAAAGGCCCGGGGACGGCAACAGCGAAGGTCTTGGTCATGGCTGGATTGTTGGTTGCCGGAGGCGATAGCGCAAGCCCGATCGCTGGCAGCTGCTAGACTTTCGCCTATGAACGCACAAGAAACCCTCATCGACAACGTCTGGCAGATGACGCTGCGCTGCTATGAGGCAGAGGGTGTAAAACAGGCCTGTCTTGATCTGCAGGATCGTCATGGCATTGGGGTGAGCGCGTTATTTGCCCTGTTGTCATTGACTGTATTGGGCCATCGATTGCCGGATGCCGGCGCATTGGGCTTGGCGCTCGCACGGGCTGAGCACTGGCAGGCCAATATGATCGAACCCTTGCGCCTTGCACGCCGCAATACGGTCTTGGATGAGGGAGTACCAGGTGAGCAAGCGGCCGTCGCCGACTTACGGCAAAGACTGCTGCGCCAAGAGATTGAAGCCGAGGCATTGCAGCAGCGCTTACTTATCCATGATTTTTTGCCGTGCTCCATCACCGCAGGCGCTGTTCATTACTCTGATTTGAAAAACGCTGCGTTGGCCTATTTGGATCGTTTTATCGCTGATCCTGATAGGGCAGATGAAGCGGCAATTGAGACCATCGTTGCCGCTTTTTTTGATCAGCGAAGCTGAATGCCACCGCCCGGAGCGCCGCCACCGGGTGCGCCGCCACTTGGCATGGCACCGCCCATTTGATCCGGTGTCATGATCCGCGAGGCCTGTTCGCGCTGCATTTCCTTGAGCTGTTCCATTGTCTGCTCGAGTGAAGCCTGCGCCGCCGCTGGGAAGGCAGCAAGCGCTTCCTCAAGGCTGTCGGCCTCCAGCTCAAAATTCAGCGGCAGGGCACCAACCGGCGTCATCACCTGTGTGCTGCCGAGGTAGAGAACCGGACGCGAATGGTCCGGCTCTCCGTTGGCCGTTACGGGTGTTAAGCGCTGGATGCTCCCAACCCGACGGTCGGTAAAGCTGTCTTCTTGGTACAGGCCCTCGGAATCAACCTGAAGCTGCTCGAGGGTGTCTTGCGCTTGTGAATCACTCATCGCGGCATCCTTTCTCAGTTAGAGGCCTTTGACGGCCTGGACCATGCTGCCGGCCACTTTCTGGCCATCACCAAAGACCATACGGGTGTTCTCGCCGAAGAACAGCGCATTTTCAACGCCGGAGAAACCAGCGCCACGTCCACGCTTGATAACAAGCACATTTTCGGCAGCGTCAACGTTCAGGATCGGCATGCCGTAGATCGGACTGGAGGGATCGTCACGGGCAGCTGGGTTCACCACGTCATTCGCGCCGATCACAACGGCGATATCAGTGGTGCCAAATTCCTCGTTAATGTCTTCCATGTCATAGATCATGTCGTAGGGGACACCGGCTTCAGCCAGCAGCACGTTCATATGACCGGGCATGCGTCCGGCCACCGGATGGATGGCAAATTTCACATCCACCCCACGATCCTGCAGCAGCTCAACCAATTCCCAGATCTTGTGCTGGGCCTGGGCCACCGCCATGCCGTATCCCGGCACGATAACCACGCGCTCGGCGTAGGCCATCATGATGCCGGCATCCTCAGCCGATATGTCCTGCATCTCGCCCTCAGGGCCCTCGCTGGCCACACCCTCGGTAGCGCCCCAGCCTGCAAACAGTACATTGGTGATTGGCCGGTTCATGGCCTTGGCCATAAGCTGGGTGAGCAGTGTGCCCGCCGCGCCGACCACTGTGCCGGCAATGATCATGGCCGGGTTGCCAATGGCGTAACCCTCAAATGCCACGGCAAGCCCGGTTAACGCGTTGAAAAGCGAGATGATGACCGGCATGTCGGCACCACCGATTGGCACCGCCACAAAGACACCAAAAAGCAGGCCTAGGGCAAAGAAAATCACCACCACGGCCAGGCTGTCGGTGAAGAAGGTCATGATGCCAAAGATAACGGCGAGCGCGAAAACGACGATGTTGACGATCTGTTGGGCCGGGACAAGACTGTTGCGCTTCATCCGGCCATCGAGCTTGGCCCAGGCAACCAGAGAGCCTGAAAACGCCACAGTGCCGATTAGTGCACCCAGAATGGCCAGAATCGCCACATCGGCGCCCAAGCCGCCAGCAATGCTCGCGCTGGCGACGCCATCGGCGCGCAAGGCAGCTTCGGCAGCCGCCATGCTGATATTGGCATCAGCAGCCAGTGCCTCGGCCTGAGCACGGAAGTCCGCTGGCGCGGTACGCAGCGCCCGCAACATCTCGACGCCGGCAATGGCCGCGGCAGCACCGCCGCCCATGCCATTATACAGCGCCACCATTTGCGGCATCTCGGTCATCGCCACGCGTCGGCCTGACCACCAGGCGAGCCCGCCGGCAACAGCGATCGCAATAATAATTAACAGGTAATTAGTGAAACCATGCACGGCCGGGTGAACAAAGGTCACCAGAGTGGCCAAGACCATGCCGACACCCGCCCAAATAATGCCTTTGCGCGCCGTTTTCGGCGAGCTCATGGCTTTCAGGCCAAGGATGAAAAGTACGGCAGCGAGCAGATAGGTAAACTGAACGATGAAATTCATTATTCGGCCCCCTTCTTCTGCTCATCCTTGCTCTTGAACATCTCGAGCATGCGTTCGGTGACCACATAGCCGCCGACGGCATTGCCTGCAGCGAGCACCACCGCGATGAAGCCCACAACCTGTTCCGCCACGCTCTCGGCGTGACCCAGTACCACCATGGCGCCGACCACCACGATGCCGTGGACAAAGTTAGAGCCAGACATCAGCGGGGTGTGCAGGATAACCGGCACCCGGCTGATCACCTCAAAGCCGGCGAATGCCGCCAGCATAAAGATATAGATTGCGACAAAACCTTCGATTGCCATTATTTGCCTCCTTCCATGCGCTCTCGGGTGGGCGCATGCCGGATTTCGCCATCATGCGTCAAGCAGCTGTCAGCGACGACCTGGTCTTCCCAGTCCAGTTGGATTTCGCCGTCTTTAATTAACAGTGCCAGTAGATTGTGCAGGTTGCGTGCATACATCTCACTGGCATGCGTTGCCGCTATGCTGGGGATGTTCTTTGGTCCGGCAATTGTCACGCCATGATGGCTGACCTCTTTGCCGGCCTCGGTGAGCTCGCAGTTGCCGCCGGTCTCTGCAGCCATATCGACGATCACGGCACCGGCCTTCATACGCTCGACCGTTGCCTTGTCGATGATTTTTGGTGCGGCGCGACCAGGAATTGCTGCCGTGGTGACAACGGCATCGGCCTCAGCAATGTGCTTGGCCAGCACTTCTGCCTGCTGCGCCTTTTCTTCTTCGGTGAGCTCGCGGGCATAGCCACCCTCACCATCGGCACTGACGCCGGTGTCAATGAATTTGCCGCCGAGCGACTCGACCTGTTCTTTGGTCGCCGAGCGCACGTCATAGGCTTCGACGATGGCGCCGAGGCGTTTGGCCGTGGCGATGGCCTGCAGTCCAGCCACGCCAGCGCCAACGACAACAACACGCGCCGGGCGCACCGTGCCGGCTGCTGTGGTGAGCATGGGGAATAGCTTGGGGCTTAGGCTCGCAGCGAGCAGGGCACATTTGTAGCCGGCGATGTTCGCCTGAGAGGAGAGCGCGTCGATGGACTGTGCGCGAGTAATACGCGGCACCAGCTCGAGCGCAAAGCTTGTAACCTTACGTTTTTGCAGGTTTTGAATGCGCTTATCACCCTCGTAGGGGGTGAGGAAACTCAGCAGCAGGCTAGATTCCGGCAGCTTGCCGGCCTCCTCAACGCTAGGCGGCTGCACGCGCAGAATGATATCCGCGCCTTTGTAGAGCTCCTCGGTTGAGTCAGCCCAAGTGACACCCTCGTAGAGATCGTCCGTGAATCCGGCGGCTTGGCCTGCGCCATGCTGCATGCGCACGGCGACGCCCAGTTTGTCCATCAGCTTAATAACGCTGGGGACGACCGCGACGCGGCGCTCTCCGTTGGCCGTTTCTTTGGGTACGGCGATGGTGATACTCATCAGGTTGCCTCCTGTCTCTCGAGCCGTCGTTTTTTACGCCGGATCGGCGATTCTACAGCATATCGAAAACGAATCACCCCAAGCGACGTCATCAACCCGTCATGCTTGCACAATAGACTGATTTCGTTAGATGATCAGCCTTAAGTAAGCGCAAAGCGCAGTACTGATGTGAGTTATGAGGTCAAAAGCGTGATAACGCTGCAGCACCCCATCTTACGAACCGACGTCTCAGGCATGCCACTGGAGTGGATCACCTACCAGGATGCGGTTCGGCTATATCACCTGGACCAGGTGGCCTACACCTGCGGTCAGAGCCTCTATCGCGTTCACGGCGGCTATAATGCCCGCAGTGGAAAACGCAGCGTGGTGGAAGTCAATTCCATTATCGCGACCGCCGGTGCAATGCAGGCCAGCCTGAAAGGCAACCCGGCTTATGTGCCCCCATTGAATAATCAGACGCTGTTCAAGCGCGATGACCACTTGTGTCTTTACTGCGGTGAGTCACGCCGCAGCAGCGAATTGTCGCGAGATCACGTCAAGCCGATCAGTCGCGGTGGTGATGACGTCTGGACCAATGTTGTGACCGCCTGCAAGCGCTGTAACAACATCAAGGGCAATCGCACGCCGGAGCAGGCGGGCATGCAGTTGCTCGCGGTACCTTTTGCCCCCACGCATGCAGAATATGTCTATCTGCAGGGCCGGCGAATCCTGGCCGATCAAATGGCCTTTCTGCGGGCCCATTTCCCACGGCGAAGCCCGTTGCGGCTGCGCTTAGAGCAACAGGCAAATAGTGCGGGTCAGCTCGACAGCTGATTAGCGCTGGGGCGACTCGCCCTCGTCCATGTCCTCGAAGAAATCCGAGTAGGGATCATCATCAAGCGGTGGGTTGCCGTCGTAGACCGCATTTTGGCGATACTGGCGGTAAGCCGAACGGGTGAAGACGTAGGGGTCGATTGCTGCATCATCGCGAAAGCGTGCCGCGTCATCTATCAACGCTCGGCTATTAACGACATTGACGGCCGTGAGTGTGCCGAATGTCAGGGTGTCGAGCGTGACGTAGGTCAGGACATTGGTGTAATAGGCGACTGGGTACTGCGTGACATCGCGCGCACCGGATGGGCCGAATAGCGGTACCACCAGATACGGGCCATCTTCTGCGCCCCAAACACCGAGTGTTTGGCCGAAGTCTTCTGCGCGCCCTTCAATGCCAAGCCAGGCGGCCGCTGGATCGAAAAACCCCAGCAGCCCGAGCGTGCTGTTGAGTACAAATCGCACCGTCTCACGGCCGGCATCCAGCGGCTTGCCCTGCAGGATGTTGTTCAAGATGTAGCCAGGTGATTCGATGTTGTCGAAGAAATTATCGACGCTATTGCGTACATCCGGTGTGGTAATCGTGGTCCAGCCGCGGCTGGCCGGTTCTAGGGCGTAGGTGTCGAGCCCATCGTTGAATGCATAAACCCCGCGGTTAAATCCCTGAATGGGATCGTCAGCACTAGCAGAGCCACCATTGCTGGCGCAGCCGGCCAGCAGGCCTGCGGCAACAATACCAAGCAATAGACGGGTCATGGGCATCAAAAGCGCCTCGTGTCGCGATTCAATCCAGCACCTTAATCTGGGGCGGCCTCGAAGGAATCATAATACAGATGATCCGCCGGTAATCCTGCTGCGATGAAGGTCTCACGCGCGGCATTGATCATCGGTGGCGGCCCACTCATGTACACATCATGACCACTGAGATCCGGATAATCGGCGAGCACTTGCTGATGTACAAAACCTGTGGACCCGGTCCATTGATGATCGCCGGCCGGCTCCGAGAGGACCGGGGTGTAGTGAATGTGAGAATGCTCTGCTGCCCACTGCTTTGGCAACTCATCGAGATAGAGGTCAGCTTGGGCACGCGCCCCCCAGTAGACATGCATTGGCCGGTCTATGCCCAAATGCAGCGCATGCTCGATAATGCCCTTGATTGGGCCAAATCCCGTGCCACCGCCCATTAGGACCATGGGCCGATCGCTTTCTTCACGCAGGAAAAAGTTACCGAGTGGGCCTTCAAAACGCAGCAGTGCGCCTTCTTTTAAGTCGGTGAATACATGACCTGAAAATAAGCCTCCGGGAAGGTGGCGGATATGCAGCTCGAGTAGCTCATCATCATGCGGTGCATTGGCCAGTGAAAAACTGCGTCGCTGACCGCCGCGCAGCAGGAAGTCGATATATTGCCCAGCCAGAAATGGTAGACGTTTATCGCGTGGCAGTTTAAGGAACAGGCGTCGGACATCTGGCGCGCATTCCTCAATGCGCTCAACTCGGGCAGGCAGGCGCTGCGGTTGGATATCGCCCGCCTCTCGTACTTCATTGACACGAATGACCAAGTCGCTATCGGCGCGAGCCTGACAGAAAAGAGCCTTGCCGGCGGCCGCCTGGTCTGTGTTGATAGCAGGTGGCAAACCGTCTGGATAATGGAATGTGCCTTTGACTACCTCACCCATGCACGTGCCACAGGTGCCACTGCGACAGCTGTAGGGCAGCATTAAACCGGCACGCATGGCCGCATCGATAATGGATTCTTCGGCTTCAACATCAAACTGATGATCGGTTTCCGCGATTTGCACCCGATAGCTCATTTCGCCTCTCCATCGATACCCAGTTCATCCCAAATGGCATCAATTCTGTGTTTGACGGTTTCATCCATGACGATTGCGCGTCCCCATTCACGATCGGTCTCTCCAGGCCATTTGCTGGTGGCATCAAAACCCATTTTTGAACCCAGGCCCGAAACCGGTGAAGCGAAATCCAAATAGTCGATTGGGGTATTTTCGACCATCACGGTGTCGCGGGCCGGGTCCATGCGCGTGGTCATCGCCCAGATAACATCCTCCCAACTGCGCGCGTTCACATCATCGTCGGCAACAATAATGAATTTGGTGTACATGAACTGACGCAGAAATGACCACACACCCATCATCACGCGCTTGGCATGCCCCGGGTATTGCTTGCGCATTGTGACAACGGCCATGCGATAGCTGCATCCCTCCGGCGGCAGATAGAAGTCCACGATCTCCGGGAACTGACGCTGCAGGATGGGCACAAAAACTTCGTTTAGCGCGACGCCCAAAACCGCGGGCTCATCCGGCGGACGCCCAGTATAGGTGCTGTGATAGATCGGATCGTCGCGATGAGTGATGCGGTCGATGGTAAAGACCGGAAAATCATCTACTTCATTGTAATAACCCGTGTGATCGCCAAATGGCCCTTCCGGCGCCATGTCATCGGGATGGATGTGGCCCTCGAGTACGATCTCCGCCGAGGCGGGTACTTGCAGATCGGAGCCGATGCAATTGACTAGCTCGGTACGGCTGCCGCGCAGCAGACCGGCAAAGGCATACTCCGAGAGGGAATCTGGCACGGGCGTCACGGCACCCAGCAAGGTTGCCGGATCGGCACCGAGTGCGACGGCAATCGGGAAGGGCTTGCCCGGATGCGCCTGTCGCCAATCACGAAAATCCAGCGCACCACCACGATGGGAGAGCCAGCGCATAATGACTCGGTTGCGGCCGATCACTTGCTGACGATATATGCCGAGGTTCTGTCGTTTCTGCCCGGGCCCACGGGTAATAACCAAGGCCCAGGTGATCAGCGGGCCGGCATCTCCCGGCCAGCAGGTCTGGATCGGCAGTTGGCCCAGGTCCACCTTATCGCCTTCAATGATGTTTTTCTGGCAGGGTGCGCTTCGCCTGACTTTGGGCGCCATATCCAGCACCTTGCGAAACACCGGCAGGTTTTCCCAGGCTTCGCGCATGCCCTTTGGCGGTTCGGGTGATTTTAAAAAGGCCAGCAGCTCTCCGATTTCGCGCAATGCTTCAACGCTCTCGGCCCCCATGCCAAGCGCCACCCGCTCCGGCGTGCCAAACAGGTTGCCCAGCACTGGCACATCGTGATCTTTGGGATTCTCAAAGAGGATGGCAGGCCCGCCTTGACGCAGCGTGCGATCGCAAATCTCTGTCATTTCCAGATTGGGATCGACTTCAGTGGTGACGCGTTTTAATTCACCACGGGCTTCGAGCTGGTTAATAAAATCACGCAGATCTTTATATTGCATGGCGGCTGGCCCCTTTAATTGCCCAATTCGGCGACGACCGGTGTATGGTCGGAGGGTCGCTCCCAAGTTCTAGGTTCGCGATCGATCCAGCCCGCCTGAAGCGCGCCGGTGGCCGCTGGGCTGGTCAGGACAAGATCGATGCGCAGGCCACGATTACGCTTGAAATTGTTCATTCGATAGTCCCACCACGAGAAGCTGGCATCGGCCTGCTCGAACTGGCGAAAGCTA
This sequence comes from Spiribacter sp., assembly GCA_965658695.1. GTDB lineage: Bacteria > Pseudomonadota > Gammaproteobacteria > Nitrococcales > Nitrococcaceae > Spiribacter. The sequence goes on from CBFHTR010000004.1 coordinate 52,245, forward strand.
TCGGTAAAACCAAGCTCCAAGATGTCCTCAAGGGCTTCGCGCTCGGGCGTTGAGCAGAGGATTTGCTCGTGCCACTCCTCTGGGTCGTGGACATCAGCATCGGTCGGGGCGATGTTGAAATCACCCACGACAACCACTTTTTCATGGGCTTTTAGCTCATCGGCCAGCCAATCGCGCAAATGCGACAGCCAAGCCAGTTTGTATTCATATTTGTCGGTGCCGACGGCCTTGCCATTGGGGACGTAGAGATTGATAAAGCGCATGTCACCAATGGTCCCGGCCAGTACGCGACGCTGCGGGTCTTCAAAGCCTGGGATATCCAGGATGATGTCGCTGATTGGTTTGCGGGCCAATACCGCGACGCCGTTGTAGGTCTTCTGCCCGCTAAAGGCGACTTCATAGCCTGCCTCGCGTATGGCCTCAACGGGGAATTTCTCATCCGTGAGCTTGGTCTCCTGCAGCCCGAGCACATCGGGGGAGGTGGTTTGCAGCCAATCGAGTACCTGCGGCAGGCGTACATTGAGCGAATTTACATTCCAGGAGGCAAGCTTCACGGGCGGTCTCCGGTGACGATTAAAACGGCATCAAACAATTGTATCGCAGGCTGTTACTGCGCTGCAGAGAGTTGACTGCGCTCAGGCAGCCAGCCCGCTGGCTTTGAGCAGCGGCTCAATGCTCGGCTCGCGGCCACGAAACTCACGAAAGAGTTTGGCTGCGTCCTCAGAGCCACCTTTCTCAAGGATATGCTCCATAAAGGCTCGACCAGTGACCGGATTGAAGATCCCTTCCTCGGTGAAGCGGGCAAAGGCATCGGCCGAGAGGACTTCTGCCCATTTGTAGCTGTAATACCCCGCTGCGTAGCCGCCTGCGAAGATATGCGCAAAGCTATTCGGGAAGCGGTTGAAGGCGGGAGGCTGCACCACGGCGACTTGATTGCGGACCGACTCGAGCAGGGCAAAAATCTGCTCGCCCGCGCTGCGGTCGTGTTCGACGTGTAACCGCAGGTCGAATAGCGAGAACTCCAGTTGCCGAACCATTTGCATGGCGGCATGGAAGTGTCGAGCAGCGGTCATGCGTGTAAAAAGATCATTCGGGATGGGTTCGCCGGTCTCATGGTGGCGGGCAAAAAGATCTAATGCCTCACGCTCCCAGCACCAATTCTCAAGGAACTGGCTTGGTAGCTCTACCGCATCCCAAGCAACGCCATTGATGCCCGCCACGCTGGCGGTTTCCACCTGCGTGAGCATGTGATGCAGGCCATGGCCGAACTCGTGGAATAGCGTGATCACCTCATCATGCGTGATCAGTGCGGGTTTGCCGTCTACGGGCGGCGTGAAGTTACAGGTGAGAAAGGCAACCGGCGTCTGAAGCTCTCCCTCGTGTTGTAAGCGCCCGCGGTAGGTGGCCATCCAGGCGCCGCCGCGTTTGTGTGAGCGGGCGTAGAGGTCGGTATAGAACTGCCCGCGTAATGCCCCGTTGGCATCATAAATTTCGTAGAAGCGCACGTCTGGATGCCAGGTATCGATGTCATCCCGCTGGCTGATCTGTATGCCAAAGAGCCGTTCAACAACCGCGAACATACCGTCCATGACGCGTTCGGCCTGAAAATAGGGGCGAAGGTCTTCCGGGGAGAGCTCAAACTGCTGCCGGCGCAATTGTTCGCTGTAGTAACCAACATCCCAGGCCTCTAGCCGCTCCAAGCCGTCCATGTCTCTGGCAAAAGCTTCCAGTTCGGCATGCTCCTGTTCAGCAACGGGCCGGGCCCGTGCGGCCAGGTCTTCTAAAAACCGAATGACCTGCGCCGGCGAATCGGCCATTTTCGGCGCCAGTGAAAGGTCTGCGTAATTGGCAAAGCCCAGCAGCTGAGCCTTTTCCTGACGCAAATCGAGGATCTCAGCCATGATCGGATGATTGTCCCACCGCCCGGCGTTGGGCCCGGTATCTGAGGCCCTTGTGGTGAAGGCTTCATAAACCTCATGACGCAGCGCACGGTTTTCTGCATAGGCAAGCACCGCCTGCACCACTGGCATATCAAGACTCACCCGCCAGCCCTCAACTCCCGACTGTCTGGCGTTCTGTTGCATGACTCCCAAAGCTGACTCGGGGATACCGGCGAGCTCGGCCTTGTCTTGTGTGTCCCTATGCCAGGCGTCGGTCGCATCGAGCAGGTTTTCTTGAAACTTGGATGAAAGCTCTGCCAGACGGGCAGCAATCTGCGCATAGCGCTTCTTTTCGTGTGCTTCAAGCGCGACACCGGCCAGTTTAAAGTCGCGTAGGGCGTTATCCACTGTCTGCCGTTGTGCCTGCTCCAGCTGGTCATATGCCTTGCTGTCTGCGAGAGCACGGAAAGCCTCATAGAGTGATGTGTTCTGGCCCATTTCGGTGTGATAGGCCGAGAGTGCAGACAGGCATGCATTGTAAGCCTCGCGCAGCGCCTCGCTGTTCATCACCGCATTGAGATGTGACACCGGTGACCAAGTTTTCTCTAGCCGATCTTCTAGGCGCTCGAGTGGAGCGACCAGGTTGTGCCAGGTTGCAGGCGCCGACTCGGCGGTTATTTCAGCGATGGCTTTGCGGTTATCTGCCAGTACCGCCTCGACAGCCGGTTGAACATGATTGGCTTCAATGGCGGTGAAACGCGGTAGGCCCTGAGCCTCGAGCAGCGGATTGGTCATGGTTTCTCGGATCTCTTTGTTTGCTATCGGGACAAAGGGTAGTGATTCCTTGCAGGAAGTTCGAGCCTGCAATGCCTGTGTGAGTTCGCCTTATCTGCGAGAATAATCGCATTGACAATGAATTCGGGAGTTGAATATGACAGCCCAGTCGGAAGCGTACGATCTGATTTGTATTGGCGGCGGGAGCGGTGGCATTGCCACGGCACGACGGGCAGCTGCCTATGGTGCGAGGTGTGCGGTCATTGAATCCGGCAAGCTGGGCGGTACCTGCGTCAATGTCGGTTGTGTACCCAAAAAAGTGATGTGGCAGGCCGCCCATGCGGCTGAGGTGATGAATCGGGCGCGTGATTACGGCTTCTCCGGTGTAGAGCCCCGGCTCGATTGGTCGGTGCTTGTCTCTGCACGTGAGGCCTATATCGAGAGACTAAACGGTATTTACGATCGCAATCTGGATAACTCCGGGGTCGAAATCATCCGGGGCCATGCTCAATTCATCGATGCCAACACCATCGAAGTGAATGGAGCACGCTATAGCGCCGAGCGCTTCGTAATCGCCACGGGTGGGGTACCAGGTCGACCAGGTATCCCGGGGGGCGATTTGGGGATCGATTCGGATGGCTTTTTTGCCCTCAAGGATCGTCCGCAAAAGGTCGCTGTCGTTGGTGCCGGTTATATCGCTGTGGAACTGGCTGGCGTGCTCAGCCAGCTTGGCAGTGAGGTGAAGTTGGTTGTTCGCCGAGACCGCCCACTGCGCGAATTCGATGAATCAATCCAAAACGCCTATGTAGAGTCGATTGCGCATCACGGGCCTGAGCTTGTTAGCAATTTCACCCCGACTGGGCTTGAGGCTGACTGGGGTGGGTATACCTTGCATGCTGATGATGGCGCTGTTCTTGAGGGCCTAGATCAAGTCATTTGGGCCATCGGCCGACTGCCGAATACGGATGATCTGGCGCTTGAAGCCGCCGGCGTCGCCATGAGTGAGCGCGGGACGATTCCAGTGGACGACTGGCAGGCGACGAATCAGCCCCATATTTTTGCCCTGGGTGATGTGACCGATAATCCCTATCCGTTGACGCCGGTGGCCATCGCCGCCGGACGGCGACTGGCTGATCGGCTATGGGGCGGGCAATCTGAGCGCAAACTCGACTATCGCGATGTGCCGACTGTGGTGTTCACTCACCCGCCGATTGGTACTGTGGGGCTGACCGAAGCCAAGGCACGGGCGGAGTACGGGGATGAAGTCCGCGTTTACGAGACGCGTTTTACCGCGATGGACTTCGCGCTCTCCCCGGCGGAAGCCAAGCAGCCCACGACGATGAAGCTGGTCTGCCTGGGTGATGACGAGCGCGTGGTCGGCATCCATCTCTTTGGCCTTGCTAGCGACGAGATGCTGCAGGGGTTTGCTGTGGCGTTGAAGATGGGCGCTACCAAACGTGATTTGGACGATACCGTGGCCATCCATCCAACCAGTGCCGAAGAATTGGTGACCATGACCTAAGGAGTTCGCTGTGATTGAGGCGTATCAGGGCATCATGCCCAGCATCCCGGGCAGCGCTTGGGTCCATGAGACGGCAGTGGTGATTGGTGATGTCACACTGGGTGAGGATGTCTCGGTATGGCCAACCGCCGTGTTGCGTGGCGATGTCCATCGCATTGAGGTGGGCGATCGGACCAATATTCAGGATGGCGTGATCGTGCATGTTGCGCACAAGGGGCCCTATCAAGGTGGCTATCCGGCAATCATCGGGGAAGATGTCACGGTTGGACACCGGGCCGTGATTCACGCCTGTGCGATTGGCAACCGGGTGTTGGTTGGCATGGGGGCAATCGTGCTCGATGGCGCAGTGGTCGAGGACGAGGTCATGATCGGTGCCAATACGCTGGTGCCACCGGGTAAGCATCTTGAAAGCGGCTATCTTTATCTGGGCAGTCCGGCAAAGCCGGCGCGGCCTATTACCGACACTGAACGTGAGCAGCTGGCCTATTCTGCACGGCACTACATGCGTCTAATGGGGCAATATCACTCCGAAGGTTAAGGTCGGGTGTCGTGGCGCAGGGCTTCGATGACTGGCTCGGTGCTGGGTCGAATATGGCGCCAGAGCTCAAAAGAGGCGGCCGCCTGTTCGACAAGCATGCCTAGGCCATCCCGAGTGCGAAATGCGCCATGGTCGTTCGCCCAGCGCAGAAAGGGCGTAGGCTCAGCGCCGTAGATCATGTCGTAGGCCGTGGCGCCATCGGCAACGATGCTCGCTGGCAACTCGGGGACTTCACCCGCGAGCCCGCTGGATGTTGCATTGATCACCACTTCGAAGCGCTCGCCCTCGAGGGCCTCCAGACCCACCCCGTCGACATTGCCGATGTCGGAGAAGGCATTTGCCAACACATTAGCCCGGTCAGCGGTGCGATTGGCCACCACCAGACTCGCAGGCTGCTCGGCCAGCAGTGGCCCTAGAACACCACGTGCAGCGCCTCCAGCGCCAATCAGAAGAATCCGCTTGCCAGCCAGGCCCACCCCTAGGTTATTGCGCAGATCGTTAATCAGCCCCTCGCCATCAGTGTTATCGCCATAGAGCAAATCGCCCAGGATAAGGGTATTCACAGCCCCGGCACGCTCTGCGCGCTGACTGCGCTGTTCGGCGATGTCCCAGGCCTCTTCCTTAAATGGCACAGTAACGTTGGCGCCACTGCCGCCGGCAGCATGGAAGTCGCGCATTGCCTGCGCAAAGCCGTCAAGCGGGGGCTCGATGCGCTCATACTCAATTTGCTGGGCTGTCTCCTCGGCAAATAGCCGGTGGATCCGGGGTGAGAGGGAATGGCCAACAGGGTGGCCGAAAACTGCGTAGCGATCCATGATTTACCTCGTGGTGGTGAGGGCCTCAGTGGTCGGCCAGCCAGCCGGCCACTTCCTTGGCAAAATAGGTAAGAACGGCATCGGCGCCTGCGCGTTTAAAGCCCAACAGGGCCTCCATGACGCAGGCGCGTCGATCGAGCCAGCCATTCGCGAACGCGGCGTTGAGCATGGCGTATTCACCACTGACCTGATAAGCGAATGTGGGGACCTGGAATTGATCACGTACACGACGGATGACATCCAGATAGGGCATGCCCGGTTTAATCATGATCATGTCTGCGCCCTCGGCGAGGTCCATGCCAACCTCGCGCAGGGCCTCGTATCCGTTACCAGGATCCATTTGGTAGGTGCGCTTATCGGCATTGCCAAGAGCAGAGGCGGAGCCGACTGCGTCACGGAAAGGCCCGTAGAAGGCCGAGGCATATTTGGCGGCATAGGCAAGAATACGCGTTTCGGTAAAGTTATCGGCCTCAAGCGCTTGACGGATGGCACCGATGCGCCCGTCCATCATGTCCGAAGGAGCGACGATATCGGCGCCGGCTTCGGCATGCGAGCGGGCCTGACGGACCAAGGCTTCGATGGTGATGTCATTGGCGATGTAGCCGGATTCATCAAGGATGCCGTCCTGCCCGTGTGAGGTGAATGGATCTAATGCGACATCCGTGATGACACCCAGTTCCGGGACACTCGCCTTAATAGCTCTAACGGCACGTTGCGCTAGACCTTGGGGATTCCAGGCCTCGGCGCCATCGTGACTTTTCGCCTCAGGCGGGGTGACTGGGAAGAGTGCAATGGCGGGAACGCCAAGCTTTGCCAGTGTCTCCGCCTCGGCTTCTAGCCGGTCTACGGTGAGTCTTTCCACGCCGGGCATTGATGGGACGGCTTCGCTGCGGTTATTGCCCTCAATGACAAAAACCGGCTGGATCAGATCATCCACACTGAAGTGGTTTTCGCGCACAAGTCTGCGGGTGAAATCATCGCGGCGCAGTCGGCGAGGCCGTGTGGCCGGATAATGCAGCCCTGTGCTGAGGTCATTGGCCATGATGCCGTCTCCTGAATCAGTCATTGGGAGTGACTGGTAGGCGCTCGAGCGCCCAGTCCAGCACCTGATGCACACGTGGGGCAGTAAGGTGATATGCGGTATTGCGATCCACCCAGCGCCATTCATGATGTTCTGGGGTACCGAGTTCCGGGGCAATGCCTAGGACCACGGTCTTTTCATGGGTCTCTGCCAGATAGTAACGCGCGACCTTGCCGCGGGCGTAGGGGCCGGTTTCAACAAAGTCCTCGCCCCAATGAAAATGCAAATCGGTGATGCCCGTCTCTTCCTGTACTTCGCGTTTTGCCGCTTCGAGCGGAGTTTCCCCTGCTTCTGTGCGGCCTTTGGGGAAATCCCAGTACTGGTAGGCCCGCAAGAGCAGGAAATGCCATTCCCCTGCCTCGGCGCGCACGAGCACGACCCCGGCGGAGAGAATGCGTGGCTTTTTAGCGGGCATGCCAGGCAGGGCTTAGGTCGTGGACTGCTTCGACCATTGCCGCGACATGTTCAGGGGGGATTTGCGGATGGACGCCATGGCCTAAGTTGAAGACATGGCCGCTGCCATGGCCAAATTCTGCGAGTGTGCGCTTGACCTCCTCACGAATCACTTCCGGCCCGGCATAAAGTGTGCTGGGATCGAGATTGCCCTGGAGGGCCACCCGGTTACCAGCAACGCGACGAGCCTCTGATAGGGACATTGTCCAATCAATGCCAAGTGCATCGGCGCCGCAGTCGGCGATCTGATCGAGCCAAAGCCCACCACCTTTGGTAAAGAAGACCACCGGGATACGGCGTCCTTCGCGCTCGCGAATCAGACCATCGATGATTTGTTCGACAAAGGAGAGCGAGAAGCGCGGGTAGAGATGATGCGCCAGTGCACCACCCCAGGTGTCAAAAATCATTAGCGCTTGCGCACCCGCTTCTACCTGAGCGTTGAGGTAGGCAGTCACTGCTTTTGCGATCTTGCCAAGTAGCCGTTCCAGCACCTCGGGTGCGTCATAAGCCATCGCCTTGATGTGGCGGAAATCTTTGCTGCTGCCACCTTCAACCATGTAGGTGGCGAGCGTCCAGGGGCTGCCGGAGAAGCCAATCAATGGCACTTTGCCGTGCAGCTCACGGCGAATCAGGCTAACGGCATCGGTGACGTAACGCAGTTCACTGCCGATATCCGGGATGGGCAGAGCATCGACTGTGGCCGCATCTCGCACTGTGCGCTCAAAGCGCGGCCCTTCCCCGGCCTCAAAATAAAGCCCAAGCCCCATCGCATCGGGGATAGTGAGAATATCCGAGAACAGAATTGCAGCATCCAGATCAAAGCGCCGCAGTGGTTGCAGCGTGACTTCGCAGGCAAGATCCGGGTTGCTGCAAAGATCCATGAACCCGCCGGCCTTGGCCCGCACCTCGCGATATTCCGGCAGGTAGCGACCCGCTTGACGCATGATCCACACCGGTGTGCGATCAACCGGCTCGCGCATGAGTGCGCGCAGGAAACGATCATTCTGCAGCTCAGCCATTAATCCGTGCTCTTTTAAACGCCGAGATAAGCCAGGATGCCCTTGGCTGCCTCACGGCCTTCCCAGACCGCCGTCACCACGAGATCTGACCCACGCACCATGTCACCGCCGGCGAAGACGTTGGGGTTGTCAGTCTGGAAGGGGTGATGCCCACCTTTGGCAACCTTCACGCGTTCACGCTCATCCACCTGAATACCATGCTCATCAAACCACTCCGGCGGATCCGGACGGAAGCCAAAGGCGATGATGACGCGATCGGCCGGGATGATTTCTTCGCTGCCCGGGATGACTTCCGGTTGACGGCGGCCGCGCTCATCGGGTGCGCCCAGTTGCGTTTCGACAACTTTCACGCCCTCGACGCCATTCTCACCAACAATCTCGATCGGTTGGCGATTAAACAGGAACTCGACGCCTTCTTCTTTGGCATTGGAGACTTCGCGCCTTGACCCGGGCATATTCTGCTCATCTCGACGATAGGCGCAGGTCACGCTGGCCGCACCCTGCCGCAGCGCGGTGCGGTTGCAGTCCATGGCCGTATCGCCACCGCCAAGCACCACGACACGCTGGCCATCCATATCAATATAGTCGCTGGGGGTTTTCTCAAAACCCATCAGGCGGTTGATGTTGGAGACCAAATAGGGGAGTGCCTCATAGACACCCGGCTTATCTTCGCCTGGGAAGCCGCCACGCATGTAGGTGTATGTACCCATGCCGAGGAATACTGCATCGTAATCGCGCTCAAGCTCGGCGTAGCTGATATCTTGGCCGATCTCCACACCCAAGCGGAACTCAACGCCCATGTACTCCATGATTTCACGGCGCTTGGCGATGACTTCTTTCTCAAGCTTGAACGGCGGTATGCCAAAGGTCAGCAGTCCGCCAATCTCGGGGTAGCGGTCAAAAACCACCGCCTCCACGCCGTTGCGCACGAGAATATCGGCGGCACCGAGCCCGGCTGGGCCTGCGCCAACCACCGCCACCTTCTTGCCGGCGGATACAACGCCCGACATATCCGGACGCCAGCCACGCTTGAATGCCTCATCGGTGATGTACTTTTCGACCGAGCCAATGGTGACCGCGCCAAAGCCATCGTTCAGCGTGCAGGCGCCTTCGCAGAGCCGGTCCTGCGGGCAAACGCGGCCACAGACCTCAGGGAGGCTGTTAGTTTTGTGTGAGAGCTCAGCGGCTTCAAACAGATTGCCCTCGGCTATTAGTTTGAGCCAGTTGGGAATGTAGTTGTGAACCGGGCACTTCCATTCGCAATAAGGGTTGCCACATTCCACACAGCGATCTGCCTGTGCTGCGGCATGATCGCTTGAGAAGTCGCCATAGATCTCACCAAATTTTTTTACCCGCGCTTGGGCGGGTTCTTTCTCGGTGTCCTGGCGAGGGACTTCGATGAACTGAAAATAATTGCCCATAGTGTGCTCAGGCTGCCTGACGCAGCGTGTTCAGAACCTCATTAATATCGGCAGCCCTTGGCTTGACCAGCCAGAAACAACCCACGTAATCACGGAAGTTATCGAGAATCTCCTGCCCCCAGGCCGAGCCAGTTTCGCTGACAAATTCGGCAATAGTAGCCCGCAGGAACTCACGATGACGGGTCATCGGCTCAGTCTGAATGCGGCGAATGTCGATGAGCTCGTGGTTGTAGCGATCGACAAATCGATTCTCCAGATCAAGTACAAAAGCCAGGCCACCGGTCATGCCGGCACCAAAATTCAGCCCGGTGGCACCGAGGACGCAGACAACACCGTCTGTCATGTACTCACAGCCGTGATCGCCGACACCCTCAACCACCGCATGTGCGCCCGAGTTACGCACGGCAAAACGCTCGCCGGCTAGGCCGGCAGCAAATAGCTTGCCACCGGTGGCGCCATACAGGCAGGTGTTGCCGATGATCGTTGTCTCTTGGCTCTTGAAACTGCTGCCCTGAGGCGGACGAATCACCAGCTTGCCGCCAGCCATGCCTTTGCCAACGTAATCATTGGCATCGCCATCGAGCGTCATTTCCAGGCCGCCAGCGTTCCAAACACCAAAGCTTTGTCCGGCGCTGCCGGTCAGATGCAAGCGAATTGGAGTAGCGCTCATACCAAGGTTGCCATGGCGCAGCGCAATCTCACCGGAGAGGCGGGCACCAATCGAGCGGTCATCATTACGCACGCTGTAACTAAAGTCGCCACCGCTCGCCTGCTCAATGGCTGGCAGCGCGTCTTTAACCATACGCTCGGCAAGCTCGCCCTTATCGAAGGGGAGGTTACTTGGCGTCATGCAATGCGTCGGTAGACTGCTGTCGAGCCCGCCATCGGAGAGGATAGGCGAGAGATCGAGGCGGGCTTGGCGCGGCGTTTCCGGTTCACGCGGCTCAAGCAGATCAAGCCGGCCAATCAGCTCCTCGAGCGTGCGCACACCCAGACGTGCCATCCACTCGCGGGTTTCCATGGCGACAAAGGTAAAGTAATTGGCCACTCGCTCTGGCGTGCCAATGAAATGCTTCATCCGCAGGACCTTTTCCTGCGTGGCGACACCCGTTGGGCAGTTGTTGAGATGACAGACGCGCAAATATTTGCAGCCCATCGCTACCATGGGCGCGGTACCAAAGCCAAAGCTCTCAGCACCGAGGATGGCAGCCTTGATCACATCAAGGCCGGTCTTCAGGCCGCCGTCGGTCTGCAATCGGATTTTTTCGCGCAGATTATTGGCGCGCAGTGTCTGATGCGTCTCAGTGAGTCCCAGCTCCCATGGCGTGCCCGCGTATTTCACTGAGGTGAGCGGGCTGGCCCCGGTGCCGCCGTCATAACCGGAGATGGTGATGAGATCGGCATAGGCCTTGGCCACACCTGCGGCCACGGTGCCAACACCTGGCTCAGCCACAAGCTTCACCGATACCAGCGCTTCCGGGTTGACCTGCTTGAGGTCATAGATGAGCTGCGCCAGATCTTCGATGGAGTAGATATCGTGATGCGGCGGTGGCGAGATGAGCGCAACCCCTGGCTTGGAATAGCGCAGGCGAGCGATCATGTCGTTGACTTTATGCCCTGGCAACTGACCGCCTTCGCCGGGTTTGGCGCCCTGTGCCACCTTAATCTGCAGCACTTCGGCGTTGCGCAGATAATGCGGTGTGACACCAAATCGCCCGGATGCCACCTGTTTAATGCGTGACATCCGCTCGTTGCCAAATCGATGCGCATCCTCCCCACCTTCGCCAGAGTTGGATCGGGCGCCAAGTCGGTTCATGGCAATCGCCAGTGCCTCATGTGCCTCTGGAGAAAGTGCGCCAAGCGACATGCCCGCCGAGTCAAAGCGCTTGAGGATTGCCTCAATTGGCTCGACTTCCTCCAGTGGAATCGCTTCGCTCTCACGCACCTGCAGCAGGTCGCGCAAAGCAGCAACTGGCCGGGTGTTTACTGTCTCGGCAAACACTTGGTAGCGCTCGTAATCGCCGGTATAAGCGGCCTCCTGCAGTGCGCCCACCACATCCGGGTTGTAGGCGTGATACTCACCGCCATGGACGTATTTCAGCAGACCGCCCTGTGTGAGGGCTTGGCTGCGACGCCAGGCTCTTTGGTGCAGCGTGCGCTGATCGGACTCCAGATCGACAAAGCCGGCGCCTTGAATGCGGGATGTTGTGCCGGGGAAGCACAGCTCCACCACCTCATCATGGAAACCGACAATTTCGAATAGCTGCGCACCGCGATAACTCGTGATGGTGGAAATGCCCATCTTGGAGAGGATCTTGTAGAGGCCCTTATTAAGCCCCTTACGATAGTTACGCAGGAGATCCGCCAGCGCCGCACCCTTAATCTCACCAGTGCGCAGCTGATCCTGAACCACGTCATAGGCCAGATAAGGATAGATTGCCGTGGCCCCATAGCCGATGAGCACAGCGCACTCATGGCTGTTGCGCGCAGTGCCGGTCTCAACAATCAAGTTGGCGTCACAGCGAAGCCCTGTGCGAACCAGATGATGATGAATCGCGCCAGTGGCCAGCAGGGCATGCACAGGTATCCGATCGCGCTCGAGCTGGCGATCGGAGAGAATAAGGAGTGATGATCCCTGGCGAACGGCTTCGGCGGCCTCGTCACGAATGGCGGTAATGGCATCTTCAAGATTACCGCTTTCCGGATAGCTCAAGTTGATGCGGTGGACTTGCTCATTCGGCTCGTGCTCGGCGATTAGGCCAAGGAACTTCCCATCGGAGAGGATGGGGGAGTCCAACACCAGGCGCTTGGCGTGGTCTTCCACTTCCTCGAACAGATTTTTCTCTGGGCCGATGACCGTCTCCAACGACATCACGATCTGCTCTCGCAGTGGGTCGATGGCTGGGTTGGTCACCTGCGCGAACTGCTGGCGGAAATAATCGTAAATCGGGCGGACCTGCCGTGAAAGCACCGGCATCGGCGTGTCATCGCCCATTGAGCCCACTGCCTCCTGGCCACCTTGTGCCAGGGTGCGGGTGACAATGTCGCGCTCTTCAAAACTGATACCAAACTGTTTCTGATAAACAGCAATGCGCTCAGAGTCGACCGGCTCCCGCTCACTGTCCGGACCGAGTGCCGATGGCACATCACGCGAGTGTTGCGCCAGCCAGCGCTTGTAGGGCGCGCGGTTTTTCAGGCGCTCATCGATCATCTTCGGCAGCAGCAGCTCACCGGTCTCGGTGTCGGCGGCCAGCATTTCACCCGGCCGCAGACGGCCTTTCTCGACAACATCCTCGGGGTTGTAATCCCAAACACCCACCTCAGAGGCGACGGTGATGTGCCGGTCGCGAGTAATTACCCAGCGTGCCGGGCGCAGGCCGTTGCGATCGAGCGCGCAGGCTGCATGACGACCGTCAGTGAGCACGATGCCGGCTGGACCGTCCCAGGGCTCGATATGCTGTGAGTGAAACTCATAGAAGGCGCGCAAGTCCGGATCCATGGTCTCAACGTTTTGCCAAGCCGGTGGGATCAATAGCCGCAGTGCGCGGAAAATATCCATGCCGCCAGTGATGAGCACATCCAGCATGTTATCCAAACTTGATGAGTCCGAGCCGGTAAGGTTCACCAGCGGCTGAATGGCATCAATATCCGGTAGCAGAGGGGTTTCAAAGCGACAGGCGCGCGCCAGCGCCCAGTTGCGATTGCCCTGAATGGTGTTGATCTCGCCATTGTGGGCGAGATAGCGGAAAGGCTGAGCGAGCCGCCACTGCGGCAGCGTATTGGTTGAGAAGCGCTGGTGGAAGACCGCCAGCGAGGTCTCGAGCGCGGGGTCCTGCAGGTCCTTGTAAAACACCGCCAGGTTCTCTGGCATCACTAGGCCTTTATAGGATAGGACACGTGATGACAGGCTTGGGATGTAGAAATCCTCGTCCTTGCCATCCAGTGCCTTTTCCGCCTGACGACGCGCCATGAACAGCCGCCGTTCAAATTCAGGTTCTGCCATGTCCTTCGGACAGTTGACAAAGATCTGGGCAACGGCAGGCAGCGTTGCCAGTGCCTGTTCCCCGCAGGCGCTGGTGTCTACGGGTACATCGCGCCATCCCGCGGCAGGCACTTCGTAGTGTGCCAGCGCCTTTTCCAGCACGTCTTTGGCTGTCTTCGCCGCGTCTGCCTGGGGTGAGAGAAATACGCAACCTGCGGCAAACTCATCGGCAAGGGTGAGGCCCTCAGCCGCTGCGGCTTTTTGCAGGAACTGGACTGGTGGTTTGATGAGCAGACCGCAGCCATCGCCGCTTTTGCCATCCGCGGCAACGGCGCCGCGGTGGGTCAGTCTGGCCAGGGCTGAGATTGCGGTCTCTAGCAGCCAGTGACTGGGCTGGCCGTCCATGTGCGCGATCAGGCCAAAGCCACAATTGTCGCGCTCAAATTCGGGCCGATAGAGCGATGGACCGGTAAACGGTAACTGCCTCACGCGTACTGCCTCTCTTTTTGTTTCCGGGGAGCGCCGTGCCGGACGCCCGTTGCGGTCAAAGCAACGTGCTCTGCGCTTGCAGCGGGGGTCGAAGGGCTGGCGAGGTCAGAAACTGACCTGCTCCCGTTTCTCTGGGCAAATGGCCTGACAATATAGCGTGCAGCCTTATTTTCAGCAACTTTAGCTGAGGCGTTTTGGTGAGGTCAGGCGCTCGTGTTCATCCAGCGCATAACGATCGGTCATCCCGGCGATGTAATCGGCAACGGCGCGAGCCTGGCCCCGTTCGCCACGAGCAGCCGCCCGCGCTTCGGCTGTTTCACGAGCCTGCGTCGGCAATAGCCGAATATCGTTCATTAATGTTGTGAACAGGGTTTGAATAACCTCGGTGGCTTTGGTGGTCATTCGATGGACACGGTAGTGGCGGTAGAGATACTCAAAAAGGAAATCCTTTAATGCTCTGTGCCTTTTGTGCATGTCCTGACTGAAACCGATCAGTGGACGCTCAAGCGCCCGGACTGCATCAGCGCTCTGCGGCGCTGCCGCTTCGATGCGGCGAGCACTCTCGCTCATCAGGTCGTTGACTTGGCTGGCAATGAGATCCCTAACGATCCGATAGACAAGGCGCCGGCCTGTTAAGTCGGGATGCCGTTGCATGACGGAGGCATGGATCTCGGCGATCCACGGCACGGCCTGAAGCTGCTCCAGATCCAGTAGTCCGGCGCGGATGCCATCGTCGACGTCATGACTGTTGTAAGCGATTTCATCGGCGATGTTGGTCAGCTGGGCCTCCAAAGATGGCTGTGTTCCTTCCAGGAATCGACGGCCAATGTCTCCAAGGCGCTCGGCGTGATCGAGCGGGCAGCGTTTGACTAGCCCCTCGCGTGCCTCGAAAGTGAGATTGAGGCCATCAAAATCGGGATATCTTGCCTCAAGCACATCGACTACGCGTAATGACTGCAAATTGTGTTCAAAGCCACCAAAGGGTTTCATGCAGGCATCAAGCGCTTCTTGGCCGGCATGTCCGAATGGTGTGTGCCCAAGGTCATGGGCCAGCGCGATGGCCTCGGTTAGGTCTTCATTAAGTTGCATGCCCCGGGCGATGGTCCGGGCAATCTGAGCCACCTCAAGACTATGTGTCAGGCGGGTGCGAAAGAGATCTCCCTCGTGATTGACGAAGACTTGCGTTTTGTACTCCAGCCGGCGAAATGCCGAGCTGTGGATGATGCGATCGCGATCGCGCTGGAAGAGATTACGCAGGTCGGGACGGTCGTCGGGATAGCGGCGGCCGCGACTCTCTGAGGGGCGTGAGGCATAGGCGGCAAGCCCAAGCGGATCGGCACCGGCGTTAATCATCCGAGATCCCCTCGAGCGTCGCGGTCAGTGCGGCTTCCGGGTAGTCGGCGGTCACAATGGCATCGCCCAGGCCCCGAAGTAATACCAGCCGTAATGCGCCGTCACGGTTTTTCTTATCCCGGCGCATGAATTCCCGAAATCGATCGGCGGAGATGTCAGCTGGGGGATTGGTGGGTAGCCCGGCGCTAGCGACAAGGGCGGTGGCGCGATCGCGGTCTTCAGCGGTAATCCAGCCCAGGCGGGCGGACATGCGCGCTGCCATGCACATACCGGCAGCAATCGCCTCGCCATGTAGCCAGTCGCCATAACCGCGAGCCGCTTCAATCGCATGACCGAAGGTGTGTCCGAGATTGAGTAGTGCGCGCTCACCGGCTTCGCGCTCATCAGCGGCGACAATAGCGGCCTTGTTGCCGCAGCAGCGCTCGACGATCTCCGCAAGCACGTCGGGATCGCGAGCCAGGGCCTTTGTCATATGCGATTCCAGCCAGGTGATAAATTCTGCATCGCCAAGCAGGGCATATTTCACAACCTCGGCAAGGCCTGCTCGAAGCTCGCGGTCGGGCAGTGTCTGCAGAACAGCAAGATCAGCGATGACGGCCCTAGGCTGGTGGAAGGCACCGATCATGTTCTTGCCGCGTGGATGATTGACGCCAGTCTTACCGCCCACCGAGGAATCCACCATGGCCAGCAGCGTCGTTGGGATCTGGATGAAATCGACGCCACGCTGATAACTGGCCGCGACAAATCCCGCCAGATCGCCAATCACTCCCCCGCCTAGAGCAACTACCTGGCAGTTCCGGCCAAAGCCGTTGACCAGCATTTCATCGAATACTGGCAGCATCGACTCAAGCTGCTTTTCCTGCTCACCGTCGGGTAGGCTGACAGCAATAATCTGACGGTCATCGAACGCGGCTTTCAGCTTGCGCAGATACAACGGCGCAACCGTCTCGTTGCTGACGACGATGATCTGTTTGGCTGTGATTGTGCTAGTCAGTAATTGGTGATCCGCCAGCAGGTCAATACCAATATGTATCGGATAACTGCGCTCATCCAGATCAACATTCACCTGACGCCGCTGCGTACTCATCCATCTGCTCCCGGTTGCTGAATGCGCTCGGCAAGCTTTCTTGCTAGACGCTCTGGATTGCCATCTTCCGTATCGACGATGATGTCGGCAAGCGCTTCGTAGGTCGGGCCGCGCTCAGCGAGGATGGCACGAAGTCTTGACTCAGGATCTTCACCTTGAATCATCGGCCGATTGCTATCGCGTGTCCGAGCCAGTTGGGTTGCGATAGAGGCGCGTAGGTAAATGACAACACCTCTTGCGCCGAGATGCCGTTGGCTGTTGGGGTCAAGCACTGCGCCGCCGCCAGTGGCCATGACAATGCCAGGGCGCGCGGTGATCTCATCAAGCAGCGCGGCCTCACGTCGGCGAAATCCTGCTTCACCTTCAATATCAAAAATGCGAGGAATATCGACGCCGGTGCGCTCTTCGATGGCGGCATCCAGATCAATAAAAGACAACCCCAAGCGCTGGGCCAAACGCCGCCCGATGGTGCTTTTGCCTGCGCCCATGGGCCCGATTAGAAAGACTCGATCAATGTGACTCATTCCACGGATTCTAGCGCGTTTGGCCTTGGGGTCGTGCCGTCGAGGATGCGCGGTGTAACAAATACCAATAGTTCGCTGCGATCATCTACGCGGGTGCGTTGCTCAAAAAGCCTCCCGATTACCGGTAGGTCGGCGATTAGTGGAACACGCCGCAGTCCCTCCTGCTGGGTACGTTCAAATACCCCGCCCAGCACGACAGTCTCACCATCGGCGACCAGTACATTGGTTCTCACGGACTGGGTGTTGATCGCCGGGCCTTCCGGTGTTTCCTCGCCGCGGCTGTCCTGATTAATGGCCAATTCAAGCTGAATCCGGTCATCGGGGGTGATCTGCGGGGTAACCACCAGCCCCAGTACCGCCTCACGAAAAGCGATGCTGGTCGCACCGCTGGAGGTCGCCTGCTCGAAAGGAATCTGTACACCCTGTTTGATCTCTGCCTGCTGATGACTGGCGGTGACCACGCGTGGAGAAGAGATAATCTCGCCGCGGTTTTCGCTCTCCATGGCTGAGAGCTCAAGCTGCAGCAGATAACTGCCAACCTTGCCGATGGCCAGTCCCGCTGAGCCGGCGGCGTTACCCACCGGCAGGTCGATCATCAAACCATTTTCATCCAGCCCGCCGCCGCTCACGATCACCGAGTCACCCGCACGATTGCGGCGCTGGAAACCGAATTCCACACCGATTTCGTCGCTGAAGTCTTCGCTGGCGATCACGATTCGGGCCTCGATCAGCACCTGCCGGACTGGAATATCCAGTTGCTGAAGCAGCTCCCTTGCCCGGGCGTGATCGTGGTGATTAGCGGTAATGATTAATGTGTTGGTGCGCTCATCAACGCGCACGGACTCAGCCTCGATCAGTTGTGCCAGATCGCTGGCCTGGGCATAGCGTACTGGCACGAAGACGGTGTGCACGTCGCCAGTAGTGGTGCTGGTGGATCTGCTTGTCTTGTCGTTTTGGCTTTGGTGCTCGGGTTTGTCTGGCTGGACCGCTTCGAGATGCTCCATCAGTGCCGGTAGCGGAATGTCGCGGGCATCAATGCGGACGGAATCTGGCGCGGCTATTGGATTGGCCCATGCCGTTGTCGTCAGTATCAGCAGCCATCCAAAAATTAGACGTTGCAGCATTACTAA
Source organism: Spiribacter sp. (assembly GCA_965658695.1). GTDB lineage: Bacteria > Pseudomonadota > Gammaproteobacteria > Nitrococcales > Nitrococcaceae > Spiribacter. Next base: position 70,313 of record CBFHTR010000004.1, read on the forward strand.
TCCCTCTGCTGTCGCGAATTGCGCAATGCGATGGGGTGTGTCTGCCCTTGTGGGTCTTTTAGGTAAACGCTGGTGTCATCGAGGTTGACCAGTCGCCAACCGTTATTGAACTCGGCGCCGATGCGCTGACGGTGAATCACGCCGTGTTCATCCATGAGCAGCGCCCATGTGGTTTGCCCCACTTGAATTCGCCCGGCATAAGAAAAGGGCAGGCTGTGATTGGAAAGGGCGATGGATTCGCCTTCATTAGCAAAAGGGTTTTTCTTAAGTGCAGCGGGCAGAGCGGCTATGTGATGGGATTGTCCGGGTGCCTGTGCGAGCCCCGGCTGCTCGCCATCCGTGTTCTCGGCATTCGGTGCAGAGTGGCCGATCAGCGTGATCTCAAGGGCAATCCCGCGATCATCGAGATTGGCATTAAGTGGATAGGCGGCGAACTCTTCGATCGTGAGTGCCGTTGCCGATGTCATTAGCTGATGCAAAAAACCCATCGATTGCGGCCAACGGCCCTGAGTGACCAGGCTGATCCGTTGCCTGCTTTCATCGTCACCCGGTTGGTCGGCTGAGGGTTTTATCTGCCGGATTCGCACGCCATTCTCTGTCGCCCTGCGCGTGATATTTGCAAGAAGATCGGTGACATCGGCGTGAATCGGTATTTGGACACGGTGTTCACCAATCCTCCGGTGCCACTGGCTGAGCGCATTGCGTTGGGTGGGAATGGCCGCTTTCGCAGCCTCACTATCGTGCAGTCTGGCCTGCCAGCGTTCTGCCGCTGTCTGTGTCTCGGCCAATGCGGACAGTTGCGGTCGAATGAGTAAAAGTCCGCCAATTGACAGTCCAAACAATGCTGCCAGCATTAATTGCCAACGCCTTGTCAGCAAGCCGGTCATGGCATCCTCGCTGTCTGGGTAATCGCAAATCGCACCGCGTTATCGTCGGCCTTGCTGGGTGGTTCAACGAACTCCACCTCAACATCGGCAAACCGCTCATGCGATTGCAGCTGCTGTAGTACGGCAGGCAGTGAGGCGGCATCAGTAATGCGCCCGTCGACACGCCAGTGTTTGGCGATTTGTTCGATACGGGTTAGCGTGGTTTGATCGTTGTCCGCTTGAACAAGCGCGGTTAATGCCTCCAGCCAAGCGTCCTGTTCAGCCGCAATGGCCTTTTGCTGATCATGATACCGACTGAGCTGTGCTGTTATCTGGCTGAGTTGTTGCTGGGTTGCGCGAGCCTCAGCGAGGGCCGCTGCCTGTGCCTCAAGGTCTTGATTTGCCTGTTGCTGGTTATGAAGCTGAGCATTAAGTGGCAGCCATGCCAGTACGCTGATTGAAAAACCGCTGAGCATCCCAACCAACAGACCTCGCCGATGCAAGCGTCGCTGGCGCTGTTGTTGACGGGTACGCCAGGGGAGCAGATTAATGCCAATGGGCATTGGGGTCTCCCAAATGCAGTGCAGCGCCCAACGCCGTGATCAGGCGGCGCAGCTCGCTCTGCCAGTCGGTTAAATTGATCTCTGCGGCCGATTCGATTGAGATGATGTCAGCAAGGCATTGGGCCTGAACGCCGGTTTGGTCGGTTAGGCGCTCGCTCAGCGTGTTATCCGAAAGCCCGCCAAGCAGCCAGATCTTTGATAGTGGTTGGGCCTGCTCGTAGCCCTGGTAGAGCGCGAGAGACTGTATTGTCGCCTGGATAAGCGCATCGGGGTCGGCTTTTGGCGGTTGATTGACGGTGTGTTGGAAGATTGGCTGATGCTCATGGACAACGGCAAGGCGTAGCCGGCTGCCCATATCAACGATGCCGATAGGGTTGGCAGTGGCGGGCGGTGCGGCATGTGCGATAACGCGCGCAATGGCGTGGCTTTCGATATCAATCAACTCACAATTTAGGCCGGCCTCCTCGATGGGCCGACGGCTTTGATCGACGGTTTCCTCGCGAGCCGTGACGATTAGAACCGACTGTTCGTTGTCGGTGGTCAAGGGCGCACAACGATAGTCATAACAAAGCTCATCGGCCGATTTATTCAGTGCGGTATTGATATGTAAGCCAACCCGGGCCTCAATGGCCCGATCATCCAGCTGCGCGGGGATGGTGAAAACGTCTGTCAGCGCATCGCCATCCGGAATAACGCTGGCTGCTTTTTGAAAATGATAATGCGCATTAGTCTTGCGGATAGCGCGACGAATCGCCTCGGCCGTAGCGGTGCTGTCCTCGCTGTCTTTTGCCCTGTGCTCGACGATCGCGAACCCTGCAAGATGAATGCCTTGACGACCCGGTATGATGGCAACGGTTTTTACCGCGGTGGCTCCTAAGTCGATGCCCAGCACAGGAGATGCTCGTTGGGTGCGGCGGCCTGGTCTGCGAGTGCTCATGAATTGGCGCCAAACTTGCAGATTAAGGGAACTCCATCGCGCCGGTGATATACTCATTAAGACAGTCTCCCTACAATGACGGGTCTCATGTCACGCATCACCAAACGCCTCTTGCAGATGTTCGCCGGCCTTGCGGCATTGGGGCTGTTGGCGTTGGCTGGCTTGCTTATTTCCTACATCGTGCTGGCTCCGGGCTTGCCAAGTGTTGAGGCAGTTCGCAACGTTGAGCTGCAGGTGCCGTTGCGGGTCTATACCGCCGATGGCGAGTTGATTGATGAGTTTGGTGAGATGCGCCGGACGCCGGCGGGATTGGCGGATGTGCCGTTATCAATGCAGCAGGCATTTATTGCCGCTGAAGATCAGCGATTTTATGTCCATCCCGGTGTCGATTATCAGGGCATTATTCGTGCCGTCTGGCATCTGGTGAGTACCGGTGAAAAAGGCCCGGGTGGCAGCACAATCACCATGCAGCTTGCTCGCAATTTGTTTCTCACCTCTGATCGGACTTACATCCGCAAACTGCGAGAGATTTTGTTGGCGCTGCGCATTGAGCGTGAGCTGGATAAAGACACTATCCTCGAACTTTACCTGAATAAAATTTATCTCGGCCAGCGTGCTTACGGCGTGAGGGCAGCAGCGGAAGTTTATTATGGTGTGCCACTGGCTGATCTCACGCTTGCACAGCAGGCGATGATCGCCGGATTGCCCAAAGCACCCTCGGCCTCCAACCCGCTGGCTGATCCGCAGCGTGCGTTGCAGCGTCGTGCCTACGTGCTCGGGCGTATGCTCGATAGTGGTTTTATTGATGAGCAGACGTTTGCTCAGTCCGATGACGCTCCGGTTACCGCGGCCTATCACGGGCGTCGCCGCTCGGTGGATGCCCCTTATATCGCTGAAATGACCAGGGCCTGGATGGTCGAGCGTTATGGGGCTGATTCTGCGTACACAGACGGTTTTGAGGTCTACACCACGGTTACTGCGGCTCAGCAAGCACAGGCACGTGAAGCCCTGCGCAACGGGTTGCATGGCTACGATGAGCGTCATGGCTATCGCGGGGCATTGGATAGTCTGGATTCAGTGCTTTTGCAAGGCGAGCGGACGCCGCTGCTGGATCAGTTGGATGAATACAATGAACCCGCCGCGCTAAAAGTAGCGGTGGTAACCGCAGTCGCTGAACGCAGCGCCGAATTACTGCTTGCCAATGGCGAGGTGGCTTCGCTTGATTGGTCGGGCATGTCCTGGGCGCGGCCGCAGTATGGGCGTAATGCCATGGGCCCAAATCCGGAGACGGCCGAGGATGTCTTGGGTGTTGGCGATGTCGTTTATTTGCGTCGCGATGATCAGCGTTGGCGACTGGCGCAGGTGCCGGAGCCTCAGGCTGCCTTGGTCGCGCTGTCACCGGAGGATGGGCGGCTACTTGCCTTAAGTGGCGGATATGATTTTCGATTGAGTAAGTTCAATCGCGCCGTTCAGGCGGCTCGTCAGCCGGGATCCTCGTTCAAACCGCTTGTTTATTCAGCGGCGTTGGCCAATGGTTTTACGCCGGCCACATTGGTCAATGATGCGCCGGTGGTATTCGAAGATGTCTCGCTGGAGGATTTCTGGCGCCCGGAGAATTACAGCGGCCGGGTGTTTGGCCCGACGCGCTTGCGCGAGGCGCTTACTTATTCGCGCAATCTGGTCTCGATTCGGGTGTTGCGCCGGGTGGGTATTTCGCGCGCCATCGAGCACATCGCAGGCTTTGGCCTGCCCGCCGACCGGTTGCCACGTAATCTCTCGCTAGCACTGGGCGCCGGAGAAGTGACACCCTTGGAGCTCACCCGGGCCTATGCGGCGTTTGCGAATGGTGGTTACCGTATTCATCCGTACTTTATCGAGCGGGTCGTGGATAACAATAATCAGGTGGTATTCAAGGCTTGGCCGCATGCGGCGATGGCGGCCGATGAGATTGTGCCGGCTGAACCCGCGGCTGTTGGTCCGGTCCGCCCGAGCATGCGTCCCGCTGAACAAGCGATTAGTCCGCAAAATGCCTGGCTCATGCGCTCAATGCTTGCTGATGTGGTGAGCGCCGGGACAGCGCGGTCAGCCCAGCGACTCGGCCGTGATGATCTTGCTGGGAAAACCGGCACCACCAATGATCAGCATGATGCCTGGTTTGCGGGATTTAATGGTGACGTGGTGGCCACTGCTTGGATGGGGTTTGATGAATTGCAGACGCTGGGGCGATACGAAACCGGTGGTCGTGCTGCGCTCCCCATTTGGATGGACTTTATGCAAGGCGCGCTGAGTGGACGTTCGGAGTCAGAGTGGCCGCGCCCCAATGGTCTGGTGACTGTTCGAATTGACCCGGAGACAGGGATGCTCACTGATCCCGACAACCCACAGGCGATTTTTGAGACGTTTTATGAGGGCGATTTGCCGGACGCCTCATCGAGCGGTAGGTCTGCAGGTCATGACAGTGATAAGGAAGAAGGCGCACGCTCTATTTTCTGATCCGGGGGGTTGTTGGTAGTCATGGCCAGAGGCAAGCAAACGCGGGATGCACGCATGCGCGAGAGGCTGGTGCAGGAAGCCGCACGAATCATGGCGGTTGAGGGGATTCGAGATTTCTCCCAAGCCAAACGTAAAGCAGCACTACATCTTGGCGCCCCGAGTACAACGAATCTGCCGCAAAACCGTGAGATTCAGGCCGCCCTTGAGGACTATCAACGTTTATTTGGCGGGGAGCGCCAACAGTTAGCTTTGCGCACGTTGCGCGAGGCGGCCCTTGAGGCCATGCAGTTTTTTTCCCCATTCAGTCCGCGATTGGTGGGCGGCGTGCTCGATGGCACCGCAGGCCCTGAGAGTGCCGTTGACTTGCACTGCTTCGCTGACACGCCAGAGGACGTTGTCCTGTTTTTAATGGATCAGGGTGTGCCGTTTGATACCGAGGAGCGACGCCTGCGCTTTGATGACGACTATGACTTCGTCCCGGTGCATCGTTTCGTCGCCGGTGAAGTGCCGTTTAACTTGAGCGTTTTTACGGAGCACGGTCGCCGTCATCCGCCCCGTAGCCCAGTGGACGGGCGTCCAATGCAAAGAGCGGGGAGAGAGGCGGTAGCGGCGCTGCTGGACGGCGCCGCTGTCTAGAGATTATCGAGTGTGTTATCCGCGGCGGTGCAGTGGGACATAATCGCGCTTGGCCGCACCGGTGTAGATCTGGCGTGGCCGACCAATTCGCTGTTCTGGGTCAACAATCAACTCCATCCACTGCGCAACCCAGCCCGGCGTGCGGCCGATGGCAAAGAGCACCGTAAAGAACTCTGTCGGAATGCCCAGGGCGCGATAGATAATGCCGGAGTAGAAGTCGACGTTTGGATATAGCTTGCGCTCGACAAAGTAATCATCGGCGAGGGCAATTTCTTCCAGGCGCATTGCAAGTTCGAGCTGCGGGTCGTTCGCTACACCCAACTCATCCAGCACTTCATGGCAGGTCTTGCGGATAATCGTCGCGCGCGGGTCGTAGTTTTTGTAAACGCGATGACCAAAGCCCATGAGACGGAATGGATCATTTTTGTCTTTGGCTTTCTCGATGAACTTCGGCACCTGATCGACCGTGCCGATTTCCGCGAGCATGTTCAGCACCGCTTCGTTAGCACCACCGTGAGCCGGCCCCCAGAGCGCTGCGCAACCAGAGGCCATGGCGGCAAACGGGTTGGTGCCAGTGCTGGCCGCAAGACGGACAGTCGAGGTGCTGGCATTTTGCTCATGATCGGCATGCAAAATCAGCAGCTGATCCAGTGCGCGCTCGGCGACCGGATTGATCTCGAAGTCTTCGCTGGGGCGGGCGAACAGCATATTCAGCAGGTTGCCCGTGTAGGAGAGGCGGTTGAGCGGATGGACGAACGGCTCACCTACCATGTGCTTAAACGCGGCCGCCGCAATCGTCGGCATTTTGGCGATGATCCGGTGCGCACACAGCATGCGGTTTTCTGGATCATTAATATCGATGGTGTCGTGATAGAAGGCCGAGAGTGAACCCACAACCCCCGTGAGCATCGCCATAGGATGGGCGTTGTAGTGAAAGCCGTTGAAGAAGATACGCAGGCTTTCATTCACCATCGTATGCCGGGTGATGGCATCTTCAAAGCTTTCCAGCTCTTTTTTGTTCGGTAGCTCGCCATGAATTAAAAGGCGCGCTACTTCAAGGAACGAGCTTTGCTCAGCGAGCTGCTCAATGGGGTAGCCGCGGTACAGCAATACACCTTGTTCGCCGTCGATGTAGGTGATGTCGCTCTGGCAGCTGCCCGTGGAGCTAAAGCCAGGGTCGTAGGTGAAGTAACCAAGTTCACTGTGGAGACTGCGTATATCGATCAGCTCCGCGCCGTGTGTGCCACCGCGTACAGGCATATCGGCCTGTTTGCCGGTCGCATTATCGGTGATAGTTACGGTTTTTTCACTCATGACTCGGCTCCTGCTGGCGTTAGACGTTAGCCTTCGCTGCGTCCACCGCGTGCGTTGGCACCAAAGCGACGACGGAATTGATCAACCCGGCCGCCACTCGAGAGCACACGCTGTTTGCCGGTGTAGAAAGGATGACTGGCGCTGGAAATTTCAACTTTAACCAGCGGGTACTCGTTGCCATCTTCCCATTTAATGGTGTCTTTGGTTTGCACCGTCGAGCGGGTCAGAAACGAGAAATCCGAAGAGATGTCCTGGAACACAACCTCGCGATACTCGGGGTGGATATCTTTTTTCATGGTCTTCACTCAAGCGCTGTTTTGCAGAGCGCGGTATCTTAGGCTCTTGCTCTCGCCGGTACAAGTCAAGATGTTGCAGCGCAGCTTCTGTGACAGGCGATGGACAGCCGGGTAAGATCGCCGCAATATTTATTTTTCAAGGGAAATCCGAATCAATGTCGTACATTGCCTTAAAACACCTTCATACCACCCTTGCCACGTTGACTCTGCTGGTTTTCGTGCTCCGGGGCGCCTGGGCGATGATGGGCTCAGGCATGCTGGAGAAGAAATGGGCGAAGATCACCCCGCATGTCGTCTACACGCTTTTGCTGGTGAGTGCGTTTGCTGTTGCCTGGGTTGGCTGGGGTTATCCGCAGGTGCTGCATGGTTGGATTACCGCTAAGTTGATCGCGCTGGTGGTGTTTATCGTAGCCGCAGTGATGGCGTTTCGCGGCAAAGACGGCAAGAAGCTGCGATTGGATATGTTCCTCGTTGCGCTAGTGGTTTACGCCTACATAGTGGTGGTGGCGCTGACGAAGTCGGCAATGATTATCTAGCGGCTATTCATCATCGCGGCGCACAGTAATGCTGGCGCCCTCGGCGGTCACCGTGAGCTGAAACTCAATAGGACTGCAGCAAACGACGCAGTCTTCGATATAGCGCTGATCACCGGCGGAAGCATCAACCAGTGTTGTGAATGGCTCGCCGCAGTAAGGGCAGACGATCGTGTGCTCTTCCATTCTTAGCGACTCCCGGTGCTGCCGCTTGCCCGATCGGTGATCGGCTCCGGCATAAAAAGCGCAAGCAAGTCATTGAGAAAGCGCTGACCGAGCGGAGTTGGCGCAATCTGCTCGGTAGTATTTTGCAGCCAGCCATTGGCGCGTGCCTGCTCCAGCGATGCCTGCAGCTCGGCCAGACTTAAACCGCTGCGCGATAGCAGCTCGGCCGTGGGCATTCCATCGGCAAGGCGCAAAACATTCATCATCACCTCAAGCGGGCGTTCTGCGTGTTCAACAATTCGTGTCTCGGCAATGGCATCAGGCTCGCCTGCGAGTTGCTGGAATTGCCTGGGCATACGGACTTTGCTGTAGCGAACGATGCGCCCGTCGCCGTAGCTGAGTTTGCCATGCGCCCCGGCCCCGATGGCCAGATAATCGCCAAACTGCCAGTAATTAAGATTGTGCTGACAGGCCTCACCAGGTACTGACCAAGCCGAGATTTCATAGCGCTGTAACCCGGCATTCTGTAGTTGTGCATGACAGGTGGTCTCAATATCGGCCAAGCGGTCTTCATCCGGCAGCACTGGAGGGCGAGTAAAAAAGGGCGTGCCTGGCTCTAAGGTAAGTTGATAATGCGATATATGGCGGATGCCGAGTTCTAGCGCCTGATTAACATCGGCAAGCGCATCGTCTGCAGTCTGACCTGGCAGACCGTGCATTAAATCAACATTAATACGTTCAAACCCAGCGGATTGCGCCTGCTCAATGGCAGCGATCGCCTCCGATTGGCCGTGAATGCGGCCGAGTGCTCGAAGGTGCTGTTCGTGAAAGCTCTGCACACCGATGGAGAGTCGATTGATTCCGGCACTCAGAAAGCCTTCAAAGCGCCCGGCCTCCAATGTTCCTGGGTTGGCCTCCAGCGTGATCTCTGCGTTTGGGGCGATGGTCAGGCGAGTGCGCAGCTCTTCAAGTAATCGTTGGATGGCCTGCTCGCTAAAAAGGCTAGGCGTGCCGCCACCAATAAAGATGGTTTCAATGCAACGCTCACCGGCTGCTGTGGCTTCTACCTTGGCATCTCGCAGCAGAGCGGCGATGTAATCATCTTCCGGTAGCTCGCCGCGCAACGCATGTGAGTTGAAATCGCAATAGGGGCATTTCTGCACACACCAAGGCAGATGGATATAAAGTCCCAGCGGCGGTAGTGTCAGTTTGCTGCCCATTCGGTCTCAAGTTGCCGTCGCAGTCCCTGCAAAGCCTGCGCGCGGTGGCTGAGTTGGTTTTTCCGCCGCGCATCCAGTTCCGCCGCAGTACAGCCTTCGTCCGGCAGATAAAAATGCGGGTCATAGCCAAATCCCTGCTCACCCTGTGGTTGGGCGATTACACGCCCATGCCAGACGCCCTCAGCGATGACTGGGGCGGGATCGGCCGCATGGCGCATGTATACCAGTACACAGCGGTAACAGGCCCGGCACTCATCGTCGCTCAGATCAATGAGTGCGTCCTGCAGGCAGGCATTGTTGGCGGCGTCATCGGCGTGTTCGCCGGCCCACCGCGCTGAGCGCACCCCAGGTTCGCCGTCAAGCCCGGTAATCTCCAGCCCGGAATCATCAGCAATCGCCGGTAGCCCGGTATGCTCAGCGGCGTTGCGGGCCTTGATAATGGCGTTTTCGATGAAGGTGGTGCCGGTTTCCGCCGCTTCAGGTACGTAGTAGAAGGACTGCGGTCGAATCTCGCGCACCAGGCCACCCAACAGTGCTTCAAGCTCCGTGAGTTTGCCGCGGTTGCCGCTGGCCATGACCAGCTTTTCGATGCCCGCCATGTCTCAGGCCTCGAGTGCAGCGCGCTGTTCGGCGATGAGTTGATCGATGCCATCGGCTGCCAGGTCGAGCATGGCGTCAAGCTCAGCGCGACGAAATGCGTGGCCTTCGGCAGTGCCTTGTACCTCAATGAAGTGGCCAGCGTCATTCATGATGACGTTCATATCAGTTTCTGCCTCAGAGTCTTCAGCGTAATCCAAGTCGAGGACGGGCATCCCCTGATAAATGCCAACAGAAATGGCTGCCACCTGTCCGTGTAACGGATTGCGACGGACTTTGCCCGCTTTCATTAATGTGGCCACGGCATCAGCCAATGCAACATAACCACCGGTGATGGAGGCCGTGCGGGTGCCACCATCGGCTTGCAGGACGTCGCAATCGATCACGACACGGCGCTCCCCCAGTGCCTCAAGGTCAACCACCGCTCGCAGCGCGCGACCGATGAGTCGCTGAATCTCAACCGTACGCCCTTGTTGGCGGCCGCGTGCTGCCTCGCGATCGGTTCGGCTGCCAGTGGCCCGCGGCAGCATGCCGTACTCGGCAGTCACCCAGCCACGGTTGCTGTTGCGAAGCCATGGTGGAACCCGCTCCTCAATGCTGGCTGTGCAAAGAACCCGGGTTTCTCCGAATTCGACGAGCACGGACCCTTCGGCGTGACGGGTAAACCCGCGGGTTAGGCGAATGTCGCGAAGTTGATTGGGTTTGCGGCCACTAGGGCGGTCGGTTGAATGCTGCATGGGTGCCTTTAATCGATGCGGGAAATGGCCGGAGAGGGTAGCATTAACCGGATGAGTACGGGGATGACAGGCACAATCTATATCGTCTCGGCCGCATCGGGTGCTGGTAAGACCTCGCTGCTGCGTGGGTTGATGGCGCGCGACCCGGGGCTGGTGATCTCGGTGTCGCACACCACTCGGACTCCGCGGCCCGGCGAGCAAGAGGGCGTTGACTATTATTTTGTTGATGAGGCCGAGTTTGTCCGTCTGATCGATGACGGTGCTTTCCTTGAACATGCGCATGTTTTCGATCGGCGTTATGGCACTACGCATGCCGCAATCGAAGCCGATCTAAAGGCCGGTCTTGATGTTTTGGTTGAGATTGATTGGCAGGGCGCGCGACAGATTCGCGAGCGCCTGCCTCATACCGTATCGATTTTCATCCTGCCGCCGTCACAGGAGGCGTTGGAGGAGCGTTTGCGGGCCCGGAATCAGGACGCTGATGAGGTAATCGCTTCGCGCATGGCCGCCGCGGTGAGCGAGATGAGTCATTGTGACGAATACGATTATTTGGTTTGGAACGACGATTTCGACACGGCGCTGGCCGATTTGGAGGCTATCGTGCGCACGCGACGATTGCGTCGTGAGCGACAGCTCAGCGTTCATGCCAAGGCATTGGCCGCGCTGACCCGGCTATAGCATCGATAAATGCTTTATTGGCCAAGCTTTTTCGCGATAGACTGATCGCATAAATCGCTTAACAGAACACTGGAGGTTGCCAAGATGGCACGAGTGACGGTCGAGGATTGCCTCGGTACGGTAGATAATCGGTTTGAGTTGGTCCTGGCCGCGTCGCGGCGGGCCCGTCAGGTGGCTCATGGCAGCCAGCCCTTTGTCGATTGGGAAAACGACAAGCCGACAGTGGTCGCTTTGCGCGAGATCGCAGAGGGCTATGTCACGTCGGACATCCTCAACGTTGAGGCTGAGGCCGCGGAAGCCCTCGGTGCGCTGGACGATGCTGCTGAGGCTGCGGAAGAGGCAGCGGCGGCTGAGGCTCCGGCTGCAGAGGCCGCGCCTGAGGCCGCCAGCGATGAGGACAAGCCGGTCGAGTAACCCGGTTTATGGCAAGTAGCGACGCGGTCATTCGCCAGGAAGCGGGTTCCGATTCCGCCGCCCGGGCGGCAGACCTTTGCACGCTGCTTGAGAATTACCTGGAGCCACTCCAGGTTGAGAAGGTCTACCGCGCCTACCAGTTTGGTGCTGCCGCTCATGAGGGGCAGCGCCGCCTCTCTGGCGAGCCGTATATCACCCACCCATTGGCGGTCGCTCGAACGCTTGGTGACATGGGGCTTGATGCCGAGAGCCTTTGTGCCGCCATCCTGCACGATGTTATCGAAGACACCCCGACGGCCAAGGCTGAGATCGCCGAGGCCTTCGGCCCGGAAGTCGCGCAGCTGGTGGATGGGGTCTCCAAGCTCACCCAGATTAACTTTCGCAGCAAGGCCGAGGCGCAGGCCGAGAACTTTCGCAAGATGGTCATGGCGATGTCGCATGACATCCGGGTCATTCTGATCAAGCTTGCTGATCGCCTGCACAATATGCGCACCATCTTTGTGATGCCGCCGAGTAAGCGCGCACGCATTGCCCGCGAGACCCTTGAGATCTATGCCCCAATTGCCCAACGTCTTGGCATCAACAGCATCCGTGTTGAGCTGGAAGACCTGGGCTTCGCGGCGCTTTATCCCATGCGATACCGGGTGCTTAAAGAGCGGGTCCGTCAGCAGCGCGGTAATCGGCGAGAGCTGCTGGATACCGTGCGTAATGCCATCGCGGAGAGCCTGGCGGAATCGAATGTTGACGCTCATGTGATTGGCCGGCAGAAACATCTCTGGAGCATCTACCAGAAGATGCGTCATAAGCAGGCCGGGTTTGACGATATTTTTGATGTGTATGGGTTTCGTGTTGTTGTCGCTGATGTCGACACCTGCTATCGCGTCCTTGGGCATTGCCACGGGCTTTACAAGCCCCTTCCAGGGCGGATTAAAGACTACATTGCCATCCCTAAGGTCAATGGCTATCAGAGTCTGCATACAACGCTGCTGGGTCCGCATCGCATTCAGGTGGAAGTGCAAATTCGGACCGCGGAAATGGATCGGGTGGCCGAGGCCGGAATTGCAGCGCACTGGCTCTACAAAGATGCTGGCTCGGCAAGCAATGTGGCGCAGACAAGGGCGCGGGAGTGGGTCCATGGGCTCATGGAGATGCAGGAGAGCACGGGCAATCCGCTGGAGTTTATCGAGAATGTCAAAATTGACCTGTTGCCCGATGAGATCTACATCTTCACCCCCAATGGCGACATTATGGAGTTGCCGAAAGGTGCAACCGTTGTGGACTTTGCCTATGCGGTGCACTCACAGATTGGTGATGCCTGCATAGCAGCGAATATCGATCACCGCCTGGCTCCTTTAAGAACGCCGCTTGAAACCGGGCAGACGGTTGAGATCATCACCGCACCCATCGCCCGACCCAATCCGGCTTGGCTTGATTTTGTAGTCACTGCTAAAGCGCGTGCCGGCATCCGACACAGCCTCAAACGTTTGCAAGGTGCTGAAGCTGCCGATTTAGGGCGCCGGTTGGTGGATCAGGCGCTGGCGGCAATGGATCTCTCGTTGGGGCAGATTTCAGAGGCGCAGGTTGTCGCGGCACTGGAGGCCCTGGGCAGCGAAGAGCTTGAGGCGGTGTTTACCGAAGTTGGTCTTGGTCGACGCATGCCATGGCTGGTGGCGCGTCACCTATCCGGGGTGGATGAAGCTTGTGCCAATTTGACGCAGCCCGGCAGCAGTGGGGCGCTGACCATCCGCGGTAATGAGGGTGCAGTAGTGACTTTCGCGCGCTGTTGTCGACCCATTCCCGGCGATCCGATTGTCGGTTTTGCCAGCGCTGGGCGTGGTGTCGTTATTCACCATCAAAGCTGTAACAACATTCGTGAATACCGCAACCACCCGGAGAATTGGGTGGACGTGCAATGGGATGCGGTGGCCGAGGGTGAGTATCCGGTCGCCGTTGACGTTGAGGTGATGAACCGCCGCGGTGTGTTGGCAAGCGTGGCGGCGGTGATCTCGGATCTCGACTCCAATATCGATGCGGTTGAAATCGAAGAGAAGGAAGGCATGATTGCCACTATGAAGCTCGTGCTTGATGTGCGCGGGCGTATCCATCTGGCCCGCATTATGCGCCGCCTGCGCGGGCTCTCTGCGGTGCTTCGCATTACTCGAAGGAGAGGTTAATGAGCCGCCGAATCATTCAGACCGACCAGGCGCCGGCTGCAATCGGACCCTACTCACAGGCCGTTCAGGTCGGCGATCTGGTCTTTATTTCTGGCCAGATTCCGCTCGACCCGGTCACCATGGAAATGGTGGGTCCGGATATCGACGCGCAGACGCGGCGGGTATTCGACAACCTCAGCAACCTCTGCTTGGCGGCCGGTGGCAGCCTGGATGATATCTGTAAGCTCTCAATCTTCCTGACCGATCTGGGTCATTTCGCCACCGTCAACGCGATCATGTCGGAGTATTTCAGCGAGCCGTATCCGGCGCGTGCCGCCATTGGTGTCGCTGAACTGCCGAAAGGCGCGGGCGTCGAGGTTGAAGCCATTTTGAGCCTTGCCAAAGCCGGCTGATTGATGAGCACTGCCGATGCAGCCGGCACGGCGCTTACGCGGCTTACCGGCGTCGGCCCACGCCTCTCGGAACGGCTGGCAAAGCTAGGTATCCGGCGTGCAGAGGATCTGCCCTTTCATCTACCCCTGCGCTATGAAGACCGAACGCGAGTGTTGCGCATTGGTGAGCTGCGCCCGGGTGAGCAGGCCCTGATTGAGGGCGAGATTACGGCAAGCGAGGTGGCAGGCGGTCGTCGACGTCGTCTGATTTGCCGAATTAGCGATGGGACCGGCAGCCTCGAGTTGGTGTTCTTTCATTTTTATGCCGCCCAGCAGCGCCAATTTATCCGCGGCGTGCGGCTACGGGTGTTTGGTGAGGCGCGGCCCGGGCCGGTCACCCTGCAGATGGTTCATCCCGACTGGGAGTGTGTGGCGATGGACTCGCCGCCGTCTCCCGGTGAATTCAAACCGGTTTATCCGGCCAGCGAGGGCATTACTCAGTATCAGCTGCACCGGGCGATTGGCGCTGCGCTGGCTGTCCCTGCGTTGATTACTGACTGGCTGCCGGCTTCGGTGCTGCAGGGGCTTGGTTTACCGGCGTTGCAAGATGCCTTGCAATTGGTTCACAAGCCGGCGGCAGATGCCGATACGAAAGCGCTGCTCAGTGGCAGCAGCCCTGCAGTGAAACGGTTGGCATTCGAAGAGTTGCTGGCTCACCGGTTAAGTCTTCTGCGCTTGCGTGCCGAGCAACGAGCCAGCACCGCAGCCCCTGCCATGAAGCCAACGGGAGCGTTGACTCAGCCATTTTTGCAACGCCTTGGGTTTGACCTGACTGGTGCGCAGCAGCGCGTGTATCAGGAGGTTTTGCAGGATATGACCGCGGCCGAGCCGATGTTGCGTTTGGTGCAGGGAGATGTGGGTTCGGGCAAAACGGTGATTGCTGCGCTGGCTGCGCTGATTGCGGTGGAAAACGGCTGGCAGGCCGCCGTGATGGCGCCGACAGAGTTGCTGGCTGAACAGCATGAGCGGAGTTTTCGTGACTGGTTTGAACCACTTGGCCTTAGCCTTGGCTGGCTTGGTGGGCGCAGCACGGCGGCGCGGCGAAGAGAGACGCTTGCCGCGCTCGCCAATGGTGAGGTTCAGGTAGTGGTTGGGACACATGCGCTATTTCAAGACGCTGTGCAATTTCATGCCCTGGGGCTGGTTGTGGTTGATGAGCAGCATCGGTTTGGCGTCCACCAGCGCCTGGCTCTGCGGGATAAGGGCAATGGGCATACTCAGCCGCATCAGATGGTGATGACCGCAACACCTATTCCGCGCACGCTGGCCATGACGGCTTATGCCGATCTGGATACCTCGGTCATCGATGAGCTGCCGCCTGGGCGCACACCTGTGCAGACCGTCGCATTGCCTGATGCGCGTCGCGAGGAAGTGATTGAACGTATCCATGAGGCTTGTGCCAGCGGTCGGCAGGCCTATTGGGTCTGTACTTTGATTGAAGAGTCGGATGTGCTTGAGGCGCAGGCTGCAGAAGCAACAACCGCGCGACTGCAGGAGCAGCTGCCGTCGCTGCGTATCGCGCTGGTGCATGGCCGTCTGGCTGCTAGCGAGAAAGAATCGATTATGCGGCAGTTTGAAGCGGGCGAGGTGGATTTGCTGGTTGCCACCACGGTCATAGAGGTGGGCGTCAATGTGCCCAATGCCTCATTGATGATCATTGAGAATGCCGAGCGTCTTGGCCTTGCCCAATTGCATCAGTTGCGCGGCCGAGTCGGGCGGGGTGAAACAAAAAGTAGTTGCGTGCTTTTGTATCGCGGCCCGTTGAGTGACACAGCTCGCGATCGGTTGGGCATCTTGCGAGAGACCAATGATGGTTTTCGTATTGCCCGGCGCGATCTAGAAATCCGCGGGCCGGGTGAGGTGCTGGGGACACGACAGACCGGTGCGCTGATGTATCGCATTGCCGATTTGCTGAGAGACGCGGATTTGTTGGATGACGTCCAGGCTGTGGCGCCAGCGCTTTTGCGTGACTATCCGCAGGCGGTGGATGAGTTGATCCGTCGCTGGGTTGGCGAGGGAGAGCGTTATGCGCAGGTTTGATGGTTGCCATTGGCGGCCAGGGAGCCTGGCGCAGGTGCCAGCGCCGCCCCGGGTTTTGCGGCCCTGGCTGGATGAGCCAGGTTCTTTGACCCGTCGACTGCGTGCTCTGGCAGGTGATGCGTTTAATGTTGTGGTGCTTGATGAGCGCTGGGCCCGAGCTTGGCCTGATGAGCGTTATCGGCTCGGCACTCAGGCTATGCGTTGGCATTGGGTGCGCGAGGTATTGCTTCGCAATGGTGATGCATCACTGGTATACGCCCGCAGCGTCATCCCCGGCAGCAGCCTGACGGGGCCATTGCGTCGATTGCGCCAGTTAGGAAGGCAGCCATTGGGTGCGTTGCTTTTCGGGCGCTATCCTGTAGTACGCGGCCCGATTGAACTTGCTCGAGTGCATCCGCAGTCCCGACTGGGGCTGCGTGCCCTGCCGCAGCAAAACACGGCTTGCTGGGCGCGTCGTTCGGTTTTTCACATTGCTCGACGGCCTTTGTTGGTGACTGAGGTGTTTCTTCCCCCATTGTTAGAGGAGCTGCGCTATGACCACGATGGCTGCTGATTGGCGTCATCGACTGGGACTCTATGCCCGCCTGGCAAGGCTGGATAGGCCAATTGGTAATTTTCTGCTGCTCTGGCCGACGCTCTGGGCGCTTTGGCTGGCGGCAGAGGGCCTGCCGCGAGTGGATGTTCTGGTCGTCTTTGTCCTGGGGGTGTTGGTGATGCGGGCCGCCGGCTGCGTGATCAATGACTACGCCGATCGTGATTTTGACCGCCACGTCAAACGCACCCGTAATCGGCCATTGACGACCGGAGAAGTGAGCGGGCGAGAAGCGTTAATCTTGTTTTCACTGCTGTGTTTGGTCGCGTTTGGATTAGTACTGCTGATGAACTGGCTAACGATCGCGCTTGCGTTCGTCGGCGTTGCGCTAGCCGCCACTTATCCGTTTATGAAGCGGCACACGCATCTGCCGCAGATTCACCTGGGCGCGGCATTTGGTTGGGCGGCGCCGATGGCATTCGCCGCAGAGTCCGGGCAGATCACGATTACAGCCTGGTTAGTGTTTTTGGCGGCCGTGCTCTGGGCGACGATTTACGATACGGAATACGCCATGGTGGACCGCGACGATGATCTAAAGATTGGTATTCGCTCTACGGCGATTCTTTTTGGCCGGCACGATCGGCTGATGTTGGGGCTTTTGCAGGGCCTACTAACGCTCTTGTTACTGATTATTGGCTGGCGCGTCGGGCTGGGGGTCGTCTATGCAGGCTGCGTAGTGCTCGCCGGCGGGCTTTTCGTCTATCAACAGTGGTTGATGCGCGAGCGCAGCCGTGAGGGATGTTTTCGTGCCTTTTTAAATAACAACATCTACGGCGGGGTGATTTTCCTTGGCCTGCTGCTCGAGTATGGTTTCGCGCCCTGAGCCCGAGTTGGGTTATTCAGATCGCTCTCGCCAGCACGATGGCTTCAATGTATTCCGCGCCTCCCGCTCTCAGGGTTTTTGCCAGTGCGTCCAGGCTCGCGCCAGTGGTCATCACATCATCAACCAGCGTCAGGGCCTTGGGTGGCGGGTGCTGCAGCTGGAATGCTTCGTTTAGGTTGGTTTTCCGGGCCGCGGCATTAAGGCCGCGCTGCGATGGCGTATGGACCGCGCGGCGGACAAGCGTGTCCATAACCGGTGGCCCAAGCCAGCGCGCGATCATGACGGATTGATTGAAACCACGCGCTCGGAATCGCTTTTCATGCAGCGGCATGGGTACAAGAGGGCCGAGGCAGCGGATGTTGCGCCTTGCCAGCGCCTCACGGGCCAGCTCAGAGAGTAATCGGCCAGCGGCCATATCGGCCTGTAGTTTAAAGGCACGAATCAGATCATCGATCCCGTCATGGTAGGCCCATAGTGCATGCGTGCGATTGATGGCCGGCGGTTGGGTGAGGCACTTGGCACAGCATTCTGCGCCAGAGGCAAGCGGCATGCCGCAACGGCGACAGCCGGCCGTGATCCATGGCAAGTCTTCAAGGCAACCGGCGCAGATTTCACGATGATGGCAGCGCGCGCGGCAGAACCGGCAGCGGCCGCTGAAGATTTGATGCAGCCAATCGTCAATCAGGGTCGCGCGGCGCCAGGTGACATCCATGTGAGCAAGATTGCCCTTGTGCCAGCATAGGGTGAAGGCAGCGTTCGCCGTATCCCGATTGACGGTGGGATATGCGAGTATGACCGGATGGACGAAGCAATGAACGATCAGGCGGTTTTGGACGTGGCGGCCATGCTGCGTCACATGCAGCGGAGTGGGCCGGATTTCGATGAGGCCGCGGTGCTTCACAAAGAAGTGGTGCAACGTCTGCTCGAGCGTCTGGATTATGTTCGCCTGGCGCCCGGGTCAATACTTAACCTTGGCTGCGGTACAGGGCTTGCCACCGCTGCCTTGCGGCAGCGTTATCCCAAGGCGCGACAGATTGTGATGGATATGACCCCATCATGGGTGGCGCAAGCTCGGCGCAGTGCGAGCCGCTGGCGCCGTTTGCCTGGTGTGGTTGGCGGTCTGCGCGGTCTGCCTTTTGCCAACGACAGTTTTGATCTGATTTTCTCCAGCCTCGCACTGCATCGCAGCGACGATTTGCCGGGCCTGGCCCGCGAGTTGCAGCGTGTCCTCACGCCCGGTGGGCTGGTGATGTTCGCCACCTTTGGGCCGGACACTTTGTGTGAATTACGTGCGGCATGGCAGACAGTAGACTCCGCGGCGCATGTGCAGCCGTTTGTGGATATGCATGATATTGGCGATGCGCTTGTCACCGCGCGCTTGGCCGATCCTGTGATGGATATGGAGCATTTCACACTGACCTACCCGAGCGTGGATGCGTTGGTGAATGATCTGACCGCGCTGGGTTTGCGTAATGCACTCAAAGGAAGACCGGTGGGGTTAACCACGCCAAGACAGTGGCAGCGCATGTGCAACGCCTATGCCCAAACACAAGACGCAGACGGGCGACTCCCGGCTACTTGGGAGATTGCCTACGGGCATGCCTGGGGGACGGATGCGCAGGCTCAACTGGCGACAGATGTCGGTGAGGTGCGCGTACCCTTGGAGACATTAGTGGTGCCTCACCGGCGGCAATAAGGCGGAAAATCGCCTGATCAGTGCTTTTCTCAGCTGCAAGACTGCTCTAAACTTGACTTCGGTCAATTTAAAAAGCGCGAGCGATTGCTGTTATGACCACGCATGCCGAGATTGAGAATACCGGCAGCCGGCGATTTGTGCTGGCGCCGAATATTGCGCCCAACTGGGGGCAGACGGTGCGGATTTATCTTGCGATAAGCGCTGTTTGTCTGACTATTGCTTTGGTGTGCACGGCGATGGGTTTCTGGCCTGTGCTGCCTTTTGCTGGCATTGAGATAGCGGCGCTTGGCTGGGCCTTGTATGTCTCTGCGCGACGGTCGCTGGACCGCGAGATCGTGCATGTTGCAGACGGTAAGATTCGGGTAGAAAAAGGCCGTGGTCGTGTTGAGCAGACTTGGCATATGGATCAGGCTTGGACCGAAGTTATTCATCGGCAATTGCCGCGCCGATGGGAAGAGACGGAGTTAGTGCTGCGTTCTCGCGGCCGAGAGGTTAAACTTGGCAGCTTTCTAGATCCGGAGGAGCGACGCAGCCTTGCGCGTGAACTTCGCCGGTGTATTGGGCCGATGGCGCGCTGCGGTGATGACGGCAGGCCACCGGCGGAGCCGGCCGACCGAAACAGCCTAGGGCTGGCGGTTGGTCCCTCGCACAGTCTGGGAGACAGGACGGGATGAGAAAAATAACCGCCATGAAGGGGCTTGGATTGGTTGGGCTGATGCTTGGCCTTGGCGCTTTAATGTCGCCGGCCGCTGCAGATCTTGGCCTGATCAACATGACCCGCGGTGCAACTGAGTCGAGCCGGCAGATTTTTGACCTGCACATGACCATCTTTTGGATCACGGTGGCTATCGGCGTAGTGGTCTTCGGCGCAATGTTTTACTCCATTTTCCGCCATCGGAAATCCCGCGGCGTTAAGCCGGCCAGCTTTCACCACAGCACAGCCGTGGAAATCGTCTGGACGGTGATCCCACTGGGCATTCTGGTGGCGATGGCAGTGCCAGCCACGCAAACCCTGATCGAGCTGGATGACACCAGCGATGCAGAGATGACCGTCGTAGTGACGGGTTACCAGTGGTTCTGGGGCTATGAGTACCTAGACGAGGACGTGCAATTCTTAAGTCGTCTCGATGTGGATAGTGATCGTGCTCGCCAGCTTGGGTCGAGCATTCAGCCGGCCTCCGTAGACAACTACCTGCAAAACGTTGATCGTCGCTTGGTGGTGCCGGTGGATACCAAAATTCGTTTCCAGATTACCGCGGCCGACGTAATCCACTCTTGGTGGGTTCCGGATCTTGGCTGGAAGAAAGATGCCATCCCAGGGTTTGTAAACGAAGCCTGGACGCGCATCGACGAGCCCGGTGTCTATCGCGGGCGTTGTGCCGAGCTTTGCGGCCGCGACCATGGATTTATGCCGATTGTCGTTGAGGCGGTTGAGCAGGATGAGTTTGATGAGTGGCTGGCGGCCCAGCGCAGCGGCGATGGCGCCGCAGCAACCGCGAGCAGTAATGAGCAGAGTGAAGTCAGCGACCAGTTGGCGTCGCGTTAAGTGAGCATTTTGACGGGAGACGTTTGAAATGACGGCAACAACCCAAGATCACGCGCATCACGAGGCGGAGCCAACCGGACTCAAGCGCTGGCTGGTAACCACCAACCATAAAGACATCGGTTCGATGTACCTGCTTTTCTCGCTGGCCATGTTTCTGGTCGGCGGTGCAATGGCGTTGGTCATTCGGGCTGAGCTCTTTCAGCCTGGCCTGCAGGTGGTTGATCCTTACTTCTTCAACCAGATGACCACCATGCACGCGCTGGTGATGATCTTTGGTGCGGTTATGCCGGCCTTTACGGGGCTTGCTAACTGGATGATTCCGTTGATGGTGGGTGCGCCGGATATGGCGCTGCCACGCATGAACAACTGGAGCTTCTGGCTGCTGCCGTTTGGCTTCGCCATCCTGCTCTCGACGCTGTTCATGCCAGGTGGTGGTCCTGCTGGTGGCTGGACAATGTATCCGCCGCTGATGCTTCAGACGGGCACCGCTTTCCCGTTCGTGATCTTCGCTATCCATGTTCTGGGTATTAGCTCGATCATGGGTTCAATTAACGTGATCGCCACCATCCTGAATATGCGGGCACCGGGCATGACGCTGATGAAAATGCCGCTGTTCGTCTGGACATGGCTGATTACCGCTTACCTGATGATCGCTGTGATGCCTGTGCTTGCTGGCGCGATCACGATGCTGCTGACTGATCAGTACTTCGGTACCACGTTCTTTAGCGCAGCCGGTGGCGGCGATCCGGTGCTCTACCAGCATATCTTCTGGTTCTTCGGGCACCCCGAGGTCTATATCCTGATTCTGCCGGCATTCGGCATTATCTCCACCATTATCCCGACCTTTGCGCGCAAGCCGCTATTCGGCTACAGCTCAATGGTGTACGCCACGGCCTCGATTGCGTTCCTTTCGTTCATCGTCTGGGCGCATCACATGTTCACCGTGGGTATGCCGGTGGCGGGTGTGTTGTTCTTTATGTACGCCACCATGCTGATCGCTGTGCCAACGGGTGTGAAGGTGTTTAACTGGGTGGCCACGATGTGGCGCGGTGCGATGACTTTCGAGACACCGATGCTGTTCGCACTGGCCTTTGTGTTTCTGTTCACCATCGGTGGATTCTCAGGACTGATGCTGGCCATCGCGCCGGCTGACTTCCAGTATCACGACACCTATTTCGTTGTGGCTCACTTCCACTACGTCTTGGTGACCGGTGCAGTGTTCGCCATTCTGGCGGCCGCTTACTACTGGATGCCGAAGTGGACCGGGCATATGTACAACGAGCGCCTGGGTCAATGGCACTTCTGGCTGTCGGTGATCTTTGTGAACGTGCTTTTCTTCCCGCAGCACTTCCTTGGATTGGCGGGCATGCCGCGTCGTATTCCTGACTACTCGGTGCAGTTTGCCGACTGGAACATGATCTCCAGTATTGGCGGATTCGGGTTTGGTTTTGCCCAGTTGATCTTTGTGTATCTGCTTTGGCAGTGCATTCGCGGCGGGCAGAAGGCGGAAGCCCGCGCTTGGGAAGGTGCAGAGGGTCTCGAGTGGGAAGTGCCGTCGCCGGCGCCTCACCATACCTTTGACACCCCACCGGTGATTCGCTAGACGATGATTAATAAGGAAGTCGACCGCCGCACCAGGCGCAACATTCGCTGGACGGTGTTTTTCCTGGTGCTGGTCGTTCTTGGCATTTATCTGGGGGTTTTCTTCGAGCGCATCACGCCTTGAAGACTGGAGTAGAGAGGACAGCGCATGGCGCAGGCAGAAGGCGGGTATTACGTACCCCACGGTAGTAACTGGCCAATTATTGGCAGTGTTGGGCTTACGGCACTGGTGGTCGGGATTGCACTCTACCTTGAAGGCATCGGTGCCGGGCCATACGTGCTCGCTGCTGGCGTGCTCATTACTGCCTGGATGACCATCGGCTGGTTTGGTGATGTGGTCAGGGAGGGCGTCAAAGGTCTGTACAGTGACCAAGTTGACCGCTCTCTGCGCTGGGGCATGATCTGGTTTATTTTCTCCGAGATCATGTTTTTCGCCGCCTTTTTTGGTGCGCTGTTCTACGCGCGGGCACTGTCCGTGCCTTGGCTCTCCGGTGAAGACCCCGCTACCAGTCGCCTGCTCTGGGATTCTATGGTGCTGAGTTGGCCGACTGCGGGCCCTGGCATGGGAGATCTAGAATGGCAGCCGATGGGCCCATGGCCGCTCCCTACGATTAACACCCTGATTCTGTTGACCTCGGGCATGACGCTTACGATTGCGCACCATGCAATGAAAGAGGGTAACCGCGCCAAGCTGATTACCTACATGTGGGCGACGGTGGCACTCGGCTCCATCTTCCTTGGTTTCCAGATGTATGAGTACTACCACGCATACGTCGATCTAAACCTACGCCTCGACACTGGTATCTACGGCTCGACGTTCTTCATGTTGACTGGCTTCCACGGTATGCATGTGCTCATTGGCACGATCATGCTGATTGTCATCACGTTGCGGTGCATGAAGGGGCACTTCAGACCCGAGTCACATTTCGGATTTGAAGCCACTGCCTGGTATTGGCATTTCGTGGATGTGGTCTGGCTGGGCCTCTATATCTTTGTCTACATCTTGTAGAAGACGCTGATTAGTTCAGCGGGCTTTGATTTGGTGCGATGACGCCGGTGAAAACGCCCAGCAGGATCAGTAAAAACAGGACGATAGAGAGCCCAATACGTAGCTTTAACGCATTGAGCGTGCGGCGGGAATCGCCACGATCGCGCATCAAATAGAAAAGCGCTGAGCCGAGGCTGGCGATGATGATAAATAGCGTGGCGACGATGGTGATGCGTATCGCGAGATCCATAGTGTGTTCCTGGCAGCTATCGTTAAAGTATAAAGCATCATGGCCGCACTGAGCGCGACGACTGAGGTCTATTCAGGCATGCGTATTAGCGGTTTTCTATTTGCACCCCGTTTGCTGCCGACTCTGGCCTATCTGGTGCTTTTAGCGTTGTTGCTAACTCTGGGATTCTGGCAGCTCGGGCGAGCCGATGATAAATGGGCAGCACTTGCGGCACGCGCGGAAGCCACCCGCGCCGAAGTGGTGGAAATTAATGACGTGGTGCCAACGCTTGCCTCGCATGAGTTTCGTCGCGCCCGCGCCTACGGGCAGTACGATCTGGAGCGGCAGTTTCTTCTGGATAACCAGGTCCAAGAGCGTCGGGTTGGCTATCGCGTACTTACGCCCCTGCAACTGGAAGACGCTGAGCAATGGGTGTTGGTTGACCGGGGGTTTGTTCCTATCGAGCAGGGTCGATCCGTGATGCCCGCTCTGCCTGCCCCCGCAACGGGTACGGCGGACAGTGACAAACCAGTGACTGGGCGAATTGGACGTGGCCCATCAGTTGGCATTCGTTTGGGTGAACCAACGGATAACCCCGGTGTCTGGCCAAGGCGAGTACAATATTTGGATTTTGACTACATGAGTCAAGCTCTCGGCGCGCCGATTGCTGATTACCTTCTTCTGGAAGGCTCTTTGGCAACGGATGTTCAGCTGCGGCGCGAAGGTCGGGATGCTTGGCGCTTTGGGCCGGAACGCCACGAAGGATACGCAGTGCAGTGGTTTTCACTGGCGGCGGCCTTAACGGTGATTTGGCTTGTCGTTAACACCCGGCGCGTGTCCGGGAAGCGGAGTTCGGCCTGATGGAATGGTTTAAGGGACGTTGGCAGTTGATTACGCTGCTTGCGTTGTTTTTTCTGCCTACTTTTGCCGCGATGGTCATGGTCTTTAGTGACTGGCGGCCTGATACCTTCTCAAACAATGGCGATCTGGTGCAGCCGGCCGAACAGATCAATCCCGAACAATGGGACAACCTTCATGGTGAGCCACCGGTGCTTGCTGGTGATTGGCTTTTGGTTATGCCACAGCGCGAGGTGTGCGGGCAGGATTGTCTTGAGACAATTGCCCAGATGCAGCGTATTCGTGTGGCCCTAGACCGCAGCATCGACCGCGTTCAGCTGATCATCTTGCAGCCCGAGGAAGTGGACTCCCCGGTATTGCCACTTGAACTGGCGGCGGAGCCGGGAATCTTCAATATGGCAGCGCCCACTGAACGAGTGGATAGTCTGAGCGCTCATGAGGGCAACGCGATGGCTGCCCATATCGTGGATTATCGAGGTTTTCATGTGCTGCGCTATGCCGTGCCACTGGATGCCTCGGCGCTACTGGATGATCTGGAAAAACTGCTTCGCCTCGCCAAAGAGGAGGCCGAGCGCCGTGCATTTGAGGAGGCCACCGAGCAATGAAGTCGCATCCCTGGTTTTTTCGCATGAACCTCTTGGCAACCACGGTGACCCTCTGCGTGGTTGTTTTGGGTGCTTGGGTACGGCTTACTGATGCTGGTCTCGGATGCCCAGACTGGCCGGGCTGCTATGGCCAATGGGATGTGCCGAATACCACTGAAGCGATCGCCGCGGCGAACGAAGCATTTCCAGACACCCCTGTGCATATCGGCAAGGGCTGGCGCGAAATGGTGCACCGGTATTTGGCCGGCATTTTGATGCTGCTGATCTATGGAATTGGTTTTTTTGCCTGGAAGCAGCGGCATCGTCCTGGGCAGTCCTGGCGCATCCCGCTATTTTTGGTGGCGTTCGTGACTTTCCAGGCCACTCTCGGCGCCTGGACAGTAACCTGGCAGCTCAAACCAGCGGTGGTGACAGCGCATTTGCTTGGCGGACTGACAACACTTTCGTTGCTCTGGTGGGTCACATTGCGCTGCAACTATCTAGGAGGAACCGGGCGGCTGGCGGCCAGTCGGGGGTTAGGGGCTTTCTTGGCCGCTGGATTATTGGTAGCCGTTGGCCAGATTACGCTTGGTGGTTGGACCAGTACTAACTATGCGGCATTGGCCTGTAATGAGTTTCCCACTTGTAGCTTGGGCGAATACTGGCCGGACCGAGCGGATTTTAGCGAGGGTTTTGTCCTCTGGCGTGGGCTGGGCGTGAATTATGAATTTGGCGTGCTGGATCATCCCGCGCGGATGGCCGTTCATCTTGCACACCGGGTTGGCGCAATCGTGGCAGCACTGGTGCTGGGTGGTCTGGCATGGTGGCTCTGGCGCAGTGGAGGTATTGGCCGTGCATTGGGTATTGCGGTTGGCGGTGCCCTGTCATTGCAGATATTGATTGGCATTGCCAATGTTATCTATAGCTTGCCTCTGGGGCTTGCCGTCGCGCACAATGCGGGCGCTGCATTATTGCTCCTGGTGCTCGTCACCGCCATCCACGTCAGGCGACCGCTTGCTACATCATGAGTCGTATTCTCGAAGCCACAAACAACACCACTGACCAGGCGCCGCCGCTGCAGCACCTGATTCAGCATTGGCGTGACTATTACGAACTCACCAAGCCAGGTGTGGTGGCTTTGATGGTGTTCACTGCAGTGGTTGGGATGCTGTTGGCAAGTCCGGGCGTTATCCCCTGGAATGCCCTGATCCTGGGCAATCTTGGCATCGCACTGGCGGCAGGCTCAGCAGCTGCCATTAACCACTTGGTGGATCGTCAGATTGATGGGCGCATGAAGCGAACCCGCGGTCGGCCACTGCCAACCGGTCATCTGCGAATCAGTCATGCCATCTTTTTTGCTGCGGTGCTCGGCGTCAGTGGTTTGGCACTGCTGTATTTCACAGTCAACCCGCTCACTGCTTGGCTGACTGCCGGTTCATTGATTGGTTATGCGTTCATCTACACGCTTTTCCTTAAGCGGGCGACGCCACAGAATATCGTCATTGGCGGCGCGGCAGGCGCAGCGCCACCCGTGCTGGGTTGGGTTGCGGTCACCGGTACAATTGACCCTCACGCGCTATTGCTGTTTCTGATCATCTTTACCTGGACGCCGCCGCACTTCTGGGCACTTGCCATTCATCGGCGCGAAGAGTACGCCAGCGTGGATATTCCCATGCTGCCGGTCACGCATGGTGAGCGTTTTACGCGCTGGCAGATTCTGTTCTACACCCTGCTGCTGGTGGGTGTGACGATTCTGCCGTTTGCCACGGGCATGAGTGGGTGGATATATCTGGCCGGCGCATTAGCGCTCGGGCTGCGTTATTTGTGGTTTGGGGTGGCGATGCTGCGGCGCGAAGACGACCGTTCGCTGCCGATGCGCTCGTTTGGATTTAGCATTGTTTATTTGATGGCGTTGTTTGCGATACTACTGGTAGATGCCTATCTTCCGGTGCTGACCGCGTCCTTATTCGGTTAAATCCCTCCGAGATCTAGCTTCCTTGCTTCCACCGTTGTGCCAAAGCGACTCCTGCTGCCTTCATCGGGCTCATGAGATTTGCTGCTGAAATGCCCTGCACGGGCGACTCCTGCTACCTTTATCGGGCTCATGAGATTTGCC
>CBFHTR010000005.1:0-75261 GCA_965658695.1 Spiribacter sp.
CATTGCGACTGTCCTTGTGCGCGCATTGCGCTGTGCATCAAAAGCAGATGGCGCTCGGCTGTGAGACCGGGCACCGCCAAATCCTGAGCCTTCCATGATACGCCGGCTTTTGTAAGTGCTGCCAATTCCGCTTCATCACGGCGACCCTTCATTGCGATGGCGACACCGTCTTCAGTCAGATGCGGTGCGGCGCCTTGCCAAAAAGCGATCGCTTCACTGAAAGCCCGACAGATAATCACAGCAAAACCGGTATCCGTCTGGTAGTGCTCAAGTCGCACTTCAGCGACCTCGATATTCTCAAGTCCCAGCTCAAGCCGGGCCTGGCGCAAAAAACGCGCTTTTTTTCCGTTGGCTTCGAGCAATGTCACGGGGCGCGATGGCTCGGCAATGGCGATGGGGATACCCGGCAGACCAGGGCCTGTGCCAACATCAAGCAAATCACCGGCAGGCAAATGCGGCAACACCACGAGGCTGTCGAGAAGGTGCCTTGTAATCATGGCTTCCGGGTCGCGAACCGCGGAGAGGTTGTACACCCGATTCCAGCGCGCGAGTAAATCCCGATAAGCCGTGAGGGGTTTGGCAAGCGCAGCATCCAGCCCCAACGTCTCCAACCCCGCTAAGAGCGCGGGCGAGACCTTGCCCGTGGCCATTTAAGCTCGCTTGCGGGTGTCGTCCCGCTTGAGATGCACCAGCAGCAAGGATACGGCTGCTGGCGTCATACCCGGTATTCTTGCCGCCTGCCCCACGGTTGCCGGGCGATGATGGATAAGCTTCTCCCGTACCTCAGAAGACAGCCCAGCAACCTGCCCATAATCCATATCAACCGGCAAATGGGTTTGCTCATGCCGCGCCTGGCGGGCGACCTGATCATCCTGACGCTTGAGGTAGCCGGCGTAGCGGGCCTCGATGACCAGCTGCTCCCGCGCCCGTGGGTCCTCTACACCTGGGGCGGCGGCCGGGATTTGCATCAGCGCGTCATAATCCATCTCGGGGCGACGGAGCAGCGCCATTAAATTCTGCTCTCGGCGTAAAGGCTGGCCCAACAGTGCTTCACCCGCATCCTCACCCAAATCCTGCGGCCGCAGCCAAGTCTGCTCCAGGCGCTTTTGTTCCCGCGCAATGGTTTCGCAATACTGCTCAAAGTCTGCCCAGGCGCTGTCATCAATCAGTCCATAATCACGTGCCACTGGCAAAAGGCGACGATCGGCGTTGTCTTCGCGCAGCTGCAGGCGGTATTCAGCGCGGGAGGTGAACATGCGATAGGGCTCGCTGGTGCCACGCGTGGTTAGATCGTCCACCAAAACGCCCAGATAGGCCTCATGCCGGGCTGGCGTCCAGGGCTGTAGTCCACGCATTCGGGCGACGGCATTAATACCGGCAAGCAGGCCCTGCGCAGCAGCCTCTTCATAGCCAGTCGTGCCATTAATCTGCCCGGCTAAGAGCAGCCCCGGTAAGTGCAGGCTCTCGAGTGTGGGCGCCAGATCCCGCGGATCGAGGTAATCGTATTCGATGGCATAGCCCGGGCGGGTGATCTCGGCATCTTCCAAACCAACGATACTGCGCACCAGTGAGACCTGCGTGTCGAAGGGCAGGCTGGTGGAAATGCCATTGGGATAGACCTCACGCGCCCGCAGCCCTTCGGGTTCGAGAAAAATCTGATGGGCATTGCGATCGGCAAAGCGCACCACTTTGTCCTCAATCGACGGGCAATAGCGCGGGCCCGTGCCCTCAATCTCGCCGCTGTACATCGGCGAGCGGTGCAGCGCACCCTGAATGATTTCATGGGTTTTCGCGTTGGTATGCGTGATGTGGCAGGCCACCTGCTGCGGATGCTCATCCCCCCGACTCCAGCGGGAGAAATAGGGCAGCGGGTCATCACCAGGCTGGGCATCAAGCCGGCTGTAATCAATGCTCGCCGTATCAATACGCGGCGGTGTGCCGGTTTTGAGTCTGCCCACCCGCAATGGCAATTCGCGCAAACGCTCCGCGAGCGCAATGGACGGTGCATCGCCAGCGCGACCGCCACTGCGATTATGTTCACCAATATGAATACGGCCACCTAGGAAGGTCCCGACGGTGAGCACGACGGCCTTGGCATGCAGGGTGAGGCCTGTGCCAGTGACCACGCCTTTTACCTTGCCCGCATCGACCACCAAATCATGAACCGTGTCCTGGAAAAGGATCAGGTTGGGAACCTGATCGAGGATATCGCGCACTGCCTGTCGATAAAGCGCCCGGTCGGCCTGAGCACGGGTGGCCCGAACGGCGGGGCCTTTGCGCTGATTGAGAATACGAAACTGGATGCCGGCGCGATCAATCGCCCGCGCCATCACTCCACCCATAGCATCGATTTCGCGCACCAAGTGCCCCTTACCAATGCCGCCAATCGCCGGGTTGCAGCTCATCTGCCCGATGGTATCGATACTTTGGGTGAGCAGAAGCGTTCGCGCGCCCATACGGGCGGCGGCATAAGCGGCCTCGGTACCGGCATGGCCGCCACCGACGACGATGACTTCGTAGCTGCGGTCTGGATGCATGATGGGTACTTAAGTGATTGAGTTCGGGGGCGAAATCATACCCGGTTATTTGCCAATGCAAAACGTCGAGAAAATCTCGCCAAGCAGATCTTCTGTAGTGACCATCCCTGTGATTCGGCCAAGTTCATCCTGGGCAACACGCAAGGACTCGGCGATGAGCTCTTCCCCATGACCGTCACGAGCGGCCATTTCGGCCTCCTCAAGGGCTGCGGCGGCCTGCTCCAAAGCCAATAAGTGCCGGCGGCGGGCAATGAATTGCGCCTCGCCCTCTTCAATGCCCGCGGCTTGTCGCAACGCCGTTCGCAATGCATTCATACCCTCGCCAGTGAGCGCAGAAACCGCAACACAGGGGATTGTCTGATCGTGCAAAACACCAGGGGTACGGGCGCTTAAATCAATTTTATTCAGTACCTGGGTGACCGGGACGCCGGATGGGAGCTCTGCCATTAACTTGGCTTGATCCTGGTCTGCCTCTCTATCGTCAATCACAAGCAGAATACGGTCGGCCTCGGCCATAGCCGCCTGCGCCCGACGCACGCCTTCCTGCTCGATAACATCCGTACTCTCACGCAGCCCGGCTGTATCAAGCACGCGCAAGGGCAAGCCATCAACGTGTAAGTGGGTATCAAGGACATCGCGCGTTGTCCCGGCCATCGCCGTGACAATGGCGGCATCACGGCCAGCAAGGGCATTCAGGAGGCTGGATTTGCCCGCATTGGGCCGTCCAGCAATGACGACCGTCAGGCCTTCGCGCAACTGCTGGCCCTGACGGGCAGCAGCCTGGGTGGCCGCTAACCGTTCGCGCAACGCGCCGATCTGCCCGGCCAAATGTTCAAGTGCCAAACCCTCAAGCGGTTCGTCCGTAAAATCAATGCTCGATTCCAGATGAACCCGCAACCCGGTTAACGCATCAACCAAACCGTGGACGGTCTCGGCAAAAGCGCCCGCGAGCGAGCGCATAGCTGCCTTGGCAGCCGCTTCACTCCCGGCCTCAATCAGATCGGCAATGGCTTCGGCACGGGTAAGATCCATACGGCCATTCAGAAAGGCCCGCTCACTAAATTCGCCCGGCTCGGCCAGCGTGGCACCCTGCGCCAGCAAAGCTTGGAGCAGGCGATCCATAACCACTGGACCCCCATGTCCCTGCAGTTCAACCACATCTTCGCCGGTAAATGAGTGTGGGCCGGGGAAATAAAGACAAAGCCCTTCATCAAGATGCTCGCCGCTGGCATTGCGAAAGCGGCGAAAGCGAGCCTCGCGCGGTGGTGGCAACTCACCGGCCACAGAGGCGGCAATAACGCCGGCCGCCGGGCCGGATAAGCGAATCACGCCAATACCACCGCGCCCTGGCGGGGTTGCGACCGCACAGATCGTGCGCGTCGCCATCAGCCTATTTGCCGCCGGCCTCGATGCGCCGGGTGATGACCCACTGCTGCAGAATTGACAGGCTGTTGTTGGTCACCCAGTAGAGCACGAGGCCAGCCGGGAAGAAGACGAAGAATACCGTGAACACCACCGGCAGACCCATCATGATCTTCTGCTGAATCGGATCCATTGGTGCCGGGTTGAGCTTTTGCTGGATGAACATCGTCACACCCATGAGCAGCGGCAGCACGTAGAACGGATCGCGCACCGATAGGTCTTCAATCCACAGCACCCAGGGGGCCTGACGCAATTCCACGCTCTCGAGCAACACCCAGTAGAGCGCAATAAACACCGGGATCTGGATGAGGATCGGCAAACAGCCACCCAACGGATTGACCTTCTGCTTTTTGTAGAGCTGCATGAGCTCTTGGTTCATCTGCTGGCGGTCTTCGCCATATCGCTCACGCAATTTCTGCATCTCGGGCTGGAGCTTGCGCATGCGTGCCATCGAGCGATAACTCGCTTCGGAGAGCTTGTAGAAGACCAGCTTAATGCCAAAGGTGAGCAGGATAATGGACCAGCCCCAGTTGCCGACCACGCTGTGGATCCAGTCAAGCGCGATAAAAAGCGGCTTGGAGATGACCGTCAGCCAACCGTAGTCAACGGTAAGCTCGAGTCCCTCGGCCACGGCGTCCAGACGATCCTGTTCTTTCGGGCCAACAAAAAGCTGGTTTTCGAATTGCCCGGTTGCTCCGGCTGCCACCGTCTGCCAGGGAGAACTCTGACCCAGGATGTACTCCCCGCGACTCATCCGCGTGTAATAACGCAGGTTCTGCTCGCGCGTCGGCACCCAGGCGGCCAGGAAATAATGCTGGATCATGGCCAGCCAACCATCGGCGATATCCCGGGAGAGATCATCCTTTTCCATATCTGAGAAGCTGATCTTCTCGTACTTATCCGCGGGGCTGTAGATCACGCCACCGGTGTAACTGGCCGCACCCAAAAAGCCCGGGCCCTCACTATCGGGGGTGCGACGCAACTGGTTGTATTGATAACCGCGCCAGTCCGTCCCGCTGGCATTACTCACCTCGTGTATCACCCGAACAACGTAACTATTGCGCTCAAATACATAGCGTCGAGTGATGGTCACGCCATTATCGGCCTGCCAGCGTAACGGCACTTCCAAGCGCTCAGCATCACCTTCCAGGCGGTATTCAGTGGCCGCAGCCTGCCAGCGCGCCTGATGATCAGGAGCAGCTACGCCATCACCGACCAATCCGCTCTGGGCGATAAACAAGGGGTTGGCGTTACCCAGCAAAGTAAACGGTGTCGGGTCGTCCTCTGAGACCGTGTGCTGCAGCAGATGGGCTTCGCGAATATTGCCGCCATCGAGCGGAATGCGAATGTCCAATAAATCGGTGGTCACCGTAATGACCTCACCGGCAGCGGCCTGCGTCTGATTGGCATCACTGGCACCGGGCGTACGCGCGGCGCTGGCCGGGGCGGCGTCTGTTGCCGGCGCAGCACCCGTTTGCGGTGCCGGCGTAGCGTCCTCAGATTCCGTCTGGGTCTGGACTTGAGCGACCCGCTGCGGGCCATAGTCCTGCTGCCATGTGGTCCAAATAAGCAACATCACAAGTGCCAGGGCGACCAGCAGGAAAAGGCGTTGATTGTCCATCATCGGTGGTGACTCACAGTGTCGCTGCCCGGGACTGGATCAATGCCACCGGGGTGCAGAGGGTTGCAGCGCAAGATGCGCCGAATCGCGTAATAACTGCCCTTGAGGCTGCCATGGCGCTGGACGGCCTCAATGGCATAGCAAGAACAAGTGGGATGAAACCGGCAGCAGGGCCCAAACAGCGGGCTGATGCAGTAGCGGTAGGCTCTTAACAGGGCGATCAGGATGGTTCGCATTCTCGGGTTATCCGTTGCCAGAGTCGATCGAGTGCCAGCGCCAGTGTAGCGTTATCTGTGTGACAGGCGATCGGTCGCACCATCACCACGGCATCAACTGCGGGCAATTCTGCCAGATTTTGCCGAAAACGTTCCCGAATAAGCCGCTTTAATCGATTACGATCCACCGCACGGGGCGCAGCTTTGCGGGAAACCGCTAGGCCGAGCCGCGCTGTCGGCCCATAGCCATGCCCAACAAGGATCGTAAAATAGCGATCGGCGTGGCGGGATGCCTGTGCAAAAACCGCTCGAAATTCCGCCCCGCGCGTAAGTCTGGCACTGCGTGGAAAACCCGCGGCAGACGCTGCACGTTCAATCAAGGATCAGGGCGTCAGGCGCGCACGTCCTTTGGCACGACGTCGTGCAAGAATCTTGCGGCCATTGCGTGTGGCCATACGAGCCCGGAAACCGTGATTGCGCTTGCGCTTGATCACACTCGGTTGAAACGTCCGTTTCATGACGAAGCCGCCTTCTACTGATCGATAGCCGATGAAAAAACAGCCGGCAAGCGTACTTCGCTCCCGCCTATGGTGTCAACGCATCTGGTACGCTGGTGGGTCAGACGATAGACTGAGCATTGAGTTATCCACAACCCCCGCGACGACCTGGGAGCATCCATTCTTGCCCGATCAACTCTGGAAGGCCTGTTTACAGCGATTGGAGCGGGAATTACCCGACCAGCAGCTGAATACATGGATCCGGCCACTCCAGGCGGAGGAGGCAGGGGATCAGTTACGGCTGATGGCGCCTAATCGATTTGTCCTTGATTGGGTGCGTGACCATTTCTCTGAGCGCATTGAAGAGCTGCTTGCCAGTCAGCGACCCGATGCACCGCCGCGACTGGTATTGGAGATTGGGGCCTACAATGGCATCAGTCGCAGTGACACGCCTGTTGCACCCACACAAAGTCAAAACCGCACCAGTGCACCGGCTGCGACACCGCATAATGCCAATCTGAATCGGGATTTCACCTTCGATACCTTTGTTGAGGGTAAATCCAATCAGTTAGCACGGGCAGCAAGCCTTCAGGTGGTCGACAACCCCGGCCAAGCCTACAACCCGCTGTTCATCTACGGTGGTGTGGGCCTGGGTAAGACCCACCTTATGCATGCCATAGGCAATGCCCTACTTGCGGCCAAACCGGATGCTCGTGTGTTGTATCTGCACTCAGAGCGTTTTGTGGCGGATATGATCAAGGCGCTGCAACACAACGCCATCAACGAATTTAAACGGCATTATCGCGGTGTGGATGCACTACTTATCGATGATATCCAGTTTTTTGCCGGTAAAGAGCGCTCACAGGAAGAGTTTTTCCACACTTTCAATGCGCTGTTGGAAGGCCATCAGCAAGTCGTAATGACTTGTGATCGCTATCCAAAAGAGGTGAATGGGCTTGAGGAACGGCTGAAGTCGCGCTTTGGGTGGGGTTTAACAATCGCCATTGAGCCGCCCGAGCTGGAAACCCGGGTTGCGATTCTGATGAGCAAGGCCAGTCAGGCTGGCGCCGATCTGCCACCGGAGGTGGCGTTTTTTATCGCCAAGCGCATACGCTCAAATATCCGCGAGCTCGAGGGCGCGCTGCGCCGCGTATTAGCCAACGCTCAGTTCACAGGCTCAGCCATTACTGTCGACTTTGCCAAGGCCGCCTTGCGGGACTTGTTAGCGCTACAGGATAAACTTGTGACCACGGAGAATATTCAGAAAACCGTGGCCGAATATTACAAAATCCGCGTCTCAGACCTGCTTTCAAAACGGCGTAACCGCTCCATTACCCGGCCTCGGCAAATGGCCATGGCCCTTGCCAAAGAGCTGACCAGTCATAGTCTGCCGGAGATTGGTGACGCCTTTGGTGGGCGTGATCACACAACTGTTTTGCATGCCTGCCGTAAAGTGCAGTCGCTTCGAGAGTCTGATGCACGATTTGATGAGGATTATCACAACCTGTCGAGAACCCTGTCATCATGATGGGGGTAAGCTGTGAATAAGTTCAGCGGATGTTTTTATCCACAGACTATGCAGAAGTCGTTCGCCGAAAAAACGGGGTTTGCGCACAACTTCTTATCGAATGAATTTGTATTTAAATCATATAATTACATTAGTTATTCAGATAAAAGACGGATGCTTACTACTACTACTGTCTTTAATACAGACTTTAATATTAGATAGACACAGACAATAGGATCGGCCATGGAATTTGAAATTCAACGCGACGCATTACTACGCCCCCTGCAGGCTGTTATTGGTGTCGTTGAGCGACGACAAACGCTCCCGATCCTGGCCAATGTATTGGTTGAGAAAACAGCTGATCAATTACGCATGACAGCCACCGATCTTGAAGTTGAACTTCAGGCTGAGGCTGCGCTGGAAGGTGGTACGGCAGGTAAAGTGACTGTCCCTGCCCGTAAATTGATGGATATTGTCCGTAACCTTCCTGATGATGCGGTAGTCCAACTGGCACAAGATCAGGAACGCGTCGTGGTGAAGGCAGGGCGAAGCCGATTTACGCTGGCAAGCCTGCCTGGTGATGATTTTCCTACCGTAGATGAGGTGGAAGCATCGCACCGTGTTTCTCTGCCACAGTCACAGTTACGGTCACTCATAAACCACACGCATTTTGCGATGGCTCTGCAAGATGTTCGCTATTACCTCAACGGACTGTTGTTTGAGCTTGAGCCACAACATTTGCGGACGGTGGCAACCGATGGCCATCGGTTGGCTCTGGCGGAGCTGTCGCCTGACTTAAAGCTAGAAGAGCCGACCCAAGTGATCGTGCCGCGTAAGGGCATTCAGGAGATGCTGCGATTGCTAGAGGATAGCGATGAGTCGGTGGAGGTGGTCCTTGGCGCCGGGCATATTCAGGTATCTCTGCCCCACTTACGCTTTACTTCCAAGTTGATTGACGGGCGTTTCCCTGACTATCAACGGGTCATCCCGGAAGAAGATGGACCTTACGCCCAAGTGGATCGTGAGACCTTACGCAAGGCATTGGTCAGGGCCTCTATCCTGTCTAATGAGAAATACCGCGGGGTTCGTTTTGGTTTTGAGAAGGACCAGCTAAAGATTCAATCGAATAACCCAGAGCAGGAAGAGGCACAAGAAGAAATTCCGGCAACTTTCACTGGTGAGCCCATGGAAATTGGGTTTAATGCCAGCTACATGCTGGATGCGCTCGCGGCGATTGATGAACAGACCGTTCGGTTATATGTGCGGGATGCCAATAGCAGCGCCCTGGTTTTGGGTGAAGAAGGGCGCGACATGCGCTATGTCGTTATGCCCATGCGTCTGTAGACGATGACCGATGCCGCGGCTGAGGGGCTTGTCCAGTTAAACTGGCAAGCCTTTCGTCATTTAAAGACCGGTGCAATTCAGCCCGGACAGCATTTAAACGTCATTCATGGCCGGAACGCGGCAGGCAAAACAAGCCTGCTGGAGGCGATTCATTTCCTCGCCAGAGCGCGTAGTTTTCTCACTCATCGTTCCGCACAGCTTATTCATCGCCAAGCGAATCAGGTGATCGTCGGCGGGAGTATCCATGTTTCAGGCGCCGCCCATCGTTTGGGTATTCAGCATGGTGAAGGGGAAACCCGGGTTCGACTGGATGGACAAGATATCCATGCTTTGTCTGAGTCTGCCTGGTTATTGCCTATTCAAGTCATCAACACCGAAGCGCAGCGTCTATTAACCGATAGCCCGGAAGTACGTCGGGCATTCTTAAATTGGGGTGTGTTTCACGTGGAACCATCCTATCGAGCGTTATGGAGGCGTTATCAAAAGGCATTAAAACAACGTAACGCCGCCCTGCGTACAGGCGATAACAAACTCGCAGCAGTCTGGGAGCCGGAGATGGCGACGGCCGGCGATCATGTTCACGAACGGCGTAAGGAATTTTTACGGGTTGTTCTGGCAGCGGCTTTAGACATCGCCAGTCAGTGGCTGCCCAATGTAGCTTTGAATTGGCGGTATCGGCCGGGTTGGCCTACGGATTCGTCGCTTGCTGAAATTTTGGCGTCAGCGCGGGAGCGGGAATTTACTCAGGGTTATAGCCTTTATGGCCCACATCGAGCAGATTTTAAATTAATCGCGGATGGTATTGAGGCAGAGAAAATACTCAGCCGTGGCCAGCAAAAACTCCTGGTTGCCGCGCTGCGCCTGGCACTTATCGAGTATTGGGGCAACCACGATATGCCAAGACCGGTTGTTTTGGTGGACGACCTGCCTGCGGAGCTGGATGAAACTCATCGTTCTGACTTGGTTAAGCGTTTAGAGGCTATTAACGCGCAAGTCTTTGTTACGGCAATTGAGGCCAAACAGCTTCCCGACCT
Source organism: Spiribacter sp. (assembly GCA_965658695.1). Taxonomy (GTDB): domain Bacteria; phylum Pseudomonadota; class Gammaproteobacteria; order Nitrococcales; family Nitrococcaceae; genus Spiribacter. Next base: position 10,178 of record CBFHTR010000005.1, read on the forward strand.
ATCGTCAGCGGTTTGGTTCCACGTGGAACAAGGGCAAGTGAAGCCGGGCTGACTGTTATCAGGTATAATCGGTGGTCTAGGCGAAAGGGTACTCCGATGAGCGAACAGACCGAATACGATTCCTCTCAAATCAAAGTCTTGCGTGGGCTTGATGCCGTGCGTAAGCGGCCAGGCATGTACATTGGTGACACGGATGATGGCACAGGCCTCCACCATATGGTGTTTGAGGTGGTGGATAACGCCGTGGACGAGGCGCTCGCCGGTTATTGTTCTGAAATTGAAGTGATCCTGCACGGCGATGACTCAGTGAGTGTCAGTGATAACGGCCGTGGTGTCCCTGTCGATATTCACCCGGAGGAGGGCCGTTCAGCCGCCGAAGTCATCATGACAGTGCTGCACGCCGGCGGTAAGTTCGACAACAGCTCCTACAAGGTCTCAGGCGGTCTGCATGGCGTGGGTGTCTCTGTGGTGAACGCGCTGTCGGATCGACTACGTTTGGTGGTGAATAAGAACGGCAAGGTTCATGCGCAGGAATACCAGGCGGGTGAGCCGGTTGCACCATTAAAAGTTGCTGGTGAAACCACTGACTCCGGTACGCGGATTACCTTTCACCCCAGCCCCGATATCTTCACCATCACTGAATTTAATTACGACATCCTTGCCAAGCGTTTCCGAGAGCTTTCCTTTCTGAACCCCGGTGTTCGGATTGCGCTGAAAGATGAGCGCAGCGATAAAGAAGACGTGTTTGAGTACGCGGGCGGTATTCGGGCGTTTGTTGAGCATCTGAACAAGAATAAAACACCGCTGCATTCAACGGTCTTCTATTTAAGCACCCAGCGCGATGACATCATCGTTGAGGTGGCCATGCAGTGGAGCGACTCCTATCAGGAGGCCATTTTCTGCTTTACCAACAACATCCCGCAGAAAGATGGCGGCAGCCATATGTCTGGGTTCCGGGCAGCGCTGACACGCACACTTAACAATTATATGGACGCCGAGGGCTACAGCAAAAAGCTAAAAGTCAGCCCCAGCGGTGATGATATTCGCGAAGGATTGACGGCTGTGGTTTCGGTGAAAGTACCGGATCCCAAATTCTCCTCGCAAACGAAAGAAAAATTGGTCTCCTCGGAGGTCAAAGGCGTGGTTGAATCGACGCTTTCCGAGGCGTTAAACGCCTATCTATATGAAAATCCTAATGAATCCAAGGCGATTGTGGAGAAGGTTGTAGATGCTTCTCGTGCGCGTGAGGCTGCCCGCAAAGCGCGGGAGATGACACGACGCAAAGGCGCCCTGGATGTGGCCGGTCTGCCCGGTAAGCTGGCCGATTGCCAGGAAAAAGATCCCGCGCTCTCTGAACTGTATCTGGTGGAGGGTGACTCTGCCGGCGGCTCAGCCAAGCAAGGCCGGGACCGTCGCACACAGGCCATATTGCCGCTTAAGGGCAAGATTCTGAATGTGGAGAAAGCGCGGTTCGACAAAATGCTTTCTTCGGCAGAGGTGGGCACGCTCATTACCGCGCTTGGCTGTGGTATCGGTCGCGAGGAGTTCGATCCCGATAAGCTGCGCTATCATCGCATCATTATCATGACGGACGCGGATGTTGATGGTTCGCATATCCGTACGCTGTTGCTGACGTTTTTCTATCGGCAAATGGCGGAGCTGGTTGAGCGCGGACATATCTATATTGCGCAGCCGCCGCTGTATAAAGTCCGCCGCGGCAAGCAGGAACATTACGTCAAAGACGAGCGCGAGCTCACCAACTACCTCCTCCAGCTCTCATTGTCCGGCTCCAGCCTTCTGCCGGCAGCTGATACACCGGTTATCGGCCCGGAGGCGCTGGAGACGCTCATCCGACAGTATTTAGATACGATGGAGATGATTGATCATCTTGCCCGTCGTAATGACCCGGTGATCTTGCGCGCCATGGTGGATTTGGCCGCCCGTGGCGAAGATGATCTGCGCGATGGCAAGGCCATGGAGGCCTGGTTCGAGGCCCTTGGCGAGCGTATTAACGTAGGCCTGCCCACCGGCACCGAATATCGTGTTCGCGTGCAGACCGGCCCTGACGGGGGCTTTCAGGAGGCCGTGATTACCAAACGCATGCACGGCATTCTGTATCCGTATACATTTCCGGCTGCCTTCTTCCTATCCCGCGAGTACGAGACCATCGCGCGTCTTGCCGCAGCACTCGACGGCCTGATTGGTGATGGGGCGGAGATTCGTCGTGGTGAACGCAGCGAGCCAATTACCGATTTTCGTGAGGCTGTAGCCTGGCTTATGGAAGAGGGGAAACGCGGCCTATCGGTTCAGCGTTACAAAGGCTTGGGTGAAATGAATCCGGATCAGCTCTGGGAGACCACTATGGATCCGGAGACGCGCCGGTTGCTGCAGGTTCGCATTGAGGATGTCGTAGGTGCGGACGATATTTTCACCACGCTCATGGGTGATCAGGTGGAACCGCGGCGCGACTTTATCGAGAAAAATGCGTTACAGGTCAGCAACTTAGATGTTTAAGTGACGTTTGTAGAAAGTGCTGACATTTGCGTTTCGATCCAATCTTCGGTGAGCTGAATGACCTCCGCGGGGGAGCGGCCCTTGGTCTCGATGGCCGGGCCAATGACCACCTGTATCGTCCCCGGATAGATGCGTAATCCTCGGCGTGGCCAGTGCTCACCCGCGTTGTGGGCCACGGGTGTCACGGCAGCGCCAGCTCGACAGGCCAATAACGCACCGCCCTGTTGATAGCGCCCGCGCTCACCCGGCGCCACGCGCGTGCCTTCGGGAAAAACCACCACCCATCGCCCGGCGGCCAGTCTTTCGCTGCCCTGATCAATGACTTGGCGCAAAGCCTCGCGACCCGCTGCCCGGTTGATGGCAATAGGGTCGAGGCGGCCCAGGCCCCAGCCAAATAAAGGGATTTTGAGTAATTCGCGCTTCAGTACCCAGCTTTGGGGGTAAAACCAAGGCAGTAGGTTGAGCGTCTCCCAGGCGCTTTGATGTTTGGCGAGAACGACACCCGGAGTAGAGGGAATGTTTTCTACGCCACTCACGCTGACGTGGACACCGCCAATGTAGCGAATGAGCCAAGTATTGATCTGGCACCAGCGTGTAATCCAGTAGTAGCGCCAGCGCAGCGGTAGTGGAAAGCTTGGCAGGCTAACCAGCGCCCAAGCAATGACTGTCACCACCAGTGCGGTATGAAAAAAAAGCCCACGAACTAGGCTGCTGTTTTTGGCCTGGTTATGCATCGGTTGCCCCCAATATGGCCTGAGTGGCCGCGGCCAGATCGTCAAAAACGCGTACTCTGTGGTGATCGAGCAGTTTTTGTTCCGTGATAAGACCGTTACCTGTGCGCACTAACCAGGCTTCTACCCCGGCATTCTGTGCCGCGGTGAGGTCTCGACCGCTGTCCCCAATCATTAATGCCGCGCTTGCCGGCACATTAGCTGTTTTCAGGGCCTGTTCGATGAGGCCGGGGGCAGGCTTGCGGCAGTGGCATCCTGCCTCGGGTGCATGGGGGCAGTAGTGAATTGCGCCAATCGCGCCGCCGGTCGCGGCGACGGCATTGAGCAGCTTGTCGTGAATGCGGCTGAGTGTCGCTTCATCCAGCCGTCCCCGCCCCACTGCCGATTGGTTAGTGCAAATGGCAACGGCGATATCCGCCGCCGTCAGCCTTGCAATAGCCTCCAGGCTGCCGGGGATGGGCTGCCAGGCATCGGGGCTGAGGATGTAATCGGGGGAGTCAGCATTAATGACCCCGTCGCGATCAAGCAGGACCAGCGAAGGCCGCACGTGCTAACGAGACTCCGGCAGGGCGGAGACATCAGCAATGGCAAGGAAGAGGTCCTGTAGGCGTTTTAATAACGCCAACCGGTTGGCCTGAAGGGCTGGATCGTCAGCCATGACCATGACGTCATCAAAAAATTGGTCCACTGGCTCGCGCAGCTCAGCCAGCAGGGCCAGGGCTTCGCTGTATTCGCCGCCTTCAATGCAATGCTGCACCCGGGCGCTGCGTGTATCGATGGCTTCGTACAAAGCCTTCTCGGCAGCATCCTGCAGTTGGTTGATATCAACCTGCGGGGGAATGGTTTTTTCTTCGGCGCGTCGCAGGATGTTGCGGATGCGCTTGTTGGCGGCCGCGAGACTGCCTGCTGCCGGTAACTCGCCGAAGTCGCGACAGGCACGAATCCGACGGTCAAAATCCAGCGGTTCGATATCCTCAATATTCAATACACCGCGTACCGCTTCAAAGATTTCGGCGGCAAAGCCGGCTTCCTGGTAAATGCCACGCAGACGCTCCAGGCAAAACATCACCAGGGGCTCAATCTGCTGCTCGGCATTCACGGCCTTGGGCTGATTGGCGGCGGCATGGCGGAAGAGCTCGGCCAGATTGATGGCATGCCCGCCTTCAATGAGCGTACGTAGCAGGCCAACGGCAGCTCGGCGCAGGGCGAATGGATCCTTGGCGCCGCTGGGGGCTTTGCCAATGGCAAAAATGCCGGCTAGCGTATCCGCGCGTTCCGCCACGGCAAGTAGTTGGCCTAATGCTGTCTTGGCAATGGCATCCCCGGAGTGCCGCGGTTGATAGATTTCATCAAGGGCAGCCGCGACTGCCTCTGATTCGCCAGCCTCGGTGGCGTAGTAACGTCCCATCACCCCTTGCAGCTCGGGAAATTCCCCAACCATTTCAGTGAGCAGGTCGCTTTTGCATAGCGCAGCGGCGCGTTGGGCACTGGCCGTATCAACGCCAAAGGCCTGAGCATATTCACCGGCAATAGCTTGAATTCGCTCAACTTTGTCATGCAGCGTGCCAAGCGATTTCTGGAATACCACAGCCTGTAAGCCGGCGTTGCGTTGATCCAGCGATTGGGCACGGTCCTGATCCCAGAAAAAGGCGGCATCAGCCAGGCGTGGGCGGATGACACGCTCATTACCGGAGACCACCTGGGCCGGGTCCTTACTTTCTAGATTGGCAATGGTGATAAATCGTGGCAGCAATGCGCCTTTGGCATCGCGTACGGGGAAATAACGCTGATGTCCTTGCATGCTAGAGATCAGCGCCTCGGAGGGAACCCGCAAAAAGTCACTATCAAAGCTGCCCGAGAGCACCACCGGCCATTCGACCAAAGCGGTGACCTCATCGAGCAGGGCCTCATCGATTAACGCCTGGCCGCCGAGTTTTTCGCCCTCGGCACGCACGGCTTCAAGAATATGATCCCGACGATCTTGAATGTTCACCAGGACATGGGCTGCGCGAAGTGCCGACTCGTAATCATCCGCTTTTTCGATGACGACCGGATCCGGGTGATGGAAGCGATGGCCTCGGCTGTCTCGATCGCTTGTCACACCAAACAGAGTGGCTGGTACAACGCGATCGTCCAGCAACAAAACAACCCAGTGAACAGGCCGAACAAATTCCGTGGTCTCTGCACCCCAACGCATGCGTTTGGGGATGGGGAGCTTGGCCAGGGCCTGCTCCAGGATCTCCTGCAGCCAGTCGGCTGTTGGCTGGCCAGTCTCAGTACCGCGATGAACAAGCCAGGCACCCTCGTTGGTTTCGAGGGTTTCCAGTGCCGACACCTCGACGTCACAGGAGCGGGCGAAGCCCTCGGCCGCTTTGGTGGGCGTACCTTGGTCATCGAAGGCCGCAGTAAGTGCGGGCCCGCGGCGCTCAAAGGTACGATCCGGCTGATGTGTGGCCACGTCCGCAACTTTAACCGCCAATCGCCGCGGCGCGCCGAGGGCATAGGCTTTTCCATGCGGGATGCCGTGGCGATCAAGCCCTGCCACAACCAGATCGCACAGACTGGTGGACAATTCGGCTAAGGCGCCGGGGGGTAATTCCTCGGTGCCGAGTTCAAACAGCAGCGTGGCGGTGGTATCAGTCATGCAGCATCCCGTCCCGCATTCTTGCCTTTGCATAGCGGGAAACCCATTGCCTCACGAGCCTCGTAGTAAGCCTGTGCCGACGCCCTTGCCATGGTGCGCACACGCAGGATGTAGCCCTGGCGCTCAGTCACAGAGATGGCATGGCGGGCATCCAGCAGGTTAAACGTGTGCGAGGCCTTCATGGTCATTTCATAGGCCGGTAGTGCCAGTCCTTCTTCGACCAGGCGCAGCGCTTCTTTTTCATAGGTTTCGAACTGGGCGAAAAGACTCTCGACATCGGCTTGTTCGAAGTTGTAACGAGACTGTTCACGTTCGTTTTGCAGGTAGACATCACCATAGGTGACTGTGCCATGTGGGCCTTCGGTCCAGATGAGGTCGTAGACGCTTTCTACTTCCTGCAGATACATGGCGATGCGCTCAAGACCATAAGTGATCTCACCCATCACCGGCTTGCAATCGAGACCGCCGGTTTGTTGGAAATAAGTGAACTGGGTAATTTCCATGCCGTTCAGCCACACTTCCCAACCCAGACCCCAAGCGCCTAGCGTGGGTGACTCCCAGTTATCCTCTACAAATCGAATATCGTGGACCAGCGGGTCGATGCCGAGCGCTTGCAACGAGCCGAGGTATTGTTCTTGGATATCAGCCGGCGAGGGCTTCATTGCTACCTGAAATTGGTAGTAGTGCTGTAGCCGGTTGGGATTTTCGCCATACCGACCATCGGTGGGTCGGCGCGATGGCTGCACATAAGCGGCATTCCATGGTTCCGGACCAATGGCTCGCAGAAATGTGGCAGGGTGAAAAGTGCCTGCGCCCACTTCCATATCGAGTGGCTGCATGATGACGCAACCCCGCTGTGCCCAATAGGTCTGTAGGGCGAGGATCAGATCCTGAAAGGTCATTGATTCTCCAGCGAATCCCAGAAACGCCGGGGAGTATAGCCCGGCGTCGGGGTGGCTGTCAGGCGGCCTACCTCATGGTGAAGCACCAGATTAGTGCAATTTTTATTATTTACGCTTTATTTTGGTGCGCATGCGGGTTAGGTAAGATACTGACAGGGCTTAAACGAGCCGATTTGGTGCGTTTTGGCAAAATTGGCACGGAAACTGCTTCTTATACCGGGGCAAACAATTCTGATTTTGAAAGACTGGAGGCCGAACTAATGGCTAAGACCGCTGAAGACGTTCTCGCGATGATCAAAGAGAACGAGGTCCGTTTCGTGGACCTGCGCTTTACCGATCCTAAGGGTAAGCAGCAGCACGTCACCGTACCCGCACACACCGTCGACGCTGATGTTTTCAGCGAAGGCAAAATGTTTGACGGCTCCTCAATTGAGGGCTGGAAAGGCATTAACGAGTCGGACATGATTTTGATGCCCGACCCGGAGACGGCCGTTCTTGATCCGTTCTTTGATGATTCGACGCTGAATCTGGTGTGCAACATCATTGAGCCTAACACCATGCAGGGCTATGGCCGTGACCCGCGCTCCATCGCTGCGCGCGCCGAGGCTTATCTGCAGTCCACGGGCATAGGTGATGTCGCTTACTTCGGCCCGGAAAACGAGTTCTTTGTCTTTGACGATGTCCGTTTCGGTACGGACATGAGCGGCTCTTTCTACAAAATTGATTCTGAAGAAGCCGATTGGAACAGCGAGAAAGTCTACCCGGACGGCAACCTGGGCCATCGCCCGGGCGTGAAGGGTGGTTATTTCCCGGTCCCGCCGGTCGACAGCCTCCACGACATGCGCTCGGCCATGTGTGAAGTGCTCACCGACATGGGCATGGATACCGAGGTGCACCATCATGAGGTGGCCACCGCCGGTCAGTGTGAAATTGGCGTTGGCTTTAACACGCTGGTGAAAAAGGCTGACGAAGTGCAGACGCTCAAGTACGTCATCCACAACGTAGCCTCTGCTTACGGCAAGACGGCAACCTTTATGCCGAAGCCGGTCGTCGGTGATAACGGCAGTGGCATGCACGTGCATCAGTCGATTGGTAAGACTGGCGAGATGCTCTTTGCCGGTGACCAGTATGGCGGCCTGTCTGAGACGGCGCTTTACTACATTGGCGGCATTATCAAGCATGCCAAGGCTATCAACGCCTTTGCCAACGCCTCGACCAACTCCTACAAGCGTTTGGTACCGGGCTTTGAGGCGCCGGTGCTGCTGGCCTATTCGGCTCGTAACCGCTCGGCTTCCGTACGTATTCCGTGGGTGTCGAATCCTAAGGCGCGTCGCGTCGAGGTCCGCTTCCCGGACAGCACCGCTAACCCTTACCTTTGCTTCGCCGCCATGCTGATGGCTGGCCTTGACGGTATTCAGAATAAGATCCATCCGGGCGATGCCATGGATAAGGATCTTTACGACCTGCCGCCTGAGGAAGAAGCCGATATCGCCAAAGTGGCGTTCTCGCTGGAAGAGGCGCTGGATGCCCTCGACCAGGATCGCGAGTTCCTGACCACTGGTGGCGTTTTCACCGATGATGCGATTGATGGTTACATCGCATTGAAGCGTGAAGAGGTGCAGCAGTTGCGGATGACGACGCATCCGGTGGAGTTTGATCTCTACTACAGCGTGTAAACCGCTTGCCGGTTCGCCAACGCGAACCTGGCCTCTCGAGACCCCCGCTTCGGCGGGGGTTTTTTATTCCCGCAGAGTGCCGTGCTATGCCGCTTTCGGTTACTTAACCGGGCTCATGAGATCCGCTGCTGAAATGCCCTGCACGGGCGACTCCTGCTGCCTTCATCGGGCTCATGAGATTTGCCGGTGGTTGGGTCGAGCGCTCTGCTGTGCCGCTTCCGATTACTTAACCGGGCTCATGAGATCCGCCGGCAACTTCACAACCGTCTAGCGAATGAAAGGCGGATCAAAATCGCCCGGTGTAAGCAACCGAAATCGGCAATGCCAACGCCGTGCTCTCCGCTGAATAGCCATCGCGTTTTCCGGGCGGATCCTGCTGGCTTTATCGGGCGATTTTGATTTGCCTCTGGGCCGCCAGACGCTCGTGAAGTTGCCGGCAAATCTCATGAGCCCGATAAAGGTAGCAGGAGTCGCCCGTGCAGGGCATTTCAGCAGCAAATCTCATGAGCCCGGTTAAGTCACCGAAAGCGGCATGGCACCGCATCGAAGGTTGGGGTTGCGAGGGTGTCGCACCAAAATGGTGCGGATTGTTGATGAAACCCCTACACTGAAATCCTGCCCCGTCATGCAACAGACAAAGAAACCCCGGGGCCTTAGCGATGTTTTGAAGGAATCCGCCGGCTGGCGCGGTTCTTGCTTAGACAAGGTGCGATGATGACCGAAGCCATAAACGAGACGGTAAGCGTTACCGACATCCTTGATCATCTTACCCGCGCGGTGGTGTTGATGGACGGGGATTGCCGTGTGGAGCGCATGAATGCCTCAGCGGAATCGTTGTTGCAGGCCTCAAGCCGGCAGGCGTTGGGCGAGTCGTTGTTTAAGCTGTTCCCGGGGCTGGGCGTGCTAGAGGAAGCGATCGCGCATGCTCTGTTGGATGGAGCCAGTTATACCGAGCGTGAAATGCGGGTGCTGTTAAATGGCGAGCGCAGCGTCACCGTTGACTGTGCGATCACCCCGCTTCCGGGCAATTACCTGTTGCTTGAGTTTGAGCAGATTGATCGTCATCTGCGCATCTCCCGCGAGAACCGGTTGATTGCCCAGAATCAGGCTATCCGCGAGCTGATTCGCGGGTTGGCGCATGAGATTAAAAACCCGCTGGGTGGCTTGCGCGGTGCTGCGCAGTTGCTTGAGAGCGAGCTCAATAGTCAGGAGCTCAAGGAATACACGGGCATCATCATTAGCGAGGCCGATCGGTTGCGTACGCTGGTCAATGGACTGCTTGGGCCGGAGTCTCGCATTGAGAAGGAACCCACCAACCTGCACGAGGTGGTTGAGCGGGTGCGGCATCTGGCGGTGGCTGAAGCACCGACCGGCGTTGAGATTGTGCGGGATTACGATCCCAGCATCCCGGATTTGCCGGCGGCTGGCGATCAGTTGATCCAGGCCTTGCTTAACCTGGTGCGCAATGCCCTGCAGGCGCTGGGTGATGAAGGCAGGATTACGCTGCAAACCCGCAGTCAGCGGCGCTTTACGATTGGTGACAAGCAGCATCGTCTGGTGGCGCGCATCGACATTATTGATAACGGCCCGGGGATTCTTCCCGAGCTGCAGGACCAAATTTTTTATCCCATGGTGACTGGGCGAGCAGAAGGCACGGGCATTGGTTTGCCGATTGCTCAAAACCTGGTCAACCAGCATGGCGGGTTGATTGAGTGCAGTAGTGAACCGGGCTGCACCGTCTTCACCGTTTGGCTTCCGCTGGAGGACTGCAATGACTGAGCCAACGAGTGTGTGGATTGTCGATGATGACCGCTCCATACGCTGGGTTTTGAAAAAGGCGCTAGAGCGACAGGAACTCGATGCCACCGATTTTGAGACTGGTGAGGAGGCGCTGGCCGCGTTGGAGCGAGGCGCACCTGATGTCTTGATGACGGATATTCGCATGCCGCGCCTGGATGGACTGACGCTCATGCAGCGATTTCATGCGGAGAATCCGGAGTTGCCGGTGATTGTGATGACCGCGCATTCCGATCTGGATGCGGCGGTTTCGGCCTATGAGGGCGGGGCATTTGAATACCTGCCTAAACCCTTCGATATGGACGAGGCGGTAGAGCTTGTGCAGCGGGCAGCGGCCGCGGCGCGCAGCAGCACACCGCCGGATGCCAAGCGTGAGAACCTGCCCGAAATTCTTGGCGAGGCACCGGCCATGCAGGAGGTGTTTCGCGCCATTGGCCGGTTGTCGCGATCGAATATTACGGTGCTGATTAACGGTGAGTCGGGGACGGGTAAAGAGCTGGTGGCCGGATCCCTGCATCGGCATAGCCCACGTGCCAGTAAGCCGTTTATCGCTCTGAATATGGCCGCCATTCCGCGTGATCTAATGGAGTCAGAGCTATTCGGTCATGAGAAAGGGGCTTTTACCGGCGCACATCAGGTCCGCCGTGGTCGCTTTGAGCAGGCCGATGGCGGCACGCTGTTTTTGGATGAAATCGGCGATATGCCAGCGGAGCTACAAACCCGGCTGTTGCGGGTATTGGCCGATGGAGAATTTTATCGCGTGGGCGCCCACACGCCGATGCGGGTGGATGTGCGCATAATTGCTGCCACCCATCAAAACCTGGAGCAACTGGTTGCCGAAGGCCGCTTTCGTGAAGACCTTTTCCACCGCCTGAATGTGATTCGTATCCATTGCCCGGCATTGCGCGAGCGGCATACCGACATCCCGGCGCTTGCTGAGCATTTCCTGCATCGCGCTGCTGCTGAGTTAAATGTCGAGCCCAAGCAGCTAACAGCCGAGGTGGCTAGGCATTTTCAATCACTGCCCTGGCCGGGCAATGTCCGTGAGCTGGAGAATACCTGCCGTTGGCTAACGGTGATGGCGAGTGGACGTGAAGTGCAGATGGAAGATCTGCCGCCGGAGCTCACCACAGAGAGTGAGCGCGGTGCAGAGCCAGGGGTTGATTGGGAGGCCGCGCTGGCCCGATGGGCGGATCGTCAGGCCGCTGATCGCGGTGATGGTGCGCTTGCCGAGGCCCAGGCCAGACTGGAGCGGGTGTTAATTGAGGCGGCGTTAAAACGCACTGGTGGCAGACGGCAGGATGCTGCGCGTTTGCTGGGTTGGGGGCGTAATACGCTCACTCGCAAGATTCGGGATCTGCAGATGCAGGTATGATAGCGGCATGCCATTGCATGTCGTCCTGCATCAACCGGAAATCCCCCCAAACACGGGTAACGTGATTCGTCTCTGCGCCAACAGCGGGGCGCGTCTTCATCTCATTGAGCCATTAGGTTTTGTACTGGATGACCGTCGCATGCGCCGGGCTGGGCTCGATTATCACGAGTTTGCAGCCATGCAGGTGCATACCAACTTTGAGGCCTTTATTCAGGCCATCGACCCGGTCCGGGTTTGGGCGCTGACCACGCGTGGGACGAAGCGGTTTGATGCACCGGCCTATCAGGTAGACGATGCCCTGCTTTTTGGCAGTGAGACCGCCGGGTTACCGGATGCCGTGCTCGATCGTATACCGCCTGAACAACGGCTGCGTCTTCCGATGCGCCCTGGCAATCGCAGCCTAAATCTCTCCAATAGTGTGGCAGTGACGGTGTACGAGGCCTGGCGGCAGCTGGGTTATTGCGGCGGGGTTTAGTCGAATTCCGCTTTTTGGGCGCGCGCCATTAACCCCTCGGCAGCGGCCGCCGGTGTGCAGGCGCCGGTAACGACCTTCTCCACGGCGGCGCAAATGGGCATTTCTACATTAAGTTGGCCGGCTAGCTGCGCTAGCTCGCCCGCCGTGCGCACCCCCTCCACAACCTGACCAATGGCCTCGGCTGCCTCTGCTACGGTTTGGCCCCGACCCAGGGCAAGGCCCATGCGCCGGTTGCGTGACTGGTCATCGGTACAAGTGAGAATGAGATCGCCCATGCCGGCCAATCCTGTGAGGGTGGCATCTTTAGCGCCCAAACGAGCACCCAAACGGCGAATTTCCGCGAGCCCCCGGGTGATAAGTCCGGCGCGCGCATTGGCGCCAAAGCCCAGCCCATCAGACAGTCCGGTGGCGATGGCGAGAACGTTTTTTACTGCACCACCCAGCTCAACGCCGACCACGTCTGTGCTGGTGTAGATACGAAAACGTTCCTCGTGAAACATCGCAGCCAAGTGTTCGGCTGCTTGGGCATCAGTGCTGGCCAGCGCGACCGCTGTCGGCAGGCCGCGGGCCACTTCGGCGGCGAAGCTTGGCCCGGAAAGGACGGCCAAGGGATGGTCAGGCAGGATGGTTTGGGCGCGCTCGTGCAGCAGTCCGCCGTGACTTGCATCCAGTCCTTTGGTTGCCCATATCAATGGGATCCTTGCGGGGATCACGGCCGCGAGTTGCTGCAAACAGTCAGCGAATGCGCTGCTTGGCACCACCACCAGGACGGCGTGGGCATGAGCCACAGCGGCCTTTAGATCGGAGTGTGGCGTGATCGATTCCGGCAGTTCGAGATCGGGCAAATAGCGCGGGTTGTGCCGGCGCTTGGCCATTGCGGTCATGGTCGCCGGGTTATGCCCCCATAGCGCGACTGAATGGCCATTGCGCGCCAGCACGAGCGCCAATGCGGTGCCCCAGGAGCCGGCGCCGAGGACCGCAAAGCGCTGCATCGGATTATTCCTTGGCGTCCTTCGCCGGAGCGCTCTCGCCTGCCGCTTCCTGCTGGCGACGACGGGCATAGAGTGCATCGAAGTTAACCGGTGCCAGTGTCATCGGTGGAAAGCCGGCTTTGCCGGTTAGATCGGTGACGGCTTCACGCGCATACGGGAAGAGGACCCCGGGGCAGTAGGCACCAAGCAGTTGATCCCGCGCATTGTCTTCAAAACCGGCGACCGTGAAAACGCCCCCCTGGTGAACTTCGCAAAGATAAGCCGTCTTATCCTCAACAGTGGCCGTGACAGTGACGGTAACCACCACTTCGTAGAGGTTCTCGCCAACGCTGCTATGGCGGGTGTTGAGCTCGACTTTGGCTTCGGGCTTCCATTCGCGGGTGAACACATCCGGCGTGCCGGGCGTCTCCAGCGAGGTGTCTTTGAGGTAGATCTTTTGGATGGCGAATTGCTGACGGTTAGCTGCGTCCTGGCCTGCCGCGGCAGCTGCCTCGTTACCCGTTTCTTTTGGCGTGTCGACCATGTTGGCTCCTTGGATGCTGAATGCTTGAGTGTTGACTTAGCCGCGGCCTTCTGTGGGCAGGCTGGCATCGCGCCATGCGTTGAGCCCGCCGCGCAGCTGCTGTACGTCGGACCAGCCCTGGGCCTGCAGCGCCTGAACGGCCTTAAGCGTTCGCTGGCCTGAATCGCAGTAGACGATAATGCGCTGGTCGGTAAAGCGTTTTAGCCGGTCCTGACGCTTGTCGATATGCTCGAGCGGGATGTTGATCGCCCCGGGCAGATGGCTGGTTTGGTAGGCGTTTTCGTTGCGAATATCAACAAACACCGCCGCATCTCGGTTATAGAGCTGCGTGGCCTCGGTTGCCCCGATGGCAAAGCGGCTGCGGCGAAAGCTGATGATCTCATTGGCGATAATGGCCGCGAGCACGGCAAACAAGGCACCGATGAGCAGCGGATGATTAAGGCTGAATTCAATGACTCTATCCATGACCCGAGGCTGTTAGCATTGCTGAATGACGCGCGAGAGTATAGCAGTCGAGATTGAATAACCGATGAAAGCTTTGTTTTTTCTGCTCTGCCTTGGTCTGCCGCTGACCGTGAGCGCACAGGATGCGACCACGGTGGCAGAGCGTGAGGCGCGTCTGGAGGCGCTGCGCGAGGAAATTGGTGAGCTGAGCGATCAGCTGGCTGCCGATCGTGACCGGGCCGGCGGGCTGCAGAATGAGCTTGCTGAGCTTGAGCGTCGTATCGGGGCGGAGCGCCGGGAATTAGCCCAGTTAGATGCGCGGATTATCACGCAGAGTCAGGCGGTTGCCGATCTGCAGCAGGCGGTGGAAGAAGAAGCCGAGCGTAGCGCCGAGCATCGCAAATTCCTGGCGGCTACTTTGCGTGCGGCCTACCGAAGGGGCCCCGAGGAGCCTTTGCGGTTGCTGTTGGGTGAGACTGATTCGGCGGTGATGCAGCGGTTGCTGGAATATCAGCGGCGCCTCGGTGCCGCACGGGCTGAGCGTGTGCGCGAGGCCGAGGCGGCCATGCAAACCTACCAGGCACGTCAAACGCAGCTGCAAGCGGCGCTGGCTGCGCAGCGAGAGACGCGCTCGGAACGGGAGGCCGGACTGGGCCGTCTGCAGGCAAGTCTGGGTGAGCGCGAAGCGCTGTTGGCCGAACTGCGCGCGCGCATCGCCAGCGGCAGTAATGCGCTGGCCTCGCGAGAGCAGGAGGCAGAGTCCTTGCAGGCATTGATTGATGATCTGCAATTGCGCCTGGAGCGCTCTGGGCCAGCGGCAAGGGTGATGCCAGAGCTCGCACCCGGTCGGCTAGCCTGGCCGGTACAAGGCCCCTTGTTGGCGCGCTACGGTACAGAGCGCACGGTTGGGCTGAATTGGACCGGGCTTTTAATTGGTGGCGAGGAAGGTGAGCCGATTTATCCGGTGGCTGCCGGGCAGGTGGTTTTCGCTGATTGGTTGCGTGGGCTGGGTCTGCTGCTCATCATTGACCATGGTGAGGGTTATCTCAGTCTTTATGGGCGCAACCAGGCGCTTTATTTTGATGTCGGAGATTGGGTGGAACCGGACGATGTCATCGCGACGTTGGGCCGCAGTGGCGGACGGGCTGAGATGGCTTTGTATTTTGAATTGCGCGCCAATGGCGAGCCGATCGATCCGCTGGCATGGCTGCGCGCCGGCGGCAACCAAGGCTAGGAGAGCATGATGCAAGTACCCCATGTGCAACACCGATGGTTGACGGCGGCTTTGTTTGCCTTGGGGATACTGGTGTTGTTGCCGATCCCGGGTCAGGCGCAGGAAGGTGATGAGGCGCTTCCACTGGATGCCCTACGTAGCTTTACCGAGGTCTACGAGCGCATTCAGCAGGATTATGTTGAATCAGTGGATGATGAGACGCTGATCCGTAATGCCATCCGCGGGATGTTAAGCGGCCTTGATCCGCATTCCACTTATCTCGACACCAGCGAATTCCAGCAGCTGCGTGAGGGCACGCAGGGCCAGTTTGGCGGGCTGGGTATCGAAGTGGGCATGGAGGATGGCTTTGTCAAAGTCATCGCTCCCATAGACGGCACACCGGCCGAAGCCGCTGGCATTCAGCCGGGCGATCTGATTATTCGTATTGATGGGCAGTCGGTGAAGGGTCTCGATCTGCAGGAGGCGGTTGAGCAGATGCGCGGTGAACCCGGCACAAGCATTGAGCTAGGGATCCTGCGGGAAGGCGAGGATGCACCGATCGATGTGGCCATCGAGCGTGCCATCATTCGGGTACAAAGTGTGCGTACACGCGTGCTGGAGCCTGGGTTTGGTTATCTGCGTATCAGCCAGTTTCAGTCACGCACCGGTGATGACGTATTGGATGCCATTGAGTCGCTGAACGAGCAGACTGGCGGCCTGAAGGGCCTGGTTCTGGATTTGCGCAACAACCCCGGCGGTGTCTTGGATGCTGCCGTTGAGGTGGCGGATGTGTTTATCAGCAACGGCCGTATTGTCTCCACGGATGGTCGCAATGATCAGGCCCGAAGTGAATTCACGGCAACGCCGAATGATGCGCTCAATGGTGAGCCGCTGGTAGTGCTGGTGAATGCGGGCTCTGCTTCAGCCGCGGAGATTGTTGCAGGGGCGCTGCAGGATTACGACCGCGCGGTCATTATGGGTGAACCTACTTTTGGTAAGGGCTCGGTGCAGACCATTTTGCCGCTGCGCGATGGCAATGCCGTCAAGTTAACCACGGCGCGTTATTACACGCCCAATGGCCGTTCTATCCAGGCCGAAGGGATCGTGCCTGACGTTGCGATTGCCAATCTGCAAGTGAGCAATGGTCGCGCGTTACCGCGGGCGCTGCGCGAATCCAACTTGCCCGGGCATTTGAGTGGTGATGGTGAGGGTGACGCGGAGGGGGCTGGTAATTCCAACCTCGCAACCCGTGACTATGCCCTCGCTGAGGCGCTGAATCTGCTTAAAGGGCTGACGATTCTGGGGCGCTAACGCCGCGGCCAGGCGGTGAGCCAAATGGCCACACCCACTCCGCCGACCACCCAGCTCACCAGCGGGGCATCGCCCAGCATCATCGGGCTGCGGCCATCCAAAGCCGAGACAATGAAGGCTGAGATCACCAGAGTGCTGCCGACACCGGTTGCCAGATTGCGACGGCTGTTGCGTTTGAGCTCCTCGCGCAAGGCGTTGAGGGCTTCTTGCTGATGGCCGATCATCTCGCGGGTGCGGCTGATTTCTGTGAAGGTTTCATTCACCCGCCGTGGCAGTGCCGGGAGGGTCTCAGCCAGATGCGGCAACTCGCGTTGAAAATTCTTGAAGATGGCCTTAGTGCCAACCTGTTCATTCATCCAGCCTTCAAGATAAGGCTTGCCGGTGTCCCATAGGTCGAGTTCGGGGTAGAGCTGTCGGCCGAGCCCTTCAATAGCCAGCAGCGTTTTCTGCAGCAAAACCAGCTGGGGCTGGATTTCCATATTAAAACGTCGGCCGGTTTGGAATAGCCGCATGAGCAGTGCGCCTAAGGAGATCTCACCCAAGGGGCGCTCGAAAATAGGTTCGCAGACTGTGCGCATGGCAGCTTCGAATTCATCAATTCGGGTTTCGGGCGGCACCCAACCGGACTCGACATGCAGCTCGGCAACACGTCGGTAATCGCGGTTGAAAAAGGCCAGGAAATTATCCGCCAGATAGCGATGATCGACTGGGCTGAGCGAGCCCATAATGCCGAAATCCACGGCCACATAGCGCGGATCGGCCGGGTTGCGCACATCGACAAAAATATTGCCCGGGTGCATGTCAGCGTGAAAGAAACTGTCTCGAAAGACCTGGGTGAAAAAGATTTCTGTGCCGCGCTCGGCCAGCGCCTTCATATCGACACCGGCAGCTTTCAGCCCGTCAATGTCACTGACCTGAAGGCCGTAGATTCGCTCCATTACCATGACGCGCTGCCGTGTGCCGGGCCAGTACACCTCGGGCACATAGAGCAGCTTGGAGTCTTTGAAGTTGCGCTTGAGCTGGGAGGCGTTGGCGGCCTCCCGCATCAGATCCAGTTCATCATGCAGGGTGATGTCGTATTCGCGGACCACTTCCATGGGGCGCAGGCGACGGCCTTCGCTCCAGTAGCGTTGCGTGAGCCGGGCAAAGAGATAAAGCACCCGCAGATCCCTTGCGATGGCGCGCTCAATACCCGGGCGGACGACTTTAACCACCACATCTTGGCCATCGTGCAGGCGTGCCGCATGAACTTGGGCGATGGAGGCTGAAGCCATGGGCTCAGCCTCGAAATGCGCAAACCAGGCGTCAAGGGGCTGCTGATATTCAGACTCGATGATGGCGCGGGCTTGTTTACCGGGGAATGGCGGCACCTGGTCCTGTAGCTTGGTGAGTTCGGCGGCAATGTCCGGCGGTAGCAGATCGCGACGGGTGGAGAGGATCTGGCCAAATTTCACAAAAATCGGGCCCAAATCTTCCAGCGCCAGCCGTATGCGTTCACCGCGAGGGCGTTGTTGGCCGGGCAGCCAGGTCCAGGGCATGAACACACGGACAAAGCGAAAGGGCCGGAACCAACGGGTGGCAAAGAGGATTTCATCCAAACCGTGGCGCAGCAGCACCCAGTTAATCTGCGCAAGGCGCAGGGTCAGGCGCAGCCCAGCGGTCATCTGGTGTTCCTCTTCATCTCAATTTGGTGCAACTTGGCTTCAAAACGGTCGACATCATCGCGCAACGTGTCGACATCGTTGATAAAGTGCTCGGCTTCATTCTGGCTTGGTAGCCAGCCTCTTTCTTCGGTTGCCAGTTCGCCGGCATTACGCAGTAGGGTGTCCAGGCTGCGCGCGCCCCAGGCGCTGCCAGCGCGGCCGCTTTCAGCAAGCTGTGCGGCCATGCTCTCGCCAACCAGCTTGCCAAGCTGTGCCTGGATATCGACGTCAAGTTCTGCGAAAAGGCTGCGAACTTCTTGAATAGTGCCGATATCTCCGCGAAAGCTCACATCGCGGCTGCGCTTGCCACGAGATAGCACCAAGCCGGTGAGACCGGCCAGCGTTGCCTCAAGTACGGCATCGCAGTCGCTCATTTCACTGTCATCGGGGGTCAGGCTAAGCCCCTGTTCATGAAAGCTGACTCGCAGGGCAACGGCTGGCTCGCTGAGCCGCAAGCCAAGCGTGCGGCCGGTCAGCGGTTTTAACCGCTCCGGGGTCTGGGGGTCGAGTGCAAGGATGCGGTTGATCCCGCGCTCAAGGAGTTCAGTAGACATGGCCATAATGCAACGCCACGATGCCGCCGTTAAGGTTGATGTAATCGCAGTCCTCGAAACCTGCCGTCTGCATCATCTGTTTGAGCGTTTCCTGCTCGGGATGCATACGGATGGACTCCGCCAGATATTGATAGCTTGCCGCATCATTCGCCACCCATTTGCCCATGAGCGGCAGCATGCGGAAGGAATAGAAGTCATAAATTGGCCGTAGCGGTTTGATGTAGAGCGAAGAGAATTCAAGAATAACCGCCCGCCCACCAGGTTTGAGGGCGGCGCGCATTGCCGCCAAGGCTTTGGGGATATGCGTGACATTACGCAGACCAAAGGCAATGCTGATGCGATCAAAGCTGCGGGATGGGAAAGGCAGCTGCTCGGCATTGGCGATGACATAGTCCAGATTGCCGGTGAGCCCCTTGTTGAGCAGCCGGTCACGTCCTTCTTCCAGCATGGCCTGGTTGATATCAGAGACGATGACCTGGCCGTCGGCGCCTACCTGTTTGGCCATCCCGAGGCTTAAATCACCGGTGCCGGCAGCAAGATCCAGCACACGCTGACCGGGTCGGGCATCAATCAGGCGCAATGCCTGTTGCTTCCATAGCCGGTGCAGGCCGGCCGACATCAGATCGTTCATGACATCGTAGCGACTGGCCACGGAGCTAAAGACCTCGCCGACGCGCTTGGCTTTCTCCTCAACGGCAACCTGCTGGAAACCAAAATGAGTGGCGTTATTGCCGCCGGATGCCTGATCACTCATGCATGGCCTTCCTTGCGCTGGTAGCCCGCGGCAGCAAGCTCGTTGAGATAATCCTGCCAGTACTGGCCCTGATTGGCGCCCAGGTCGTAGAGTAGATCCCAGGAATAAAGCCCGGTGTTATGGCCGTCATCAAAGTTAATGCGCAGCGCATACTGGCCGACCGGTTCGATGCCCGTGATACCCACGTTTTCCTTGTCCACCTGCAGAATTGCTTGACCCGGGCCATGCCCGCGGACTTCGGCGGACGGAGAATAGACCCGTAAATACTCCGCCCCCAGTTCGAAGCGGCTGCCGTCATCGAAGCTGAGCTCAAGCACGCGCGAGCGGCGATGGAGCCGGATATCGGTGGGCATATGCCCGGTGTCCTTGCGATCAGGGCGTTTCATGGCAGCCTCACAGGATATAACGACTTAAGTCTTCGTTCTCGGCCAGATCGGCGAGCTGCTCGTCGACATACTCCGCATCAATGGCCACGGTTTGGCCGCTGTGATCCGGTGCGCCATAGGAGATTTTCTCTAGTAGGCGCTCCATGATGGTGTGCAGGCGACGTGCTCCGATGTTTTCGGTGCGCTCGTTCACCTCCCAGGCCACACGGGCAATGCGGTCGATGCCATCCTGGGTGAATTCAAGCGTAATCTCCTCGGTGCCAAGCAGGGCCTGGTACTGGCGCACCAGCGAGGCGCTGGGTTCGGTGAGGATGCAGACAAAGTCCTCAACTGCCAGGGAATCCAATTCAACCCGAATCGGCAGACGGCCCTGCAGCTCGGGGATGAGATCTGAGGGCTTGGAGAGATGAAACGCGCCTGAGGCAATGAACAGAATATGATCGGTGTTGACCATGCCATGCCTTGTGGAGACGGTTGAGCCCTCCACCAGCGGCAGCAGGTCGCGCTGTACGCCTTCACGGGAGATGTCTCCACCGCCGCCTTGCTCGGCACGTTTAGCCACTTTGTCAATTTCATCAATAAAGACGATGCCACTTTGCTCGACAGATTCGATGGCCTTTTGCTTGATCTCTTCTTCGTTGATCAGTTTAGCCGCCTCTTCGTCACGCAGGACCCGCCAGGCATCGGCGATGCGCAGGCGCTGACGTTCACTGCGCTGACCACCTAAGTTCTGAAACATACCCTGCAGCTGGCTTGCCAGCTGCTCCATGCCCGGCGGTGTCATCAGCTCCATGCCCATCTGCGGGCCGCGGACATCGATTTCGATTTCTTTATCGTCCAGCTCGCCCTCACGCAGTTTTTTGCGCATTTTCTGCCGGGTGCTCTCGAGGCTACTATCGGCCTCGCCGCTGCGCGCCTGTGGCAGCAGCGCATCCAGAATGCGGTCTTCAGCGGCGTCTTCGGCGCGATTGGCCTGCCGCGCCATTTCCTGCTGGCGAATCATTTTGATGGCGTTGTCGGTGAGATCACGGATCACAGACTCCACATCGCGTCCGACATAGCCCACTTCCGTGAATTTGGTCGCTTCGATTTTGATGAATGGTGCATTCGCCAGTTTGGCCAGGCGCCGGGCAATTTCGGTCTTACCCACGCCGGTTGGTCCAATCATCAGGATATTCTTGGGCGTGATTTCCGGGCGCAGCGCCTCGTCCACGTTCAGCCGGCGCCAGCGATTACGCAGTGCGTTGGCTACGGCACGCTTGGCCTCACTCTGGCCAATAATATGTTTGTCGAGTTCCTGGACGATCTCACGGGGGGTCATTTCACTCATCAGCCTGTCCGCTCACCGAGAGTTTCGATGGTCAAATTGTGGTTGGTGTAAATGCAGATGTCCGCCGCAATGCCAAGCGCCCGCTCAACAATCGTTGGGGCGGCGAGGTCGGTCTCGCTCATTAATGCATGTGCGGCGGCCTGGGCATAGCCCGAGCCTGAACCAATCGCCATGAAATCGCGCTCGGGCTCAACGACATCGCCATTGCCGGAGATCATGAGCAAGGATTCATGATCCGCCACCATAAGCAGTGCCTCGAGGCGACGCAAAGCCCGATCGGAGCGCCAGTCCTTGGCCATTTCAACGGCCGCGCGGGTTAGTTGACCGCGATGGCGTTCAAGCTGGGCCTCAAAGCGCTCGAACAGGGTAAAGGCATCCGCTGTACCGCCGGCAAAACCGGCCAGGACCCGTTCCTGAAACAGACGGCGCACTTTGCGTGCGTTGCCTTTCATGACGGTGTCGCCAAGCGTCACCTGACCATCGCCACCAAGGGCCACCTGCCCGTGACGACGCACTGCCAGAATTGTGGTGCCATCGAATTGCTGCACGCGTTTTCTCCGGACGTTGCTCAAAGCCTATGGTGACCTCCCATTCTAGCGCAGCCAACCGCTGGAGCGTTTATTTTCGCCGGGCGCGCGGATGGGCTCGGTCGTAGACCTCGGCCAGATGCTGGAAATCGAGATGGGTATATATCTGTGTGGTACTGATATCGGCATGTCCCAGGAGTTCCTGGACGGCGCGCAGGTCGCCACTGGATTCCAGTAGGTGTGTGGCGAAGGCATGCCGCAACATATGCGGGTGGACGGATTGCTCCAGGCCTCGCTCTGCGGCCAGCGCTTTGAGTCTTTGCTGAATGCCCCGATGCGACAGCCGCCGGCCGCGTTGACTGACAAAAAGCGCGGTTTCATCGGCAGCGGCGATCTGATCGCGTGCTCGCAACCAGGCACTGACGGCTTGATTGGCTTGTCGTCCTACCGGGACGATGCGTGTACGGGCGCCTTTGCCGGTAATGCGTAATTCAGCGGGTGCACCGGCAAGGTCAGTGGCATCCAGTGCCGCCACTTCTGCAAGGCGCAGTCCAGAGCCATAGACGAGCTCAAAAATTGCCCGGTCTCGTTGCTGGATGGGGTGGTTCTGCTCGGCGTCGGCTGGCGCGTTGAGCAGTTGAGCGGTGGTATCGACATCTAATGTCCGAGGTAGTCGGCGGCGCTGCTTGGGGGCGCTGATATCGGCTGCCGGGTCGGTTTGGGCATGGCCTTCGCGCTGCAGATAGCGATAAAGCCCTCGCACCGACGAGAGGCGTCGTTGCAGCGAGCGCGGGGAGAGGCCGCGTCGATGCCCTTGCGCAACCCAGCCGCGGACATGCTCAGGGCCGACTTTGGCCCAATCGCTGATATCCAGCTCGGTCAACCAGCGGGCCCAGGCCTCGAGATCGCGGGCGTAGTGTTGGCAGGTAAGTGCTGAGAGACGGCGCTCATCACGCAGATGGGCTAGGTAGTGTTGCAGGGAATCGGCCAGCGCCGAGGTGCTCAAGCGTTCTCCCCGCCCAGCGCCCGACGCAGCACGCGTGAGACCAGCGCGCCGAGCTGGCTTAAAAAGACTGTGCCCTGGTCATCCTGATACCGATCGGGGTCGCGCGAGCCAATGGCGATAAAGCCGCGTAGGGGTGATTCATCCATTGGGATGATCGCTGCGGACTCCAGCCCATCGGCTTGGTCTTCGAAGACATGCTTTAATCGCTCGCCATCCAGTTTGCCGACCACGGGCGTGTTGCCGGGGAAATGCGCTTCGAGTTGTTCCGCCTGCGGGTCGTCGCTGGCCAGCACCGGGACGCCACTGCCTGGAAGTCCCTCGCCCACCAGCAGTACTTGGACGACATCGGCACGAAAATCCTGGCGCAGGCCATCACGCAGCGCGACGAGCACGCTCTCCAGATCCTCAGCGGCCAGAAGCTCAAGCGTGAAGCGATGCAACTGCTCGGCGAGGCGATCGTTGTCCCGGGCGATTTGCAGTAGTGATTCCAGTCGGCTTGATAGCTCGCTGGCTTCATCGCGCAGTACGTTAACCTGATACTCGATCAGTGAGATTGCCCCATCGCCTGCGGCATGGGGGATTTCCATTTGTTTGAGAATCTCATGGTGCTGGCGCAGCAGTTTGGGGTTGTCACGCAGGTATTCGAGTACCTGCTGCTCATCGATAGCTGCTGTGTTGGGCGCTTTTTCACTGCTCTGTCTGCTCATGCCGATTCCGTTGTTATTTCGCCTTCAAACACCGTGATGGCGGGCCCGGTCATCCAGACCGGTGCGTTATTGCCACCCCAGTGTATCACCAGCGCTCCGCCGGGCAGATCGACCTGTACCGCAGGGTCGAGCCAGCCGTTGATGATGCCGACCACCACCGCCGCACAAGCACCGGTGCCGCAGGCTGGTGTCTCGCCTGCGCCGCGCTCAAACACCCGCAGGCGAATGCGTTGTCGGTCGATAATCTGCATAAAACCGATATTGGCGCGCTGTGGGAAGCGGGGATGTCGCTCGAGTGCGGGCCCGAGTGTCTCGACGGAGGCGGTGTCTATGGCATCCACACACAGCACGGCATGGGGGTTGCCCATCGATACCGCGCCAATCTCAAGCCGCTGGCCATTGGTCTCGATGGCATATTGCGCCGCTGTGGCATCGGCCTGAAATGGTATCTCGTCGGGGTTGAGCCTGGGTGGGCCCATATTGACGCGGGCACTGTCATTATCGAGCAGTGTTACTTCCGTCATCCCACCGAGGGTCTCGAAGCGAATGTGATCCTGGTCGGTCAGGCCACGGTCGCGCAGGAATCGGGCGATGCAGCGCACGCCATTACCGCAGTGCTCCACCTCGCTGCCATCGGCATTCCAGATGCGATAGCGGAAATCAGCTCCGGGCTGCTCGGCAGTCTCGGCCAGCAATACCTGGTCACAACCAATTCCAAGGCGCCGATCAGCGATGCGTTGTACCGCTTCAGGACTGAGCTGGATCGGCTGCGAGACGCCGTCAAAGACGACAAAGTCGTTGCCCAGTGCCTGCATCTTGGTAAAGGGCAGTTCGGTGGCTTGGCTCATGAGGTCCTCAGCAGGTGCTCGCCCTGCCAGAGATCGTCCAGCGTCTCACGCTCGCGCACCAGATGGGCGGTATCGCCATCAACCAGTACTTCCGCCGGTCGTGGGCGGGCGTTGTATTGCGAGGCCATGACAAAGCCATAGGCTCCAGCGCCGTGGATGGCGAGTAACGTCCCCGGCGCCAATGCCAGTGAACGGTTGCTACCGAGGCTGTCGGCGGTCTCGCAGACCGGCCCGACGATGTCGTAAATGCGCGGCTCTGCAGCTACGGGGGCGACCGTCTCAATACGCTGCCAGGCGTCATACAGCGCAGGTCGCAGCAGATCGTTCATGGCTGCATCAACAATCGCGAAATCCCGATGTCCGGGCTTGAGGTATTCCACCTGGGTGAGCAGCCACCCTGCCTCACCAACCAAGGCACGGCCGGGCTCCATGAGAAGCCGTTGCGGACGACCGGCAAGTAGTGGAGCGAGGCGCTCTGCCAGAGCCTGAGGCGTGGGCGGCGTTTCATCCTGATAACGAATGCCTAGCCCGCCACCGATATCAAGGTGCGAGAGGGTGATTCCCGCTGCTGCCAATCGGTCGACCAACGCCAGGCTACGCGAGAGTGCATCGGCCAAAGGTTCCAGCTCAGTGAGCTGTGAGCCGATATGGAAATCCAGTCCGGTAATGCAAATACCCGGCAGGTTTGCGGCCTCTTGGTAAATGGCCTCGGCTTGATGGATATCGATGCCGAACTTGTTCTCTTTCAGCCCCGTGGAGATGTAAGGATGTGTACGGGCATCGACATCGGGGTTCACCCGTAGAGAGATGGGCGCCTCCATACCGAGCCGGCTCGCCACATCACTGATGCGCTGAAGCTCGGCCCTCGATTCGATATTAAACGCCAGAATCCCTGCATGAAGCGCCTGGACGATTTCATCCTCGCGTTTGCCAACGCCGGAGAAAACTACCTTGCCGGGATCGCCGCCCGCTTTGAGTACGCGCGCCAATTCACCACCAGAGACGATATCGAATCCGCTGCCAAGCGAGGCCAGGAGTTCGAGGATGGCCAGATTGCTATTGGCCTTCACCGCATAGCAAATCAAGTGATCTCGATCGGAGAATGCCTGGTCATAGGCCTGCCATGCCGATTCGATCGCCCCTCGAGAGTAGACATACAGCGGCGTGCCAAAGCGCTCCGCCAGCGATGTCAGTGCGCAGTCCTCAACAAAGAGAACGCCGTCGCGGCGGCTTGCGCTCATTGGGTTGCCCCGGCTGAGGCCGCATTATCGGGCAGAAATAGATCGCCCTTGACGCCACAGCCGGCGAGCAGCAGGAGCGAGAGCAGAGCCACGCAAAGAAGTCGGCGCATGATGTGGAGTCCCAATGCTGATGTGCCACCCAGTATAACGACTGTCGCCAACGTTTTCGGCCCCCTATTGCTGCGGTAGGCTGTGCGCTTAATGATCATTGGCTGCAGGAGCATCATGCATGGCAGAGGGGTTACTTGAAACCGTTGAGGTTGGACCGGCTGAGGCGAAGGCCTGCGTCCTTTGGATGCACGGGCTGGGCGCGAATGGCCATGACTTTGAGCCTATCGTCCCAGAGCTTGGCCTGCCTGCCGATGCCGTGCGATTTGTTTTTCCCCATGCTCCAGCGCAGCCGGTGACGCTTAACGGTGGGATGTCCATGCCGGCCTGGTATGACATTTATGGATTGACGGCCGGGACACCGCAGGATGAGCAAGGCCTGGATCGGGCAGCCGGTTGGATTGAGGCGCTCATTGAGCGCGAGGCCGCGCGTGGCATTCCTGCTGAGCGCCTGGTGTTGGCGGGTTTTTCGCAGGGCGGTGCGCTGGCGCTGCATACGGGGCTGCGTTTTGCCTCCGGGCTCGCCGGCATTATGGGGCTGTCAACCTATCTGCCGCTGCGCGATCACCTGGCTCAAGCGCAGGTGGCGGCTAATCGCGGCACACCCATTTTCCTTGCCCACGGGCATCAGGACCCTGTGTTGTCCATCGAGCTCGGCACGGCGTCCCGCGATGCGCTCGAGGCGCTCGGCTATGCCGTGGAATGGCATGACTACCCCATGGCGCATCAGGTTTGCCTGGAGGAAATCCGCGATATTGGGACCTGGCTGCGCAGCGTCCTAAATCTTTAAAGTGTGGCTTATGGCTGGCCGCCGCTGAGCCGCTTGCGGGCCGCTGCTACTTGAGCGCGTACTTGCTCGGGCGCAGTGCCGCCGAAGTGATTACGGGCGGCGACTGAGCCTTCCAGGGTGAGTACGGAGAAAACATCCTCCTCGATTACTGAGGAGAAGTTTTGCAGCTCTTCCAGACGCATTTCGGCAAGATCCCGGCCTTCCTGCACACCAAAGGCCACAGCTTTGCCAACGATTTCGTGGGCATCACGGAATGCAACGCCGCGGCGCACCAGATAGTCCGCCAGGTCGGTTGCCGTGGCGAAGCCTTTCTTGGCCGCCGCCCGGGTCTGCTCACGATTGACCGTGAGTGCTGGGATCATATCGGCGAAGGCGCGCAGGCTATCGCGCAAGGCATCGGCTGCGTCAAAAAGCGGTTCTTTGTCTTCTTGGTTGTCACGATTATAGGCCAGTGGCTGGCCTTTCATCAGGGTGAGCAGGGCATGCAAGGCGCCGTGGACACGGGCGGTTTTGCCTCGCACTAGCTCGGCGACATCCGGATTTTTCTTCTGCGGCATGATGGAGCTGCCGGTGCAAAAACGATCAGGCAGATCGATAAAGCCAGTCAGCGGTGATGCCCAGAGAATAAGTTCTTCGGCCATGCGCGAGAGGTGGGTCATGGTCAGCGCGGCTGCCGAGACAAATTCAATGGCAAAATCCCGATCCGATACAGCATCCAGTGAGTTTCGTGTGGGCGCATCAAAGCCGAGCGCTTCACAGGTTTGCTGACGATCGATCGGGAAAGTAGTGCCGGCCAGGGCTGCTGAGCCCAGCGGCATTTGATTAAGCCGCACGCGGGCATCGGCAAAGCGGGTCTCGTCCCGGCATAGCATTTCGTACCAGGCCAGCATGTGATGGCCAAAGCTCACCGGTTGTGCCACCTGCAGATGCGTGAACCCCGGCATGATGGTGTCGGCTTCGCGCTCGGCAAGATCAACCAACCCTTGTTGGAATTCACGCAACAAAGCGATGGTCTCGTCGCTCACTGTCCGCAGCCACAGACGCACGTCGGTGGCGATTTGATCATTCCGCGAGCGACCCGTATGCAACCGTTTGCCGGCCTCACCAACGCGTTCGGTGAGCCGGGCCTCGATATTCATATGGACATCTTCAAGCGCCGGATCCCAGGGAAAGGTCCCAGCCTCGATTTCAGCAGCAATGGCATCCAGACCGTCGATAATGGCCTTGGCATCATCAGTGCTGATGACACCACTATCGGCAAGCATCTGTGCGTGCGCTTTGGAGCCGCGGATATCTTCGCGATAGAGCCGGCGGTCATAGTGCTCCGAGGCGCTAAAGCGTGCGACAAACGCATCCGTTGGCTCGCTAAAGCGGCCACCCCACATTCCCTTATCGTCTGACTCGGCCATGCCCCTGCCTGTCCTGATTGGATGAGCTTTTTAGTATACCAGTCGTCACTCCAACGGCGCCTATGGTCTGTGAACCGGTTGGCGACTGGCCCGGTTGGGCTTGCGCATCCTTTGGTTATTTGTTGCTGAAGGAGACGTCATCATGAAAATCGTGATTGCCTGTGAACAAGCCACCCTTCGTCAGCGACTGGCGCGTCTGGCGGCGGCGGGCTGCGTGGGTACTGTGAGTGCGGTGCTGGCGCATCCGGATGAGGCGCTGGCGCGTCAGGCCCAGGATCCGGCCGATGTCATTGTGTTGGGTGTCAGGAATGAGGCGGATCTGCGCACCGCCATTGCTTTGAGTGAAGAGCATCCGGCCCCAGCGCTGCTGTTTGCCTCGGTGTTTGCGGATCCGATGGTGGCACGGCTGGAGAAAGCGGGCGTGGACTATGTGCTCGAGCATGTTCAGCCACGACGGTATGAGGCGGCTCTGGCACAGGCACGGCCTCTGACCACTGGGCAGGCGCTGTCGCTGCAGCGTTATGGCGAGCCGGGTGAACGCCGGCATCTGCTGTGTCGGCGGCGCTCGGGTTTAGGGCTGATCCCCGTGGATGATGTGCGTTGTTTCGTCGCTGATCACAAATACGTCGCCGTTAAACACGAGGAAGGCGAAGATTTGATTGAGGAGTCCCTGACGAAACTGGAAGAAGAGTTTGGCCCGCGTTTTTTACGCGTTCATCGCAGTGCGCTGGTGGCCCGGGATGCATTGCGCGGTCTGGAGAAGGACCTTGATGGCCGCAGCCATTTGCTGGTGGATGGCAGCGATGCGCCCGTGCCCGTGAGCCGGCGGCGCCTGCCGGTGGTCAGGCAATGTCTTAAGGAGGTAGCACGGGCCGGCTAACAGTTTGCCTGTCGGGCTGCAGGCGGTATCGTTGCGGGTTGTTGATCCTGGCCCGTAATGGGCCGCTGCATGGAACCGATGTGAATGCCCATTGATCATCTTCGCATTGCCACGCGTCGCAGCCCGCTTGCCGTATGGCAGGCCGAACACGTCGCCGATCGTTTGCGTGAGCGACATCCCGGCCTGACGGTTGAGCTAGTGCGGATGTCCACTCGGGGCGATGAAATTACCGATCGGCCGTTGATGCAGGTCGGCGGCAAGGCGCTTTTTGTCAAAGCGCTGGAAGAGGGCATGCTCGAGGGTCAGGCGGATATCGCCGTGCATTCCATGAAGGATGTGCCGGCGCAAATGCCAGAGGCCTTCGAGCTGCCCGTTATTATGAGCCGCGAAGACCCCTGCGACGCCTTTGTCTCCGATCACTACGGTGATGTTGTCGTGCTGCCCGAGGGCGCGCGGGTTGGCACAGCGAGTTTGCGCCGTGAGTGCCAGTTACGTGCTCGCCGCCCTGACCTAGTAGTGGAGTCGCTGCGCGGCAATGTGCAGACCCGGCTGTCAAAGCTCGCCAGTGGTGAATTTGACGCGATTATCCTGGCCGCGTCCGGTCTGCGGCGCCTGGGGATGGCCGATCGCATTACCCGAGTCATGCCGCCCGAGGACAGTTTGCCGGCGGTGGGACAAGGCGCCCTTGGCATTGAATGCCGTGCTGGCGATGACGAGGTTAAGGCCCTGCTTGCCGATTTGGATGACCCGGACACGCATGATCGGGTGGCCGCTGAGCGCGCGGTGAATGGGCGGCTTGATGGCAGTTGCCATGTCCCACTGGCCGCCTATGCCCTGCTGGACGGCCCTGAGCTTTGGTTGCGTGGGCTGGTGGCGAGCCGCGACGGCACTCGAGTGCTGCGGGCTGAGGCGCGTGGCCCGCGTGATGAGGGCGTGGCGCTGGGGCAGTCTGTTGCCGAGACCCTACTTGCCCAGGGGGCTGCGGAAATTCTCGCCGAGGTCCATTGACCAGTTTGCCCGCCAATACCCGGGTCTTGGTGACGCGTCCAAGTGACCAGGCCAAGGGATTATTGGTGGCCCTGCGGGCTGCCGGGGCGGATGTGTTGCATCGGCCAACGCTTGCCATTGTTCCGATCAACCCCGATCACCAGTCGTTGATGACGCCCCCGGACTGGTGTGTTTTTACCAGCCCCAATGCGGTTCGCTACGGCCTGGCCCGTTGCCCATCGCAATGGATGGCTGCCGCGCGCATCGCGGCAGTCGGCCCCGGCACGGCATCGGCATTGACGGGCGCTGGGCACCGCGTAACCGTCGCGCCCGGTCAGGGCGGTGGCGCGGACGATCTGCTTGCGCAACCCGATTTTTCACCGCGCCCGGATGAACGTGTGCTGATTATTCGTGGTGAATTTGGTCGGCAGCGTTTGCAGCAGGTTTTGCAGGCGCGCGGAGTGGAGCTTGTCGAATGGGCCGTTTACCGTCGCCAGCGGCCGGCTGGTGATCTCGATATTCCGGATGATTGGCTTCACAGCCGACTAACCTTCACTATAGTGACGAGTGCCTCCGGGCTGGAGAACCTGCTCGGCATGGCGGACCCCGGTGCGCTTGAGTGGCTGCGGCAGAGTCGGTTGGTCACGGTGAGCGAGCGAATCGCCCGGTATGCGCAACAGATGGGGTTCAATCAGCCTGTGGTTGCTGCGGGAGCGGATGATCAGGCGTTGACCGATGCCGTGGTTGCTAATCGGCAGGAGCAGAAATGACAGAGAAAAAGCCAACAGACACGCCCGAGGAACCGACGCCGGAAGCAACGCCGGAAAAGACGTCGGGAGAGACCAAAGACGAGACACAGGTGACTTCGTCTGAGCGTAGCGGCGGCGTAGCCGGGCCTTTGGCGCTGGCCGGGGTCTTGCTGCTGATGGTTTTGGTCGGTGGCGGGGCTTGGCATTTTCACCAGCAACTCCTGGCGCTAGAGACGGCCCAGACCGGTCTTGCTTCGTCCGCACAATTTGAGGCCTTCAGCCAGCAACAAGAAGCAAGGCTCGGCGATGTCGCCGGCCGTGTCGATGCGCTGAATACCGCGCTCGAATCCCGGCTGGAGGCTATTGCCAGACTGGAAAATCGCATGGCCGATCAGCGCGAATCGGCACAGGTGCTGGCGGATCGGGTTGATCAGCTTTATCGCCGCATGCAGTCAGAGACCGATGATTGGCGGCTTGCTGAGGCGGCGTATCTTGGCCGTATTGCGATTCATCGGTTGCAATTCAATGCCGATGTGGCTGGCGCGTTAGAGGCCCTTGAGGCGGCAGATATTCTCTTGGCAGGGCTCGGGGGGTCGGCCATCGACCGTCGTGAGGCCATTGCACGGGCCACTGATCGACTGCTTGCAGCCTCGCCGCCGGACAGGGCTGGTATCAACCGATCGCTTTCCGAGTTGGCGGATGCCTTGCCGGGTCTGCCGCTTGCTGAAGGGCTGCGACCGCAAGCGGGGCAAAATTCCACGCCGAGCCCGGCGGAATCCGATGCAGCCTCGTCATCCTGGCAGGGGCGGGCTGAGCGTGCCTGGGCGCGATTGCGCAAAGGGCTGGGTGAGCTTGTGGTCATCAGCCGTGACCGGCAAGTTGAGCCGCTACCCGATCCGGAGTCACGTTTTTTGCTTGAGCAAAACCTTATGCTGCAGGTGGAAACGGCTCGGTTAGCCGCGCTGCAGGGCGAAGCCGCTGTCTTTAACCAATCCATTGCTCGTATTGGTGATTGGGTTGATGCCTATTTCGATTCCGCTTCATCCGCTGTGACGGCCGTGCAAGAACAGCTGCAGGCGTTGTCCAGGGAATCAGTGGCCTTTACACCACCTGCCATCGGTAACGATCTGGCGCCCCTGTTCGATGGGAATGCGGCCCCATGATGCGCCGGGTGACGCTATTGGTGCTGTTGTTGGTTGCCAGCGTGGCGGCTGCGCTGTGGTTTGAGCAGCAGGGTGGCTTTGTCATGGTCCGGCTGGGTGAATTGACCTTGCAGACCAGTTTGTTTGTGGCTGTCGTGGTTTTAGTGGGGGGGTCCGCCTTGTTATGGCTGCTTGCCGGGATGTTGCAGCGGCTTTGGCAAACCCCCGGTGCCCTGCGGGCGCGTTGGTCTGAACACAAAAGCCATAAGGCGCAGCGAGAGCTCATTGATGGCTTGATTGAACTCGCCGAGGGCCGCTTTGCTCGGGCTGAACGGCAGTTGGAGTCCACCAGTGCGGCGGCAGAGCAGCCAGTGCTCCACCATTTGCTCGCGGCACTGGCGGCTCAACGCCAAGGCAACTGGCAGCGTCGTGATGATTTGTTGGCGAGGGCAGATACCGAGGCGCCCCGTGCACGCGTGGCGATTGGCCTGGTGCAGGCGCAGTTGCAGGTTGAGGCCGAACAGTGGGAACAGGCATTGGCCACTCTGGGCTGGTTGCGCGAGAAAGCGCCGAAGAATGATCGGGTGGTCGATCTGTTGGCCACCGCGTTGCAAGCGGTTGAGGATGATGCGGCCCTGCGCGAGTTATTGCCGGTGCTAAGGGCGCAAAGCTCGCTGTCTGTGGAGCGTTTGGCGGCGATTGAGCATCGCGCGCTGCAGCAGGCTTTTGCCGCATTGGGGCCCGATGCTGGTTCGGATGCGCTGGCCGATATCTGGAAGTCGTTGCCGAAGGCCAGACAGCGTGATCCTGCGCTGCAGGCGCTTTATGCGCGTGCATTGATGGCAGCGGATTGCCCGGCTACTGCAGAGCGTGAGCTCAAACGCTGGCTGCGCAGTCATTGGTCGAGTGAGCTGGTATCAGTTTACGGTGAGCTGGAGACGGACCCCAGAGAGCGGGCTTTGGAGCAGCTTGCAAAATGGCTGAATGAGCGCCCAGAAGATCCGGCGCTGCTTTATGCTGCCGGGCGACAAGCGATGCGCTGCGAGCTCTGGGGGCAGGCTCGGGATTACCTGCAGGCCGCTGCGGCTCGGGATGATCATGCAGAAATTCTGCGCCTTTTGGCTGAGTTGCATGAGCAGTTAGGTGAAACAGAAAAGGCCCGTCAGTGTTACCGACGGGCCTTGGGTCTGGATAAAGGTTGATCCTCGAGCGGTTTAGTCGCCTTCACCCTCTGCTTTAGCCATTGCCGCCTCGACACTAGCCAGTGCCGTTAAGTTGACGATACCGCGGACCGTGACTGACGGCGTGAGGATATGCGCTGGCTTAGAGACGCCAAGCAGAATTGGCCCGATCGAGACCGCGTCGGTGACGGTCTTGAGTAGGTTGAAGGCAATATTGGCTGCATCCAGCGTTGGCATGATTAGCAAATTGGCAGCCCCCTCCAGTCGCGAGTTGGGGAAAATGTGACTGCGAATTTCCTCATTCAATGCCGCGTCACCGTGCATTTCGCCTTCCACTTCCAGAGATGGGTCGCGATCTTCGATGAGCTGAAGCGCCTCGCGCATGCGAATGGCCTCTTCGGCATCGGAGCTGCCGAAGTTGCTATGCGAGAGCAGGGCCACTTTGGGCACCATGCCAAATCGGCGGATTTCATCGGCGGCGAGTACCGTCATCTCCGCTAGCTGATGCGCTGTGGGATTCTGGTTGACGTAGGTGTCGCAGAGAAAGAGCGTGCCTTTAGGCGTGATAATGGCATTCATGGCGGCCAAATTGCGTACACCGGTACGCCGGCCCAAAACCTCGTTCACATAGTCTAGATGGCGGTGGTATTTACCAACGGCACCGGAGAGCATGGCATCGGCTTCACCGCGGCGGACCATGAGTGAAGCGATCACCGTGTTGCGCGTGCGAACGATCTGTCGTGCCCGGTCAGGCGTGACACCCCGTCGCTCCATCAATGAGTGATAGAGCTGCCAGTATTCTTTGAATCGCGGATCGTCTTCCGGATCGACCAGGGTCAGGTCTTCATCGATCTTAAGCCGCAGGCCCAGGCGCTCGATACGCATCTCTACCACGCGACGCCGGCCGATGATGATCGGCTTTGCGAGGCTGTCGTCGACCACCAGCTGGACTGCCTGAAGGACGCGCTCGTCCTCGCCGTCGCCGTAGACCACACGCTGTGGGTTTTGGGTTGCACGCTCGAAAATTGGCTTCATCAGCAGCCCGGACTGGAAGACATAGTTGGAGAGCCGGCGGCGATAGGCAGCAAAATCATCGATCGGCCGAGTTGCCACACCGCTTTCCATGGCCGCTTTGGCCACTTCCGGAGCAATGCGCGTGATCAAACGCGGGTCAAAGGGTTTCGGAATCAAATACTCCGCTCCGAATGACAGCGGCTTGCCGCCATAGGCCGCGACAACCACATCGGATGACTCCATGGTGGCAAGATCGGCAATAGCGCGGACACAGGCCTTTTTCATTTCATCGTTAATCGTGGTGGCGCCGACATCGAGCGCACCGCGAAAGATGAACGGAAAGCAGAGCACGTTGTTGACCTGGTTGGGATAGTCGGAGCGGCCGGTGGAGATAATGGCATCGGGCCGGACCTCGAGCACTTCTTCAGGCCAGATCTCAGGGGTTGGATTAGCCAGCGCCATGATGAGCGGTTTTTCCGCCATGGTTTTGACCATGTCTTGAGTGACGACACCAGGTGCCGAGAGGCCAAGGAAAATATCCGCGCCCTCAAGGGCATCGGCAAGTGTGCGCGCGCTGGTATCGGCGGCATAGACGGACTTGCGATCATCCATGTATTCGGCACGGCCCTGATAAATCACACCTTTGCGGTCCGTGGCGATAATGTTCTCGCGCCGCACACCCATCGAGACGAGCAGGTCCAGGCAGGCGATGGCCGAGGCGCCGGCACCGGAGGTGACCAGCTTGATGTCTTCAAAACGTTTTTCAACCAAACGCAGACCATTGTAGATAGCTGCTGCCGCGGTAATAGCGGTGCCGTGTTGGTCGTCATGGAAGACCGGGATGTTCATGCGCTCGCGCAGTTTCTCTTCGACGATGAAACATTCCGGTGATTTGATGTCCTCCAGATTGATCCCGCCAAAGGTGGGCTCAAGCCGGGCGATGGTCTCGATGAGAATATCCGGGTCGGTTTCATCGATCTCGATATCAAACACATCGATGCCGGCGAACTTTTTAAACAGCACGCCCTTGCCTTCCATCACGGGTTTGGAAGCCAGCGGGCCGATCGCGCCGAGACCGAGGACAGCGGTGCCGTTACTGATCACGCCAACCAGGTTACCGCGGGCCGTGACATTGGCCGCTTCATTACGGTCTTCAACGATCAGTTCACAAGCCGCCGCAACGCCAGGACTGTAAGCCAGCGCCAGATCGCGTTGGTTAGCCAGCGGCTTGGTGGGGGCTACCTCGATTTTGCCCGGGGTGGGGTAGCGGTGATAGTCGAGTGCGCTTTGCTTAAAGTCCTCAGCCATTGTGGTGGTTTCCTTGAAAGTGTTGTATCCGGTCAATGAACGCAGCGGGGGCCTCGGCATGGACCCAGTGCCCGACGCCCTCAATGCAGTCTAACTGGGCATTCGGGAATCGTTTTAGGGCCTCGGCTCGGCCTGCCTCGTCAACATAAGAGGAGTTGCCGCCGTAGATAAAACAAGCGGGCCCATCCCAGGTGCCATTCAACGCATCCGGCCAGCCCTGGATAATTGGAAGCTGGTTGGCCAGCGTCTGTAATGGGATGCGCCACGACCAGCCATCTCCCTGACGCTGCAGATTGGTAAGCAGAAATTGCCGAACCATGGGTGCTGCGATCCTCTCCTCCAATTGTTGGTCGGCATCATCACGGCTGTTGATCGAAGCCAGATCAACGGCCTGCATGGCACGGATAATGCCGCCATGTTCTTGTGAATGGTCGTAGGTGACAGGTGCGATGTCCACCACCATCAGCCGCTCCACACGTTCAGGATGCATCAGCGCCAGCGCCATGGCTACTTTGCCGCCCATGCTATGGCCGACAAGGCTGCTGGTCTCAAGGCCTTTGGCATCCATGAGTGCAACCACATCTTCAGCCATGCTGCGGTAATCCATATCCGGGCTGTGTGGAGACTGGCCGTGATTACGAAGATCGGGACGCAGGACGCGGTATTCCGGCTCGAGTGCCCGGGCAATGCCACGCCAATTGTTGCCGGAGCCATAAAGCCCGTGGAGCATGATGATGCTCCCGCCTTCGCCATCCTCCGTGCAGACAAGCGGTAATGGCGCAGTCATTGGGCCCCTCCGGTTGGATCATCACCCAGATTTCGCAGGCTCTGCAGTGCCACGCCCAGCATGGCGGCTTCGGGCTGAGCTGCAGCATCAATTTGGTCGATCAGCTGCTGCAGATGCTGTATCCGGTCAGCGTATTGATCCGTCCATTGCTGCACGCGTTTTTGCGCAGGCCGATTACCGGTTCGCATGAGGATGTTCTCGGTGATTCGGCGTTGTTCGGCATTCAATGCATCCATCATGCCGTTGCGATACCGCACTTCCCAGTCATTACCGGGTGTAAAGGCTTGGAGGCTATTTTGCAGGCGATCAATGCCGATGATCTGCGCGGCGGTGAAATGCACACGGGCTGCGGCATTCAGTGTTGCATCCGCACGCAGACTGGCGGCGCTAATATCGAGCGCGGCATACAGTATCGGTAGACGGCGAATGCGTATTGCAAGCGCTTCCGGGACGCCGGCTGCTGTGTCGTTGTCAATGGCCTCTTGCAGCCGTGCATGATCGGCTTCACTGAGCAGATCGGGCAGGGCCTGATTAAGTCGACGGATGGACTCAGAGAGTCTTGTCTGCTGCTCAACCGAAGGCTCTCCGGGCAATGCCTGGGTAAGGAGCCATTGGGTTGCGCGCTCCTGCACTCGGCAGATGGTGTGTAAGAGATCGTGCTGGTGGCTGGCCGGCACCTGGTTATCGAGCGCGTCCACGGCGTGCCAGTCACTGCTCAGCGCATAGATATCGCGGGCGGTGAGGTAGGCCTCGATAATTTGTGGTGTGTGCGCACCAGTCGCCTCTGTCATGCGCTGTAGGAAGGTTGCTCCCATGCGATTGAGGACATGATTGGCCAAGCGTGTAGCGATGATTTCGCGCCGCAGCGGGTGCTGTTTAATGCGCTCGGCGTAGCGTTTGCGTAAAGCCTGGGGGAAGTAATCAATGACCGCGGCAAGGTTTTCGGGCCGATCGATGATCGTTGAGTCAAGCAGCGACTCGTAGCAGCGAATTTTGTTATAGGCCAGCAAGATCGCGAGCTCGGGCCTCGTCAGGCCAAGGCCTTGATGCTCGCGCTCGGCCAGCGCCTCGTCATCTGGGAGCTGTTCGACGGCACGATCCAGACTGCCCTCGCGCTCAAGCAAGCGTATGTTGCGGGCCTGCTCGGTCAGCCGGGATGCGGCGCGTTCGCGCATCAGGCTGAGTGCCTGGGTTTGACGGTAATTATTGGCCAAGACCAAATCAGCAACTGCATCCGTCATTCGAGCCAGTAATCGGTTGCGCGCGTTGACAGAGAGATCACCCTCATTGACCGCCTGCTTGAGGAGGATTTTGATGTTGACCTCATGGTCAGAGCAGTCCACGCCGCCGGCATTGTCGATCGCGTCGGTATTGATATGCCCGCCATTCAGGGCAAAGGCAATGCGCCCGCGGGCGGTCACGCCAAGGTTGCCACCTTCGCCGATGACCTGGCAGCGTAGTGCTTCGGCATTCACCCGAACCGCGTCGTTGCTTTTGTCATCCACCTCGGCGTCGCGCTCATCGGCAGACTTAATATAGGTACCGATGCCGCCATTCCAGAGCAGGTCAACGGGTGCGCGCAAGATGGCCTGAATCAGCTCATTCGGGGCAAGCTGCGCATCGGTGATATCGAGTGCTTCACGTGCAGCCTCAGATAACGGGATCGACTTGGCGGTACGTGGCCAGATACCGCCACCGGGAGAGAGGCAGTCTGTGTTGTAGTCGGCCCAGCTTGAGCGGGGCAATGCGAAGAGTCGCTCGCGCTCGGCGTAACTGCGCCCGACATCGGGGTTGGGATCGATGAAGATATGTCGATGATCAAAGGCGGCAATTAATCGTGTGCTGCCTGACTGCAACATGCCATTGCCAAAGACATCGCCCGACATATCGCCAATGCCAACAGCGGTGAAGGCTTGTTGCTGGATATCAAGCCCCAGTTCGCGGAAATGCCGTTGCACAGCCACCCAGGCGCCACGTGCGGTGATGCCCATTTTCTTGTGATCGTAGCCGGTGGAGCCGCCCGAGGCGAAGGCATCGCCCAGCCAGAAACCTCGCGATTCGGCGATGGTATTGGCCTCGTCAGAGAAAGTCGCCGTACCTTTATCAGCGGCCACCACCAGGTAGGGGTCATCATCGTCATGCCTGACCACTTGCGGCGGTGGTACGACACGGCCATCGACAATATTGTCGGTGACATCCAGCAGCGCTTCGATAAACAGCCGATAGCAGGCCAGCACTTCAGCCGGCTGTTCAGCGCGCTCGGCAGGCAGCTGTTTACAGACAAAGCCGCCTTTGGCGCCTACTGGGACGATAAGCGCATTTTTTACCATTTGTGCTTTCATCAGCCCGTGGACTTCAGTGCGGTAGTCTTCGCGCCGATCCGACCAGCGCAAACCGCCACGTGCGACCTTGCCACCGCGCAGATGGACACCTTCCACACGCGGCGAGCTGACAAAAATTTCATAGGCTGGCACGGGCTGCGGGATGCCGGGAATATCAGATGGATTGAGTTTGAAGGCAATGTAGGCAAGCGGCTCGCCGTCATCATCTTGACGATAGAAGTTGGTGCGTAGGGTGGCATTCACGGCAGCCAGAAGGCGGCGCAGTATGCGGTCTTCATCAAGGCTCGCGACCGCATCGAGCGCGTTTTCAAGCTCTGTATGCAGTGTCTTGGCCTGCGCCTGATTAGCGCGCTCCGGATCCATTCGACTGTGGAAAAGATCAACCAGCGCTTTGGCAATCTGCGCGTTGTCAGCGAGCGTCTCTTCGATATACGGCTGGCTGTAGTTGGCGCCGGCCTGACGCAGATACTGGGCGTAGGCCCGAAGGATAGTGATGTCTCGCCAACCCAGCCCGGCGCGCAGTATTAGGCGATGGAAACCATCGTTGTCAGTTTGCCCATGCCAGATGGCGGCAAAAGCCGCCTGGAAGGTTTTGCGCAGACTACCGGTATCAAGTTGCAGTGTCGGGTCATGATTGAGCCCAAAATCATGAATCCAGCAAGGCTGCGTATCGGTGGGCCTGATGGCGTATGGCCGCTCATCAATGACACGCACGCCCATGTTCTCGAGCACAGGCAGCACATCCGAGAGAATCATCGGTTTGCCGGCGTGGTAGAGCTTAAGCCGCAGCTCTCCGGAGGCGGCATCGGTGGGTTGATACAGGCTAATGCCAAGGCCCTTTTGGGTTGACAGCTGCTCGAGCTGCGCAATGTCTTGCGTGGCCGTTCCGGTGCTGTTGTCTTCGCGATAGGCGGCCGAGAAGGCCTTGCCATAACGATGCTGCAGGCGTGCGCCCTGCGCTTCGCCATTGGCTTGCCTTAAATCCGCGGCCAGATCATCCGACCAGGACCGAGTAGTGGCCGCGAGCTCCGCCTCAAGGGCCTTTTCATCGATTGGCTCGGTGCGGACATCAGCCAGATGGACGATAAAATGAATGCGGGCCAGCACCGCTTCAGAGAGTTGGACGCTGAATTCCGAATGCGCCCCGTTGAGCCGATGCATCAGGATCTGCTGCATCTTCTCTCGAACACTGGTGTCGTAGCGCTCGCGCGGTGCAAAGATTAGACAGGAGGCAAACCGCCCGAAGCGGTCATGGCGCAGGAACAGCCGCACGCGCTGGCGCTCTTGGAGCTGGAGGATGCCAATGGCCGTTTGCCGAAGCGTCTCGGTATCAACCTGAAATAACTCGTCACGCGGATAAGTCGTGAGGATATGGGCGAGCGCTTTGCTGGCATGACTGCCGCGACGCAACCGGGCCTGATCAATCACGGATTGTACTTTGTGCCGCAGCAGCGGGATTGAGCGCGGATCGCGACTGTAAGCGGTGGAGGTGTAGAGGCCAAGAAAGCGATGTTCGCCAACCACCTCGCCCTGTGTGTTAAACCGTTTGATGGCGATGGTGTCCATGTATCCGGGCCGATGCACCGTCGCTCGATGGCTGGATTTGGTCAGGATGAGCGGATCGGGTGTGATGGCCTCAGCTTGGATCGCAGCAGGCAGGGCTGCGAAACGCTCGCTTGCCATCGACGTGGAATGGCTCTCGCGCAACAGCCCCATTCCACTGCTGGCAATTGGCTGTAAAGCAATGGTTTTGCCGCGGCGATGCAGGTCGTATTGGCGGTAACCGAGAAACGTAAAGTGATTGTCCGCAATCCAATCGATGAAGGCGGTGACTTCGGTGAGTGTGTCTTCATCCACTGGCGGTGGTTGCTGCAGGAGCTCCACACGGGCCATTCGCGCTTTCTCGCGCATGGATTGCCAGTCGGCCACTGCTACGTTGACATCATCAAGCGCTGCGCGCAGTGACTGCTCTAGCGCATGCAGTTGCTCAGGAGTGGCCTGGCGATCAACCTCAATATGAATCCAGGCCTCGGCCGGTGTCGACTCATGCTCTTCCCCCGGCCGCACGCTGCCGATTTCGCCGTGGTCATTACGCTCAACGGTGAGTACCGGATGATTGATTCGGTGGATGATGAGCCCAAGCTCATTTATTGCCATTGAGACCGAGTCAACTAAAAAGGGTTTATCGTCACTGACAATCTGCACAACGGTGTGCGGTGATACCCAGTCATGCTGGGTGGCCTCTGGGTTGTAAATCGCCAACGCAACGGCATCGGAGGCGCGTTGATGGCCAAGCTGCCAATGCGCGTGTGCGGCCCCGTAGAGCGTTGCCGCATTCAGCTCGGTGAGGTCTTCACTTGCCGCGGCACTTAGATACTGCGTGAGGAAAACATCGAAGACAGCCGAGTGGTTTTTGGCACGGTATTGGTCCGCGTGTTTCTGAACCGCATCAATCCTTTGCTGGCGCTCGGATCGCTTCATCCTGATGAGGCTCCGTCTAGCTGTAAGGCCACGCCGGCCATGTTATAGCCAACACCTGATCCGATCAGCGTGGTCAGCCCGATATCCGTTTTTTCGCGCATGGCATGGTCTAGCGCGATGGGAACACATGCTGATCCCGTGTAGCCATAGTGATCCATTAGCTTGGGCGCTCGGGCCTCAGGGACGCCAAGGGCCTCACAGGTATGTGTAATGGTCTCGGCATTCACCTGGGTGAAGATGGCAAGCTCAATATCCGCCATGCTGAACTTACCCTGCCGCGCGAGTGTGCGCATCAGCGCTGGCCAGCCATTTTCATTGATCTCAGGTGGGTAACGTTCACTCAGTCGCACCTGTGTACGGCCGGCGTCGATGGCGGCATGGCTGGCAGGCTCGGCGGTGCCGCCGGCAGCAATACCCCAATGCCGGGCGTAATGGCCGTCGGCAAGAAAGGCACTTGTGATAATTCCGGGCGCTTCACTGGCCTCAACGATTGCAGCACCAGCACCATCACCATAGAAAAAAATCATCGGGTCAGCCGGATCGGCCAGCCGGTGCATGAGATAGGCACCGATCACAAGAACACGACGGATGGCCGGGTTGGCGGCAATCAGGCCCGCGGCATTGGCCAGCGCCGTGGGGAAGGAGGCGCAGGCACAACCGATATCAAAGGTGCCGGCATTGCTGGCGCCAAGCTTGGCTTGGACGATCACGCTGGTTGCCGGTGTGATCTGATCGGGGGTGTCAGTGCCAAGGATGATCAGGTCAAGGGTATCGGCACTGATACCAGCTCGCTCAAGTGCATCCCGC
Source organism: Spiribacter sp. (assembly GCA_965658695.1). GTDB lineage: Bacteria > Pseudomonadota > Gammaproteobacteria > Nitrococcales > Nitrococcaceae > Spiribacter. The sequence goes on from CBFHTR010000005.1 coordinate 51,816, forward strand.
CCGGCTGCGGCTGCCAGGTCAGAGGTCACTTCATCCGGGGCTGCCCAGTAGCGTTGTTTAATGCCCGAGCGCTCGGCAAATCGATCGAGCTGTTCGGCCTGATCGGTTTTGGCAAAGAACGCGCGCAGCTCGTCGTTGGTGACAAGGCGCTTTGGAAGGTAGCGCCCGGTGGCAACGACGGCGGCGGTTCGGGTCATGATGCGCTAGCGTTTCTTCTTGGGTATGTAGAGATCGGTTAGCGTGCCGGCGGCGGCTTCGGCCGCCATGCCAACCGTCTCAGAGAGCGTTGGATGCGGGTGGATGGTTAATCCAATATCGTGCATATCCGCCCCCATCTCGATGGCAAGCGCGACCTCGGCAATGAGATCACCAGCATTGGTGCCGACGATGCCAGCACCAATGACCCGTTCAGTCTCGCGCTCAAAAATCAGCTTGGTGACGCCCTCATCGCGGCCGTTCGAGAGCGAACGTCCGTTGGCCGCCCAAGGGAAGACACCAACTTCGACATCCAGCCCATCGGCCTTGGCCTGCTCTTGGGTGACACCCACCCAAGCCACTTCCGGATCGGTGTAGGCCACCGAGGGGATGACGCGGGCATCAAAGGCGCTTTTCTCACCGGCGGCAACCTCGGCAGCAATTTTGCCCTCGTGCACTGCTTTGTGCGCCAGCATCGGCTGACCAATTACATCACCAATGGCAAATAGATGCGGTATCCGGGTACGCATTTGCTCATCGGCAGCAATGCAGCCGTTATCGAGCACCTCCACGCCGGTTGCCTCAATATTAAGCAAATCGGTATTCGGGCGGCGGCCCACCGATACCAGCACGCGGTCAAAACGATCCTCAGCCGGTGCCTTGTCACCTTCAAACCTGACGGTGACGCCCTTTTCGTCGGGCTCAAGCGCAGCAACCTTGGTTTTGAGATAGATGTTGGCGTAGCGCTTCTCGACAATCTTGCGGAAGGGTTTGACGATATCCGCATCGGCGCCTGCCATCAGGCGATCGGCAAGCTCTACTACGGTAATTTCGCTACCCAAGGCATGATAAACCGAGGCCATTTCGAGCCCGATAATGCCGCCGCCAACCACGAGTAGGCGCTTAGGCACTTCCTCGAGCTTAAGGGCATCGGTGGAGTCCATCACGCGCGCATGATCCAAATCGAATCCCGGTGGCGCGATTGGCCGGGATCCAGCAGCCACAATAGCGTTGCGGAAGCTGATGCCGCGCTCGCCGTCTGCGGTCTCCACCTTAAGGTGATGGTCATCCACGAACTGCGCCTTGCCGGTGACGACTTCGACTTTGCGCTGCTTGGCGAGGCCGGTGAGCCCGCCGGTCAGCTTGCCGACAACGCCGGCTTTCCAGGCTTCGAGTTTTTTTAGGTCGATTTTGGGCTTGCCAAACTGTATGCCGTGATCGGCAAAAAAGGCTGCTTCATCGATGACCTTGGCCGCGTGCAGCAGCGCCTTGGAAGGAATGCAGCCAACATTCAGGCAGACGCCGCCAAGACTGGAATAACGTTCGATCAAAATGGTCTTCAGCCCCAGGTCGGCAGCCCGGAAGGCTGCGCTGTAGCCGCCAGGGCCCGCGCCAATGACAACGACATCACAATCGGCATCATCGGGTGCACTACTATTGCTGGCGACTTTGGCGTCGGCGTTGGCCACTGGAGCCTGGGTTTCGGCTGCTGCTGCGGCCTCAGGCTTGGGAGCCTCTTCTGTTGGTGCTTCGGCGGTATCGGTTTTAGCAGCGCCATCCGCAGGCACTGCCATACCGATGAGATCGCCTTTGGAGACTTTGTCACCAACGTTTACCGAAATGGATTCGATAGTCCCTGTAAAAGGCGCTGGCACCTCCATTGTGGCTTTGTCGCTCTCAAGGGTAATGAGTGAGGCCTCTGCCTCCACGCTGTCTCCAGGGGCAACCAGAATTTCAATGATTTCAACGGCATCAAAATCACCGATATCAGGGACGCGGACTTCCGTAACTTGTGACATGACGCGCGGTCCTTTTGGCCTTAGAGAATGAGACGACGCAAATCTGCGAGAACGCCGGCGAGATAGCTGGTGAAGCGAGCTGCAGAAGCCCCATCGATGACGCGATGGTCATAGGAGAGACTCAGCGGCAGCATCAGTCGTGGTGCAAACTCGTTGCCGTCCCACACTGGCTTCATGGCTGACTTGGAGACACCCAGAATGGCCACTTCCGGCGCATTCACAATGGGTGTGAAGGCCGTGCCGCCAATACCGCCGAGGCTTGAGATGCTAAAGGTGCCACCCTGCATATCAGCGGGTCCCAACTTGCCATCACGGGCCTTGCCAGAAAGCGTGGCCAGATCTGCGGCGATGTCATAAACGCCTTTTTTATCGGCATCTTTAATGACCGGCACGACCAGACCATTTGGAGTATCCACGGCAACACCAATATTGATGTAGTGCTTGTAGATCAGTGCCGCGCCATCGCTGCGCAGGGAGCTGTTGAAGTCCGGGAATTCCGCGAGTGCGCGGGCCGAGGCTTTAACCATGAAGGCCAGCGGCGTGAGTTTGATGCCCGCTTTTTCGGCCGCCGCCTTCTCTGCTTTGCGAAACGCCTCAAGCTCAGTGATATCCGCCTCGTCAAATTGGGTGACATGGGGGATGTTAAGCCAGCTGCGATGCAGGTGCGGGCCGGAGAGCTTTTTGATCCGGGGCAGTTCGACTTCTTCGATATTGCCGAATTTGCTGAAATCGACCGCCGGGATGGGTGGGATGCCCGTGCCACTCGCAGCAGCCGGTGTACTGGCTGCGCCACCACCTTCCAGGATGGATTTCACAAAGGATTGGACGTCCTCACGCGTGATCCGTCCTTTGCGGCCACTGCCGTTGACTTGATCCAAGGCCACGCCAAGTTCGCGGGCAAAGCGCCGAACAGAGGGGCTGGCATGTGCCAGGCGCTGTGATTCGGCACTGATGCTGTCGCTCGCATCATCCTTGCTGGCCGGTGCCTGTGCCGGTGCCGGCGTCGGTGCAGGCGTAGGTGATGCGGCGGCGGGTGCCGCTGGAGCCTCAGCTGCTGCCGGTTCTTCGGTGACTGCCGGCGCCGCCGCGGCCGGTTGCTCTGCTGGTGCTGACTCGTCTTCGGTAGCGGCACCCTCGCCGCTGACCTCCACCTTGGCCACCAAAGTGCCTTCCGCAACCTTGTCGCCCACGTTAATGAGCATTTCCTTGACGGTACCGCTCACCGGCGAGGGTACTTCCATGGTCGCCTTGTCGCTTTCAAGGGTGATCAGTGAGTCTTCAGCACTGATGCTGTCACCCGGGCCAACCAAGACCTCAATGACATCGACGGCATCGAAGTCGCCAATGTCGGGAACGGTGATTTCTTTGACCTCTGCCACGCAAATTCCTCCTGCGGCCTGGCCCGGTGTTAAACCGTGCTCGGGTTGGGGGCTTCGGTGTCGATGCCGTATTGCTTAATCGCTTTGTTGATCTGATCTGTCTTGATGACGCCCTCATCGGCCAGGGCCTTGAGTGCAGCAACCGTGACGTAATAGCGATCAACTTCAAAGAATCGACGCAGATTCTCGCGGGTGTCAGAGCGGCCGTAACCGTCTGTGCCCAGCGTTACGAAATGGCGATCCAAATACGGCCGAATCTGGTCTGGGAAGCTACGCATGTAGTCCGTGGAGGCCACTGCAGGGCCGTCATGGCCCTCGAGGCACTGCTGGACGTAGGGGAGGCGAGGCTTTTGATCCGGATGCAATAGATTCCAGCGTTCGCAATCAATGCCATCACGACGCAGCTCGGTAAACGAGGGGCAACTCCAGACATCACTGTCGACGCCCCAGTCATTCTTGAGCAGCTCGGCCGCGGCAATCACTTCCATCAAGATGGTGCCCGAGCCCATCAGCTGCACGCGTTTTTTCCCACGCCCGCCTTTTTGCAGCAGGTACATACCACGACGGATGCCTTCCTCGGCGCCTTTCGGCATGGCTGGCTGGTGGTAGTTCTCATTCATCATCGTGATGTAGTAGAAGACGGATTCCTGGTCTTCATACATGCGCCGCATGCCATCCTGAATGATCACTGCCATTTCGTAGGCAAAGGTCGGATCATAGGAAATGCAGTTGGGGATGGTCGCACTCATTAGATGGCTGTGGCCGTCCTCATGCTGCAGGCCTTCGCCATTCAGCGTCGTGCGCCCGGCGGTGCCGCCCATGAGAAAGCCCTTGGCCTGCATGTCGCCAGCTGCCCAGGCCAGATCGCCGATCCGCTGGAAACCAAACATCGAGTAGTAGGCGTAGAACGGGATCATTTCGACGCCGTGATTGGCATAGGCGGTGGCCGCAGCAATCCAGCTCGACATGGCGCCGGCCTCGTTAATGCCCTCCTGCAGGATCTGACCTTTTTTATCCTCACGGTAATACATGAGCTGGTCGGCATCCTGCGGCTCGTAGAGCTGGCCTTTGGGTGAATAGATGCCGATCTGCCGGAAGAGGCCTTCCATACCAAACGTGCGGGCCTCATCCGGGACAATGGGTACTAAACGCGGAGCCAGTGCCTTGTCACGGGCAATAATGGAAAGCGCCCTGACATAGGCCATGGTCGTTGACATCTCGCGCTCGCCGCTGTCTTTGAGCAGCACGTCAAAGGCGGAGAGGTCCGGCACCTTGATGGGTGCAGCGCTCACATTGCGCGAGGGCAGATAGCCACCCAGCGCCTCGCGACGCTCATGCAGATACTTGATCTCCGGGGAATCGTCCGCTGGCTTGTAGAAGGGCGCGTCGGCGACCTGTTCATCGGGTACCGGGATGTGGAAGCGATCGCGGAACTCCTTGAGCGCGGTCTCCGCCATCTTTTTCTGCTGGTGGGTAATGTTCTGGCCTTCACCAGCCTCGCCCATGCCGTAGCCCTTAACGGTCTTGGCCAGGATGACGGTTGGCTGTCCTTCATGCTCGGTGGCGGATTTGTAGGCGTTATAGACTTTGGCCGTATCATGGCCGCCGCGCTTCAGGCGCCAGATGTCCTCATCCGACATATTGGCAACCATGGCCTTGAGCTCAGGGTATTTGCCAAAAAAGTGCTCGCGCGTGTACGCGCCGCCTTTGGCTTTAAAATTCTGATATTCGCCATCGACGGCTTCTTCCATGCGTCGCCGCAGAAGTCCGTCATGATCTTTGGTGAGAAGCTTGTCCCAGGCTTCGCCCCAAATGACTTTGATGACATTCCAGCCGGCGCCCCGGAATTCGCCCTCAAGCTCCTGAATGATTTTGCCGTTGCCGCGCACGGGGCCGTCCAGGCGCTGCAGATTACAATTGATGACAAAAATCAGGTTGTCGAGGCCCTCGCGGGCGGCAACACCGATAGCACCCAGGCTCTCCGGCTCGTCCATTTCGCCATCACCGCAGAAAACCCAAACCTTGCGGTTGGAGGTATCGGCGATACCACGATTGTGCAGGTACTTCAGGAAACGCGCCTGGTAGACGCCCATAATCGGTCCAAGACCCATCGAGACGGTGGGCAGCTGCCAGAAATCTGGCATCAGCCACGGATGGGGATATGACGATAGTGGCTTGCCCTGCTTGGCCAGATCCGCGCGGAAGTTGTTCAGGTCTGCTTCGGTGAGCCGTCCCTCAAGAAAGGCCCGTGCATAAATTCCCGGGGCAGAATGGCCCTGAATGAAAACCAGATCACCGCCATGATCATCGCTCGGGGCATGCCAGAAGTGATTGAAGCCTACTTCATACAGCGTTGCTGATGAGGCAAAGGAGGCGATGTGTCCGCCAATGCCATCGCGATCGCGGTTGGCCTGTACCACCATCGCCATGGCATTCCAGCGAATGATTGAGCGAATGCGCGATTCCAGTGCCCGATCGCCTGGGAAGGGTACCTCAGCCGCGGTGGCGATCGTGTTCTGGTAAGCCGTCGTTGACTTAAAGGGCAGTTGGCCGCCGCTGCGACGCGTCTCATCAACCAGACGCTCAAGCAGATATTGAGCACGCTCCGGCCCGTCGTATTGCAACACCGAGGCGATGGCCTCAATCCACTCCTGGGTCTCCTGTGGATCCGGATCACCGGGGGTCGGCATGGGCTTCATTCTTGCTGCCATCACTCACCTCTCCGTCGTCGACTGCACTCCAGACTAGCGACCGTTACGGCCGTTGACCAGACCGGAAAGCAGCGTAGGTTATTGTTGCGCTGCGGAAAAATGCATTTCCCGAAATGTGTCAGGGCGCTCAACCTACGCGAGCAAACAGCCGATGTCGCCCCATTATTTTAGAATGGCAGGCACAAGTAATATGACCTGAGTATGATCAGATCCACTCGCGTGGCTTGAGAAAATCGCGGGTGAGCGCCGCTTCCGGGCTTGTTGGTGCGGTTTCAAAGCCGTATTCCCAGCGGGCTAGAGGCGGCATTGACATGAGAATGGATTCCGTCCGGCCGCCAGACTGAATGCCAAATTTGGTGCCGCGGTCGTGGAGCAGATTAAATTCCACATAGCGGCCACGGCGATACAGTTGAAACTGTCGCTCGCGCTCTCCATATGCTGTGTCTTTGCGTCGCTCAACGATGGGCAGATAGGCATTGAGGTAGGCATTTCCAACTGCCTGCGTCATCGCAAATGCCGCATCAAACCCACCTTCGTCGTAGTCATCAAAGAACAGTCCACCGATGCCCCGGGCCTCGTCACGATGCGGCAGATAGAAGTATTCATCGCACCAGTTTTTAAAGCGGCGGTAATGATTGGCGCCGAATGGCGCAACCGCATCATGCGCGGTCTGATGCCAATGCCGGCAGTCTTCTGTAAACGGATAGAACGGCGTGAGATCAAACCCACCACCAAACCACCAGACTGGCTCGGCATCCGGGGCTTCGGCCAGAAAGAAGCGCACATTGGCATGCGAGGTGGGCACATAGGGATTGCGCGGGTGGATGACCAGCGATACGCCGAGTGCCTGAAATCCCCGGCCGGCTAGCTCTGGGCGACGCGCCGTGGCGGTGGGTGGCAGCCCGTCACCAAAGACATGCGAAAAATTGACGCCAGCTTGTTCAAATACCGCCCCCTCGGCGAGGACCCGACTGCGCCCGCCGCCACCGGCCTCGCGTTGCCAAGCATCCTCGGCAAACACTTTGCCATCCACTTTGGTGAGTGCAGTGCAGATTGAATCTTGCAGGCCAAGGAAGTGGTCACGAACAGCATTGGCATCGATATCAGTCATGGTGCAACGGCTTTGAAAAAGTCCTGCAGGGTTTGATCGGGCTGATTTCGCATGTTGCCGGCCTCATCAATGGCCGCCAAGCCACGGGCACGGAGTGACTGGCAGATGGCCGGCACACCTTCGTCATGCCAGCGTTGTAACCCATCAAGCAGATAGCGGGCGTAGCGCTCAAGGGCTTCGCCCGGGGTGGTCTCGGCCGTGGCATCAGCAATCAGCGAGGCGTATTCCCATCCTTCAATCGGTGGGGCCACGTTAAGATGGGCAATGATGATCAGCCCATCTTTGCCTGCTGGTTGTAGCGCGATACCGCCGATTTTGTGGCCATTCACAAGGACATCATTCGGCCAGCGATAATCTAAACCGGTGAGCGGCGGTACCAACTCGGCGACCGTGGTGCCAAGTGCCAGCAATGCGACAAGCGCAGTCTCCGGCCATAGCGATTGGTCAAAGTCTGGTTGCAGCAATACACCGCAATACATGCCGCCGGGCGGGGATTCCCATGGCCCATTCTGACCCTGCCCTTCGCGCTGATGTTCGGTCCACAGCAAAAGGCCTTCCTCAGCGCCGGCTTCGGCGCGCCGCTGAATTTCCGCACCGACACTGTCGACTTCGGCCATGAATACCGGCTCGTAAACGGGCGGCAGCATTGCCTGCAGTCGAGGATCTTGAGGTTGTTCGCTCATGTCAGTCCTCCCTCTGCGGCCTTGCGCAGGCCGTCCAAATGGCGTCGCAGTTTCTGCATCGCCGGTGAAAGTACCCGTGTAGTCCCGGCAGCGCGTTCATAGGCCTGTTGCAGCAGTGTGATGCCATCCGCCAGTCGACCTTGGCGCCGCAGGACCATGGCCAGACGACAAAGACTATCCACATGCAGGCTGTTATCGACGCCCAGCATGCGCTCAAGACGGCCAACGGCATCCCGCAGCAATGGCTCAGCCAATTCCGGGCGATTGTCGTCAGCGTATAGTCCACCCAGCTCGGCTGCGGTCATCGCCGTGTTGGGATGATCATCTCCATAGAGATTGCGCCATAGCACCAGGTTCTCTTGGTAGAGCGGTTCGGCCTCATCCAACCGGCCGGATTCGCGCAGTAAATCGGCCAGATTATTGATGCTGGTGGCAGTGGCAGGGTGATCATTGCCGACTACTGCCCGCCAGATGTCGATGGCCTCTCGATAGAGCTTTTCCGCCTCTTCGCGCTGACCGATCACATCCAACACCCCGGCCAAATTATGCAGACTGGTCGCGGTTTCGGCGTGTTCACGACCCAGTGCGCCGGTGCGGATTTCCACGGCCTTGCGGAAGCAGCGCTGAGCTTCGCTGAATTGTTCCCGCGCATCCAGTGCGGTACCCAGGTTATGGATCGCGGCTGCTGTTGCCGAATGCCCCGGGCCAAAGAGTTGCTGGGTGATATCCACCGCCTCGCGATAGCGGCTCTCTGCACCTTCATAGTCGTGGCCGGAATAAAGCAGCCCGGCGAGGTTGTCCAAGGCTGCAGCAAGCGCTGGAGAGGCCTCTGGGCTGGCGCTGCGCGCCAGTTTGACGCAGCGTTCAAAAGGCCCACGAGCGCGCTCGAGTTGGTTGGCAGCACGCAGAGCCGCACCGAAATTGCTCAGCAGCGGAATGAGTGCCGGGTCTTCACGGCCGAGGGTTTTCTCCCGTTCGGCCACAACCAGGGCGTACGCAGCAATAGCGGTATCCAGCTCCCCAGCAGCCTCCAGGGCTGCGGCACGGGCATGTCGGGTTGAGCGCGTGTCACTGGCGTCGGCACCAAGCTGACTTTCTCGAATGTTGAGCGCAGTCTCGAGCAGGTCTGCGGCTGATGCTGGGTCTTCCTCACTTAAATCCGTTGCCGCATATTGGTGTGTCGCAGCGGCCGCAGCCAGGCTGCCCGGTGCGCGTTGCGAGAGTTGTTGGTAGCCGGCACGTCGGACGGCAAGCGCCGCATCACCGGCATCGAGCTGATCGAGAATGCGCCCAGCATTGATGTGGCAGCGGGCCAGTTTTTCTGCCGGGTAACTGGTGCTTTCTCGCAATGCCTGGAGTCTCGCCATTAGGTGACTCACGGCGGTATCCCGAGCGGGTAGATCGGCCCAGAGGCTTTGCCAGAAAAATGGCGCTTCATTCCACTGCTCCAGCTGCTCGGGTTCGGCGAGGGCTTCCAGCAAGCCGGCCCAATCGGCTGCGCGGGCAAGCCAGCGACAGTGATCTCCCGGCTCGTCGGTCACCGCAGCGATGGCCGCGTTGAGGCTGCGCTCATCCATGCTGCCTTCGATGAGCTGGTTTTTTGCCGCTTCTCGAAACAGTGGATGGGTAAAAGTGACCTGTTCATCGACGGTTGTAACGAGTTCGGCCGGCAGCGTTTCAGCATTCAAGCCCAGTGCATCCAGTGTGGCCGCAGCAAGCCCTGCTGGTGCAACCGCGAGGTGTCGCAAAGTACTGCGGGTGGCCTGTGTTGCGGCGGCTTCAATCTGCGATGCCAGCGTCGTGCTGTCCCATTGCGCAGGCCGGTTCATATCAACCACTTCCCAGCCTAAAGCGCGCAGGCGTTCAGAAAGCAGGCCGCGCTCGGTTGAGGCAACCAGGATCAAACCGGGAGGTAGATAGGCCGGTAGCCAGTCTGGTTCGCCGGTCAGGTCACTGCCGGTGATGCGGTCGAGATTGTCGATAACCACCAAGGCCTTCTGCCCACAGAGCCGCGCCAACCAGCCGGCCAGCGCTTCACGCAGACCGGATTCATCCAGAGGCAGGGCATCGGTGGCACCAATATGGGCGCGAATGGCCTGCAGCAGACCGTGTATAACGCCGGCCGGGTGATCATATTCCGGATGATTGCCGGCAACATGCAGATGGCAGAATGTGTTGCCGCCCAGGCCCCCAAGCCAATGCTGCAGTGTTGCGCTGCGCCCGCTGCCCGCAGGACCTGTCAGCAATATCCTCCGCCCGGGTTGAGCGCTGCGATGTATATGCTCAACCACATTGTCGGCGGGCGAAATTGCGTCGCTACCCCATTGGAACGCTGGACAGGAGAGGTCGGAGACCGGCATCTTGTTGCACTCATCCATATCGATAACAGCATCATAGTGTGCGATTAAAGGCGCAAGTCGCCAAGGTTTATTGAGGAAGAGAGTCATGACAGAGCGTGTCGACAGCACCGCTATCGATATAAATAGCCTGCTCGAAGAGACCGATTCGCCCGATGCTGGGGCATTGCTGGTATTCGGCGGCACCGTGCGCCGACACCATGACGCCAAATCCGTGACGGCCATTGAATACTCTGCCTATGAGCCGTTGGCAGAGAAGGCGTTGGCAGAGGTTGAGGCGGATGCCATGGCCAAGTTCGACATTCTCTCCTGTGTCATCCGCCATCGAACGGGCAAGCTGGAAGTTGGCGAGCTCAGCGTGGTGGTGGTCGTGCGAGCGGCACACCGCGCCGAGGCGTTTGAAGCGGGCCGCTTTGCCATTGATACGCTGAAGAAAACCGCACCGGTATGGAAACGTGAGGCCTACAGCGATGGCACGGAAGTCTATTTGCAGGGCGAGACGCTCCCAGGAGCCGGCGCGTAATGGCCGCCGAGGCCCTAACGGATAGCTTGGACCGGCCGCTGCGTGATCTGCGGATTTCGCTGACGGATCGTTGTAACTTCCGTTGCGCCTATTGCATGCCAAAGGCCCTCTTTGGCGCGAATCACGCCTTTATGCCGCGCCGGGAGCTACTGAGCTTTGAGGAAATTGAGCGCCTGGCCCGATTGTTTGTGCAACTGGGCGTGCGCAAGCTGCGCCTCACCGGCGGTGAACCACTGATTCGCCGTGATTTGGATCAGCTGATTGGCATGCTGGCTGCAATTGATGGCGTGGAAGATATCAGTCTGACCACCAACGCCTCACTGCTCTCTCTGGATAAGGCCAAGGCCCTGAAGGCGGCGGGACTGAACCGCATTACAGTTAGCCTGGATGGCATCGATGATGCGACCTTCAAGGCCATGAATGATGTCGGATTTCCTGTCGCCAAGGTGCTTGAGGGTATCGACAACGCTGAAGCCGCAGGGCTGTCGCCGATTAAAATTAATATGGTGGTTCAGCGGGGTGTGAATGATCATGACATCGAGCCTATGGCCGGTCATTTTCGTGGCACGCCGCATATTGTGCGGTTTATCGAGTATATGGATGTGGGTAACACCAACGGATGGCGGTTGGACGAAGTTTTACCCTCTAAAGAGGTGGTCGAGCGCATCCATGCCGCCTGGCCTGTAGAACCGCTCGAGGCCAATTATCGTGGCGAGGTGGCCGAGCGCTATCGTTATACGGATGGTGCCGGAGAAATCGGCATGATCAGCTCAGTGTCACAGCCCTTCTGCGGGGATTGCAGCCGTGCCCGGCTTTCTGCCGAAGGTAAGCTTTATACCTGTCTTTTTGCAGGCGCAGGGCATGATCTGCGCGATCGCTTGCGTGCCGGGGCAAGCGAGGAAGAACTATTGGAGTTTTTGACCGGCATCTGGCGCCGTCGCGCCGATCGTTACTCAGAATTGCGCACGCATGAGACCAAAGTGGTTGATGCGCGCAAAATCGAAATGTCTTACATCGGAGGCTAACCGGATGAATGAAGAAGCACTGAACATCAGCGTACGTAAATTTTTGAAAAAAGTTGGCGTCACCGCGCAGCGCGAAATCGAAACCGCGGTTCGCGAGGCGGTGGAGTCCGGCAAGCTTAACGGGGATGAAAAACTGGATGCGGTCGTGACATTAAAGGTTGACGGCGTTGAGCTCAGTCACACCATCGATGGACAGCTTGAACTGGAATAAGTGACCCTACCAATCGCCGCCGCTTAGACGAGCGGCGCGCGAAATGGCTCGACTTCCACCCAATCGCCCTCAGCGATATCACCGCTGTCGGCGGGCAGGACGATAAAACAGTCGGCCTCGCTCATGGAGCGCAAAATCCCAGAGCCCTGACGGCCAACACTCTCCACGGCCAATGCGCCGTCCTTTTGCCTGACCAGTCGTGCTCGCTGGAACTCCTGCCGTCCGGGTCGTTTCCGCAGCTTACTGAGGCATTTGAGCTGAAAACGCGGTGTCGGGCGGGGATTCTCCCCGGCAAGCTGGCGCAGCGCCGGCGTGACAACTTGTGTGAAAGTTGCCATCACAGAGACCGGATTACCGGGTAGGCCAAAGAACCAAGCCTTGCCATAGCGGCCAAACGTCATGGGCCGTCCCGGTTTCATAGCAATGCTCCAAAAGTGCGCTTCGCCATGGGTCATGAGCAGCTTGCCCATAAAATCGGCTTCGCCAACGGAGACACCGCCAGAGGTGAGGATGACATCGGCCTGGTTGGAAGCAGCTTCTAGGGCTGCTTGCAGTGCGTGTTCATCATCAGCCACCACACCCATATCCAGTAGATCAACGCCCAGCAGCGTGAGCATGCCATGCAAGGTATAGCGGTTGCTGTCATATATCTCACCAGGGCCTAGTGTCTCGCCCAAGCTGCGGAGTTCGTCACCCGTGGAGAAAAACGCCACGCGTAGCGGGCGTATGACGCTGACTTCGGCACATCCCATCGAGGCAATCACGCCCAGATCTGCTGCTGTTATGCGGCGCCCAGCGGGCAGAACGGTATCACCGGGGCTTAGATCCTCACCGGCACGGCGGATATTGCTGCCAAGCTCTGGGGTTTTGGTCACGCTGATCTGTTGGCCATGGGCTTCAACATGTTCCTGCATCACAACGGTATCGGCGCCAAGTGGGGCAACGCCTCCTGTCATGATGCGAACGCATTCACCCGGCCCGATTTCGCCATCGAAGGGATGTCCCGCAAAAGCTGAACCCACTGTCTTCAGCGGCCCGAGCGCGATATCACCATGACGCAGGGCATAACCATCCATGGCCGAATTGTCGTGGGCAGGGACGGCCTCAGTGGCCACGACCGGTTCGGCAAGCACATGGCCCAGTGCGCTGCGTAGGGCCAGGCGCCGCTGGCCGGTGATTGGCTTAAGCGTGGCCGCCAGTCTTGCCAGGACATCTTCCAACGGCAGCGAAGGCCCATCATGGCCGCAGCCAGCATCAGCATGGGGATTGTTCATGACAAACCTCTTTTATGTTGCAGGCGCTGAGTCATGGCGGCCTGTTCCTCGGGGGTGTTGACGTTAATGAATAGATCCGCGCAGTCACTCAGGTCAGCAACTCGACAGTCCAGCATGGCGTACCAGCGATCAATCTTGCGCTCGCCCGATGCCAGAAAATCGTGAAGACTCGTCAGGCAATGTTTTCCCAGTAATGCATGCACTGGCTGCAGGCGCTCACCATCATGGGCAACGGCGATATCGCCATCGCTGATCACAGCTTCAAGCCGCTCGGCCAGATCAGCAGGCACCAGCGGGCCATCACAGGGTAGTGTCAGCAGCCGTTCGCTGGGGCACCAGTGCAAAGCTGCCGCCATGCCAGCCAATGGCCCCTGGTAATCCGCCAATTGGTCGCTGATAACCGGATAACCAAAGGCTTCATATTGAGTCAGGTTGCGATTGGCATTAATGGCGATGGCGCCTACCTGTGGTGCGATAGCGCGAAGTACATGCTGAATCATCGGCTCGGCGGCAACTTCCACCAGCCCCTTATCCATGCCACCCATGCGTCTGGCTCGGCCACCGGCAAGAATGACAGCGCTCGTTTGATGCTCCATTGATCAGCCTCCGGCGACTGAGGGCACGATGACTAGCCGTTGATGCCCATTGATGGCCGTTTTCAGCCCATCGAGTTGACGAATGTCTTCTTCATCAACAAAGACGTGAACATGCGGGCGCAGATCGCCGCCGCGTGTGAGTACTCGTTGTCCAACAGCCTGATGCGCTGCTTGCAGGGCCTGGAGGACCTCGCCGACATATTTGCCCTCGAGCACAAGCTCGCTGCTGCCGTTGGCGAGGGGCTGCAGGGCAGCGGGCAGTTCGACGGTAATCTTTGGCATAGCGCTTAGTCTGCCCGCGCTGGGGCCGGCCCGACAATCTCTACGACCGGGTCTGGTGCATGCATGCTGCCCAGCACAACCCGCAAGGGTGGTGTTGTACCCAGCATCGCCGCTTCGGCGGCCTGTCTTGCCAGGTCTGCGGTGGCTGCGTCATCGACCTGATTAATGAGCGCGATGCGTCGTATGCCCTCTGCTCCCTGTGCGCCACCCTGCGGATGGTTGATGAGACGCGCCAGGTGAGCGGGCGTCAGTGGCTCGCCTGGCTTAGCGTTAAGCAGTTGGCAGAGCTCAGGCAGACGATGGGCGGTTGTCTCATCCAGTGGCTGGCCAATAACGCCAGCGGAGACGACATAAATCACCGTTGTGCTATTCGGCACAACCACCGGCTCATCTTCACGTGGCGCCTTAATGCCTCGCATCCGTGCACCGTCGGCCTTGACCAGAGTGACGTCAAAGCCGGCATTTTTGTGCAGCTCGGTAATCAGTGCCGGCGGCAGTCCGGCAACCCGTCCGGATTTTTCGCTGGCAAGCGCAAAGGCAACTCGCCGCTGTTCGCCTGCCGCGGCCGGCACCAGACGGCGCAGTTCATCCGTGTTGGCGGCAAAAAACCGCTGATCGACGCGTCTTGCCGACGGCGGTGCGGTCATAACGGATGCCGTCAGTCCCACCCGACCCGGATGCGCCTCCAGCAGTCGGTAGAGCGTGCTTTTCTTGCCGCCTGCACCTACCGCGCAGATGATGCCTTGATGGGCGTCCAGCGCATCTAGCAGGTTCATTGTCGTGCCTTGGTAACTGCTGCACGGATGCAGAGAATGCCGGGCAGGAACCCGGCAATCAGAGACCAGTGCTCGCCCTTGTCGCGACTGGCGAACAGATGTCCGCTAGAGGTCCCGAGATAGAGCCCAAGCGGATTCAGTCCATCGGCTTCCAGGCCGTCTCGCAGGATAGTGACAAAGACGTTCTCTTGCGGCAGACCCTCAGTGAGCGCAGTCCAATGAGCGCCTGCATCGGCGCTGCGATAAACGCGAAGCTTGCCATCAACGGTTGCCCGAAACTGACTGCTCTCCTCGGGGACGCAATAGATGACGTCCGGGTCCTTGGGGTCCGTGGCCAAGGCATAGCCAAAATCGCTGGGTAGGCCTGCGGTGATTTCCTGCCAGTGTGCGCCGTTGTCATCCGTACGATAAATGCCGTGATGACTTTGTTGATAGGCCCGGCCAGGTTGTCCCGGATGAACAAGAAGCCGGTGAACGCAATGGCCGCAGTGCGGCGCGCGCTCTGGCAGATAAGGGGCGCGAATGCCTACGTTACAGGCCTGCCAGGTGTTGCCGTTATCGTCAGAGCGATAAATACCCCCCGCGGACATGGCGGCAAATAAACGCCCCGGTGTCTGTGGGTCAAGTTGCACAGAGTGGACTGCAAGGCCGCCTTTTGCTGGGCTCCAGCGCGAGCGGTCTGGATGATCATTAAAGCCGTTCAGCCCCTGCCAGCGTTCACCGCCATCATCGCTGCGAAAAATCCCCGGTGGTTCGATGCCGGCATAAATCGTCTCAGGAGAATCGCTTGGGCCTGGCGCCAGCGACCAAATCATGCGCAGGCTTTTAGGGTCCTCATCATCGACACCATGGCGAGGCACTTCGGCCAGCGGTGTCCAGCTGTGACCGGCATCATCCGTGCGATAAATGTGAATACCCCAGACCGGATGATGTGCCGCTGCATAGCCACGATTGGGGCAGCGAGGGTCGAGAAATGCCGCTTGAATTTCGTAGCCGGCAATATGCGGGCCCTCAATCGCCCAACTGCGGCGATGCGCATCACTGCGCGCAATGAAAAGGCCTTTGCGTGTGCCAACGAGGACAGCGATGGCAGTCATGCTCTCTCCCGGCTTCTGTTATTGGTTGTCTTACTATAACTTAGAGTCAAATTGGATCAGTTTCGCTTAAGGAGGAGAAGCGTGCGATTTCTGCGTGCGTTGCGTCTCGATGACAGTGACGAATCTGTCTATCCACGCGCGGCCAAAGCCGGTGAGTGGGTGGTGCCGGGTACGTTTGTCTATACCTTTGGTGAACGGGATCCAACGCAGCTCGACAGCGGTGAGCGGGCGGCATTTCGGCATGGCTTTCTGGGCTTGGATTCGTTTGGTTGGAGCACGCTGGCCGTGGTGGTCGATATGCCAGCCGATGACCGGCGTCGCGTATTGGAGCGTCTGGCCCGGCATTTTGTTGAACACTACGGCGCCCCTGATCTGGAGGCTGCCATGGCGGAAGCCAGACAAGAAGTAGAGTTCTGCGAGTCGCTATGCACGCCCGATGTCAATACTGTGCTCTCGCTGCAGCGGGATATTGAAGATGGCGAGGTACGCGAAGCATTCCGCGTCCATCGCCCGCGCAGTGACTGGGAATCGGCGCCTGTCTTTCGTATAGAACCCGAGCAGTCGGAGTAAGTCATTATGACTGAAGTTATGGTCAATCCGCCCGAGCAGACGCGTTGGCCCGTCACGGTGGTGTTGCGCCGGGCGATGAAAGAGATGAAAGGTTGGCAATACCCGTCCTGGTCGCTGGCGTCGATTGAACAGAGAGCCAGCCCAGAAGGTGTCGAAGAGCAGCGCGTTGACGAGGGCGTTCGTGACTTTCGCTGGGGTGGCATGGTCTTGGTGCTGCGCCGCTCCGATGCGGAGACCTATTGGTACAACCTCACCAGTCAGCGGCCGTCTGTTTTCGTGATTTGTCGTGAAGATCCGCAGTATGGATTGATGCCGGCTATGGTGACATTGGATCAGGACGAATCTGCCCGGCAGCAGGAAAGCGAGAATGAAATCTTTGCCGCGCCTATCCCATCGTGGCTGATTGAAGAAGTGGAGCAATTTGTCCTGGCACACTTCAAGCCGGAAGAGAAACGCGGCAAACGCCGTCGCAAGCCACAGGAAGAAAGTGATGAGTTCGGAGGATAAAAACCCGCCGGCCTCGACTGAGGCAGAGCCCTTTCTGGCCCGTTGGGCGCGTCGCAAAGAAGCCGTGCGCGAGGCCGAGCATGAGGAGGCGCCGTCGCCGGATGTCCTGTCGCCCGCCGAGGAGCAGGCGCTGGCGCCATCGGAAGATGCGACAACACAGAGCACTGAACCTGAGCGGGTTCTTACCGATGAAGATATGCCGGATATTGAATCGCTCACCCCGGATAGCGATGTCAGTGGTTTTTTCTCCCCGGGCGTCAGCGAGGCATTACGTAAAAAAGCACTGCGTAAGCTCTTTCATACCTCGCGTTTCAACATCAAAGACGGTCTGGATGATTACGACGATGACTACACGCTGTTGCAGCCGCTGGGCGATACGGTGCCCTGGGACATGAAGCGACAGCAGGAGCGGCTTGAAGAGCGCCGTCGTCGTCGCGAAGCCGAAGCGGCCAACGACGACAATATTGAATCGCTGGAAGAGACCTCGGAGACGGATGCCGAGGCGGAAACCCAAGCGGATGAGCCCGAGGCATTGGATGCCCCGCAAGCCGCGATCGAAGATCAGGCCAGCGAGGCCGACAATACCGAGGAGCCAGACGACCGTGCTTGATATCCAGCATCCGCCGCTGCAGGACCTGCCGGCCACTTCTACCTTGGGTGCGGCGCGAGCCGCCGCCTTGGCCGCGCTATCTCAAGCCAATATGGGCACGGCAGGGTTCGTTGAATACCGTGCTGGCAGCAATGCATTGATTTTTGGTCCGGTTGAGCGTGCCCTGCCAGCGGCGAGAGTGCTCGCCGATTCGCTGAATTGCCTTTTGATTGCCGAAGATGATGCCGAGGGTGAGGCCGATCTGCGTCAGTATCTCTTAGCCCGCG
Organism: Spiribacter sp.; assembly: GCA_965658695.1. Classification (GTDB taxonomy): domain Bacteria; phylum Pseudomonadota; class Gammaproteobacteria; order Nitrococcales; family Nitrococcaceae; genus Spiribacter. Next base: position 69,788 of record CBFHTR010000005.1, read on the forward strand.
GTCGGCCAGACTTACAAGGTTATTTGGGTGCGTTTGAGGCGATGCTGGATAGTGATCAGGGGCGAGTGAATTTGGCCGCGATGGCTCCTGGCAAGCTGACCCATTTTGATTTGGTGTTGGACCTCTCCGATACGCCCTTGATTGCTGTGGAAAAGCCGCCAATTGGCTATCAGCGCGTGGGCGCTGATCAGCAGGCCCTGTCTGAGGCATTGGCTTTGCTGCCTGAGATGGTGGGTGAGTTCCAAAAGCCCAAGTTTTTTGCCTACGACGAGCATATTTGCGCCCACGGAGCACGCGGCATATCAGGCTGTACCCGCTGCCTGGATGTCTGCGCCCCCGGTGCCATTCTCTCTCGCGGCGAGGGCATCGAAGTGGATCCTTACCTTTGTCAGGGCTGTGGCAGCTGCGCCACCGTCTGCCCGAGTGGGGCGATTAGCTATGCCTTTCCGCATGCCCGGGATCTGTTGGGTGGGTTGCGACGGGCCCTGCGCGCCTTCACCGAAGCCGGCGCAGAAACGGCGCCGGCATTGTTGTTTCATACTGACGAGGCAGGTGCCGAAGCCGTGACGGCAGCCGCGGAAAAATTGCCCGAGCAGCTATTACCGGTCTCGGTAGAGGATGTTGGCAGTGTCGGGCCGGATGTGTGGCTCACCGCGTTCGCCATGGGTGTCTCGGATGTTGTGATTTTGTTGGATGACGACGCTGAGCCCTCACTGATTGCGGCTAGTGAGACGCAGCACTCGCTCTTCTCGCCGGTGCTTGAAGCGCTGCAATTGAATCCGGGCCGGATTCGATTGCTTCGCGGTCAGCAGGCCTTGGCTGAGTTTGCAGCTGATGCCGGCTTACACCCCGATCACGGCCGCAAAGCCGGCAATTTCAGTATCTCTGGCGGTAAGCGTGAACGGCTGCAGGTGGCTTTTAGCGAGCTTTATCGCCCCAATCGTGACGAGGCAACCACGCCGCTCGCCAAAGGCGCGCCTTTTGGACAGATTGTGGTCGACCGAGATGCCTGCACCTTGTGCATGTCCTGTGCCGCAGTGTGCCCTGCCGAGGCGGTGACCAGTGGTGGCGGTGAACCCAAGCTGCTTTTTGACGAATCCGCTTGTCTGCAGTGTGGCCTTTGCGAGAAGGCCTGTCCGGAAGATGCGATTGCGCTTGAGGCGCGTCTACATTTACCGGCATTCGCCAAGCCAGAAACCCGGGTGCTGAATGAAGAAGTCCCTTTTCATTGTGTTGGCTGTGGCAAGGCGTTTGCTACTGAAAAGTTGATTGGTCGGGTGGCAGAGCAGCTGGCTGGGCATTGGATGTTCCAGGATGAGCGGGCTCGCCGACGGCTAGAGATGTGCGAGGACTGTCGGGTGAAAGATTTGTTCGATGAAGAGAACAGCAGTCTGCGTCATTAGCGTTCTATGCGGCAGTAAAATGTTGCGCTGCGTCACAAAAACTTTTTGGCATTGATACGATTCCAAGTTATAAGAGAGGTTCGGAGGAGAGACAGATTTATGCAGGAAAACAGCATAACGCCAGCTGATCAGCGTCAGAATCGCGGCGAGTCGATGGTGCCAGACACCGAAGACTGGCTGCGCTCGCGCGTCTACGGCCTGCTGGCACGACTGTTTGCCGACATCCCCTCCAAAGATGTTATCGACTCCCTGGCAATGGTCCAGGTTGAAGATGATACCTCTCCGCTAGCGATCGCCTGGCGCGATCTCGCTGCCGCCGCCGAGGTTAGCGATCCAGAGTCGCTGGACATTGAGTTTCATGCGTTATTTATCGGACTCGGCCGTGGCGAAGTGATGCCTTATGGCAGCTGGTATCAGACCGGATTTTTGATGGGGCGCCCGCTCGTTAAGTTGCGGGACGACCTTCGAGAGTTTGGTCTCGAGCGTGAATCTGGCATGCATGAGCCGGAAGATCATGTTGGAGCGCTGTTTGAATCGATGGCGCTTCTGAGTGGACCCGAAGGTGTTCATTTGGCTGGTCAGCGAGCATTTTTTAGTGCTCATATGGCCACCTGGATTGAGCGCTTTATGCAGGATGTTCAGCAGGCAAAATCTGCTGACTTTTATCGTGCCGTGGGCGCTTTTGCTGAGCGTTTCGTGGTAACCGAGAAACAGTATCTGGAGATGGTCTGAGGACCGCTAGAGAGAACGGAGGAGTCAGCCGTGAGTGCCAAAAATCCCCAACAGGATGCAAGCCGTCGCCGTTTCTTAAAGGGAATGGTGATCGGTGGCAGTGTCGCGTCGGTAGCGGGCGGAAGCTCGGTGCTGGCGGCAACCCATTCACCCGCGCCTGCCAAGGCTGAGGGTGACGACTTGACCAAGCGTAAGGGCTATCAGGAATCGGCGCACGTCCGCCGCTTCTATGATCTGGCCCGCAGCTAAAGGGAGAGCCCGTCATGAAGCTCATTAAGAAGAATGCAGGCGCTGAGAAGGGAAGCGGTTCCGTTTCTTCCTTCCCGAGCGTCTTCTACACCGCGATGGACCGACGCACATTTTTGCGTCGGACCGGTCTGACGGCCGGGGCAGCTGTTGTCGGCTCGGCAATGGCGCCGGGGATGATGCGTCGCGCGCACGCTGTCGAGGGCACGCATGCCCGCAAGCAGGGCGTGCCAGTTGAGATCCGTCGCTCAGTTTGTAGCCACTGCTCGGTTGGTTGTGGCGTCGTTGCTGAAGTGCAGAACGGCGTTTGGACTGGCCAGGAGCCGGACTTCGACTCACCGTTCAACCTGGGTGCGCATTGCGCCAAGGGCGCTTCGCTGCGCGACCATGGTATCGGCGAGAAGCGCGTCAAGTACCCGATGAAGCTTGAAGGTGGCCGTTGGCGCCGGATTAGCTGGGATGATGCGATCACCGAGATCGGTAATAAATTTACGCAGATCCGCGAAGAAAGCGGTCCGGATAGCGTTTGGTGGTGTGGCTCTTCCAAGGCCAACAACGAAGGCGCGTATCTGCAGCGTAAGTTTGTCGCGTTCTGGGGCACGAACAACATCGACCATCAGGCGCGTATTTGTCATTCAACCACGGTGGCCGGTGTTGCGAACACCTGGGGCTACGGGGCGATGACCAACAGCTACAACGACATGCACAACGCCAAGTGCATGTTCTTTATTGGTAGTAATGCTGCCGAGGCCCATCCGGTCTCCATGCAGCACATCCTGCGTGCCAAAGAAAATGGCGCCAAGATGATTGTGGTTGATCCGCGCTTCACACGGACTGCCGCGCACGCCGACCAGCACATCAGCATCCGGGCCGGTACCGATGTTCCATTCATCTGGGGCATGCTCTGGCATATCTTTGAAAACGGCTGGCAGGACGATGAGTATATCCGTCAGCGCGTTTACGGTCTGGATAAGGTCCGCGCAGAGGTCGCCAACTGGACGCCAGACGTCGTCGAAGACGTTACGGGTGTGCCAGAGGCGCAGGTCTACGAGGCGGCCAAGACTATGGCCGAGAATCGTCCCGGCACCATCGTCTGGTGCATGGGCGGCACCCAGCATCACATCGGCAACAACAACACCCGCGCCTACTGCACGTTGCAGCTCGCGCTGGGCAACATTGGTGTCTCCGGTGGTGGTGCCAACATTTTCCGCGGTCACTGCAACGTGCAGGGCGCCACGGACGTTGGCCCGAACTGCCATACCCTGCCGGCCTACTATGGTCTCTCCGAGGGCGCCTGGCGCCATTGGAGCCGCGTCTGGGATGTCGATTTTGACTACATCAAGAGTCGCTTCGACGACGGTCAGTACGACGCCGGCGGCGGCAAGATGTCCCATCCGATGAACATTCCGGGTATCCCGGTTTCGCGCTGGATTGACGGTGTTCTTGAAGACCCGGCCAACCAGAGCCAGCGCGATCGGACGCGTGCAGTGTTCTTCCAGGGTCATGCCGTCAACTCCCAGTCCCGCGGCACGGATATGAAGGAAGCCATCGAGAACCTCGAGATGGTGGTTATTTCCGATCCTTATCCAACGGCCCTCGCCGTTATGAGTGAGCGGACCGACGGCGTGTATCTGCTGCCCACCTGTACGCAGTTTGAGCAGCGCGGATCCATCACCGCATCCAACCGCTCCATTCAGTGGCGTGAGCAGATCGTTGATCCGCTGTTTGAGTCGAAGACTGATTCGCAGATTCTCTATGCATTTGCGCAGAAATTCGGCTTCGCAGACGAGATGTTCAAGAACATCGCGATCGAAGAGGATGGCCTGCCAAGCCCTGAGGACACACTGCGTGAGATCAACCGTGGTACCTGGACGATCGGTTACACCGGTCAGAGCCCGGAGCGTCTCAAGCTGCACCTCGAGAACAAGCACACCTTTGACACCACGACGCTGCGTGCCGTGGGTGGGCCATGTGACGGTGACTACTACGGTCTGCCGTGGCCATGCTGGGGCACCGCCGAGATGAAGCATCCTGGCACTCACGTCTTGTACGATCCGAGTCAGCCGGTGAAAGACGGCGGCCTGACCTTCCGTGCGCGCTTCGGCGTTGAGCGTGAGGGCGAGAGCCTCCTGGCCGACGGTTCCTACTCCGTTGATTCGGAGCTCACGGATGGCTATCCGGAGTTCACTTTCGGCATCCTCCGTCAGCTGGGTTGGCATACCGATCTCTCGCGTGAAGAGCTTGAGGTGATTGCAGGGGTTGCCGGTATCAGCGCCTCGGAGCTGCCGAGCAACATCCGCACTGCCAGCAGCGAGCTGCTCGAGCGCATGGATGGTATTAACTGGAAGACTGACCTCTCCGGCGGCATCCAGCGTGTGGTGATCGACCACGGCTGTGCGCCATTCGGTAACGCCAAGGCACGTTGTGAGGTCTGGCAGTTCCCGGATCCGATTCCGGTCCACCGCGAGCCGCTTTACACGCCGCGTTACGATCTGGTCGCCCAGTACCCGACGTATGACGACGTTAAGTCCTCGTATCGTCTGCCAACTCGGTATGCCTCTGTGCAGGCCGAGGACTACTCCAAGGACTTCCCGCTGGTGTTCACCAGTGGTCGTCTGGTCGAGTACGAAGGTGGCGGTGAGGAGACCCGTTCCAACCCGTGGCTTGCTGAGTTGCAGCAGGACATGTTCGTCGAGATTCATCCGGCCGATGCCAATGATCGTGGTATCCAGGATAAACAGACGGTTTGGCTGGACGGTCCCGAGGGCGGCAGCATCAAGATCCAGGCTATGGTGACTGAGCGGGTTCCGCGCGGCACAGTCTGGACGCCGTTCCACTTCGGTGGTCACTTCCAGGGTGAGGATCTGCTGGATCGTTATCCGGAAGGCACCGCACCGTATGTTCGCGGTGAGGCCTGTAACACGGCCACCACTTATGGGTACGACTCGGTCACGCAGATGCAAGAGACCAAGTCGACGTTGTGCCAGATCCGCGCCGCCTAAGGCGGGATAATTTCTGAAGGAGAGCCAAAATGGCCCGAATGAAATTCCTGTGCGACGCTGAGCGGTGTATTGAGTGCAACGCCTGCGTTAC
>CBFHTR010000006.1:0-72263 GCA_965658695.1 Spiribacter sp.
CCATCTGCGCCTGGCAGCGCGGGCAAAACCCTTCCAGCTCAATAGTCCGCGTGGTCAATTCAAAACCCAATGCATCAGCGCGACGGCTGAGCGCTTGTTCGATGCCGGCATCGTCCAGCTCCGCCACGGACTGGCACTCACTACAAATAAGGAATTGACCGGTGTGCCGATGCCCCGGATGCGCACAGCCCACATAGGCATTCAGGGAGGCCAGCCGATGTATGAGGCGCTCGGCGATTAAAAAATCCAATGCCCGATAGACCGTTGGTGGCGCAGCAGATGCGCTGTCTTGCTTTAGCCGAGCCAGAAGATCATAGGCCTTCACCGGCTGGTGACTTTCCCAAACCAACTCCAAGACGCGTCGGCGCAATGGTGTGAGACGTCGGCCGCGATCAGCGCAAAGCTGCTCGGCAACGCCCAACGCCTCATCAATACAATGTTGATGATCGTGGCCATCGCGCGGAAACGTCTCGTGCATCGGTATCACTCCTTAATCTCTGCAGCAAGATTAAGGCCATTGACCGATACACGAAACCCCTGGCAACCGGTCTGCCCCTAGCCCCGAGGGACCTCCGCCACCCGGTTTCTCAGATAAGTGGGTTCGATTTGCTGAGCATCCACAATCTTCCCGGCTTCAAAACGGCGACGGGCCAATGCCATCACCGCCGCTATAGAGGGCGAAATCTCATGCTCAATAGCGACAAGCCCCTTGGCTGTCTGCAGGTTGCCATGCACCGCAAAGCCACTTCCGGCAGCAAGCCAGCGGCCGGCGGGGATATCCGGCAACTGGGCCGGGCCAATCCACTCATCGCCCGACAGTTCTGTCTCTTGCTGCATATCCGAGCGGATGCGGTAGAAGCCCCCATAGACTTCTTGCATACGCGCGTCCTGCAGCACCAGGATGCCCGTGAGATCGCCGTCATGGCGTGCGCGCGCGGTCTCAGCAACCACTTGCAGGCTAGAGAATGGAATGACCGGGCGCTGGAGGCCCATCGCAAGCCCCTGTGCCACGCCAACACTGATACGCACACCGGTAAATGCACCCGGCCCGCGGGTACAAACAATCGCATCTACATAGCTGCGGGACAGCCCAGCCTCGGCCAACAGCTCATCGGCAAGCGCCAACAAGGTGGCGGAATGTCCCCGCTCTTCGTCATTCGCGCGCGCAATCACGGCGCCGTTTTGCAGCAACGCGACTGTGCACACCCCAGTGCTGGCGTCCAAGCCAAGCAGGACAGGGCCATCGCTCATGGTTCAGCCTCCGGCTCCGGTGCCTCCACCGGCACCGCCTCAAAATCAAATTCCAACTGCACTTCCTCATAGCGCGGATCAAGACCGCCGGCGTAGACACCCTCACGGGGCACCACGCGATAGGTTGCCGGCTCACCCACTGGAATAGGCGGCCCGACCTGTTGGCGCAGCCAAGCAAATGCAGCCAGAACCGCACCAGCGGCCGCAATGGTCCAGAACAAACCCACAGCACCAATGAGCGCCATGAGCTGGGAGGCCAGCAACGGCCCGATGATCATGCCCACCCCGTGCACCAGCAGCAAGCCGGCACTCACGGACAGCATCTCCGCCGGTTCAATAAAGTCATTGGCAAGTGACACGGCAATCGGATAGAGCGTAAAGGCAAACCCACCCCAGAGGATGGCAAACCCGATCACCGCTGCTTCGCTATAACCCGTTGCGTAGACAATCGCAATCGAGCAGGCCGCCATCGCCAGACTCACCCCCATGAGCACATCACGCCGATTAAAACGATCCGATAAATGCCCGATCGGCCACTGCAAAGCAAAGCCGCCGAGAATGCTCAAGCCCATCAAAAGGGCAATCCCCAGATCATCAAAACCGGAATCACGCGCAAACACCGGTGCCAAGCCAAGAAAGCTGCCGGCAATCACACCCGCAATGGCCGAGCCCACCAGCCCCAGCGGTGAGGCCGCGAAGAGGTCGCGCAGCCCGACATTGGCCACTTTTGGCAAATCAGGCGAGGTGATTCGGGTAATGGTGACTGGGACGACCGCCGCGGCAATCAACATTGCAGCAAGACTGAAGAGTTCAAATCCCCCCGTGCGTCCGGTCAGCAGCAGGAACTGCCCGCCACCTAACGCAACGTAGGTCACGATGCTGTAGATACCCAACACCTGACCACGCCGATCGCTTGGTGTGCGGTCATTCAACCAACTCTCCATGACCATATAGAGGCCGGCCAGACTAAAGCCATAGGTCAGGCGCATAATCGCCCAAATCCATGGTTCCACCAAAAGCGGATAGGCCAGAGTGCTGATCGCTGCCATGGCAGCAAAAGCAGCAAAACTGCGGATATGCCCGACACGGGCGATGAGGTGGGGACAAATACGCGTGGCGATGACAAACCCGACCGAATAGGCTGCGGCCACCACACCGATGATCTCGGTGGCAAAGGCCTCCTCCGACATGCGCACACCCACCAGCGTGGTCAGCAGCCCGCCGCCGGTCAATAACAGACCAACCGAGACAAACAGCGCAATAAATGGCGAGAGCGTACCGAGCATGGGAACAACCGGAAAAGGTGGAAAGAGACGATCGTGCGGGCGCAAGGATAGTGCAGAGATGCCACGTCCGCCATGTTTTTTATTCGCCCCTGAGGCACAGCCGTTGATAGTATCAAGCGCGACTGAGAAACATGCTGGAGCAAGCCCTTGAGCCACCCCCAAAACACCACCGGAGAAGTCATTTTCCGCGCCCCCAATCCGGATGAAGGAGGCACGATTTGGCAACTGGTTCGTGACACCGGCACGCTCGATCTCAATTCAAGCTATCTCTATCTGCTCCTGGCACGCGATTTTGCCGACACCTGCGTGGTGGCGGTGCGCGACGGCGAGTTACTCGGATTTGCCAGCGGCTACCGGCGCCCCGCCAATCCAACCGTCATCTTCCTCTGGCAAATCGGCATTGCGCCCACCGCGCAGGGCCAGGGTCTGGGCAAGCGCCTACTCAGCAGTTTTCTATGTCAACCCGGCGCCCTCGATGCTGATTGGCTGGAGACGACGATTGCGCCGGATAACGTGGCCTCTCAGGCGTTATTCACCGGCATGGCGGAACAAATGGGCGTGGACTGGCAAAAGCATTCCTGTTTCTCAGCCAATGACTTTCCCGAGGCCGGGCATGCGGACGAGATCCTGTATAGAATCGGCCCACTAACGCAATCCGCGCGCCAACACCTAAACTCAACCGATAATTAAGGAAAAACCTGCAATGAAAATCGTTGATGTTGAAAAGATCAAAGGTTCAGAGCGTGAAGTGGAAGGACCGGGCTGGACCAGTCGCCGTTTACTCTTAAAAAAAGACGGCATGGGGTTTTCCTTTCACGAGACCATTATCCCGGCCGGGGCAGAGCTAGAGCTATGGTACAAAAACCATCTTGAGGCCGTTTATTGCGTCTCTGGCAATGGCAGCATCGAAGATTTGGCCACAGGAGAGATCCACGAAATCCGCGATGGCATTCTCTATGCTCTGGATAATCATGACCGCCATATCTTGCGCGGCGGCACCGAGGATATGCGCCTGATTTGCGGATTCAACCCGCCGGTGACCGGTCGTGAAACCCATGATGCCGATGGCTCTTACGAGCTGGTCGAAGACTAAGCGTTAAAGAACGCCTCGACCTCGTCGAGCGTGTCGACAACCGGCATGGGCGGGAGACTGTCGAGAAACAGCCGGCCGTAAGGCTTACGCTGAATCCGGCTGTCTCCCAGCACCAGTACGCCGCGATCCGCCTGGTCGCGAATCAATCGGCCCACCCCCTGACGTAAGCTGATCACCGCTTCGGGCAATTGATATTCGGTAAAGGCATTTCTACCCTGATCACGCATCCAGGCCATGCGCGCCTGCAACACCGGATCACCCGGCGAGGCGAAGGGCAGGCGATCGATCATCACACAAGAGAGTGCCGGGCCGCGCACATCCACACCTTCCCAGAAAGACTGCGTTCCCAACAACACCGCACCGGGTTGGCTGCGAAACTGCTCAAGCAAGCGGGATTGCGGCGCATCCCCCTGCACCAGCAAATCACGCCAGCCCTGGTTTGGCAGCCAGTTGGCTGCCTGTTGCAGTGCTCGGTGACTGGTGAAAAGTAAAAATGCCCGCCCCCGGCTAGCGGCCAGCACCGGCGCAACTGCCTGAAGATAGGCATCGGTGAAATTTGGGTCACTCGGATCTGGCAGCCCTTGCGGGAGATAGAGCCGTGTGTTCTGCCGGTAATCAAACGGACTATCCAACCGTTTGGTTACGGCATCTTCCAGCCCGAGTCGCTCGGTGAAATGGTGAAAATCACTGCCAACACTCAGTGTGGCGGACGTCAAAATCCAGGCCTTGCCATGCCGAGTACGATGATCGGCGAAATGCTCGGCGACATTCAGTGGTGTGAGCCGCAGTGCAAAGCCCTGGCCACGAGTCTCTACCCAAGCTACGCGCACCGCTTCCGCCGAGGATACCTGCTCACTGAGAAAAGCCCTGAGGCCTGAGTACATTTGTTCGGCACGCCGGTGACAGTTTTCAAGCCCCGGCCCACGCACAGATTGGGCTGCCAGCACTTCCACCATCACTTGCAACACGGCGCAGAGGTTATCTGCCGACTCTGCAGAGCCTTTTGGCGCAGCATGCCAAGCAGCGCGCAGGGACTGGCCCAGCGTAAGTCGCAACGCGGAAACCGCTTGCTCAAGCGCTGCTGCATGCTCACTGATCACGGCTGCATCGCCAGCCTCCTTTTGTTGCTCTAGCCGGATATCACGGGCCAAATCCAACAACTGCCGACTGGAGATACTCAGGCCAAAAAACTGCGCTGCAGTCTCAGCAAGCTGATGCGCCTCATCAAGGATGTAGATATCAGCAGGTGGCAGGACATCGCCATAACCATTCTCCCGCAGTGCCCAGTCCGCGAGCAGCAGATGATGATTGACGACGACCACATCCGCCTCTTGCGCCCGCCGACGGGCCTCCATCACAAAACAATCCGCGTATAGCGGGCAATTTTGGCCCAAGCAATTATCGGCAGTGGAGGTCACTCGCGGGAGCAACCGCGGATCAACACTGCCCAGCGGCGATTCGCTCAACTCGCCTGTCCGGGTGACACCAGAAAAAGCAACCAGCTGCTGCAGTTCATCCGCCATGGCGGCGGTTTCCAAACGACCCGCCTCGCGCGTCATCTGCATGCGATGCAGACACAAGTAATTAGCTCGCCCTTTGAGCAGGGCAACATTAACCGGTCTCTCGACAGCAGCACGCGCGATCGGCAAATCGCGATGAAACAATTGATCCTGAAGGGTTTTGGTGCCCGTGGAGATAATCACCCGACGGCCGGAGTAAAGCGCGGGCAACAGATAAGCGAGGGTCTTACCGGTGCCGGTGCCAGCCTCGACCACCAAGGTTTCATCCGCCTCAATAGCCTTAGCAACGGCACCAGCCATGACCTGCTGTTCAGCGCGGGGAGCAAAATCTTCAATCTGATCAGCAAGCGCCCCGTCAGCGCCAAGCGCTGCCTCAACCGTCGCCTGCAGCGACATCAGAGCTCATCACTCCGAAGGACACGCCAGTTCATGACAACGGCCAGCGCACCAAGCAGGAGATAGCCGCCCAGGGTCCATATCGGGATGCTCAGCCCGAGCACGCGATCAACCTCGGCACATTCACCCGAGCCGGAGAGCACCATGGAGACAACATCTGCCAACGGGAAGGCGCCCAGCAGGTAATCCAGACCGGGACCGCAGGTTGGGACCTGATCCGGCGGCAGTGACTGCAACCATAAATGGCGCAACGCCAACGCGATGCCTGCCAATGCGCTCAGTAGACCCGCCACGGCGACAGTACGCCCGGGGATCAGTGCGCCGATGAGCAATACCGCGCCAAGGATTAGAAACACCAATCGCTGAAAAATGCATAACGGACAGGGCTCCATGCCGAGTATCACCTCAAGACCCACGGCGATACCCACCAGCATGAAACAAATCACCCCAACACTCAGGTTCGCCCATCGTGCTGACCGCAACGATAATCGGACCATGGCGTTGAATTTACTCGGCGCGAGCCAGCGGGGGCGCCGGCAGAAAGCGTTGCAATAGCAAACAGGTAATCGCGACAGCGACACCGATTAAATCCGTCACCAAGCTGGCTTTAATAAGCGCCAGCGCCCCGGCCAACAGTAGCAGACGTACAAACCAGCGGGCGTTGCGTGCCATAAACCAGCCCTGTACCGCCGAGGCAAGCAAATACACGCCAACAATGGCCGTAGCCCCGGCGCGCAGAACTGCCGGCCACTCGCCGTCCATTAACAGCGCCGACGAATAAAAGAACATGAACGGCACCACAAATGCCGCGATGCCGATCCTGAATGAGGCCACCGAGGTTTGCATGGCATTGGCCCCGGAAATGCCGGCCGCTGCATATGAGGCCAGCGCAACCGGTGGGGTGATTGCCGAGACCACGGCAAAATAAAAGACAAAGAAATGCGCGGTGAGAGGGTCGATACCAAGCCGGATCAGACCGGGCGCCACCACTGAGGCCGCCACCGCATAGGCGGCTGTGGTTGGCATGCCCATCCCCAGCAGAATGGAAATCAGCATGGCAAAAATCAGCGCCAGCAGCTGGCTGGCTTCGGCCAGGCCAAGCAGCAACGAGGAAAAGCGCCCGCCCACACCGGTCAGCGAAATCACACCGACAATAATGCCGGCACAGGCACAGACCGCGATTATCTGTATGGACATCTCACCGCCGAGACGAAGCGCGGTACCAACTCGCCTTGGCCCCATCGCATGCGGCGTCAGCCAACTCACCACGACCGCTGCAACGGTTGCCAGCGTACCCGCTCGAATCACCGAGTAACCCATGAATAGGGCGGCAATAAGAATAATAATCGGAATGAATAGATAGACCTGGCGCAGCATCTGGCCCAACAGCGGCAGCTCATCGTCGCGCATGCCCCGCATACCAAGCTGTGCAGCCTCGAAATCCACCATGAAATACACGGCAGCAAAATACAGAATGGCCGGGATGATGGCCGCCACCGCAATCTCGGTATAAGGAATACCGGTAATCTCCGCCATGATGAATGCCCCGGCACCCATAATCGGCGGCATAATTTGTCCACCCGTTGAAGCGGCCGCCTCGATCGCACCCGAGGATTGCTTCGAATAACCCACCTTCTTCATCAGCGGAATGGTAAGCGAGCCCGTGGACACCACATTACCCGCACTGGTGCCGTTGATCATGCCCATCAGACCAGAGGCGAAGATCGCCACTTTAGCCGGGCCACCTCGGGCGCGACCGGCTACCGCAAAAGCAAAGTTGACGAAATAATCCCCCACCTTTGAAGCCTGCAGAAAGGCCGCAAAGACAATAAACAAAATGATGTAGGTGGATGACACCGCAGTGGTAGGGCCAAGGATGCCGGCATCCGTGTAGACCTGACTGAAAAAGCGGTTCATCGATAAGCCCGGATAACCCAGGAAGCCTGGCAGGTAGGGCCCGGCAAAGACATAGATTAAAAACACAATCGAAATGGTCACCAGCGCAAGCCCAGTCACTCGCCGGGTGAGCTCCATAATCAGCGCGCAACCGGCAATCGCGGCCATACCAATCCCCACTGGGGCGAATGGTGTCCCGGTACTCATACGCAGCTGCGTGTTGTAGACAACCAGCAAATACGCGGCGACTGCCACGGCACAAAGCATGAGGACCAAATCTGGCGGACTAATCCGACCACGCTGGCCGCCCGCCACCCAAGACAAGACGATGGCGCCACCAGTTGCGGCAATCAGCGGGATACCGAAATGCCAGGTCTCCAGTACCGGCTCTATCCGGCGGGCTCCTGCCTCAAAGGTCTGCCAAAAAAATCCAGTCTGCGCGAGCGCATAGGCCGCAGGGATGGCCAGCAATACTGACAGCGCGGTTATCCAGGTCGGTGTTCGCGCTGTGTCCCCCGAGAAATCACGGCTGGCATACAGCATGTAGCCGATGATCAACGCACCGGCAATGTGAATAATGCGAAAGCTCCAGGTCTCGAGCGGATAGACGTTGAGCGAGAAAAGATGAAACGCCGCATAGGTGCCGGTTAAAACAGCGACGATCAGCCAAATCCAGCCCCCGAACACCCGACGATTGGTCTCAATGACTTCGTCATCGACGCCTTCGGCGATGACCCGGGCTGACTCATCCCCCGTCTCGGCATCATTGCTGCTCATGCGCGTTATTCCTCGTCTAACTGGACGCCATAGATGGCTCGCAAAAGGCGGCCGATCAAAATCGACCGCCTATAACGAAACACCTACTGGTGAATCATGTCATCGGCGATATCGTAGCCGTTTTCTTCAAACCAACGCGCAGCACCGGGATGGAAAGGCAGCACGGTGTTCTTGTCGTAGTTCTCAGGAACGGTAGTTGCCGCCGCACTGTGGATTTCCATCATCCGGTCATGATTTTCCATGACAGCCTTCGTGGTCTCATAAACGAGACTTTCAGGCAGATCACAGCCGGCAATGGAGAAGTTCCACATGGACACGGCACGCGCGGGGCCGTTAAGGGTCTGATAGGTATCAGCGGAGATATCAAACGCAGCAACCGGGAAGGCATCCATCACAGTAGCCTGCTCATCCTCGGTGAACTCGATAATGTTGATATCCGTCTGCACCTCCAGCTGACTGACGGCCGGCACCGGCACACCCGCGGCAAAGGCGATCACGTCAATCAGACCATCCTGCATCTGACCGGCCAGATCATTCCAGCCGCCATTACGACGATCGAAGTCGACACCCAATGTCTCCAGCATGCGCGGAAAATAGGTATCCGATGTGGAACCAGCGGGGCCAAAGCCGATCGCTGCACCATCCGGGATATCGCTAATGGACTCGATGCCCGAATTCGAGAGCACAGTCACGGAGAACGGGGTCTGGTACATCGGGAACATAGCGCAAGCGTTATCCAGCGGCATCCCTGGGGCAATCGGGCTGTTACCAGCAAGCGCCTCGGCAGCCGGGCCCATGGTCGTCATGCCAAAGGCGACATCGCCATTGTGAACGAGTGCCAGGTTCTGGTTGGGCCCACCGGTGACCTCACCGCCACCCGGCACGCCGATCTCGTCAGATACGAGCTTGGCCCAGCCCGATCCATAAGCAAAATAAGTGCCGCCCTGGCTGGCGGTACCGACGGTAAAGCTACTCGGCCACTCTGAACGATCAGCGCTGGCGCCCATCGAAACCAAAGCAAGTCCGGTTGCAGCCGCAATTGCGGTCCATTTTGTATTCATCACGCTCATCTCCTCACTATGCGTGGTCATTGTCATCACATTGGTAAGGCCAATGCTTAACCGTAGTCTGCATACTCAAGCGTCGGAGCACCAGCCCCCATGCATCATCGGCAGCCCAATCACCGAATCCGCCGAGGTTTATCTGCTGAACCGGACTGCGTAAAGCCATTGCTGGACTGACCCACCGAATTTCCGATTCCATTGGGGAACACCGTTATGGTTCTAATTGCCTGACAGAAGACAGCCGCCTTTGACGCCAATAACAGGAGCGATGAATCATGGCCTCACAACCACAAGATGTAATGAACCTCACCCGCGAGTGGATGGATATTCAGCGCGACTATTTAATGTCGAGCATGCGCGCTCTCACTAGCGATGACGGCGAAGCCGATGGTATCGAGGGCGTTTATCAGCGGGAGCTTGAAACGACTCGGCGTGCCATCGAAAAGACGCTGGCCCTCGAGGAGCGAGCCGTTGAGGAGTTTCGTCGCGGTGCCGCCGACATCCCGGGGATGAACGGCATGGTGGATTTGATGTCTGAGGTTTCGCACGATGCCCTGCGCATGCGCGGCGAACTCTGGCAGGCCCTGTTCGAGCAGATGCGCGCAACTCCCCCTTCACAGAGTTAGTGACTATGTCACTGTCCGGACTTGGCTCGTCGGGACAATCTGCGCCTGACGCGCCATTGCGTCCGTAGGAGGAGAAAGAATGAAAAACAACGCACCCACCAACACATCGCGTCGGCGCTTTCTGGCAAATTCTGCCGTCGCCGCCGGCGCAGCGGCTTCTGGCATCGGTGCCAGCAGCCTGCTCGGCAGCACGCCCGCCAAAGCGGTATCCACCAACGCGCACATCGTCATCGTTGGTGCCGGTGCAGCTGGATTAGCGATCGCCACACGCCTTGAGCGATCACTGGATGGGGCGAAAATCACCCTCATCGATAGTCGCGAAACCCATCTCTACCAGCCAGGGCTCACACTGGTGGCAACCGGCATTTGGGATCCGGAGGACGTTGAAGACCGTAATGCCCGCTATATGCCAGGCTCTGCCGAGTGGCTCAAAGACGACGTCGTTGCCTTTAATCCGGATAACAACCAGGTTGAAACGGCGGGCGGGCAGACTGTCGATTATGACTATTTAGTGGTGACCACAGGTCTGCAGCTCAATTTTGATGAAATTGAGGGCATGGAGACTGATTTGATCGGCAATAACGGCGTCGGCTGTGTCTATGCCAACCCCGACCATGCGCGCCGCACCTGGCAGGCAGCCAATCAGTTTATCGAGACCGGCGGGGTCGGTCTGTTTACCCGGCCGCCAGGGCCGATCAAGTGCGCCGGCGCTCCGCTCAAAGTCACCATGCTCATAGAGCATGCGTTGCGTGATCAGGGCACCCGCGAGGCCTCGGACCTACATTATCTGCCGCCAGGCGAAGGTTTATTTTCACAGCCGGATATCCATGATTTCCTGGCGCGGCATTTCCCGGAAGATCGCAACATCAGTATCGACTGGAGCCATCCATTGGCTGCAATCGACGCCGAGCGTCGCGAAGCAACGTTTGCAACGCCCGATGGCCCCAGCACGATGGCCTATGACTTTATTCATGTGGTCCCGCCCATGTCAGCGCCGGATATGATTCGCTATGGCGATCTCGGCTGGCAGGAAGGTAATTTCCAGGGCTGGATGGAAGTTGATCAGTACAGCATGCAGCATCGCCGGTATTCGAATGTATTCGGTGCCGGTGATGTGGTGGGCACACCGATCGGCAAGACTGCTGCCAGCGTGAAAGCGCAGGCACCCGTGGTGGCCGACAACCTGATCGCTTCGATTGCCGGAGAGGAATTCCCGGCAGCTTGGAATGGCTATACCTCCTGTCCGCTGATTATCGAAAAGGGGCAGGCCATGCTGGTCGAGTTCGACTTTGAGCTGAAGATGACCCCATCGTTCAGTTTCCTGGATCCCTACAAGTCGCAGTGGGCACCGTGGTTCCTCAAGGACCGGATGCTGCACGCCGCTTACAACGCGATGTTGCGTGGCCGGGTATAAGGAGGCAAAGCCATGGAATTCTCATTATTCGGTATCTTCGCGGTTGTCCTGGAGCTCTTGCGGCCGATTCTCCCGCTCATCGGTCTAGTGATTGTGGTCGATCTGCTCCTGCTGGCAATGGTCATTGGACGGCATCGTCGGCTTGATATCAGCCGCGGCACTAAAATGGCGCTGCGAGTGGGTATCGTGGTGGCCGTCGCAGCAGCGATCTATTTCCCCATATGGACCGGCGCCGAGCTCTCGCAGCTGGCAAGCGCAGTGGATCTTGCCGGCGTGATTGGTGGTGGTCTTGGTGTCGGTATCGCCATTGGACTTCTCAGCTATCCGCCATTGCAACTAATGAGCAGGAAACCTGCCTGATCCATGACCCCACCTGAACCGGAGCCATCCCGACTACAACACTTCCCCGTCGCCTTCTTTGCAATGACGATGGGGCTGTCGGGACTGACTCTGGTCTGGCAAAAAGCAACGGAGGTGCTTGGCACCTCCGCTTTCATCGGCGATGGACTCCTCATCGTCACGACATTAGCGTTTATCGTTCTTGCCGCGGCCTACGCCGGTAAAATTCTTCGCCATCGCGAGGCGGTGATCGCAGAGTTCAATCATCCGGTTAAGCTCAGCTTCTTTCCCACGATCAGCATCAGCCTGGTGCTCCTGGGAACTGCCATGCGGCATATCCTGCCGGACATTGGTCATCTCGTCTGGGCGGTTGGAGCGATCGCCCATCTCGTTTTGACATTGGTGATCATTAATCGCTGGATACATCACCCACATTTTGAGATCACGCATATCAATCCGGCCTGGTTTATTCCAGCCGTCGGCAATATTTTGGTACCGATTGCCGGTACCCATTATGGCTACATATCGGCCTCTTGGTTTTTCTTTAGTGTTGGGGTGGTGTTCTGGGTGGTGCTGCTGACCATCATCTTCTACCGCATTATGTTTCACGACCCGCTACCCCAGCGTCTGTTACCCACGCTTTTCATCCTGGTTGCACCGCCGGCAGCCGGCTTCATTGCCTATATGGCACTGAATGGCGGACTGGATACTTTTGGTCGTATCCAAGTCAACATCGCACTCTTTTTTACCCTTCTACTTTTTATCCAATTCCGCCGGTTTGCGGCGCTGCCCTTTTTCCTCTCCTTCTGGGCCTATTCTTTCCCACTGGCGGCAATGACTGTTGCCATGATGATCTACCATCAACTCACGGATACCGCGTGGACCGCAGCCGCCAGCATCCTCCTTGTCACAATCACCAGCCTCGTCATCGGCTGGCTTTTCCTGCTCACGCTACGCGCAGCCCGGGCCGGCAAAATCTGTCAGCCCGAAAGCTGAAAACCGCGCCGCGCGCGGTAATTGCGCCAGATCAAGTTCACCTTCAGCAGTGCTTTCACTCCCTCATGGAGATGGGTAAGGTGTGAACTAACTTGCAATGTTTGCAAACTAAAGAATTTCCACAATCCAAGAGGAAGACCATGACCGACAACAACTTCCGCAATGATCGTCGCCGGCTACTACGCGGTGCACTGATGGGTATCGCGGCTGCACCGGTTACCTATATGAGCTTGCGCGGCTCCAATGCATTGGCTCAGGATCTGCCGGTTCTCTCCGAGGACGATCCAACTGCCATCGCGCTGAACTATGTGCATGACGCCACTGACAAGGACGATATGCGCCAGTCTGATGCGATTTGTGCCAATTGCCGACTCTATCTGGGTGACAGCAATGCCGAATGGGGTGGTTGCACGGCTTTCCCAGGCAAATCCGTCAACGTCAATGGCTGGTGCAGCGCCTGGGTGCGCACTTCCAGCTAATCGACAGATCAGTCTCCTTGCAAAACCCCCGTTCGCCCTGCGGCACCGGGGGTTTTCTTTATCAAACGACTGTAGCCTTCAGTCCGATGACGAACTTCTATTCATAGATATGTTCCAATATCGCCATCAGCAATTCATTTCTCAAACCAACGGGGTCACTCCCATGTTCCGATCACTCGTTCTGCTGCTTTCTATGGGCTTGGTCGCCATGCCGGCATTGGCGCAAAACACGGCCGCTGATCTCCCTGCCCCTATGGCAGCGCTGCAAGATCGAGGCGCCACCATCGGAGAAGCTTTTGACGCCCCGGACGGCCTCACCGGCTACACCGTGAGTTTTCAAGGCCAGACTCTCACCGCTTATGTCACTGCCAATGATGACCACGTTGTTGTAGGAACCTTGCTTGATGGCGACGGGACTAACCTCTCGCAGCCCGTCCTGCAGGCGGCGGCTAATGCGGCACGGCCAGAGGCTGAATGGCAGTCGTTGTCACAGGCGGGCTGGATTGTGGATGGCAACACCGAGGCCGAGCGTGTGGTCTATGCCTTTACCGACCCCAACTGCCCTTTCTGCCATCGCTTCTATGAACAGACCCGCGATTGGATTGATACAGGTGACGTGCAGATCCGCCATGTGATGGTGGGAGTACTGCGCGAGGACAGTGCCGCCAAGAGCGCGACGTTGTTGGCAGCGGATGATCCTTCCGCGGCGCTGGCCGGACATGAAGCCAATTTTGATAACGGCGGCATAGTTCCCGCCGATCGTCTTCCGGCCGATGCTCAAGCACAGGTTCAAGCCAATAACGAACTCATGAGCCGGCTTGGAATTCGTGGCACACCATCGGTGTTCTACATGGATGGCGAGGGTGCGGTTCGCCTGGTTCGTGGGCTTCCCCGCGGGGAACAGCTCGATGCTGTGATGGGCGGGCCAAAGCCCGATTAATCAGAACTCCAAGCGCTCCCGGCTGCGCGCGAGATAGAGCTCACGAATACGCGCAGCGGCCGGCCCAGGGCTGCCGCTGCCAATGGTGGCTCCATCAATTTCAATCACCGGCGTGACAAAAGCTGTCGCGCTGGTAATGAATGCCTCTGCGGCCAACTGCGCTTCATCGACAGTAAATTCACGCTCATGCACTGCAACGCCCTGCTCGCGGGCATAATCAAGCACCGCGGCTCGCGTGATGCCATGCAGAATATCGTTGGATAAGGGACGCGTAACCAGACTGCCATCGGCCAGTACAATATGTGCGTTACTGGAGCTACCCTCAGTCACCGTCCCGTTTTCTACCAACCAGACATCATCGACACCGGCATCGACGGCCTCTGACTTCATCAGCGAAGGATAAAGCAGCTGAGTGGTTTTGATATCCCGGCGGTGCCAGCGAAGGTCGGGCCGTGTAATCACGCGCAATCCACGCCGAGAGGCAGCCGTATCGATCAGCGAAGCTGACTGCGTAAACAACACCAGCGAAGCCGGCAATCCACTGGGTTTAACAAAATCGCGCTCTGCAACACCACGACTGATCTGAAGATAGATCAGGCCTTCCTGCAGTGCATTGCGATCCCGCAACGTCCGGTGGATACCAAGAAGATCAGCAGCCACCGGATCAAAATGAATATCGAGTGCTGCCAGACTGCGCCCCAGCCTTTGCTGATGCGCGGAGAAATCCACAAAGCCCCCATCGATAACGGCGGTGACCTCATAAACCGCATCGGCAAAGAGCACCGCCCGGTCAAAGACCGAGAGACTGGCCTGCGACTCCGGCAGGTATTCCCCATTGACGTAGACAACGCGCTCCATGCGGGCAGTCTACCGCAGTTGTCGCCAAAGATAAGTCGATTGATCAGCGGCAATGTCTGCCTGGATAACCGCGCTCATCTTGCCGTCACGAGAGTAACCCAAAGCCGTAATGCGATATGCCTGCGCCCTTGATTCAACAATCACCCGTGCCGTTGGGTAATCCGAGAGCGCAGAGATGGATTGCCCGAACTGCTCTAAAACCAGGCGCCAAGCTTGTGCATCTGCAGCCGGTGCAGGTTGGAGGGGCTGACGCGCGTATCCAACCGGATCATCCTGCACCCTGCGTAATGCCGCTTCTGCCGCCTCAAAGGCCTGCTGTTCAGCGATGCCGGCCGCTGCAAGCCGCGTCTGCCAAAACGCCCGCTCAAGCCCCGCCACACTCATCATAGCGACCACCAGCACCAACGCTAAGACGCCAGCCAGGGCCACACCCGATTGCGCCTGACGCATCAACCAACATTCCTCAGCGCCACCACCAAGGTCACCGGATAGCGCAGCCTTGGCGCCACAGCATGAATATCAGTGACAACAAAACGCACCTCCACGGCCGCAATCCGCGTTGCATCCTGAACCTCACCCGCCGGTAGAAAGGCATCAACGGCCTTATCGTCATCCAAGCGCACGCCATAGCGCAGCGTTAACTGCTCAATACCCGTGACAAGTTCCTCTCGCTGCCCACCCGCTGAATCACGGCGACGATAGAGGCTATGAACGTTGGAATTGCCAATTGCCTGCTCGGTGAAAAATCGAGTCATTGAGTTGCGATGCTGGATGACCAGCGCCTCATCCGGAATAACCGCTGGACGGATTGGCTGTTTGGCATCACTGCCAGGATGACCGGCGTGATGCAGCGCATCGGTAATCAGGTGACGGGCAAGCTTTGCCTGCTCCAGCACTCGTGTGTGGGCACGCTCAACCTGGCCCACCTCGCGACCGGTGGCATAGAGCTCAACCGCAGTCATTAGCACTCCGACACCCAGACTTGCTGCAATGAGCAGTTCCGGCAAAGAAAACCCCCGCTGGCCCAAATAATGAGGGGTGAGGCTCATGGCCGAAAAGCAACCTGCACTTGGTCAGAAGAAACCGGATCTGTTGCAGACCACTGGAGAATAATGGTGCCCTCAGCCCCCGGGCCGGCCGGCCAACGCACCCTCGCCTGACCATTTGGCAATCGACTAGCGACCCGTTGACGCCAGTCCTCCCGGACAGACAGCGTTATTGCTTGGCCGTCGGCGGCGCGAATTCGCTCAACCATCTCGCCAGCAAGCGTTTGCGCTTGCCAGTACCACCACGCCGAGCGGGCTTGATGCAGACTATGGAATTGGGATGCCACCAACCCCATGACGCCGATGCCGAGAATAAAAACGGCGACCAGCACCTCGATCAACGTGGCACCCTGCTGGCGATAAAAAAACATGCCGCGACCCTAGCAGGGTGGCGGCATGTGATATTCGCCTTTTGTCAGCGGTAACTCACCGCCGGTCAGCTAATGCTATCCGCATTTACTCTCGCCACAGTTCAGGCAAGTCAGACAGCCATCCATCGTGATCATGGCTTTGGTGTGACATTTGCCGCAAAGCGTTGCGCCTGGCGGATAGTCGGCGGTGCTGTCATCGCAGTCTGCCTCCACCGGCTCCTGGGCCGACCGGCCTTCCACCTCGGCCCGCTTGCTGGCAATAAAGGCCTGCTGATGCTCATCCAGCGCCTCAGTCTCCATCATGCCAATGGAGCGCAGGTGCTGTTCAAGGACATCGCCAATCTCCGCGACCAGCGAGGGCATAAAGCGACCACCTTTTTTGAAGTAACCCCCGCGCGGATCAAACACGCTGCGCAGCTCTTCGACCAAAAAGGTGCAGTCACCACCCTTGCGGAACACGGCCGAGACGATGCGAGTCAGCGCCACAATCCACTGAAAATGATCCATGTTCTTGGAGTTGATGAACACCTCGAACGGGCGGCGAACTTCATGCTCAGTGCCCTCGTTGAGGATGACGTCGTTCACGGTGACGTACAGCGCATGCTCTGAGAGTGGGGTTTTGATTTTGTAGGTCTGCCCCTCCAAGCGTTCAGGACGCTGGATTTCTTCGTGCATATGCTCGATGCCACTGCCGACATCGGGCCCGGCTACCGGGTCATTCGCAGCGTTCTGCTCATCGCCCCGGGCCACTGCGTAGTCAACGATTTTGCTATCAATTTTTACGGCCATGACGAATATCCTTAGAACTTCCCGTAGTACCCTTCCTTGAGGGCGTCATACAAATTGGCGGCAGTATGAAGCTCGCCGTCGTACTCCACTTCATCACCGCCTTTCACCTCAACCGTGCGGCCGTCCTCAAGGGTGAACTTGTAAGTGGTGTTCTCCAGATCGGATTCCTTGACCAGCACACCCTGGAAAGCCTCGGGGTTGAAGCGGAAGGTGGTGCAGCCTTTCAGTCCATTCTGATAGGCATAACGGTAGATATCCTTGAAATCTTCATACGGATACTCCGTGGGCACATTCGCCGTCTTCGAGATGCTCGAATCCACCCATTTCTGTGCTGCCGACTGGATATCCACATGCTGTTTCGGGGTGACATCATCCGCGGCTATAAAATAATCGGGCAGGTTACGCGTCTCCGCGTCCATGCTCGGCAGCGCGTCTTCATCAATCAATGCGCGATAGGCGAGCAGCTCAAAGCTGAACACATCCACTTTCTCTTTCGACTTTTTGCCCTCCCGAATCACATTCCGGAAGTAGTGATGGGCAAAGCTCGGCTCGATGCCGTTGGAGGCATTGTTGGCCAATGAGAGGCTGATCGTCCCAGTCGGCGCAATCGAGGTGTGATGCGTAAAGCGCGCACCGGCTTTGACCAAGTCTTCAACAAGCTCCGGCTCAACTTCGGCCACGCGCTGCATGTAGCGGCTGTAGCGGCCCCAGAGCACACTGCCTTTGACCTTGTCGCCCGCTTTATAGCCGTCTTTTTTCATCTCCGGGCGCAGCGCCAGCATCCGCGGCGTGACCTCAAATTCTTCGGTCATGATCGGCGCCGGGCCTTTCTCTTCGGCCAGACGTAATGACTCACGCCAGCCCTCCAAGGCCATCTCACGCGAGACCTGCTCGGTAAAGGCCAGTGAGTCGGCATCACCATACTGCATGCGCAGCATGGTCACCGTGGATCCAAGCCCCAAAAAGCCCATGCCATGGCGACGCTTGCGATTAATCTCCTCACGCTGACGCTCAAGCGGCAGGCCGTTGATCTCCACCACGTTATCGAGCATGCGCGTGAACAGCGCCACCACCTGGCGATACTCTTCCCAATCAAAATGAGCGCGCTCGGTGAAAGGCTCACGAACAAATTTGGTGAGATTCACTGATCCAAGCAAACAGGCCCCATAAGGCGGCAGCGGCTGCTCGCCACAGGGGTTGGTTGCCCGGATCTCTTCACAGAACCAGTTGTTATTCATTTCGTTGACACGATCAATGAGGACAAAGCCCGGCTCGGCGTAGTCATACGTCGAGGTCATGATCATGTCCCAAATACGCTGTGCCTTGACCCAGCGATAGATGCGACAGGCCACAAGGCCATCTTTGCCGGTGAGATAGCTGCTTTTGTGATTTGGCCATTCACGCCAGAGAACCTGCTGCGGATCGTTGACGTCAATGCCTTCTTTCTCCGCCTCATCGGCTTTGATTGGGAAGGCAAGCGGCCAGTCCTCGCCGTTTTCAACCGCCTGCATGAAACCGTCGGTAATCAGCAGTGAAAGGTTGAACTGCCGCAAACGGCCGTCTTCACGCTTGGCGCGAATAAAATCCATGACATCGGGATGGCCGACGTCAAAGGTAGCCATCTGCGCGCCACGGCGGCCACCTGCCGAGGAGACCGTGAAACACATCTTGTCGTAGATATCCATAAACGACAGCGGCCCGGAGGTGTAGGCGCCGGCGCCGGAGACATAGGCGCCTTTGGGGCGGAGTGTCGAGAACTCATAGCCAATGCCGCATCCGGCTTTCAGCGTCAGGCCAGCCTCGTGCACCTTATCGAGGATGTCATCCATCGAATCGCCAACCGTCGAGGAGACGGTGCAGTTGATGGTGGAGGTGGCTGGCTTGTGCTCCAGCGCACCGGCATTGGAAGTAATCCGGCCGGCTGGAATGGCGCCGCGGCGCAGCGCCCAGAGAAACTGCTCATACCAGTAGTCGCGGCGGGCTTCCGGCTCGACATCGGCCAAGGCTCGCGCCACGCGCTTGTAGCTATCATCAACGGTCTGATCGACGGCTTCGCCATCCTTGGTCTTCAACCGGTATTTCTTATCCCAGATGTCTTCAGAAGCAGGCTGAATCGGGATTTCTGTCACGGCCGAAGGCAGCGCTCGCAGATTCGTTGCGGTCGTCATCGGTTTCTCCTTGCTGTGTTCGATACACACCGGGCCTGGCAATAAGCGGCCTGCGGTGGAAACACACAATATGGTTTGGCAAAAACGTCCCCAGCCACAACATATTGTGCGATCGGGCCTAGCCTACCCCAAGGAGAATGGAAGTCAACCGATAATTCTTCGCCCTATCGACGCACCACAATCAGCACGCCCGCCGCAATACCAAGCAGCGCCATAATCACTTCATCATGTCGAAAATCGAGTGCCAGCAGCTCCTGAGCGCCCGAGACAATCAGCCAGACACCGAGCAGCAAAAGCCCCAAATCCTTCATCATTCAATTACCCCATTAACATTCAATATCGTGTTCGCTCAAAGCGATAAATCTAGCCCCATCACAGTCTGGCTGCAGGACGATGACATCGGCCTTGCGCACCACACCCGGCCCCAGACCCTGGCTTTGATGGGCCAAAGCCTCGACCGTGGGCTGCTCCAAGGCCGACTCTGGCAACTCCAGCAAGAAACCGACAATACGATCATCATCAAGCGCAATTGCCCATTGCGCTTCGGTCGTGGCCCGTTGCAGCTCACGCGCGAGGTCCGGGTCATCAGGGGCATCGCTCTCCCCGCGTGCCAAAGCCGCCAGTAGACGCACTCCAAGTGACTGCCCTGCTGCCTCGCTATGATCCCCAGGGACCTGCGCCCCACCGGCATCGACAAAGGCACGTGCAAAGATCAGCGCGTCAGCTTGACCCTCAGCACGCACTGCCTGACGACCCGCGCTGACCGCCTCGCGAATGCGAGCAACTTGCCGGGCCCGATAAACCGCCACTATTCGTAGTCTTCGTAATCGGTCAGATGCGACTGAGTGCTGTAATCGCGCTGGACGCGCAGCTTGGCGGCAATGAATTCACCATGCTCGACATGCAGCAGCTCGGCAATCTTGCGAACCAGCTGCTCTTCATATCGATCCATTTCGGAGTCGGCCAGACACACCCGCCAAAGCAACTCGACCACCTGGCGTTTTTGCGCATAATCGAACTGCGTGTTGATTAGCTGAGTGAACTCAAAATGATCCGTTGCCTCATGCGCCTCAAGATCAGCAAGCTCAATCAGCTTGGCCGTCTCATCAGGGGTGAGATCGAAGACTTCCATGATGCCATCATGGATGGCCTGAAATTCTAGGCTGTGCCGCTGATTATCGGCCTGCGCCATTTCGATCAGAAGCGCCGCGGTTGCTAACTGCAGGCGGTGCTGAGTCGGTTCTCCGACTTCCGTGTGCTGCGGGTTGATGCGCTGTTCATAGAACTCTTTGATGGCCTCGAGCATTTTTCAAGCTTACCTTCGCTGCGACAGACCTTTTCTTATCAGGGCTCGGCGCTCGTGTCGACCGCCGCCACTGCTGCCCCATCAATGAGAAGCCTTTGCCCCACCCGCAGTCGATCGGGATTCTCTAGCCCATTGAGCCGCGCCAGTCGTTGCAACCCCACGCCATGCCGCTGGGCAATCGCACCCAGGGTATCGCCCGGTCGCACCTCATAGTGTTGCCCACCAACGGCCGACGGCATGGCACCGGCAAGCGGCAGCGAGAGCTCCTGGCCAACTCGAATAAAATCGGCATTCGCGATGCCATTGTGAGTTTTTAACGTCGAGACATTCACCGAATAACGCGCAGCAATGGTCGAGAGGGTGTCGCCGGCCGCAACACGATGCGCAACGTCCGGGCGCTGACCGCGGTAAAGCCGACTACCCGGCAGCCCGGCAATTGCCGGCCCCCACTCTTGCCCCGGTGGCAGTGCCAGCGCATAGCCGCGAGGAATGAACTTACGATCATCCCATATTGCCGGGCCCAGGCCGGGGTTGAGCGCCTGCACGCGCGCCTCATCGAGGCCAGTACCCTCAAGCAATGTTGCAAGCGGCGTGTAATGCGGCAGCGCGACGCGCACTGGATTGAGCGGTGGATCTATCTGCAGCGCACCAAAATACCGCTCAGCGTTGGCATCAACATGGGCTGCCGCCAATAGGGCCGGGTAGAAATTGCGCGAGGCAAAGCCAAAGCGCGGGCCATCGTACTCAGTGCGAATGCGGACATAGTCTGAGCTGCCAACTTCACGAACGGCACGCCGCATACCATTCAAACCGTGATTGTACGCCGTAATTGCCAGCGGCCAGTTTTCGATCTCAGCGTAGTTATATGCCAGCAACTGTGCTGCTGCGCGAGTACTGGTCCAGGGATCGAGTCGCTCATCGAGGACCGGGTCAATGCGCATAAATCGTCGACCAGTGCCGGCGGTAAACTGCCATAAGCCGGCGGCGCCGGCATGCGATCGCGCAACCGGATTAAATGACGATTCCACATGCGGCAAGGCAACCAGCTCTGCCGGTACCCCATGCACGGCCAACACATCTTTGATGTGATCCCGCCACCGCCCGGCCCTGATCAAGCCAGCTTGAAAACGCTCCCGCAGCCCACCCTGAAACCGCAGACGCTCTGCCAGCGCCGGCAGGTCGGCCGACTGCGTATTGGCGGGCAGACGGGCGAGGATTTCTCTTTGCAGTGTCGATTGTGGCTGCATCGACTGCTCGGCCAGCGCATTCAGCGCCGCGCGGTAGCGCTTCAGCGCTGAGCGGACCTGCTCCCGACGCTGCTGCCAATACGGCGGTTCTGCCACCGAGACCACGCCAAGAACGCGCATGGAGTCATCGCTATCATGAATGACCCCCTCGCCAACAGAGAACTCGGTGTAGATGCCGGTCCAAAACTCAACGGCTGGCTCGAGTGCCGCTGGGCGCGGCAGCGTCGGCGCAGCAGCGAGCGGCCATGCCGGCAGCAGTAAAAGAATCAGCAGAAACAGCCTCTGCAGGGGTATCATGCAACCTCCCCGGCACACCAACGTGCCCGTTGAATGGATAGTAGCCCCGGGAGGACCCGCGAGACAATGCAACCACTTCAGTGGATCGCACTCATCGCAGTTGCCCTCATCTCCACCGGCAGCGCCTTGCACGCCCTGCTCTACAAACGCGAGCCGGCGGCCGCGTTCGGCTGGATCGCCTTTTGCCTGCTGTTTCCAGTAGTTGGGCCAATTTTTTATTTCCTCTTTGGCATCAATCGCGTTCGCGTTCGCGCTCGGCAACTGCGCGGCGAAACCAATGAAACTGATGCCGACCCCAGCGGCCGACTCCCTCGCGCGATACCGGCGGCGTTTCGCACGCAGGCGCAGATCTCCACCGCAGTCACCGGGCTGCCGATCGCGCATGACAACGCCATCGATTGCCTTGCCGGCGGTGAGGCCGCCTATCCGGCTATGCTCGATGCCATTAACGGCGCGACAAAAAGCGTCTACCTCTCGACCTATATATTCGAGAGCAATCAAACTGGCGCGGAGTTTGTTGAGGCACTAGCCACGGCGGAAAGACGTGGTGTCACCGTTCGGGTGCTGCTCGATGGCGTCGGCGAGTGGTATAGCTGGCCACCCGTGCGTTATCAGCTGCGCCGACGCGGCGTGACCGTTGCCCGCTTTCTGCCTCCGCGGCTGCTGCCGCCAAGCCCGGTGGTCAACCTGCGCAATCATCGCAAACTGTTGATTGTCGACGGCCAGACCGCGTTTACCGGCGGGATGAATATCGGCGATCGCCATCTTTTGCAGCGGTCGGGCCGCCGTGCGGGTATTCGTGACTTGCACTTTCGCATCAAAGGCCCCTTGGCCGTCCAGCTTGAGCAGGTGTTTCTGGATGACTGGGCGTTTATCACCGCAGAGCAGTCCCTGCCCACAGCCACAGGCAATAGCGAGGAAGAAGGCAGCGCACTCTGCAGAACGCTGGTGGACGGGCCAAATGAAGATTTGCACCGACTCACCATGGTGTTGGTCGGTGCCGTTGCCGCTGCGCGCGAGCATATCGCGATCATGACGCCGTATTTTCTGCCTCCCCGCGAGCTGGTCGCCGCGCTGCAGGCGGCGGCTGTGCGGGGCACCCGGGTTGATATCATCCTGCCGGGTCGCAACAACCTACCTTTCATGCACTGGGCCACACGCAATATGCTCTGGGAGCTGGTCAAATGGGGGGTGCGGGTTTACTACCAGCCTGGCAGCTTTGACCACACCAAGCTGCTGGTGGTGGACGGGCATTACACCCAGGTTGGTTCAGCCAATCTCGACCCGCGCAGCCTGCGGCTGAATTTTGAAGTCATGGTCGAGGTCTACGATACGGATTTTGGTGCCGAAATGACGGCGCATATTGAACACATCCGTCAAAACGCCGAGCGCATCACGCTGGAGGCACTCGACTCAAGGCCATTGCTGCCAAGAGTTCGTGATGCCCTGGCCTGGCTTTTCACCCCTTACCTGTAAAAGGCAGCAGCGCGAACCATCCCCCCAGCAAGGCGACGACTGCGCCGGCTGTGAGCGCTGTGCGCAGGCGCCGAAACCACCGGGGCATCGCCGCAACCACCACTCGCGATTCCCAGATGCGCCAGGCAATAAAAGCCGCCGCGACCACCGGAAGCCCTACAATCACCGGCACCAGCAAGGCGGCCCAACCCACCAACGCGGGGATTACCGAGGCCTGAAACACGGCAGCCGATGCTTCACCTCGGCCCATCACCAGACCCCAGTGAATCGCACCAACAAAAGAGAGAATGATCGCGCCATAGGCCAGCAACCAGCCAGCAATCCAATTCGGGCCAATCCAAACACCAAGTGCGGTTGCGAAAAACGGCAACAACCCCAGATATCCCATCCAGGCGGCGGCTGGCGGTAAGCTTTGCGAATCGGGAGTCTCAGTCATGGTGCGTTTCCCTGCCTTGGAATTCGGGCATCATGATAGGGTCAAAGCATCACGATGCCCAATGGTGCAAAAGCATTGAAATAGGAGACTGTCATGCTGCCCCGAAATATAAGTCGTGCATTGGTGTTGGTTGGCCTGATGATCGGGCTCGCCGGCTGCGCCGGTGTGCAGCCGCAGGAATACGCCGAAGAGTCGCCGGAATTTTTAGTCGAAGAATATTTCGACGGCCGCGTCGTTGCCTGGGGGATGTTCCAGAAACGCAATGGCGAAGTTGCCAGGCGATTCAGTGTGGATATCGATGGTAGCGTTGATGGCAATCGCATCACCTTGGATGAGCGTTTTCTCTACGATGATGGCGAGACCGAACGGCGCGTTTGGGAAATCGAAAAAATTGATGAGCACACCTATGAGGGCAGCGCCGGCGATGTGGTGGGCACGGCAGCCGGCCAACGTTATGGTAATGCCCTTAACTGGCGCTACACGCTGGCGCTGGAAGTGGATGGACGCACCTGGAACCTGCAGTTTGATGACTGGATGTACTTGATCGACGAGGACACGCTCATCAACACCGCGGACGTCACGAAATTCGGTTTTCGAGTCGGCACGGTCACGCTTTTCTTCCGCCGCCAAGCTGGCGATGAGGCCGGCCAGTAATGCGCAATCAAACCCTGGCCATCGCACTGATTGCGCTTCTGGGCAGCAGCATTTCCGGCTTTGCCATGGCCAACACCGTTGAGGAGCATGGGGCAAGTTTCGACCGTGCCATCGCGCTTGAGGGCGAATCGTTGGCCCTTAGCGGCACGGGCGTTGCCCGCTATCGCATTGTCTTTACGGTGTATGCCGCGGGGCTATATCTGCCCGCGCAGACTCAGGCCGACGAGGTGCTGGATAGCGATACACCAAGGGTGCTGGAGATTGAGTATTTCCACGACATCAGCGCCGAGGACATTATCCGCGCCGCCGACACGAAATTAGCTCAGCAACTCCCTACAGATGCCCGCTCCCGACTGCAGCCGCTGGTTGATGAGTTTCATGCGCTGTATCAGCAGGTCAGCGACGGTGATCGTTACCGAATGGCTTATACCCCCGGCAAGGGCACCCAGCTGAGCTTTAATGGCCAGCCGGTCGGCACAATCACCGGTGGGGAGTTTGCGGCCGCCTATTTTGGGATCTGGCTAGACCCTGAAGATCCACTCTCCCGAAACTTACGTAACGATTTAATGGCAGGCCTGGCCAATTAATGAGATCACAGAGCGCGATGCTTGGCCAAGGCCTCAGCAATTTCACCCTGAAAATCCAACGCGGCCTCGCGCGGTTGCGTGAATAGGCTGACTCCCACAAAAACAATGATGGTGGTCGCGGCTACTGAAAATGGCAGCAGTGGATTAAAGACGCTAACCCCTTCGATCATTGCTAGCCAAATCGCCAACGCGCCGCCCGATAGCATGCTTGCCAAGGCGCCGGCTGCCGTGCCGCGCCGCCAGAAAAATGCCGCAATGATGGCTGGCACACAAACCAGCAGCCCCGCGGCCGAAAGAGCAGCCAGCTGATCGACAATCGCTGCCTGCTGCAGCGCGAAATAGCTGGCGAATAACACCACCAGCACCATGACCAAACGACCAGCCATAATCTGCCGAGCATCACTGGCATCATGCTCGCGCCGCACGAAATCCCGCGCCACCATTGCCCCAACTGTGAGCGCAATGGAATCCAGCGTGGAAATTGCCGCCGAAAGGATGCCCAGGATTAACAGCAGGCCAACCCATACCGGAATTACACCGGATGTCAGCAGCGCTGGCGTCGCCATGGAGGTGTTCTGTAGGCCGGGGGCCAGTTGTAGCGCGGCAAAACCCCAGACCACCGCGATCAGTGTAAATAGCAGACCGAATCCCAGCACCCAGAGGATCATTCGCCGCATCGCGGTGAAGTCACGCAAGATAAAAAGCCGCTGGCTAACCTGTGGGTTAGAGAGGGCGAAGAAAAACCATGGGAAGGACAACGCCACAAAAGTGCCCAGACTCCACAAACCCGGCCCCGGCACATCCAGCCACTGACCGTGATCACGGCTAGCCGTTGCCACAAAATCTCCCCAACCGCCCAAGGCCGAGATGGCAAAGCCCACGGCCAGGATGGCAGAGAGCACCATGACCACCGAGAGGGCCGCATCAGTCCAGGCAACTGAGCGCAATCCGGCAACGACAGCCCAGAACAGAGCGAGGCCCGCGCCAACAGCAACCGCCTGAAACAGGCTAATTTCCCCGCCAGTCACGCCTGATAGCAGAAGCCCAATGCCCGCCATTTGCGTTGTGCAGTAGGGCAGCAAAAAGAGCAGGCTAATCCCCGCCATCACGCGCGCGACTGTGCGGCTGCCATAGCGCGCACCAATCATTTCCGCCGGTGAGACAAATCCCCATCGCTTGGCTACCAACCAAAACCGCGGGGCAAAAATCACCAGCAATGAAAGTCCGGCAAAATAAATCAGCTCAAAGCCGAGTGCACCGATACCACCACGGTAAGTCAGTCCTGTAAGCACAATGAGCATGAATGCCGAGTAAGTGGTCGCCGCGTAGGACAGCCCAGCGACCACCCCGCCGACCGCACGCCCGCCCAGATAGTAGTCCCGCACGGTGCCCTGATTGGCCCGTGCCGCCCGCAGCGCAATCGTTACACCCACCAGGGCGAAGACGCCAATAACCCCCCAGATCAGCGCCGGGGCAATCATGACGCATCCCGCCAGCGCATAACCGCAAATGCAATCATCCCAGCCACGGCAAGACCAAAAATCAACCAGAAAACAGCGACGCTCAGTCCCGGCTCAGCCCCACCTAGAACACCGTAGGGCACGACGATACCGCTGACCACCAGTATTGCCATCAACATCAACCACCACCGCACAGGCTTGGCCTCCTTCAGGGTCGTTTGAATTCCACAGGCTGCCAGGCGAAACCCAGCAGGCCAATTTCATCGCAGAGCAACGGCATTGCTGCCGCTACCAGCGCGGGGCTGCCCCGCAAGCCCAATTCCAGTGAAAACCCGGCACTGCGGGTATTCGGCAAACAGGACAGGCGCAAATCCGGGTGCTGTTGTTCAAAGCGCTGCAGCAAGGGGATGACGTCACTTTCACGCGCCCCATCCACTCGGATCGCCTGCTCGGTGACCCGATTCGGGTCATGCCAGCCGGCGTAATGGTGATCGAGCACCCAGGCCATCATCGGCCAGGCCATATTCGGGAAGCCGGGCAGAAAATAATGATGGTCAACACAAAACCCGGGCACTTGATTGACTGGGTTGGGGATCAGGCCTGCACCCTCGGGGAACGCCACCAAATTCTGCCGCGTTGCCGGTTCTATCGGCTTGCCAAAGCGCTGCTCCAGCATGGCGACACCCTCAGGGTGCAGTACCAATGGCCGATTCAGTGCAGCAGCGGCGCATTGTCGAGTGCGATCATCCGGTGTCGCACCGATCCCGCCGCAGCTAAAGACCACCGCCTCTTCGGCAAAGGTCTGACTGAGCGTGCGCTCAATCAGCGCGGGATCATCGCCGAGAAAGCGCACCCATTCGAGTTCAAGCCCACGCTCGGCCAGCAACCCGCAAAGATGCGGGAAATGCCCATCCTGACGCTTACCGCTGAGGATCTCGTCACCAATGACAATCAAGCCAAATCCGCGGACGGCCACGTCACTCATGCGCGCGCCCCAATGAGTCCTAACAGCATCCCCTCAAGCTCAGCGAGATTGGTGACCGGATGATGCGGCACACGGGGGACCTCGGCCGGCCACTCTGCGCCATCGCGGTTAAGCCATACCGCCTGCATGCCAGCTTGCGCGGCACCGTAAACGTCACAATGAACATCATCGCCGACATGCACGATCTGCTCGACCGGCACGCCGGCGCGGTTGGCCACCGTTTCAAACACCAAGTGCGAGGGCTTGGCGGCACCCAGTTCCACCGCCGAGAGCGCGAAATCAAAATACTGCCCCATGCCAATGCGGCCAATATCGGCATTGCCATTGGTCACCGCCCCAATCGGGACTTGCCCATGCAGTGCCTGCAGGATTGGCATGGCATCATCATAAAGCCGCACGGCATGGCGCGCTTCGAGGAAGACTTCGAAGGCTTCATCCACCATGGACTCGAGCCGATCACCGGCAAGCCCTGCCTCAAGCCCGGCCTGTCGCAACCCCACCCGGCGCAATTCGGTGACATCATGCGCAATTTCTGGCCTCGACTGGGCAATGCGCGCGCGCAGCGCCCGCATCGCCTCAACATCGTATAAATCCGCCACCGTCGGGTAACGCTGCTCAAGCAGTCCGTGGCAGACCTGTTCTGCATGACCGATCACACCGGTGATATCCCAGAGTGTGAAATCCAGATCGAAAGTCACCGCGGCAACCGGTGCGGCCAGAGGTGTCGCTGTCATTGTGTGCCTCCCTGTTCCATTTGACGCCAGACACAAGGCCCACCATGCGCTTCATCCAGTCGTGCGAGCCAGGCCTCATGAGCGGCCTGCTCCGACTCAGTTGGCTCGATGACTGGCAGCGGCGAACGGTTTTCCGGCAGCGCGCGCGGTGTCTCGTCACCCGCTGTATTGGCGCTGGATTCAGCCGAAGCCAGGTGCAGAGTCACCTGACCGCCGGTCATGGCGAGATAAACTTCCGCCAGGATCTCGGCATCCAGCAGCGCACCATGCAGCGTGCGAGCGCTGTTATCGATGTCATAGCGCTTGCACAGCGCATCGAGACTATTGCGCTGGCCCGGATGACGCTGCCGCGCGAGGGCAAGCGTGTCAGTCACCTGACAGTGGTCGTTCAGGCAACCCCAAGCCTCACCTAGGCGAGCCAACTCGTAATCGAGAAAGCCCACATCAAATGGCGCGTTGTGAATAATCACGTCGGCGCCGCGGATAAATTCGATAAACGCCTGAGCGACATCGGCAAACCGCGGCTTATCGGCCAGAAAGTCATCGGTGATGCCATGCACGGCCACCGCATCGGCCTCAATCGCGCGGCCGGGGTTGAGATATTCGTGAAAGCTGCGCCCGGTTGGCCGGCGCTGATCAATCTCATAGCAACCGATCTCTATAATCCGATGCCCGAGCTCCGGCTCAAGACCCGTGGTTTCAGTATCCAACACAACCTGCCGCATCAGCTCATCGCTCCAGTCAGCTCATCGATACCCTGATTCGCCAGTGCATCGACTGTTTCATTCTCGGAATGCCCGCTGTGGCCACGCACCCAATGCCAGCGGATATCATGACGGGCCACCAGCGCATCAAGCCGCTCCCAAAGGTCACGGTTTTTCACCGGCTTTTTCGCTGCTGTCTTCCAGCCACGGCGTTTCCAATCGGCCATCCACTCGGTCACGCCCTTGCGCAGATACTGCGAGTCGGTCGTCAAATCGACACTACAGGGGCGCTTAAGCGCCTCCAGGGCGTGGATGGCAGCCATTAACTCCATGCGATTGTTGGTGGTATTCATCTCACCACCATGCAAGGTCTTCTCGCTGCCTTCATAGCGCAGTAGAACACCCCAGCCGCCGGGGCCGGGATTGCCGCGGCAGGCACCGTCGGTGTAAATCTCAACTGACGTCACGATGGCTCTCCGATTGCACATGACGAGCACCGACACCGGCCTCTGGCACCCGGCCGGGGATTAATTCCAGCCGCTGGCGCCAGCGCACCGAAGGCTGCTGCATGCCATTTACCCGTTTTTGCCCCATCATTAAATTGACTCCGCCCAACCAGCGCCAGGCAAACCCCAGCCGATGACTATACGCGGATCGGCGTGAGAAACGACCGCCCCACCAGCCCTGCAGCGGTGGCGGCAGCGGCGCCAGCGCATCATGACCGCGAGGTGTGAGCCCCAGAAGCATCATCCAATCAGCAATCCGCCGGGCACTAAGATAACGCCCCGTCCATGGCGGGTTGCCATCACCCCAAGGCCACCAGCGACGCATTCCCCAAAGGCTGTAGGGGTTGAACCCGAGCACCAGCAGATGCCCCTCCGGCGCCAGCACTCTCGCTGCTTCGCGAAAGACCTGATGCGGGCGTTCACAGAACTCTAACTGATGCACCAGAATGACCACATCAACACTGCCTGAGGCAATGGGGATCACGGTGCGATCGGCGCGCAGATCGATGTCCTCGCCGGCCTTCTCATCCATAATCCACTGCCGGGCATCGCCATAAACGGTTGGACAAAACCCCCCACCAAAGGCACCCAGCTGCAGCACCCGACGCGCATAGAGCCCGGCCAGGCGTCGAGAAAGCAGGCGTGACTCCTGCTGCGCCAATTCACGCCCGGCGGGTGTTGCAAACCAATCATGCAGCCATTCCATCCGCCAGATACTCCGCAGTCGATCAAACCGTTTGCATTTGAGACGCTGACCCGCCCGGGGTAGCATGCGCACATGCTTGAAGTAACCCCCATTCCGGTCCTGCAGGACAATTATACGTGGCTGCTCCGAAGCACGCAGTCACAGCGTGCCATGGTTGTCGACCCGGGAGAAGCCGCACCCGTGGCCCGGGCCCTGGAGGGTTTTGGTTTAACCCTGGATGGAATTTTGGTCACCCATCACCACGGTGATCATGTTGCGGGTATCAGCGAACTCATCAACGACGGCATGCCAGTGTATGGGCCGGCTGACAGCCAGATCCCGCATATCACCCACCCGCTCCATGCCGCAGATGTCATCGATCTGCCGGCGCTGCAGGCACGCTTCGAGATCTTGGCAGTTCCAGGACATACCCTGGATCATATTGCCTACTATGGCGAAGGCTTATTGTTCTCAGGCGATGCGCTGTTTGCCGGGGGTTGCGGGCGCATGTTTGAAGGCACGCCAGCGCAAATGCAGGGCTATCTGGCACGCTTGCGCGATTTACCCGACGAAACCCTAATTTACTGCGGCCACGAATACACTCAGGCCAATCTGGAATTTGCCGCAGCCGTAGAGCCGGATAATGCGGCGGTGGCCGAACGGCTTGAGCGCGTGCGCCAGCAGCGCCATCGAGGTGCCATCACCCTGCCCTCGCGCATGGATGAAGAGCGCGCCACCAACCCCTTTTTGCGCTGGGACAATGCACAAACCGCCGCGAGTGCTGCCGCTCACAGCCAGCAGGCATTGAATTCCCCCGTCGAGGTCTTCGCCGCCCTGCGCGCGTGGAAAGACACGTTCTAAAGTCATAAGGAACCCAACTGTGTCGCTACGAACGCTTTGGTCCCTGCTGCTCATATTGTTTATTGCCGGCTGTGCCAGCGTTCCCTCTGATGCACCCACCAAGGCCGGCGCCGATGCGGTGCCGGGCGCGCCGGCCATCGCTGACGCTGACAACACGCCCAACCGCGAAGCCAGCGCAGCAGCGAATCAACCCGAGCCAAGCGCACCGGTTAGCGATGTCTGGGAGCGGATCCGCCGTGGCTACGCCATCCCAGGCCATGACAACGATCGGGTCAACAGGCAGCTGCGGGCCTATGCGGAGATGGGCGAATACTGGGAGCGGGTTTCCGAGCGCGCTGAGCCTTATCTATTCCATATCGTCGAGGAGCTTGAGGCCCGCGAGATGCCCATGGAGCTCGCACTCCTGCCGATTGTTGAAAGCGCCTTTCGTCCTTTTGCCTATTCTCATGGTCGCGCCGCGGGTATTTGGCAGTTTATACCGGCCACCGGCCGTCACTACGGACTCGAGCAGAACTGGTGGTATGACGGCCGTCGTGATGTGGTTGCGGCAACCGATGCCGCACTGACTTATCTGGCTTATTTAAATGAGTTATTCGAGGGCGACTGGCTGCTCGCGCTCGCCGCCTACAATGGCGGTCAGGGCACGGTCATGCGCGCCCAGCAACGCAATGCCGCTGCAGGCCGACCCACTGACTATTGGTCTTTGGATCTGCCGCGAGAAACCATGGGCTATGTGCCAAAGCTGCTTGCCATTAGTGAAATCATCATGCAGGCGAAGGATTACGGAAT
Organism: Spiribacter sp.; assembly: GCA_965658695.1. GTDB lineage: Bacteria > Pseudomonadota > Gammaproteobacteria > Nitrococcales > Nitrococcaceae > Spiribacter. The sequence goes on from CBFHTR010000006.1 coordinate 32,037, forward strand.
TGCACTGCATCCGATCCCGAATCAGCCTGTGGTCATGCCAGTGGAACTTGATCATCAGGTGGACTTGGCGCTGGCGGCGGAACTCGCCGGCATTGATATCGAGACGCTTTATCGCCTCAACCCAGGCTATAACCGCTGGGCGACGGCACCGGGCGGCCCCCATCGGCTTTTGCTACCCATAGACAATGTTGAATACTTTAACCAGGGTCTTGCACAGACACCGCCAGAGTCTTGGATGCGCTGGGAACGTCATCGTATTGCCGCCGGTGAGACGCTCGGTGAGATTGCCGCGCGTTATCACATCACCGTCTCTGATTTACAAGCAAGCAACGACATCAGCGGCCATATCATCCGTGCCGGCGATCATCTTTTGGTCCCAGTCGCCTCAAGACCCTCTGACACTTACAGCTTAAGTGCCGGACAACGGCTGGCTGCCACACGCAACACGCCCCAGGCAGGGCGCAGCCGGGTTGATTATGTTGTCCGCGCCGGAGACAGCTTCTGGGAGATTGCCCGCCGGCATGACGTGGGGGTCCGTGAGCTCGCACGCTGGAATGGCATGGCGCCGGGTGACACCCTCTCGGTAGGACGGCAACTGACCATCTGGACAGAGAGTGATGCCAATACCGGTGCCACGGCCGCCATCAGCTCGCAGGAGCGGCTGCAATCTGTTACTTACACCGTCCGCAGCGGTGACTCGCTCTATCGGATTGCCAGCCGATTTAATGTCCGGGTTGCCGACCTGCAGCGCTGGAACAGTCTGCGCGAAGGTGCTTATCTGCAACCCGGACAGCGCCTGCGCATGCAGGTCGACGTCACCGTTCAGAGCAACTTCTAGTCCAGCAACCGATTCATGCGGCGGACAAACGCCGCTGGATCATCCAGGCGCCCGCCATCCATCAGGATGGCCTGCTCAAGCAACAGCGCTGCCCAGTCCTCCAGGGCAATCGACTCGTCATCGGCCAGACGCTGAATCAGGGCATGATCGGGGTTGATCTCAAGTACCGGCTTTTGCGCCGGCAAATCATGACCGGCGGCTTTGAGCATGCGCTGCATATTGATGCCAAAATCATGCTCTCCAACCACAATGCAGGCCGGCGACTCGGTTAATCGGGCGCTGCCCCGCACTTCAGAGACCTGATCACCAAGCGCTTCGGCGATGCGCTGCATCAACGACTTAACCGGCTCACTGGCTTGCGGCGGTTCGGGCTTTTCATCCGCATCTTTGTCGCCCAGATCATCGAGCTCGAGCTCACCCTTGGTGACGGCTTGCAGCGATTGGCCATCGAATTCCGGCAGATGGGCAACCAGCCACTCGTCTACTGGCTCTGCCAGTAGCAACACCTCAATGCCGCGGTCGCGGAAGATCTCCAAATGCGGGCTATTGCGCACTGCCGCCAGGGTTTCGCCGGTGAGGTAATAAATCGCCTTTTGGCCCGGCTTCATACGGCTGATGTAGTCGGCTAGCGACACCGTCGGTGCGGTTTCGTCCTCAGTTGAATAAAACCGCAGCAGACCAGCGATTTTCTCGGCATTGCCCGAGTCTTCCACTGGGCCCTCTTTGAGCACCGTGCCGAAATGCTCCCAAAACTTTGCATATTGCTCAGCTTCATCCCGCGCCATCTTCTCGAGGGTATCGAGCACGCGTTTGACCGACGCCCCGCGAATACGATCGATCAGCTTGTTGTGCTGCAAAAGCTCGCGCGAGACGTTGAGCGGCAGATCATCGGAGTCGACCACACCCCGCACAAACCGCAAATAGCGCGGCAACAGGCGGTGCTCTTTATCCTCCATAATAAAAACGCGCCGGACATAAAGGCGCAGACCATGGCCGGCTTCGGGCTCAAACAAATCAAACGGTCGTTGCGCCGGCAGGTAAAGCAGCGAGGTGTATGCCTGCGCGCCTTCAACCTTGTTGTGAATCCGGGCGAGCGGCGCCTCCGTGTCATACGTCAGCTGCTGGTAGAAACTCTGATAGTCCTCATCCTTGAGTTCGGCTTTCGGCCGCATCCACAGCGCGGAGGCCTGATTGATGGTCTCCGGTTTGCCTTCCTCATCGAGCAGCTCGATTGGCAAGGCAATATGATCGGAATAGCGACGGATGATCTGGCGCAGGCGGTAGCGGTCGAGGAACTCGTCCTGACCGTCGCTCAAATGTAGCGTGATCTCAGTGCCACGAGCGGCACGCGGCTGCGCTTCAAGAGTAAATTCACCTTTGCCATCCGAGCGCCAGCACACCCCCGACTCCGCCGGCTCGCCGGCCCGGCGCGTATGCACGGTGACGGAATCCGCCACAATAAAGGCGGAGTAAAAGCCGACACCAAACTGACCGATCAGCTGAGCATCCTGTTTTTGATCACCGGTGAGGGCATCGAGAAATCGGCGCGTGCCAGAACGCGCAATGGTGCCAAGATTGTCGATGACATCAGCGCGGTTCATGCCAATGCCATTGTCCGTGATGGTGATCGTCCTGGCTTTTTCATCCACTGCCAACGACACCCGCGGCTCGGGGTCATCTTCGAACAGCTTCTCGTCCTGCAGGGCCTCAAAGCGCAGGCGATCGGCAGCATCCGCGGCGTTGGAAATCAGCTCGCGCAGGAAGATATCGCGATTGCTGTAGAGCGAGTGGATCATGAGGTCCAGCAATTGCCGGACCTCAGTTTGAAATTCGTGGGTCTCCGGAGTCTTGGCCTCGGTCATCGTTCCATCCGTTGTCAGCTGTTCAACTGATCACAGTTATGGGGCCGACAAGCAGGCAATTCAACCGAAGGAATTAAAATGCCTCACTTGGATCCACCCGACCGCCACGCCCGATCTCCGGGATTTCGCGACTTGGAATGTAATCACCGGTGACCATCTGCTTATAGCCCATACCTGGGCCCACCATCGGATAAACGCCGGCGTCGGGGTCGATCATGACTTCTAAAAATGCCGGGCCATCGTATTCCACAAAATCTTTCAGGGCCGCTGCCATTTCATCCTGCTGACTCACCCGACGGGCGAAGAGGAAACCATCGGCCTCGGCCGCCTTGATGAAATCCTTGCGATGCAGCGACTTATCACTGCCGGAGAAGCGATCGTCAAAATAGAGCTTCTGCCACTGCCGCACCATCCCGTCGCCGTTGTTGTTAAGCAGCAGGATCTTCACCGGCAGGTCGTAGGTAGTCACGGTCTCCATCTCACCAAGATTCATGCGCAGACTGCCATCGCCATCAACATCGATGACCAAGGCATCCGGATTGGCGAACTGCGCCCCGATTGCCGCTGGCAAGCCAAAGCCCATGGTGCCCATGGAACCGGAGGTCATCCACAAACGCGGCCGACGAAAATCCAGATACTGCGCGGCCCACATCTGATGCTGGCCCACCCCCGTGCTAATGATAGCTTCGCCCTTCACCAAGTTATTAAGCTCGCGCATCACTGCCTGCGGCTGAATCAGCTCACCATCTTCCTTGAAGCTCATAGGATGGCGCTCACGCAGATCACTGCAGTGGCTGCTCCAGCGTGTGTAATCACGCTTAAAATTAATGCTGCGGCCATACTCCAGCAACGAAGCCATGGCACTGCCGGCTTCACCCACATGCGACCAGTGCACGCGTTTGACCTTACCGATCTCTGCCGCATCAACATCGATATGCGCGATATTCTCAGCAAGCGGCGCAAAAAGCTCGGCCTTGGCGGCCACCCGGTCATCAAACCGCGAACCCACCGCAATGATGAAATCACAGTCTTCAACAGCATAGTTGGCATAAGCCGTGCCATGCATGCCCAGCATGTGCAAATGCAGGTCATCCGTTGTATCAACGGCACCCAGGCCCATCACGGTGCTCACACTAGGGATGCCGTACTCGCGGGCGAATGCCGAAACCGCCTCGGCACCCTCGCCGTGGATGGCGCCGCCGCCGACATACAACAAAGGCCGGCTGGACTGCTCCAACATATCGAAGAACTGACGCGCCTTACGCTCTGAGACACGGATCTGGCGCAGGGCCTCCATGCGTTGGCGATAACCGCGGATACCGAGCAAACCGTTGCCTTTGAATTCACCCACCCAGTTCTGAACATCTTTGGGCAGGTCAATGACCACCGGCCCCGGCCGCCCGGAGCGGGCCACTTCAAAGGCCGTGCGCACGGTCTCTTCCAGCTGCTCAGGGCGGGTAACCAGGAACACATGCTTGGCACAGTTACCCATGATGTTGACGATGGGCGCCTCTTGAAAGGCATCGGTGCCCATGGCACTGCGTGCCACCTGACCGCAAATCAGCACCACTGGAATGGAGTCGGCCATACAATCGCGAATCGGTGTGACCGTATTGGTGGCACCCGGCCCGGAGGTCACCAGGAATACACCAACTTCGCCCGAGCTGCGGGCATAGCCGGCAGCCATAAACCCGGCGCCCTGCTCGTTGGCTGGCACCACCAGGCGCATGGGATCATCCGCCGCCTCGCCACGCTCGCGCTCGTTGTAACGGAAAATCGCATCGTAGGTTGGCAGGATGGCGCCACCACTGTAACCAAAGACCGTATCCACGCCTTCCTGGGCGAGGACTTCGATGACCATCTCGGCACCGGTCATCTGCTCACCGGCACGGGGATGGGCGGGCATGGCGGGATCTATGGACTCGCTGGCCTTCTCGGCCTCAGCGGAAACGGCGACTTCCTGCATGATGTTTGTTCCGAAATCAGTGACTTGTACCTCATCATCGATCATACCGGCGCATCATGCACTGCGACAAGCGTCAATCCCCTTCATGACGGGGTTTGAAGTCAAGAGCTACTGAATTGATGCAATAGCGCAGTCCAGTCGGTGCTGGCCCGTCCGGAAATACATGCCCCAGATGCGCGTCACATTGGGCGCAAAGCACCTCCGTGCGCTGCATACCCAGGCTGCTATCCGATTCACTGGCAATCTCCGCAGTCTCGGCGGGCGCCCAAAAGCTTGGCCACCCCGAACCGGAGTCATATTTTTGCGCGGTATCGAAAAGCACCGCACCACAACAAATGCAGTGAAAAACTCCATCGCCCTTGAACTCGTTGTACTCGCCGGTAAAAGGCCGCTCTGTGCCTTTCTGCCGGGTCACCCGATATTGCTCCGGGGTCAGCTGATCTTGCCATTGATCCGTCACCGGACATACCTCCTTTGATTATTTGCCCTACAATAACGCGCGACATCGACATTGAGCGAGCCCATGACTCAGCCGCAAAACGACGAAGAAATCATTCTGGTGAACATCTCCGGCAGTGACCGGCCTGGCGTGACGGCTGCCTTGATGGGAATTTTAGCCGACTACGATGTCCGCATCCTCGATATGAGCCAGGCCATGGTTCAGCAAAATCTTGCCCTCGCCATACTGATTAAGCTTCCCAGGGCCACCCGCAATGCCTCGGTGCTCAAGGACCTGCTGTTCGAAGCGCATAAACTCGATTTGCGGGTGCGCTTCCAGCCGATTAACGCCGATGAGTACCAGCAGTGGGTAAAGGGAGAACATCAATCGGCCTATGTCCTCACCCTACTTGGCCGCCGTGTAACTGCCGCGCAGATTGCGCGTATCGCCAGCGTCACCACGCAGTATGGATTGAATATCGAAGACATCGTGCGACTCTCGGCACGCAGCCCGTTGCATGATGAGACCGGTTCATCTCGCGCTTGCCTAGAGCTGAGTCTGCGCGGCGAGCCACATGACGCCGATGCGATGAAAGCGCAATTTCTCTCTATTTCGCGCGAAATGGATATCGATATCTCATTTCAGGAAGACAACTTCTACCGCCGCAACCGCCGGCTGGTGGTCTTTGATATGGACTCCACACTCATTCACGAGGAAGTGATCGATGAGCTGGCGCATGAGGCGGGTGTGGGTGAAGCCGTAGCCAAAGTCACTGAGGCGGCAATGCGCGGTGAGATTGATTTTCGGGAGAGTCTCGCCCAACGGGTCGCGTTACTGAAAGGCCTTGATGCCGGCGTGCTCGATCGCGTTGCTGCGCGGCTCACACTCACCGAGGGTGCCGAACGGCTGATGAAAACACTGCGGGTGCTTGGTTATCGCACCGCTGTGATCTCAGGTGGCTTTGATTTCTTCGGCGAGCATCTCAAGCGCCGTCTCAAGCTGGACACGGTGCATGCCAATCAGCTTGAGATCGATAATGGCTGCCTGACAGGCCGAGTGCAGGGAGAGATCATTGACGGCGCACGCAAAGCGGAGCTGGTGGTAAGCCTTGCCAATGAAATGGGCATTGAACTGGCCCAAGTAATCGCCGTTGGTGATGGCGCCAATGATTTACCGATGCTGCAGACTGCCGGGCTTGGCATTGCCTTTCATGCCAAACCGCTGGTTCAGCGCAGCGCCCGCCAGGCGATCTCAACGATCGGCCTGGACGGCGTGCTTTATCTCATGGGAATGAACGACGCCGAGACGCCGCACTAACCACAAAGAGTTACCCGGCGGTTTTATTGGCCTTAGAGCGGACCTTCTCGCGAATACGCGCGGCCTTGCCCTGACGCTCACGCAGGAAGTAGAGCTTAGCCCGGCGCACATCACCGCGGCGCTTCACTTTAATGCTTTCAATCAACGGGCTGTGGAGCTGAAACACACGCTCGACGCCCTCGCCATGTGAGACTTTGCGCAGCGTAAAAGCAGAGTTCAGCCCGCGATTACGCTTAGCAATGACAACACCCTCAAAAGGCTGCGCCCGCTCCCGGTTACCCTCACGCACCCAGACGTTCACCAAAACGGTATCGCCGGGATTGATGTCATCGAGTGAGCGTCCGGTCTTCTCGATCTGTTCGCGCTCCAGCGCTTCGATGATGTTGCTCATGTCAGCATCCCCTGTCAGTCAATTCCGATGCTCGGCCTGGTAGGCGCCGAGCAATGTTTGTTCGTCTTCGCTCAGATCCCGCTTCTCAAGCAGATCCGGGCGTTTTTCCCAGGTCCGACCCAATGCCTGTTGCCCCCGCCAGCGCGCGATTGCCTGGTGATCGCCGCTGAGCAGGACTGGCGGCACGGCCAGCCCCTCTACAACCTCTGGGCGCGTGTAGTGCGGACAGTCAAGCAGACCCTGCGCGAACGCATCCTGAGCTGCTGACTCGGCATGTCCAAGCACCCCGGGGATCATTCGAGCAACAGCGTCCATGACCACCATCGCCGGGAGCTCCCCGCCACTGACAACATAATCGCCAATGGATAATTCTGCGTCCACCTCAAGCGCCACGACTCGCTCATCGATGCCTTCGTAGCGGCCGCAGAGCAAAATCACTCGCGGCACCTGAGCCATCGCTTCAGCGCGCTGACCATCCAGTGGCTGCCCGGCCGGTGACAGATAGATCACCGGCGCCGGCACGCTCGCCGCGCGGGCCGACTGAATGGTCGAGCGTAATGGCTCAACCGTCATCACCATCCCGGGCCCGCCACCATAAGGCCGATCATCCACGCTCTGGTGGCGATCGGTGGCGAAATCCCGCGGATTCCATGTGACCAGTTCAATCGTGCCCTGATCCAGTGCCCGGCCAATCACGCCCTGCGCCATGACCGTTTTCACCATCTCCGGGAAGAGCGTGATGACATCAAATCGCATCAGGCACTAAAACTCCGGATCCCAGTCGACAACCATCCGCCCTGCGGCCAGATCCACCGACTGTACAAATTCTTCGGGGACATAGGGTATTAGCCGCTCCCGATCCCCTTTAACCACCAGCACGTCGTTCGCGCCGGTTTCCATTAATCCTGTTACTTTTCCGAGCTGCTGTCCGGTGGTTGTCTCTACCGCCAATCCCTGTAGATCGGCCCAGTAATACTCACCCTCTGCCGCTGCCGGGAGCGCTGAGCGCTCTACCGTGATAACCGCACCGCGCAGAGCCGAAGCTGCGTCGCGATCATTGATGTCAGCCAGCTCAGCAACCAGGCCCTTGCCCTGTTCTCGGCCGTTTTTGACCTGCATGGTCCGCAGGCCGGTGCCAGTGTTCAGATGCCAAACAGCGTAATCAAATATGTTGTGCCGAGGACGCGTCCAGGAAATAACCTTAACGGCGCCGCGCACGCCATGCGCACCCGCAATCTCTCCGAGCACAACGCGCTCGGTGTCATGCTCAGGCGCTTTGGGCCTCTGCGGCACCGCCACGACGCGCCTGACGGATAAGCTGGTTGACCCGCTCGCTGGGCTGTGCGCCGTTTGCCAGCCAATGATCTACCCGTGTCAGGTCGATCTGCAGCGGCACTTCCTGACCGGCGGCAACCGGGTTGAAGAAGCCAAGACGCTCAATAAAACGGCCGTCGCGGGCATTGCGGCTGTCGGTCACCACGACGTGGTAGAAAGGCCGCTTTTTCGCGCCAGCGCGCGCAAGACGAATTGTAACCATGCTTGTCCCTAAATTGATCAGGTGAACTGATAAACCGGCGATTGTACCTGTGTGACTAGCGCCCGCCAAGCCCCGGTGGAAAACCGCCGCCCGGTGGCGGGCCACCCATTCCTCCGGGCGGGAATCCACCCCCGCCACCCATTTGGCGCATCATCTTCTTCATGCCGCCGTTTTTGAACTGTTTCATCATCTTCTGCATCTGCTTGTGCTGTTTGAGCAGGCGATTGACATCCTGCACCTGCAGCCCGCATCCACTGGCGATCCGGCGCTTGCGTGAGCCGTTGATCACATCAGGTTTGCGCCGCTCAACGACTGTCATGGAGTTGATGATTGCAATCTGCCGGCGCAACTGGCCATCGTTCATCTGCTGATTAACCTGCTCGGTCATTTTGCCCATTCCGGGGAGCTTATCCATCAAGCCGCCGACGCCGCCCATCTTGGTGACCTGCTGCAACTGCTCGCGCATATCATCCAAATCAAAACCTTTGCCTTTCTTGAGCTTACCGGCCATTCGCTCGGCTTGGGCTTTATCGACGCTGCGCTCAACTTCCTCAACCAGGCTCAGCACATCGCCCATACCGAGGATGCGGGATGCCATGCGATCAGGGTGAAAGGCCTCAAGGGCGTCGGTCTTCTCACCCATACCGATAAATTTAATGGGCTTGCCGGTGATCTGCCGGATCGAGAGTGCTGCACCACCGCGTGCGTCACCATCGGCCTTGGTCAGAATGACACCAGTGAGCGGCAGTGCCTCATCGAAGGCTTTAGCCGTATTGGCGGCATCCTGGCCGGTCATACTATCGACGACAAACAATGTCTCGACCGGCGAGACGGCCTGATGAATACGGCTCGCCTCACTCATCATCTGGTCATCGACATGCAAACGACCAGCGGTATCGACCAGCAATACATCGTAATAACCGGTACGCGCCCGCTCCAACGCCGCCCCCGCTGCTGCAACCGGATCGGCGTCAGCGGCGGTGGGCTGAAAATCCATGCCTACCTCACCGGCAAGCCGCTCAAGCTGGTCAATCGCAGCCGGGCGATACACGTCAAGCGAGACGGCAAGCACTTTTTTCTTCTCTTGCTCGACTAAACGCCGCCCCAGCTTCGCCAAACTGGTGGTCTTACCCGAGCCCTGCAGCCCAGCCACCATCACCACCGCCGGCGGGCGAGCACTGAGATCAAGCGCATCATTGCGCTCGCCCATCACCTGAATCAGCTCATCATTGACGATCTTGATAAAGGCCTGCCCCGGGGTGAGGCTTTTCATCACCTCAGCGCCCATCGCACGCTCGCGCACATCGGCAATGAAGTCTTTGACCACAGGCAGCGCCACATCGGCTTCGAGCAGCGCCATGCGCACCTCGCGCAAAGACTCCTGAATGTTTTCCTCGGTCAGGCGGCCCTTACCGCGTAACCGCTTACCAATCGACTCAAGGCGATCACTAAGGTTGTCGAACATAATCGGCAGGCTCCCATCGGCCAGCACTGAATTAGAACGAATTGTACCAGCGCTCGAACCGTTACGGGTTCTATGCGAAGATGCAATCCACTATGGATGACGCGAATATCGGCGCGCCCGAATGATCCACAGCCTGGGTATTGGCACCGCTGCTCTTCTCTATGGCCTGGCACTGGCTGCACTGCTGGCGGGCTTGCGCGGTGTTGTGCCCGTGCAAAAAAGCGAACGTAGCGCCCTGGGACTCGCCTGGCCGGCACTTATCCTGCACGCGATACTGCTCTGGCATGCCGCATGGAGTGTCGCCGGCATCAATCTCTCATTCTTTAACGCCCTGTCGCTGCTTGGCTGGTTGATGGCCGTGATGCTGGCGCTGGCGGCCATACGCCAGCCGGTGCACAGCCTTGGGCTGATTATTTTTCCTGTCGCCATTATTGGTGTTCTGCTGGCCGGACTCACAGGCAGCCCGGGACAAGCCATGGTGCCGTTGGGTGCCGGCATTGATATCCATGTGATCAGCTCAGTCATTGCTTATGCAGTCCTTGGGCTTGCCAGCGCCCAGGCCGTGCTCATCGCCTGGCAGGAGCACGCCCTGCGGCACGGCGGCGCCGGTGCGATCCTGGGGCTGCTGCCGCCACTGCGGGGTATGGAGGCACTCCTTTTTCAACTCCTTGGCAGTGGCTTTGTGTTGCTCTCTGTCTCGCTGATCACCGGCTGGCTGTTTGTCGCCGATCTATTTGCACAGGATCTGGTGCATAAAACCGTGCTCTCGATGCTGGCCTGGTTGGTCTTTGGCGGATTGCTGGTTGGGCGCTATCAGGCCGGTTGGCGCGGACGCACCGCCATACGCTGGACGCTGTCAGGTTTTGCACTACTGGCACTGGGTTATTTCGGCAGCAAGGCTGTCCTCGAACTCATCCTTGGACGCTGAGCACGCATTGCTGTGAATACGATCCCACTGCCTGCGCTATTCATCATCCTGGGTGTCCTGGTGCTGCTCTCGGCCAGTTTCTCGAGCTCCGAGACGGCGCTCATGACGCTCAATCGCTACCGGCTCAAGCATCTGGCCGGCAGCGGTCATCGTGGTGCCCGACGGGCCGAAAGGCTACTGCAACGCCCGGACCGGCTCATTGGCATCATTTTGCTCGGCAACAACTTCGTCAATATTTCCGCCTCGGCAGTTGCCACGATCATTGCCCTGCGACTGGGCGGTGAAGGCGCCATCGCCGCTGCCACTGGCCTGCTCACCCTCGTTATCCTGATCTTCGCTGAGGTGGCGCCAAAAACGCTGGCTGCCCTGAGGCCCGAACGCGTGGCTTTTCCGGCCTCCTACATCCTCGGGCCACTGCTAAAACTGCTCTATCCGTTGGTCTGGCTCACCAATTGGCTAGCCAACGGATTGCTAGCACTGCTTGGCGTCCGCCCGGAAGAAGGTGAGTCCTCGGCATTAACCCGAGAAGAACTACGCACGGTGGTGAACGAAGCCGGGGCAATGATTCCGCGGCGCCACCAACGCATGCTGCTGAGCATTCTCGACCTAGACCGTGCCACCGTGGATGACATTATGGTGCCGCGTAACGAAGTCGTCGGCATCGATCTGAATGACGACTGGCGCGAGATCGCGCAGCAAATCAGCGAATCGGAATACACCCGGCTGCCGGTGTTCGAGGGCGCAATCGATAATATTCGCGGCATCCTGCATGTCCGGCGCATGCTAACGGCGATGCTGGATGGCGAGCTGACCCGCGAGCGATTACTCGAGCATGTACGTGACCCGTATTTCATCCCTGAAGGCACCCCGCTTCATGTGCAGATGATTAATTTTCAGTCGCAGCGCCGGCGCATTGGACTGGTGGTGGATGAATACGGTGAACTCCTCGGTCTAGCCACGCTAGAAGATATCCTTGAGGAGATCGTTGGCGAGTTCACCACCGACCCGGCCGAATCTGTGCGTGATATTCACCCACAGCCGGATGGCAGTTATTTGGCTGCCGGCAGCGCCAGTACGCGTGAGCTCAAGCGCCTGCTGGACTGGGAGCTGGACGCGGACGGCCCGAAGACCCTCAACGGATTGATCCTCGAGCATCTGGAAACCATTCCAGAACCCGGGACCAGCCTGTTGATTGATGGCCATCCGGTGACTGTGCTGCAGACCGAAGAAAATCGGGTGAAAGTGGCGCGTCTAGATAACCGGGTCAAAACAGCCGACGCAAAAAAAACCGGGGTTTAATCAGCGCGTCCGCCGCCACTGTGTGCCATTCGCGCCATCCTCAAGTACCACACCTTCGGCAAGCAACTGATCGCGAATCTCATCAGCGCGAGTAAAATCCCTTGCCGTGCGGGCTACGTTGCGCTCGGCGACCAACCCATCAATGCGCGCGGCCTCCCCGGGTGCCGTTTCAGCGCAACGCTCGGCCTTCAGCCAAGATTCCGCATCCTGCGTGAGCAACCCAAGGACACCCGCTAAGTTGCGTAAAGTCGCTCCCAGCTCAGCGGCGCGTGACATATCTCCTGCCTCACGGGATCGGTTGGTGGCGCGAGCAAGATCGAACAGCACCGATAGCGCGAGCGGGGTATTGAAGTCATCATCCATCGCCTCGACAAATCGCGCGGTCATCTCAGCATCCGTTCGGGTCGTCGCTGTATCAAGTCCGCGTAACGCCCCATAGAGGCGCTCAAGCGCACTATGCGCCTGCTCGATGGCTGCCTCGGTGTAATTCAGTGGACTGCGGTAGTGACTGGAGAGCAGAAAATGCCGCACTGCCTCGGCGTCGTGGCGCGAGAGAATCTCCCGGACGGTGGTGAAATTGCCCAGCGATTTCGCCATCTTCTCATCATCAATCCGTACATGGCCGTTATGCATCCAGTAATTGACGAAATGCTCGCCGGTGGCGGCCTCAGACTGGGCGATTTCGTTTTCATGGTGAGGGAACTTCAAATCAAGCCCGCCACCATGGATATCAAAATGATTACCCAGACAATGCGTTGACATGGCAGAACATTCGATATGCCAGCCCGGGCGCCCTTCACCCCAGGGTGAGGGCCAGCTTGGCTCGCCCTCACGCGCGGCTTTCCAGAGGACAAAATCGGCCGGATCGCGCTTATGCTCGCCCGGGGCAATGCGGGCACCGGCGCGCAATTCATCCAAACGCTTACCCGAGAGCGCACCATACGTCTTGAACGCAGCAACGGTGTAGTAAACATCACCACCGGCGGCGTAGGCATAGCCGTTATCGATGAGCTGCTGAATCATGGCAATAATTTCGCCGATATGGCCGGTTGCCCGCGGCTCTTCATCCGGCCGCAGGCAACCCAGGGCATCTGCGTCCTCATGCATGGCGGCAATGAAACGCTCAGTCAGTGATTCAATCGGCTCGCCCAGTTCGGCGGCGCGACGAATAATCTTATCGTCAATATCCGTGATATTGCGGATGTAGCGGACGCGGTAGTCGCTATAGCGCAGATAACGCACCACCGTGTCGAATACCACCATGGCCCGTGCATGCCCTAGATGACAGAGATCGTAGACCGTCATACCACAGACGTAGAGATCCACTTGCGGCGGGTGAATGGGCACAAATGCCGTCTTTTCACCGGTGAGACTGTTGTGAATCTCAAGCATGATCGGCCTCCGCAGCCAGGGCTTGCGCTCGGGCAAGCCTTGTCCGACGAATATCCGGCGCCATTAAATTAATCACCGCCCCCAACGCTGGCCCGTACCCCAGCCCCGTGAGTGCGAATCGCAACGGCTTCATCATCTGCCCGCCCTTAAATCCGGTGATGGCCTCGAGCTTCGGCCGCCAAACCTGCCAGTCTATCTCGCCACTGGCCTCCTCCAGCGCCTGATTAATCTGGGTAAAAAAGCCGGGTTGTTTAGACTGAATGGCTTTGACCGCATCATCGGAGAGCGCGAGCTCACCGGCAAATAACCGCCACGCCCAGTCATTGAGCTCATCGGCGAATTGAATATTGGGCTGCACCAGATGTATGAACGGCTCACGCCGGTCAGCCGGCAAGCAATCGACGGTGAGCGCTGGCAGGAGCGATTCGACACTGGCCTCGGCCATGGCAAGTGACTGCCAATGGTCAAGCTGGGCGCGATCGAAACGGGCGGGGCTTTTGGCAAGGCGGCTGGGGTCGAATGCGCGCGCCAGGCTATCAAGATCGTGCAGGGTCTCATCCAGCCCGGCATTGCCCAGGCGGGCCAAATAATTAAGCAGTGCCTCTGGCCGATAACCGGTGGCATGCAGCTCGGCGATGCCGGCACTACCACTGCGTTTGGACAACGGTGCCCCTTCAGCATCAGTGACCAGCGAGACATGCCCATAGGCAGGAGCGGTCAATCCAAGCCGTGCCAGCAAAACCATCTGGCGCGGCGTATTCGAGAGATGATCTTCACCGCGCAGGACATGAGTAACCCCCATCAAACCGTCATCAACGGCATTAGCAAATAGAAAGGCCGCCGTACCATCGGCACGCTGGATCACCGGATCACCCAATGCCTTGGCAGGAAAACCCTGATGCCCGCGGACCAAATCTTCAAACGTAAGCTCACCGCTGTCTGGCATGCGAAGCCGCAGGACGGCAGACTCACCGTCTGCCCTGCGCTGATGCGCCTGCTGCGGATCGATCGCGGCACAACAGCCGTCATAACGAGGGGCCTGCCCTTGGCGAGCCTGAGTCGCGCGTAATTCCGCCAGTCGTTCCTGGGTACAAAAACACCAGTAAGCCGCATCCACGGCCAAGAGCTGATCGGCCGCCTCGGCGTAAACTCCCGCGCGCGCTGACTGTTGCCAGTCATGAGACTCACCCCGGCCCGGTCCTTCATCCCATTCAAGACCCAGCCAACGCAGATCGGCGGCAATGGCCTCAAAGGCGCTTGGATCATTGCGCGCAAGATCACTGTCTTCGATACGCAGCAGGAAATGCCCGCCATGCCGGCGCGCAAGCAACACGTTAAAAATTGCGGTGCGCAGATTACCCAGATGGAGTTTGCCGGTGGGGCTGGGTGCGAAACGGGTTTTCACAGGGTTTGATGTCATGCTGAGCATGATAATGGAGCTGCAGCTTGCATGCAGCCGCAATGCTCGCCATCTTAAGCACCATGGACATGATTACCCTTCATTCAAACCGTCAACCCATTTATTTTCTGGCCGATCTGCACCTCGACCCGGCAAGGCCAGCAGCGATTCAGGCTTTTTTACAGTTTCTTACTGGCCCCGCAACGGGGACCGGTGCCATTTTTATACTTGGTGATCTGTTCGAAGCATGGATTGGCGATGATGCCCGCCCTGCGGATGATCCGATTGCACCGGCACTCGCTCGCCTAAGTTCTGCGGGGACGGCGATCTATTTGATGCATGGCAATCGCGACTTTTTGCTGGGCGAGGAATTTGCCAGGACAGCAGGCGCCCGCATTCTTAATGAGCCCACCGTCATCACTATTGATGATGAACGGGTATTGCTCGAGCATGGTGACGCCCTGTGTACTGATGACACCGCTTATCAGGCTTTTCGCCAACAAGTGCGGGCCCCTGACTGGCAAGCCGCTTTTCTGTCGCTGCCGATTGATGAGCGTATTCAACAGGCCCAGGCGGCGCGTTTGAAAAGCGGCGAGGCGATGGCCGACAAGCGCAGCGAGATTATGGACGTCAACGCCGAGGCAGTTGCCGCCAGAATACGCACACACCGGGTCGCCCGGCTCATTCACGGCCATACCCATCGCCCCAATGTGCATCATTTTGACCTGGATGGCCGCCCGGTGAGCCGGATCGTGCTTGGTGATTGGTTTGAACAGGCCAGCCTGTTGCGGGTGGCCAATGGCCATTATTCGCTGCAGACGCTGACCTTTGGTTCGGCTAAGGACGCAGGCCAATTACCAAGTCCATAACATTGGTGCCCGTCGCTCCGGTTTGAATTAAATCACCGCTTGCCGCCAAGAAGCGCCCGGCATCGGCAGCGGCCAGACATTCATCCGCATCAAGCCCGGCATTAGCACCCCTTGAAAGCGTGCCGCCATCGACAACCGCACCGGCATCCTCACCCGGGCCGTCTGCGCCATCAGTGCCTGCGGCAAGCATCAACGCATTCGTATCTGTCAGTGTCTTCGCTGCTGCCAGCGCCAGCGCCTGCATTCGGCCGCCGCGGCCAGGATGCTCTGGCAGGGTCACCGTGGGCTCACCACCCCAAATCGTCATTCCGCGGGGCCCGGCCAGCATCACCTCAGCAAGCTCAGCACCCCGTAACGCCGCGTCTCCCTGCAAAAATTCATCACTGCAATGCACCGCATAACCCATCTCGCGCGCCGCAGTAGCAGCGGCCTTCATCGCAAGCGCATTACTGGCGACAATCCGACTGCAAACGGATGTAAAGCGCGGGTCATCAGGTGATGGCGGTGGCTCGGCCAGCGTTAAGCCCGCCGGCAACATGGAGGCGGCTTCGGCTTGCGCAATCGGCGCCGCATCCCCTGCCAATAATCCCGAGCCAATAACCGCTGGGTCGTCGCCGGGTACATCCGAGATCAATAGCACCTCGGTCTGCCGCCCGCGCAACCACTGCACAAGTCGCCCGCCTTTGATGGTGGAGACGGCTTTGCGAATACGGTTCATACGACCAATATCCAATCCACCGGCCAACAAGGATTTGTTGAGTTGAGCCAATGACTGCGCATCGGCTTCGCCGGCAAGCCGCTCCACCAGACTGGAGCTGCCACCAGATATTAAGAAAAGGAAACGTGCGTTATCACCCGCCTGGTCCAAAAAACGCACCAGGGCCTCACCCGCTGCGAGGCTGCGCGCATCCGGGACTGGATGAGGTGCCGTGAGCACCCGCACCGGCAAACGATCTTCGAGGCTGGCATCGGCGTAGCCCACTCGAGTAATAGCAAGTGCTTGTATCACCTGACTGCCCAACACATCGGCCGCCCCATGCGCCATGGCCATAGCCGCCTTGCCAACGGCCACTAAATGCCAGGGGCCGTCATCCAAGGGCGAATCGATCAGGGATTGGCGAACCGCCACACGTCCCTGGACCGCAGCGATGGCTGCTGCATGAGTGGCCGTTAAGGCCTCACGATGCGATAAGGCCATAGCGATCAGGCGGTGACGAGCCCGCGGGCGAGATCGGCCTGAATATCTGCTTGATCTTCCAAGCCAACGGAGACACGCACGAGGTTTTCATGAATGCCCATGGCCTCGCGCTGCTCAGGCGACACCCGCCCATGCGTCGTGCTCGCGGGATGGGTGATCGTTGTGCGGACATCACCTAAGTTAGCAGTAATGGAAATCATTTCAGTCTGATCGATTAAATGCCAGGCCGCATCACGCCCGCCGGCAACCTCAAACGAGACAATCCCGCCAAAACCTGACTGCTGGGCGGCAGCCAAATCATGCTGAGGATGGTCGGCAAGCCCCGGGTAGAAAACACGCTCCACACCCGGCCGTGTGATCAGCCATTCGGCAAGCTGCATTGCCGCCTCACTGTGCGCGCGCATCCGCAGATTGAGCGTCTCCAAGCCTTTAACAAACACCCAGGCATTGAATGGGCTCATCGTCGGCCCAGCGGTTCTGAGGAACGGGAAGATATGTTTATCCAGCGTTTCCGCATCACCCACCACAGCGCCACCCACACATCGGCCCTGGCCATCAAGATATTTGGTGGCCGAATGCGTGACCAAGTCGGCACCAAGCGCAAGCGGGCGCTGCAGGGCCGGCGTACAAAAGCAGTTATCCACCACCAACCGGGCATTGGATTGATGCGCGAGATCGGCCAGGGCACGAATATCGGCAATTTCGGTCAGCGGGTTGGAGGGGGTTTCAAGAAAGAACAGCCGCGTCTCAGGCCGCACTGCCCCCGCCCAAGCATCGGTATCGGCTGGTGAGACAAAATCCGTGCTCACCCCAAATCGAGACAAATGATTGGTGAACAGCGATGCCGTCGTCCCAAAAACACCCAGCGAACAGACCACATGATCGCCCGAGCGCAGCAGGCCCATACATACGGCAAGAATAGCCGCCATGCCCGAGGCCATGCCAATCGCCGCTTCGCCACCCTCCATCGCCGCCAAGCGCTTTTCAAACGCCCGCACCGTGGGGTTGGTAAACCGTGAGTAAATATTGCCCGGCTCATCCCCTGCAAAACGCGCAGCGGCCTCGGCAGCGGAGCGAAAACTAAAACTGGATGTGGGGAAAATGGCTTCGGAATGCTCTTGCTCGGGCGTGCGTTCCCAGCCGGCGCGCAGGCCTTTAGTATCCGGTCCCCAGCTCATGAATGCACCAAACCGAGCTCGCGCCCCAGACTGCCTGCACCACCACCCTGCAAAGCAGCGTCATTGCGCCGGGCCTCGAGCTCGAGCAAATAATCCGCACTAATATCGCCGGTGACGTATTCACCATTGAAGCAAGAGCAATCGAAATTATGCAGATTTTCATTGCCCTCACGAACCGCTTCAATCAGATCGTCCAGATCCTGATAGATCATGTGATCGGCACCAATGGTTTGGCAGATCTCATCCACACTGCGGCCATGGGCAATCAGCTCATGCGCGGCCGGCATATCAATCCCATAGACATTGGGATAGCGCACCGGTGGCGCGGCGGAGGCGAAATACACCTTGTTGGCGCCGGCATCCCGGGCCATTTGAATAATTTGCTCGGAGGTGGTGCCGCGGACGATGGAGTCATCCAAAAGCAGTACATTCTTGCCGCGAAATTCCAACTCAATGGGGTTGAGCTTTTGCCGCACGGATTTCTTGCGCACAGCCTGCCCCGGCATGATGAAAGTCCGGCCGATGTAGCGGTTTTTAATAAAACCTTCGCGATAGGTGAGATTAAGCTCATTGGCCAGGTCCAGTGCGCTGGTGCGGCTGGTATCCGGAATCGGTATCACCACGTCGATATCGTGATTGGCCCATTCCCGCTGAATCTTGCCGGCGAGCATGCGGCCCATGCGAAGCCGTGACTTATAGACAGAGACGTCATCAAGCATGGAGTCTGGCCGCGCGAGATAAACATATTCAAAAATACACGGCGACAGGCGCGGTGCATCGGCACACTGCCGGGTGTGGAGATTGCCATCGAGGTCAATAAACACGGCCTCGCCTGGGGCAACATCACGAATCAGTGTAAAGCCCAGCACACCAAGCGCCACGCTCTCAGAGGCGATCATATATTCGGTGCCAGCCTCGGTTTCGCGCTTGCCAAAGCAAAGCGGGCGAATGCCATGTGGGTCGCGAAAGCCAAGCACCCCATAGCCGTTAATCATTACGATGGCGGCATAACCGCCGCGACAGCGCTCATGGATACCGCTGACGGCATCGAAAATATCTGATTCGCTAATACGCAGCTTGCCGAGCTCGCCCAGGCGATGCGCGAATACATTGAGCAGAATCTCTGAATCCGAGCTGGTGTTGATATGGCGGAGATCTTCCAAATAAAGATCGCGCTTGATGGCATCGGCATTGGTGAGATTGCCATTGTGCGCGATGCTCATACCATAGGGAGAGTTGACATAGAACGGCTGCGATTCCGCCGAGCTGGAGCATCCGGCGGTGGGATAACGGCAGTGGCCGATGCCGATATTGCCACTGAGCTGCAACATGTCATCAGCGCCAAAGACATCCCGAACCAGGCCGTTGTCCTTGCGCAAATGCAGCCGTCCCCGGTCAAAAGTCATGATGCCGGCGGCGTCCTGCCCGCGATGCTGCAGCACGGTCAGTCCGTCGTACAACGCCTGATTGACCGGCGATTTCGCCACCATCCCAATCACGCCACACATAGGCTTCTAACTCCCCGCCGTGTTATTCAAACTTTGCGAACCGCTACAATAGGCTTCCCAATAGGCGAGCGCCACAGCGCCATTCACCGGAGCCTGATCAATCGGTGCCGCCTGTCGCGCCTGCTGCAACCAGCTGCCAACTTGGGGATGACAAACCCAGGGTTGATACCCCTGCACCACAACCGAGGCTTGCCACCAGGGCGCCTGCGGAATCGCGGTAAGCCCTGCACCGAGAATTACTAATCCAACCAACAAGCCGCCGCGCACGCCGCCAAACACCACACCCAGCAGGCGGTCCGTACCACTGAGACCGGTTTTTCCAACTAACGCCCGGCCCACGTAGCCCACCAATGCCCCAAGGATGAGGGTGAGCACAAAAAGACCACCAAAGCCCAACACCCAGCGGATCATCGAGGAGGCAATCCAGGGTGAGAGATAATCGCCCGCCTGAGCGCCATAACGCATAGCAATCAAAAAGGCGGCCACCCAGACCACGACCGAGATTACCTCGCGGACAAAGCCGCGAATGATCCCAATGAGGATCGAAACGGCAACGACGCCGAGCAGCGCGTAATCAAGCCAGTTCATTGCTCATCCAAAGGGCAAAGTATAACAGGGCGCAGACTCATGGCTCGATGATAAAGCCGGGCAATTCATAAGCCTCGGCCAAGCGCTGACTCATGCGCTCAGCGCCCGCCCGGGTGTCGATTGGCCCTACTTGGACGCGATGGGCACCCGATTCATCAACCACACGTACTGATAGATCATCATCACGCAGCTGCACAGCCAGTCTCTCGGCATTTTCCGCGCTGCCAAAAGCGCCGACCTGCACATAAAAACCTGCCTCTGGGGCGGGTTCTGGCTCCGTGGCGGGTTCTGGTTGAGGCTCCGGTTCTGTCTCAGTCTCGGGCCTGACCTCAAGCGTCTGCGGCTCGGTTGGCTCGTCCGTTAGCTGATCAAGGTCGGTTGGTGGCGGCTGATTGGCAAGTGCGGCCTCTGGTCGATCGTCAGCAAACTGATCGGCGGTGGGCAGTGTTGGCGCGGCATCAACTGTGGGCTCCGGTGGCATATCAAGCGCAATATCCACCCGAGTACGCTCTACCGGTCCGGACAAGAGCATTGGCAGAAAAATCACCGCCAGTGCCACCAGCACCACGGCGCCCATCAACCGTTGTTTAAATCGCTGTTCCAAATGCCACTCCCACCAGTCAGGGCATGATCAGTTTCGGCCTCACGCGGCATCGTTGCAAGCACCAATACCCAATTGCATAAGGGCTTCCACCACTCGAAAAGAGCCCGCTGCCACCATCAAGTCACTGGGCGCGTTGGCCGACTCGAGTGCATATCGCGCCGCCTTGGCATTGCCCTGGCCAAGGCAATGTCCGCCATGTGCCTGCAACATAGCGGCTACCGAATCCGGCGAATGCGCCTGCGGATCGTTCAGATCAAGGACAAACCACTCATCAACGACGGGTAGCAGTTGGCTGAGTAAAGGCTCAAGGGGTTTGCGCTGCATCAGCGCAAAGGCCATCCGCACCTTGCCATAGGGGCGCTCCAGGCGCAGACGCTCAGCCAACAAGCCAATCGCCGAAGGGTTGTGCCCCACATCAAGCAGCCATCGCCCAGCAGCCGTCTGCACCAACTGTTGTCGTCCCGCGAGTCCGGCTTGCGCCAGCCCGTCTCTCACCGCTGTCTCAGACAGTCGAAGCGCTGGATCAGCGCCGCTGACCGCCATTACGGCACCGGCGGCATTGGCCAGCGCATTATCCGGCAGCCAAGCGGGTCTTGGCAGGTCCCGGTACTCTTGCGCGCCGGCCCGCCACGTCCAACGCTGCTCAGCAGGCAAGCAATGGTAATCCGCTCCCAACTGCCAGAGTGGTGCTTGCAGTTGCGCGGCCACCGCGGCGATTTTCTTTGGCGGCTCAGGATCGGCACAGACCACCGGCCGGCCCTGCCGGGCGATGCCCATTTTCTCGCCGGCAATGGCCTCGCGGTTATCACCCAGCCACTCCATGTGATCGAGATCAATACGGGTGACAATGGCCAGATTGGCATCAAAACAATTGGTGGCATCAAGCCGGCCACCCAGACCTACCTCCAGAATCCAGGGGGCGACACCAAGCTCACGAAAACACCAGGCAGCCGCCAGTGTGGCAAACTCAAAATACGTGAGTGTGATGTCGCCTCGCGCTGTATTGATGGCAGCAAAGGCTTCCAGTATCAGCGCATCGCTAACCGCACGGCCACCGATGCGAATACGTTCGTTGTAGCGCAATAAATGCGGTGAGGTATAGGTGCCCGGGGTATTGCCTGCCGCCAAATACATGGCCTCAAGACAGGCAACCGTGCTGCCTTTGCCGTTGGTGCCGGCCACCGTGATGATCGGCGCGCCAGTCTGGCGCAGACCCATACGATCAGCCACCTGCGTAATGCGCTCAAGGCCAAGATCGATTTCTTGCGGGTGGACGCCCTCAAGCCATTGCAGCCAATCATCGAGCGCGCCCGCCTTCACCCCGACCGACTACTCCTCAGCAGGCGTCAATGGCGCGCCCAGCACCGAACGGGCATCCGGCCCGGGTGATGGCGCCTGCATGAGCATGGCCAGCAACGCGCCAATGCGTGCACGCTGCTCACGACGATCAACGATTAAATCGATGGCGCCATGCTCGAGCAAAAATTCACTGCGCTGAAAACCCTCCGGTAACGTCTCACGCACGGTCTGCTCAATCACACGTGGCCCGGCAAAGCCAATCAGCGCACCAGGCTCTGCGACGATGACATCGCCGAGCATGGCCAGACTGGCAGAGACACCACCCATGGTGGGGTCAGTCAGGACACTGACAAAGGGGATGCGTGCATCGGACAGACGCTTTAATGCGGCGCTGGTTTTCGCCATTTGCATCAGTGAGAACAGCGCCTCCTGCATGCGGGCGCCACCGCTCGCGCTGAAGCAAACCAATGGCACCTGCCGCCGACGCGCTTCCTCAACCGCCAAGACAAACCGCTCGCCAACCACACCGCCCATGGAGCCACCCATGAAACGAAACTCAAAGGCGGCGGCAACAACGGGCAGGTCATTTACCCGGCCGCTCATGGCCACCAAGGCATCGTGCTCACCCGTTACTTTTTGCGCCTGAGACAGGCGGTCTTTGTAGCGCTTGGAATCCTTAAATTTCAGAGCATCGACCGGCTGCAGATCAGCGCCAATCTCACTGCGGCCTTGCTCATCCAAAAACAAATCAAGCCGGCGACGCGCACTGATGCGCATATGGGCATCACACTTTGGGCAGACCTCAAGGTTGCGCTCCAGCTCCGGGCGGTAGAGCACTGCCGAGCATTCTTCGCATTTCGTCCAGAGCCCTTCGGGGACACTGCGGCTTCGCGCCGCGCCCTCGGTGCGGATGCGTGAGGGCATCAATTTCTCAAACCAACTCAAGACGACGGCTCCAAGCTTGGCGCATCAAGGCCTTCGCGCAAGCTGCGGGTGAATGCCTCGACTTCCTTCAGGCCACGGGCATGATCTTCGGCATGCTCAGCGATCCGCGAGACGATGGCGCTTCCCACCACAACGGCATCAGCCACTTCACCCAGACGTGCGGCGTCTTCGCCGTTGCGCACGCCAAAGCCCACACCTACTGGCAGCTGCGTGGCCTGTCGAATCGACTCAACATGCTCGGAGACGCTGTCGATATCCAGAGTCGCTGCCCCAGTCACGCCTTTGAGTGAAACGTAGTAGACAAATCCTTTGGCGTGGTCACAAATGGAGCGAATACGTTCAAGGCTTGTGGTCGGTGCAACCAGCCAAATCGGATCAAGATCGTGGGCATCAAGTGCTGCCACCAGCTCATTACCCTCTTCCGGCGGCAGGTCGACAGTGAGCACACCATCCACCCCGGCTGCCGCGGCCAGCTTGGCGAATTCGATATAGCCGATCTGCTCAATCGGGTTGAGATAACCCATCAGCACCACGGGCGTGTCCTGATCGTCGCGGCGGAAATCGCGCACCATCTCCAGAACATCACGAAGCCCCGTACCGCCCGCCAATGCCCGGTCGCAGGCCGACTGAATCACCGGGCCATCGGCCATCGGGTCGGAAAATGGCATACCGACTTCAATAATATCGGCGCCGGCTGTCACCAGCGCATGCATCATCGGCACAGTGGCCTGCGGGTTGGGATCGCCACCGGTAATATAGGTAACCAGCGTCTTCCGGTCCTCGGCGCGTCGTTTTGTAAAGCGATGGCTGATGCGACTCATAACTCCATGCCCTCCACCTCGGCCACCGTATTGATATCTTTATCACCGCGGCCGGAGCAATTAATCACAATCATCTGATCAGGTCGCATGCGCTTGGCCAGCTTCTCGGCGTAGGCAATTCCATGAGCGGTTTCAAGTGCGGGAATAATCCCCTCACTACGCGCCAATCCATGGAAGGCCGCGAGTGCTTCATCATCATTGACGGCAACGTACTCGACCCGTTGAGTATCCTTAAGCCAGGCATGCTCTGGACCGACCCCCGGGTAATCCAGACCTGCTGAGACCGAATGCGTGGCCATGATCTGACCATCCTCATCTTCCATCAAATAGGTACGGTTGCCATGCAAAACACCGGGCCGCCCGGCTGATAACGGCGCGGCATGCCGACCGGTCTCCACGCCATCGCCGCCGGCCTCAACGCCGTAAATAGCGACGTCGCGGTCTTCCAGGAAAGGATGGAAAAGGCCAATGGCATTGGAGCCGCCGCCAACACAGGCGACAAGCGCATCGGGAAGACGTCCATGTTGGCTGAGACATTGCTCACGCGTCTCATGACCAATAATCGATTGAAAATCGCGCACCATGGACGGATACGGATGCGGCCCCGCGACCGTGCCAATAATGTAGAAGGTGTCATCCACATTGGCCGCCCAATCGCGGAAGGCCTCATTGAGGGCGTCCTTCAGTGTCCGTGTGCCTGATTCCACCGGCACCACGGTCGCCCCCATCAGCCGCATGCGATAGACGTTGACCGATTGCCGGCGCACGTCCTCGGCACCCATGTAGACAATGCACTCAAGCCCCAAACGGGCACAAACCGCGGCCGTGGCCACGCCATGCTGGCCGGCGCCGGTCTCGGCAACGATGCGTTTTTTGCCCATGTGGTAGGCGAGCAAAGCCTGCCCCATGGTGTTATTCACTTTGTGGGCGCCGGTGTGGTCAAGATCCTCACGCTTTAAATAAATTCGTGCACCGCCGACCTGGTTGGACCAATGCTCGGCGTAATAAAGCGGTGTTGGCCGACCGACATAATCTTTCAGGTCAGCATCAAGGGTTGCCTTGAACTCCGGGTCGTTTTGGTAACGCGCGTAAGCGGCGGCCAGCTCCTCGAGCGGCGCCATGAGCAGTTCTGGGACAAAACGGCCACCATAAGGACCGAAATGCCCGAGCGCGTCAGGAAAATGCCCATAATCGGTAGGCGCTTCAATGGCCTCAATGACGTTCGACACGGTAAACCTCTTTGCTAAAAGCGACGAGCTTGCGTCGGTCCTTAATACCGGGTTCGGATTCCACCCCGCTGCTGCAATCCACACCCCAAGGGTGTAGCGCTTGCACGGCTTGCGCCACATTATCCGCCTTGAGCCCGCCGGCAACAATCACCCGGTGAGTCTTGGGTACGGGCTGTTGCCAGTCGAAGGTCTCACCCGAGCCACCGGCAAGACCCGGCGCATGCCCATCCAGTAGCAATGCCGCGGCGTTTGGATGCGCGGCGGCGACTGCATTGGCATCGCCACCCGCCATACCCACGGCCTTGATGTAGCGACGCCCATAGCGCTCACACTCGGCCGCAGACTCATTACCATGGAACTGCAACGCATCCAGCGGCACGGCTTTGAGCACCTGTGCCACCCAATCCGGATCGGCATCCATAAAAAGCCCGACGCTGACGGTAAGCACAGGCAGGGCGGCAATAATCTCTACCGCCGCTTCCGGGGTTACATAGCGCGGACTTTTTGGATAAAAAACCAACCCAATGGCATCAGCGCCCGCTTCGGCCGCAGCGATCGCGTCCTCCGCTCGAGTGATTCCACAGATTTTAATTCGCGTGCGCACCGACTCATCCTACCCCTCGCACCGAATTCAGGCAAAAACCGGCCCGGGCGCTGGTTCGGGTAAACCAAAGTGTGTTGGATAGCGAACACCCAACAGGTAAAGCCCAGCCGCTGGTGCCGTCACGCCGGCCAGGCGCCTGTCTCGTGCAGCCAGCACATCCGCAAGCCAGCTCTGCGGTTGTTCACCACTACCAACCAGCATCAGGCTGCCCACGATATTGCGCACCATGTGATGCAAAAAGGCATTGGCTTCGATATCAATGGCGATCGTGCCCTGCTGGCGTGTCACGCTAACCGCCAACACCCGGCGTATCGGATGATGCGCCTGGCAGCCAGCGGCCCGAAAGCTTGAGAAATCATGCTCGCCTACCAGCGCCTGTGCCGCGGCATGCATCAAATCAACTGAAAGCGATTTCCAGGTCCAGCCGACACGCGCGCGCCGTAACACTGGCGGCAGTGGATCATCGAGCAACAAATAGCGATAACAACGCGAAAGCCCGCTGCGACGCGCATCAAATGCTTCGCCGGGATAACGCACCCAGCGCACACCAATAGCATCCGGTAGCTGACTGTTGACACCCCGCACCCAGGCACGATCAGGACGCTCCACCGGGCTGTCAAAGTGCACGACCTGGCCACAGCCATGAACGCCGGCATCAGTGCGACCGGCGGCCGTGACCTCAATCGGCGCCTCGGCAATTGCGCTGAGTGCCTGTTCAAGACAACCCTGCACCGTGATGGCATGCGCCTGACGCTGCCAGCCGCTGTAGGCACTACCATCGTATTCAACCCCGAGCGCAATCCGCGTCATTCGGCGATGGCAAATAGCGGATGATCCGGTGAAATTTCACGGCCCTGGCGGGCAATGCGCTGCCAGCGTGGGTCGTTGTCGTCGTTAATCTGCGCATGCAGCACATGGGCCTCCGACTCGAAACCGGCTCGGTCACCGCGCATGGCAAGGACTTCGAGCAAACGCAGCCGCAGGCCGACGCTATCGGGTGTCTCACCCAGCGCCTCATCCAACACCGACTGCGCCTGTGCCAACTGACCATAGGCAATCAGTTCGCTGGCGCGCTCTAATGGATCGGCTGATACTGCCTCGGCCTGGCGCACGGCCGTCGGTCCAAGTTGTGTCTCGTCAACGGCATCGGTGCGCTCGGGCCGACCGGTTTGCGGTCGCCATTGCGCGGGCAGCGCATCGTTTTCGGTTTTCTTCGGTGTCGGGCGCCGGCGACCGAGGAGCCAGGCCAGCAAAAGCAGCGCAAGGAAAACGGTGACACCAACAATCAGCCCCCGCGACCAAGGCCGTTGCAACGCAATACTGGGCTGAGCCATAACCGCGACAAACTCGCTCTGCACCCAGTCGGCAACAGCCTCAGCGGTAATTGGCTCGGGCGGTTGGTTCGATGCAGGCTGTTCAGCACCATTCGTTTGACGCTGGCTCTCAACAAGCAGGCTCTCAAGACGGGTGACATCGGCCTGCAGGCTATCAATTGCGCGCTGCAATTCCTGATTTTGGCGGGCTAGCTGTTCATTGGCTTGCTCAACACGGGTGAGCTGCTCGGCAAGTTCGGTGAATTCGGCAGCACCAAACGCCGTGGCGTTTTCCAGCGGGGCTTCGGCCTGCGGCGGCAATAAACGCAGCGCCGGGGTTTCGGCCTGCGGCGCTGGCGTTTCAGCCTGCGGCGTCGGCACCTCGGTAACCGATTCAAATGCCTGAGTCTCAACGCCGGCATCCGTTCTTATCGGCTCCGCAGGCTCAGACTGGCCCCAAGTGGTCAGCTGTTGCCGCACCTCAGCATTGGCCTGATCAAGGCTTGGGAATTGCAAAGCATCCGGCTGCGGCAGCCGCAACAAGACATCACGCTGCAATGCATTCACATTGGGGGCATTAAACCGGTCCGGATTTTCAGCAAGGAGCGCAAGCATCATTTGATTAGTCGCAACCGCCGGCGGCCGCAGCGCGTTAGCAATGCTGTAGAGCGTGTCGGAGCGCTGTGTTGGCCCAAATTGCGCCTCACCGAGCGCACGAGCCTGTAACTGCCCATTGTCGCGAACCAGCGCATAAGCGCGCGCCAGCTGCCCGCCTGCCCAGGTTATCTCAAGCACAAAATCAAAAACCTGCCGTGCGGCCGGCGTGTCGGCCGGCAGGCGAAGGATGACAGCGGCATTATCGGCCTCATCCACCAGCCGCAGCGATAAGCCCTTTGGCTGACGCGCGGCGTTAATGCCCAGCCGCGCATGCCGACTGGCGTCTGCCAACGACACCCGGGCATCGCGCAGGACCGCAGGCGTGGCATGTAACAAGGCAATCCGCGCCTCAACGGCCTGCGGTGGCGTGGTTGCGATCTCAATCTCGCCCAACTGCAGTGCTGAGGCGCTGCTCACTATAAACAGCCAGCCCAGCAGGACGAGTGGCAGTCTGTGCATTAGTCGGCAACCACCAGACGCAGCATACGCCGCAGCGGCTCTGCAGCGCCCCAAAGCAACTGGTCGCCAACGGTAAAGGCCGAAAGATACTCCCCGCCCATCGCCAGCTTGCGCAACCGCCCAACCGGGATATCAAGCCCACCGCTCACCGCGGTTGGCGTGAGACGCTGCTGACTGGCCTCGGGCTCATTCGGGATGACATGCACCCAGTCATTCGCCTGCGCCAGCATGCCCTCAATATCATCCAAAGGCACATCGCGCCGTAGTTTGATGGTCAATGCCTGGGCATGCGAGCGCATGGCACCGATGCGAACACAAATCCCATCAATCGGAATCGGTTCATAACGACGCCCGAGAATCTTGTTGGTCTCGACCCCGGCCTTCCACTCCTCACGGCTCTGGCCAGACTCCATGGGCGAGTCAATCCAAGGGATCAGGCTACCGGCCAGCGGCACCGGGAAATGCTCAGTAGGGTAGGCCGCATCGCGAAGGGCGGCAGTGATATCCCGGTCGATATCCAGAATGGCGCTGCTCGGTGCATCCAACGCGCTGCCTGCGGCGTCACGCAGATAGCCCATCTGCCGCAGCAGTTCACGCATATGCTGTGCGCCCGACCCCGATGCCGCCTGATAGGTCATCGGCGTAATCCACTCGATGAGGTCATGCTCGAAAAGTCCACCAATGGCCATGAGCATGAGACTGACCGTGCAATTGCCACCGACAAACGTGCGCGTTCCATCGGCCAGGGCCTGACGGATAACGCCATCGTTCACCGGATCGAGCACGATGACGCTCTCATCTTTCATGCGCAGTGTGGAAGCGGCATCGATCCAATACCCCTGCCAACCTTTGGCGCGCAGATCGTCATAAACGGCCTTGGTGTAGTCACCGCCCTGACAGGTCACGATGGCATCCATTGCCGCTAACGCCTCAAGATCGTGCGCGTCGGCGAGCACCGGCACGTTTTTCCCAATATCCGGCCCCGGGGCGCCGACCTGCGAGGTGGAGAAGAAAACCGGCTCAATATCTGCGAAGTCGTTTTCGCTTCGCATCCGATCCATTAAGACCGAGCCCACCATGCCCCGCCAGCCGATAAAACCTACCGTTTCCATCATCTAATCCTTATTGTTGGGCACGAAGGGCAGCGATCACCGCATCACCCATCGCGACGGTACCCACCGTTTGCCCCTGAGTACCGGCGATGTCGGTCGTGCGCAAACCATCGGCCAGCACAGCGGCTACGGCCCGTTCAACGCGCGTGGCCTGCTCAGCCTCACCCAGGCTGTAGCGAAGCAACATCGCCACCGAAAGAATAGTGGCCAGCGGGTTGGCAATACCCTTGCCTGCGATATCCGGTGCTGACCCATGCACGGGCTCATACAAGCCCCGGCCACCCTCATCGAGTGAGGCCGATGGCAACATACCAATGGAGCCGGTTAGCATCGCCGCACAATCCGAGAGCACATCACCAAAGAGATTCCCAGTGACCATCACGTCAAACTGTTTTGGCGCACGCACCAGCTGCATGGCGGCGTTGTCGACGTACATATGGCTAAGCTCAACGCCAGGGTAATCACCGGCAATGCCTTCCATAACCTCGCGCCAGAGCTCGCTCGACTCCAGCACATTGGCCTTATCCACCGAGCACAGCCGGCCATTGCGCTTGGCTGCTGCCTCGAAGGCCGCCCGGCCGATCCGCTCGATCTCATCGGCGCCATAGACCAGCGTGTTAAAGCCCTCTTGCAAGCCGTCATCGCGGGTGCGAATACCACGCGGCTGACCAAAATAAATTCCGCCGGTGAGTTCCCGAATGATCAGGATGTCTAATCCAGCCACCACCTCGGGCTTGAGACTCGAGGCATCGGCAAGCTCCGGAAACAGAATCGCGGGACGGAGATTGGCGAACAACCCAAGCTCTGCACGAATGGCAAGCAACCCGCGCTCCGGGCGCTTTTCGCGCTCGATCGCATCCCATTCCGGGCCGCCAACCGCACCGAGCAACAGGGCATCGGATTCGCGGGCCAAAGACAGCGTGCTCTGTGGCAGTGGCGCACCTTCTGCATCAACCGCGCAACCGCCTAAATTGGCGTATTCAAGCTCGGCATCAAGGCCGAAATCGGCCATCAGACAACGCAGAACCTTATCGGCCTCGGCAACAATCTCCGGGCCGATGTGATCGCCCGGCAACATCAATAGGCGATGGCTCATGCCGACTCCAGATCATCAAACAGCCAGGGCGTGACCGCCCGTCGCTGCTGTTCATAGGCCCGAATCTCATCGGCATGCTCCAGCGTGAGCCCAATTTCATCCAGCCCCTCGACCAGCATGTGTTTGCGATGCGGGTCAATGTCAAAGTCATGGCGTTTGCCGTCAGGAGTGATCACCACCTGCTCGGGCAAATCCACCGCGAGCGTATAGCCCTCGTTGGATTCAGTTGCCTCAAACAGCGCTTGAACAGTATCCGCAGGCAGCGTCAACGCCAAAATGCCGTTTTTAGAACAGTTGTTGTAGAAGATGTCAGCGAAGCTCGGGGCGATAATCACGCGAAACCCAAAGTCGCCAAGCGCCCAGGGCGCATGCTCACGCGACGAACCACAGCCGAAGTTTTCCCGCGCCAACAGGATACTGGCGCCCTGATAGCGCGGCTGATTGAGCACAAAATCGGGGTTAAGCGGACGATCACTGCAATCCTGTCCCGGCTCGCCATGATCCAGATAGCGCCACTCATCAAACAGATTAGGGCCAAAGCCCGTGCGATGAATGGACTTCAAGAACTGCTTAGGAATAATCGCATCGGTATCCACATTGGACCGATCCAGCGGGGCCACCAAGCCCTCGACGCGGGTCAACGGCTTCATGCTGACTGCTCCAATTCTCTAATATCAACAAAATGGCCGGCGACAGCGGCGGCGGCTGCCATCTCGGGGCTCACCAAATGGGTCCGGCCGCCAGCGCCCTGCCGTCCTTCAAAGTTGCGGTTGGAGGTGGAAGCACATCGCTCGCCGCTGCTTAACTTGTCAGGATTCATGCCCAGGCACATGGAACAGCCGGCATCGCGCCATTCAAAACCGGCTTCTTTGAAGACCTGATCCAGCCCTTCCTGCTCGGCCTGCCACTTCACCAAGCCCGAGCCCGGCACCACCATGGCTTCACGGATGTTTTTAGCAATTCGCTTGCCGCGCAGTATGCCCGCCGCCGCGCGCAGATCTTCAATGCGCGAATTGGTGCAAGAGCCAATGAAGATCTTCTCCGGACGAATCTCGCGAATCGGCGTCCCGGGCTTGAGGCCCATGTACTCAAGCGCCCGCTGCATGCCAGCGCGTTTGGTTTCATCCGGCTCATCGGCCGGATCCGGGACCACTCCGTCCACCGGCACCACCATCTCCGGCGACGTACCCCAGGAGACCTGCGGCTTGATGGCAGCGGCATCCAGCGTAACCACACGGTCAAATGCGGCATCCTCGTCGCTGGTCAGCGTGCGCCAATAGGCCTCAGCCTGATCCCACATCTCGCCTTTTGGCGAATATGGCCGATCGCGCAGATATTCAATCGTTGTATCGTCCACGGCGACCATGCCGCAGCGCGCACCGGCCTCAATCGACATATTGCAGATCGTCATCCGACCTGCCATCGACAGGGCGCGAATCGCCTCGCCACCGTATTCAACGGCATAGCCGGTGCCACCCGCCGTGCCGATCTTGCCGATAATAGCCAGCATTATGTCCTTGGCGGTGACTCCCGGGCCGGCCTGTCCGTCCACACGAATCAGCATTCGTTTGGAGCGCGCCTGCACCACGGTTTGTGTGGCGAGCGCATGTTCAACTTCTGAGGTGCCAATACCAAAGGCCAACGCACCCAGCGCACCGTGGGTAGAGGTATGCGAATCACCACAGACGACGGTCATGCCAGGCTGGGTCGCCCCCTGCTCCGGGCCGATGATGTGCACGATGCCCTGACGCCGGTCGAGCAGGCCAAACTGCGTGATGCCGTATTCGCGACAATTCTGGTTGAGTGTCTCGACCTGCAAGGCCGAGATGGGATCGGCAATGCCCTTATCGCGATCGGTGGTGGGGACGTTGTGATCCACCACCGCCAGATTAGCGCCAACCCGCCATAGCGGACGGTCGGCCAATCGCAATCCTTCAAAAGCCTGCGGCGAGGTCACTTCATGGACCAGCTGCCGGTCGATATACAAAAGTGCGGTGCCATCGCCGTTGTCACGGACGACATGGGCATCCCAGAGTTTGTCGTAAAGGGTCTTGCCACCCATGGTTTTCCTCGCGGTGTTCATCACGCAATACAGTCGATGATGCAGTATACGCGCAGAGAGAATATCGGTTAAGCGTGCCGTGATTCCGGCTCGGGGTGGCCAGAGACCATCAAAAACGCCACCAGCCCGCCGCAGGCAGCCACCGCGGCAGCGAGGTAATAGGTTGCAGCGCCCCCAAGTGGCTGCCAGAGCATGCCCGCGACGTAACTGCCCACCGCCACACCCGCGCCAAATGTGAGGCTGCTATAGAGCGCCTGTCCGCGTCCCTGAAGACTACCCACGAAATACCGGTTCACAAGGCTGATGGCGGTGGCGTGATACACCCCGTAAGTGGCGGCATGCAGCAATTGCGCGCCGGCCTGCACCAGCGGCAGGTGGACAAATTTGGCCACCAGCAGCCAACGCAGTACCGCCAGCAGCATCGCCGCCAATAGCAGCCGCCGCGGGCCAATGCGCGGGAGCCAACGCGGCATCAGCAAAAACACCATGATTTCCGCACTTAAAGCCACGGCCCAGAGCAGGCCGATGGCCAACCCCGAATAGCCATAATCCTGCAAGTAGATACTGTAGAAGGCATAAAAAGGACCATGACTGGCCTGCAGCAAAAAACAGGCCAGGAAAAGTCCAATGACCGGACGGGCGCTGAGGATATTCCACAGCCCATCATGCTGCTCATGACTGACAGTGGGCTGACTGGCAGGCAACGACAGACTAAGTAATGCAAGCGCCAGCAGCAGGATACCTATCATCACCGGCACGACACCGGCGCCGTAAAAATCGACGGCCTCACCGCCCAGCAGAACTGCTGCCATAAAGCCCACAGTGCCCCAGAGCCGGATGCGCGGGTAGCGGTGCGTATCGGTTTGCAGATGCGAGAAAGTTAGCGCCTCCATCTGCGGCAGGGTGGCGTTCCAAAAAAAGCTGAACGTCGCCATCACGAGCGCCATCCAGACAAACCCGCCATCCAGAAACACCCCGCAGAACCCCACCAGCGCGAAACCACAGGCGATACGAATCACCCATACGCGCTGTCCGGTGTGATCGGCAATCCACCCCCAAAGATTGGGCGCGATAATCTTGGTGGCGTGGATAATCGCAATCAGGATACCGATGGCGGCGGCATCGTAGCCCTGATCACGCAAATAGGGGCCCCAGTAAGGGGATAGGAGCCCAAGGACGGCAAAGAAAAGCGCGTAGAAGCCACCAAGCCGGGCAAGCGGCAGGGCCATTAGCCAACCCCCTGCGTCAGTCGGATACGTGCCCCGGAATAATCGGTGTACCAGGGTCGACGTCGGCGTTCTGGCCACGATGGCGCAGGTAATGATCCAGCAACACGATGGCCAACATGGCCTCGGCGATGGGTGTCGCTCGAATTCCCACGCAAGGGTCATGGCGGCCTTTAGTGACCACCTCCACCGGATTGCCGTGAATATCCACCGAGCGCCCGGGCAGGCGGATGCTGGATGTGGGCTTGAGGGCCATGCGAA
Organism: Spiribacter sp.; assembly: GCA_965658695.1. Lineage (GTDB taxonomy): Bacteria > Pseudomonadota > Gammaproteobacteria > Nitrococcales > Nitrococcaceae > Spiribacter. Next base: position 65,899 of record CBFHTR010000006.1, read on the forward strand.
TGACTAGATCCTGTCCGGTGGATATGCCACCAAGCGTGCCGCCGGCATGGTTGGAGAGAAAACCCTCGGGGGTAATCTCGTCACGATGCTGCGTGCCCTTTTGCGCCGCGCTGGCAAAGCCCGCACCCACTTCCACGCCTTTCACCGCATTAATGCTCATCATGGCATGGGCAATATCGGCATCTAGGCGATCAAACACCGGCTCACCCAGGCCCGGCGGCACACCACGGGCTAGCACACCGACCGCCGCACCCACCGAATCACCCTCTTTGCGCAGGGCATCCATATAGGCCTCAAGCTCTTCAATCCGGCCGGGCTCGCCGCAGAAAAAGGGGTTGGTATCCACCAAATCCCAGTCCTCGAGCTTTAACTGAATGGGCCCCAACTGATCCAGCCAGCCGCGAATGCGCACACCCAGGCGATCTTGCAGAAATTTACGTGCGATACCGCCAGCGGCGACACGTAGTGCGGTCTCCCGCGCCGATGAACGCCCACCACCGCGATAATCGCGGATGCCGTATTTCTGCCAATAGGTGTAGTCGGCATGGCCGGGGCGGAATTTCTCGGCGATATCCGAATAGTCCTTTGAGCGTTGATCCATGTTCTCGATCAACAGCCCAATGGGTGCGCCGGTTGTCTTGCCCTCGAACACACCCGAGAGAATCCGAACCTGATCACTCTCCCGGCGCTGCGAGGTATGACGGGATGTGCCAGGCTTGCGACGGTCTAGGTCGCCCTGCAGATCGGTTTCACTCAGCTCGAGCCCCGGCGGGCAGCCATCCACAATGGCGCCCAGCGCCTGGCCGTGGCTCTCGCCAAAGGTGGTCACCGTAAAAAGCCGTCCAATGCTATTGCCTGACATTTTTGATCCCTTATTGCGCGAAGGCAGCTTTCAGTGTGGCGGCATCCACCGCAAACACGCCCTGACCGCCGCGCTCAAATTCTACCCAAGTCACTGGCAGATCGGGAAAGGCTTGAGTAAAAGCCCTGGCACCATGCCCGATCTCACAGAAGAAAACCCCCTGATCCGTCAGTCGCTCGGCCGCCTCGGGCAGGAGACGACGCACGATATCCATACCATCGGCGCCGGCCGCCAGCGCCTGCCGCGGTTCGTGCTGATACTCGGCCGGCAAATCAATCATGGAGCGCGCATCCACATAGGGCGGGTTAGAGACAATGACATCAAGTAGCGGCTCAGCCGGGACGGCGGCTAGTAAATCCGAGCGCTGCACCGCCACCTGACCGGAGACATCATGGCGTTTGGCATTATGCGCCGCCCAGGCCAATGCCCCCGGTGCAATATCCAGTGCATCCACACGAACACCCGGGAAGGCCAGTGCCGCCGCAATCGCTATACAGCCACTACCTGTCCCGACGTCGGCGATGCGACGCACAGCGTTTGGATCTACCCAAGGCGCAAAGCCGGATTCAATCAACTCAGCAATCGGTGAGCGCGGAATTAGGACGCTTTCATCGACTTCAAACGACAGTCCACAAAACCAGGCCTCGCCCAAAATATAAGCCACCGGCAGGCGGGTCTGGACTCGCTCCTCAATGCGCGCATCCAGCAGGGCCTGCTCCTCGGCAGTCAACCGGCATTGAAAATACACCGAATGCAGATCCGGCGGCAGATGCAAAGACCCCAGCACCAGGGCAGCCGCCTCATCAATGGCGTTATCCGTGCCATGGCCAAAATGCAGCCTCGCTGCCTGAAAACGGCTGGCCGCATACCGAATATAATCACCAACACTGAGCAAAGCCGAGGAATGTTCTGTCATCCGTGCAGTCTATCAAGCCGCGCCTAGCTGTGCGCGCCGACAAGGCTTGGCATAATGGCCACTATGAATCGAGTGAAAAATTCAATCTTCGTCATCGCAGTCATGCTGTTCGCCGGAATCGGGGCTGCGGCGGCGGTTTTATTCTGGCCTGAACCTGAACCACCGGCGATGGTGGGGACAGTATTTCCACAACCGCGGGCACTGCCCGATGTCAGCCTCACTGATCATCATGGTCAGGTGTGGCGTGCCGATGAGCAGAACGGCGGCTGGGAGCTCGTTTTCTTTGGCTTTACCCACTGCCCGGATGTCTGCCCGATGACGCTCGCCACCCTCGCCGGCTCCCTTTCTTATCTGCAGACGGCACAGGCCAACGTAATGCCCGAGGTTGTGTTCATCTCGGTGGATCCGGGTCGCGATACCCCCAAGCAGCTCGCCACGTATGTGCAACATTTTCATGACGATTTTGTTGGCGTCACAGGCGAGCGTGAGGCGATTGACACACTCACCCGTGCATTGGGCATTGCCTACAGCCTGGGGGAGCCGGATGAGAACGGCGATTATCCGGTGGATCACAGCGCCGCCATCCTGCTGGTTAACCCCGATGGTCGACTGCAAGCACTCTGGCAACCTCCGCATGGCCGCGAGGTGATTGCCGAGGAGTTCATGCGCATTGAAAACGCCTTTACTGGAGCGAGAAGCTGATGCTGGGCAAATGGCTGGTCCCGCTTTTTAGTCTGCTGCCACAGCATGGCATCTCGCGTGTCATCCATGCGCTAGCACGCTCGCGCTGGCGGCCTTGGAAGAACCTGCTAATTCGTCGTTTTACCCGCGCGTTTAACGTCAACCTGACCGAGGCGGCCAATGCCGGGGCGGACACCTACGAGAGCTTTAACGCGTTCTTTACCCGCGCCCTCACCCCCGGCGTACGACCCATCGACGAGACACCCGGCGTTGTGGTGAGCCCCGTCGATGGGCATGTCAGCGAGGCCGGCACCATCACCGCCGGACGCCTGATTCAGGCCAAGGGCCGTGATTACGGTGTTACCGAGCTGCTTGGTGGCGATACCGCGATTGCCGAGCCGTTTGTCGATGGACGTTTTGCCACCGTTTATTTATCGCCACGCGATTACCACCGCATTCATATGCCGGTGGCCGGTACGCTGGAGCGGATGTTGCATGTTCCCGGGCGGCTTTTTGGCGTATCCAGACCGCTGGTGCGCCATGTCCCGGGGCTCTTTGCCCGCAATGAACGGGTGGTAGCACTGTTCGATACTGAGTTTGGGCCTATGGCACTGGTGCTGGTGGGCGCCATTGGCGTGGGTAGCATCGAGACCGTGTGGGCTGGCGAAGTCACCCCACCGCGTGGGCAGCGCATTCGCAGCTGGGATTACCGGCACGCACCGCTTTCGTTGGCCGCTGGCGAGGAAATGGGCCGATTCAATATGGGCTCAACCGTGATTGTGCTCTTTGCTGACCGGGCGGTGGAATGGGATGAGGCGCTGGCTGCCGAGCAACCGGTGCAAATGGGCCGGGCAATTGGCAAAGGCCCTTTGGCCGTTACGCCCGATCCCAGCTAAAGGCCATCACCGAGGCGATATCTTTGCTGCCCAACGCCAAAGCGATCACTCGATCGACGCCTAAGGCAACGCCTGCACAGTCCGGCAGACCAGACTCCAGGGCAGCCAGCAGACGTTCATCGATCTCCGGGACCCGCTCACCAGACTGCGCTCGGGCAGATTGATCACGCGTGAATCGATTGCGTAGCTCCTTGGCATCTGTGAGTTCATGAAAACCATTGGCGATCTCGATGCCATCACAGAAAAGCTCAAAACGCTCCGCGGTTCGCGGGTCATCCGGACTCAGACGCGCCAAGACGGCCTGGCTTGCCGGGAAATGGGTGATAAAGCAGCGCTCGGGTAAGCTTGGCACCACCACCTGAGACAACAGCCAATCGAGCAGCCCATTGCGATCAAGCCCTAATGGCAACGGCTGTACCTGAGGAAGCCGTTTGGCGGCCTGCCGAATATCGGCGTCGCTGGCGGTGATGGGATCCGGCAGCCCGGCGGCAGTAAATACCTCGGCGTAAGTCAGTGTACGGATGGGTGCCGGCCCCAACACCATCGCCACCAAATCGGCAACTTCGGCCATGAGGGCATCGGCGTTAAACCCCAGCCGATACCATTCCAGCAGGGTGAATTCCGGATTATGCCAACTGCCCTGTTCGCCGGCGCGAAAGGCACGAGTTATCTGATAACAATCCCCAAGACCCACGGCGAGCAACCGCTTCATAGCGTATTCCGGGGAGGTCTGCAGCCAGCGTCCGGTCGACGCCTCACGCAGACTATCGATATGGATGTCGGTGACACCGGCGGCGGCTAAAACCGGGGTTTCCACTTCAAGCACATCGCGCTTGGCAAAAAACGCACGAATGCGGGCAAGCCAATTTGCCCGTTGCCTGAGCGCCTCGATACTGCCCGATGGCGACCAGTCGGTCGTGGGGTGATGGGCCAAAGGTTTATTCTTTGGCGCGCGAGACGTACTCACCCGTGCGCGTGTCCACCTTAAGCAGCTCGCCTTCCTGCACAAACAGCGGCACCTGAATCACAGCACCCGTCTCGAGCGTAGCGGGTTTGCTACCGCCGCTACTGGTATCGCCCTTGAGGCCGGGGTCAGTCTGCGTGACCGTGAGTGTGACATGCGGTGGCGGCTCTACCGACAGCGGCTCACCGTTGTAGAGGATGACGCTACAAGTATCCTGTTCCTTGAGCCATTTGCCGGTATCACCAACAACGGCTGCAGGCGTGGCATGCTGCTCAAAGGTATCGGGCTTCATGAAATGGTAGAACTCACCGTCGTTGTAGAGATACTGCATCTCCGTTTCCATCACGTCAGCGGCTTCCACACTCTCACCCGATTTAAAGGTGCGGTCGATGACCTTGCCGGTCTTTAGGTTCTTCACCCGCACGCGGTTAAAGGCCTGACCCTTACCCGGTTTGACGAATTCATTCTCGACGATGGTGTAAGGATCACCATCGAGCAGGATTTTAAGACCTGATTTGAACTGGTTGGTGCTAAAGCTCGCCATGTTCTCTCCATTGCCGATAACGGCCGCCCGCAAGGACGGTCAATGGACGGGCATCCTACCCAAAAGCGCTCGCGCGAGCGAGGCTTAGTAACCTGCCTCGCGCTGATGCCTGACAGCCAAAATAATGCTGTTTACCCCATCAAAACGATACAAGACGATGTAGCCGCTGCCACCAAAAGGGATCAGCCACTCCCGAAATTCCGCGGGCATTTCGGCTGCAGGGCGTCCGGTTTGCGGATGGCTTTCGAGTGTCTTGAGACTAGACCGAATGGTGCCTATGGCATCCATCGCCGCGTGAGGATGCCGCTTGGCGAGGAAGCGATACGAGCGCTGAACATCCGCCAGCGCCTCAGGTGCCCAGATTAGCGCTGACATTCCGGCGTTGGGGCGTCGGTGCCACTCTCCAGCTCCTCAAGCCAGGCATCGGCTAATGCATGCGTCACATGCCGGCCGGTGAGTGCGTATTCTTCCCAAGCCTGCAGTGCCGCTGCGCGAAATTCCTCGCGTTTTTCTTCTCGGTCGAGATACTCACCGATGGCCTGCTTGAGGATCCAGTGTGGTGCGCGCTCACGAACTTCGGAGATTCGCTGCAGGCGCTCCCGCGTATACTCATCAAGCTTGACCGCAACCGGTTTGGAAGTGCTCATGAAAATGACGCTTCGTTAAAGTATTGATAGGTAATACTCTAGCGAAAATCAATATTAAAACTCAACACAAGCAATCTCAGAAAAGGCAAGAACGACGAATGACAGCCAGCAGATGGCAGAGCGAATGGCAGGCCAGTATTACGGATCCGGCGGAGCTGATTGAGGCGCTGGGCCTGGATGCCTCGCTATTTGAGCCGGCACGAAAGGCGGCGGCGCTGTTCTCGCTGCGGGTGCCGCCGGCGTATTTAAAGCGCATCCGCCCGGGGGATCCTGACGATCCGCTGCTGCGTCAGGTGTTGCCGCTGGGCGCAGAGGCGGAGGAAGCACCCGGGTTTGTCAGCGATCCGGTGGGTGATGGTCAAAGCCTGCACCCCGGAGGCGTAATCCATAAATACCATGGTCGGGCGCTGCTGATTGCCACCGGTGCCTGCGCGATCAACTGCCGGTACTGTTTTCGCCGGCATTTCCCCTATGCCGAGGCCAACGCCAGCATCGCACAATGGCAGTCGGCACTGGATTATCTGCGCGCCGATCAAAGCATCGAAGAAGTCATCCTTAGTGGCGGTGACCCCTTGAGCCTGAATGACCGCCGCTTGGGTCAGCTGGCGGAAGGGTTGGCGGGTATTCCGCATCTCAAGCGCCTGCGGGTGCACTCCCGTCTGCCCGTGGTGCTGCCCAGTCGGGTGGATCACGCCCTACTTGAGTGGCTTAGCGGCCACCGCCTGCAGCCGGTGATGGTGATTCACGCCAATCACCCCAACGAGCTCGATGATCAAGTGGCCGAAGCAATGCAGCGTCTGGCTAGCCGCGGCGTGCGGCTGTTTAATCAGGCCGTTTTACTCAAGGGGATCAATG
>CBFHTR010000007.1:0-58509 GCA_965658695.1 Spiribacter sp.
GGCCATGCGTTCGATGACAACGGCCTGAGCTGCGGGCTGCCAATGTGGGCTGGCTTTGCCATGTCGCCAAGCCCGTTGTGCATCACCCACAATACCGCCAGGTAGCACCTGGTTGATCAGCATGGCCAGATAATACTCGGCAATCGCTGTGCGAAGGCCAAGGTGGGTGTTCAGTCGGATGGCCGTGAACTGCCAGCGCCAGGCCGATAGCAACACTTGCCCGATACTGATCAGTAACGCGAGCGCAATCCACATCGGCTGTGTTTCCGCCAGAATGTCAGTCAGCGCTTCTGAGTGAGTGACGAAGATCCACCCAATCAATCCGACACTCACCAGCCATCGCAAGAGTCTGATCATGGTATTGCTAGAACATCCTGGTGACCGACGCGGATTTGCGATTCGGCAGTCATGGCAAGCCTTGCTTCCAGCCATTCATCGAATGTGCGTATTAGGTCGGTCCGCTGGATACAGGCGGCCTCATGCCAGCCGCGCAGCAGTGCCTGTTGCAGGTCTGACTGCTCCGCTGCAAGTTGCCAGTCACTGGATAACACCGTTACTCGATAGCCACGTGCCAAGAACTGCTGCCGAGCCGCCTCTGTGGCATTGGGGCCCAGCGCCTGGCCCATGGCTTTTTCACTTTGTTGATGGGCATTAACGGCTGCAATGATAAGCGCGTCGGCGGGATGCGCCGGTGTCATGTCGACACGACCGTCATAGTTAAGCGCCAGCAGCGCTGGCAACTGCCACTCGGCACAGGCGTCAGCCAGGCGTGAAAGCCAGTCATCGGTAACTAAATCGAGCAGGGCGGCGGCGGTGACCAAATCCGCATCCGCCAGCGGGAGTGGCCACGCGGTCAGGTCTTGGGTGCGAGTTTCTACCCTAAGATGATCGTGGATGCGGGTTTTGCTGACCGCATGATTGAGCAGTCCCGCGTCATGGTCGAGCAATAACCATTGCTGAGTGCAGGGCAGCCTTGCCGCAAGATAACGCAAGTTACTGCCTGTCCCGGCACCAAGATCAACAATGCGCAGAGGCTCGTGTTGGGGCAGCGCGGCGGTCAGTTGTGTGATGAGTGACACCGGCCTTGCGGCGTGATCGGCCGGCTCTCGCAGTGCCAGCCAGTGGTTGTCAAAGTACTCAGCCATGATGAGTTAGCGCCTCGGCCGCTTGCTGGAAGTGATCAACAGTCTCAGGCCAGTCGATTAATCGCTCTCTGGCCTCAAGTGCGCCTGATTTCAGTTGCTCGCGAGCGCCCGCATTGTCGATGAGGGTTGCAAGCGCCTGCGCCAGTGCGTTGGCATCATCCGGTGTGACCCCGATGCCCGCCTCGGGTGGCAAAGTCTGTGGGAGGGCGCCTGCAGTGGTGGTTACTATGGGTAGGCCGCGAGCGATGGCCTCAGTAATGACCATGCCATAACCTTCGTAAAGCGAGGGCAGGACAAAAATATCGCTGCGGTGGAAAACCTGCTCCAGAGCCTGTGAATCAAGCACCCCCGCCAGCTTGAGGCGATGCTGAAGACCGTATTGGTTGATCATGGCCTGCAACTGCCCGGCGTAGGTTGGGTTGAGTTGAGGGCTGCCCACGCAGTGGCATTGCCAAGGCAGATCGGTCAGCGTAGCCAGCGCCTCAATGAGGATATGCTGGCCTTTGCGCGGGATGAGTGAGCCAAGGCAGAGTAATTGCAGGGCCTGGTCGGTGGCACCGGCTGCAATCGCTTGGCGCTCACAACCGGGTTCCACCACCTCAATCCTGCCGTGGAAAAGCCCCATCTCTCCAAGCCTATTGGCGGTGAATTGACTGGTCGCGATGACGCCATCAACCTGTGTCAAAGCACGTGCCTCTTGTCCTTGGTATTCGTCTTGTTGAGCCTCACTGAGTCCGGTTTCATCGGCAATCGGGTGATGCACAAGCGCCACAATGGCAAGCCTTGTCGTATGGTCAGAGAAGAGATCGGGAAGGGCGGCTAGTACCAGCCCATCAACGATGACTCGGCTGCCGTCGGGGATGGCTGTCAGCGCATTTTTTGTGGCTTGCTGCGCCGTCTGGTCCGCGGCCGGGAATTCGCCATCGAGCTCAGCAACTTTCACCGCCACTCCACGCTCGCGCAGGCCATTGACGATCGCGCGGTCGTAGCGACTGCCGCCTGTCGGCCGATCAATTGACCCGGGGATCAGGAAAACCCATGGCCTCACTGTTTTAGGTCGCGCTCAAAGGCCGCGGATGCGATATGTGATTCATGCAGCGTCACGCGTAGGCGGTCGACACCGTGGGCCGTTGCACCAAGCTCGCCACGCTCAATGGCCTCGGTCAGGGCATCTGCGATATGCCGGGAGAGAAATTCCGTTGTGGTGTTCTGCCCAGCAAACTCAGGCATTTCGTCTAAGTTTTTTAAGTTGTAGCGGGCCAGCGTTGACTGCAGAACATCGGTAGCCCTTGCGATATCCACAACCATGCCGGCCTCATCCAGCGTCTCACGAAAGAATGTGGCATCTACGATATAGGTGGCGCCATGCAGCGCCTGTGCGGGACCAAAGGCCTCGCCGCGAAAGCTGTGGGCAATCATGAAATGATCACGGACCGTGACACGAAACATGTCTACTCCTTGTAGCGAATGCGGTGACAGAGCCCGTCACCTTGAATAACATCGGGATAAGCGCGCGGCAGATTATCAAAACGGCTCTCGCCGTCGATCAATGCTTCCCAATCGGGGTGGGCAGCGAGCAGATCGAGTGCTTTTTGCAGGCGCCGCCGATGGTCCCAGCGTGCCCGCATGTCAGCGGGAAGATGGCCTACCTGGCTGGCGCGCAGCGTGAGGCGCTGTGAGTGAAAGGCTTCCCCCAGTGGCAGCGAGATCATGCGATCGCCAAACCAGCTCAACTCCAGAATGGTGGCCTCAAAGCCGGCCAGGCGCAGTGCCAGTTGCAGGCCCGCCTCGCTGCCGCTGGCATGGATGAGACGATCGGCGTGGTTCTCCGCCTCTTCGGGCAGCGCAAAGCCTACCCCCAGACGGGCTGCTAGATAGCGCCGTGCGGGATTTTTATCGACGAGCACCACCTCGGTACCTGGGACGGTCTGGCAGAGTGCTGCGGTTAATGCACCGACCACCCCGGCACCGATAACAACGATACGCTCACCTGGCCTCGGGTTGGCATCCCAGAGCGCGTTCAGGGCCGTCTCAACATTGGCAGCCAATACGGCTCGCTGGGCTGGCAAGGCGGGTGGCAGGCAGCAGACCGCGTTGATGGGAATGTTGTAATGCGTTTGATGCGGATAGAGCGAAAAGACCTCGTGGCCCAACCACTCCTTGGGGCCGGCTTCAACCACGCCAACGTTGCAGTAGCCATATTTAACGGCCGAGCCAAATTCTCCGGCCTGAAAAGGCGCGCGCATTCGCGCATGCTCACTGCTTGGGACCTGGCCATTCCAGACCAATGATTCGGTACCGCGGCTGATTCCACTGTAGAGCGTGCGCACTTGCAGCTCGTCCGCTCCCGGATCTGGCAGTATTTCTTCTCGCAACTCAGCCCTACCGGGTTGCGTAATCCAAAACGCCTTGGCGCTGACTGTGGGCATCAGAGCGGCTCCTCCCTGCGGCTGCTAGACTCTGCGCGATATCCGATAGCGGGAGAGTAGCATTGGTTCCTTCTGCAACCGACCGATGGGGATGGTCAATTCTGCCCGATCTTCTAGTTGGCGCCATCGTGCTGACGGCGGCCGCGGGGGGACTACGCCTGGCGTTTGAGCTGCCGGCGCGGGTTATGTCGGTGGCGTTACTGGGCTATTTTGCCCTTGCCGCTACGATCTGGACCTATCGTCGATGGGCACCGCTCACACCGGCTGATCGTGTCACCATGGGTCGTGCCGTTTTGGTGATGTTGCTATTGGGTCTGTTGCCGGCCGTGGGTGATCTGACAGGTCAAATGGCGCTGCCTTTCGCTATTGCGCTAGTGGCGATAATGCTGGATGGCGTGGATGGTCTGGTAGCCCGGCGTCTTGCCTGCCAGACCGCCGCTGGCGCCCGTTTTGATATGGAACTTGATGCATTCCTTTTGCTCATACTCTGTGGATGGGTTGTGGCGCTGGATCGCGCGGGGATGTGGGTGATGCTCATTGGGCTTTGGCGGTATGGCTATATTCTGGCCGGCTGGCGCTGGCCGGCCCTGCGCCAACCCCTGGCGCCTTCGCAACGCCGCCGTATGATTTGTGCCATTCAGGGTATCGGGCTTGTCGCCCTGTTGGCGCCGGGATTTCCAGCCAGTTGGGCCACAGCCGTGGCCGCCCTGCTACTCGCATTGCTGAGTTATTCATTTGTGGTGGATATCGCTCAGTCACTGAGCCGCTAATATTAAGCAAGGAGTCTGATATGCGCCGACTACCGGTTGTTTTGACATTACTCGCAGGGCTTGTTGTCTCTGCGCCAACTACAGCTGCACCCGAGCGATTCGTCCTCGATCCAGGGCATGTCAGTATTGGATTTTTGGTTGGCCATGCGCGTTTTGCTGATGTCTTGGGCATGTTTACCGATGTAGAGGGGGAATTCGTCTACGATGAGGCCGAACGGCAACTCCTCTCTGGCTCGGTGGTGATTGATGCCCGTAGCGTTTTTACTGGTCATGAGGGCCGTGATAATCATGTTCGTGATGAGGACTTCCTCTACACGCAGGCGCATGAGGACATCGTTTTTGAGGCCACAGGCTATGAAGCCAAAAGCGATCGCACCGGCACCCTGCAGGGTGAGATCAGCATTCGCGGCATCACTCAGCCGTTGACGCTCGATGTCACGCTCAATCGTCGCGACGCTCATCCTATCGGTGGCAAAGATACCTTGGGCGGTTCGGCGCGGGGCAGTTTGCTGCGCAGCGAATTCGGTATGGAATACGCGCTGCAGGGAGATTTGGTGGGTGATCAGATTGATTTGATTATCGAATTTGAGGCGATTAAGGCGGATGACTGACCGCACCGCCGCGGACACTGCGACACCGCGTATCGGACTGGCGCTGGGTGGTGGTGCGGCGCGTGGCTGGGCGCATTTGGGCGTTATACGCGCGCTTGCTGAGCAGGGAATTCATCCGCAAATTATCGCTGGCACATCGGTCGGGGCCATCGTTGGCGCCATGCTTTGCAGTGATCACATCGAGGCCTTTGAAGGCTGGGTGAAATCGCTCAATCGGGGCGATGTCTTGCGCTATTTGGATTTTGCTCTGGGTAACGGTGGCTTTATTCAGGGTCGGCGATTAATGGCACGTTTTCACGAGACCTTCGGTGATGTCGATTTTGCCGATCTCAAGCTGCCGTTGGGTGTTGTTGCGACGGATCTCTACAGCGGTCAGGAACGTTGGTTGCGGGAGGGTGATCTTGCCGTTGCGGTGCGGGCTTCAATGGCGCTGCCCGGCGTCTTTACACCGGTGCAGATTGACGGCGAATGGCTGGTGGATGGCGGTCTGGTCAATCCGGTGCCGGTCTCGCTTTGCCATGCCATGGGTGCCGATCGAGTGATTGCGGTGAACTTAAGCGGTGGTCTGGTTGGCCGTCGCATTCAAGGGCCGATGGGCCAGGTTGGAACACAGGTCAAGGCGTCAACGAGCGAACCTGATGATGAGGGTCATCCTGCGATGGCGCTCTGGCATAGGCTCTCGAGCAGTTTTCGTGACGGTGCTGAGGCCCTGCAGGCACAGCTGCAGCGAGGTGGTGAGGACAGCACACCGGGAGTTTTCGATGTCATCGCAACTTCAGTGAACGTGATGCAGGATCGTATCACCCGCAGCCGCATGGCTGGCGATCCGCCCGATCTTTTGATTTCTCCCCGGCTTGCCCATATTGGTTTGCTGGAGCTGCATCGCGGGGAAGAGGCGATTGCTGAAGGGCGTGCGTGTGTCGAGCGCATGCAGCCGGCGATTGAGGCGTTTAAGGCTACCTAACTAGTCAGTGCCGCAATTCGATTGAGAATTGGCCAGGCGATCAGCATTTGGGCAAAGCGTACAGCGGCGGGTTGTCGTTTTGTATCAGGTGGGGAGCCGCCTGGGGCGGATAGTCCGGTGAATTGGCAGATTTCCTGCTCCAAGGTTGCCAAGGCGGCCGGCGCCATATGACCGTCAACATGCAGGACGTTGACATCACGGCCGTGAAATTCACTGGAAACGGTTGCGAGCATAAACGGTAGCGCCTGCTGTCGGGTCATATTGTTCAGATCCACCGGCAGGAAAAGCGGCTGGTCATGATCATCGATGGGGCTGACGATCACCTCCAAATGGTAGCTGGGTTCGAGATCGCGCTCATTGAGTACGCCGGTTGCAAGACGACCAAGTTCACTGGGGTGAATGCGCAGAATGACATTGGCGTCATTCTGCTGGCCGGCAATCCATTGCTCATAGTGGCTCGCTCGACGCGCGATCTCCGCTTCGGCCTCCGCTTTGGCATAGCCGCGCTCCCGAGTGTCTCGGGTCTTCTTCCAGACTAGTTTGACCGCAGCTACGGTATCGACATATACAGAATAATCCAGCACTGACTCGAATACCGGGTACAGCGTGTGCAGGCCCTCCACCATAATGACTGGTGTTGGCTGACAGCGTTGTGGCACGCCAAATTTACCTGTGCGGTGGTCGTAGGTGGGGATATCCACGGCCTCGCCGCGACGCAGACAGCCTAAATGTTCGGCAGCTCTGGCCAAATGATTCGCGTCGGGATCGAGGGGTGAGCGGCCGCTGATCCGTCGGCTGTCGCGGTCTTCGGCATGATAGCCGTCTAGGCTGATTTGGCTGACAAGCTCTGGCCCAAGTAGCCATTCAATACCCTGCGTGTAGGTGCTCTTGCCGGATCCGCTGTCACCCGCCACGCCGATGATGATTGGTGACGACCGGCGCGCAAGTCGCTCCGCGAGCGAAGCTCTATGGGCCTTGTCGGGCATTTTGGGCGATTTTGCTTTAGTCATCGTAAGGCCATTCTACGCTTTCATGGTTGCTCGAGCGTGACGGGACGGTTAGCTTTGCTCTGGCAGACCAATGGAGTAAGCCGATGGCCATAAAGACCACCGATCTATGTGATGAATTCTCTGATCAGCTGCGCGTGATGTCGCCGATATTCACCGATTACGGCGGCCGGCATGGTTTTGCCGGGCTGATTCAAACCGTTAAGACATTCGAGGATAACAGCCGGGTGCGGGAATTACTCGAGACCCCCGGTGAAGGCCGTGTACTGGTGGTAGATGGTGCTGGCTCGCTGCGCTGCGCGTTGCTGGGTGATTTGCTTGCCGCCAAGGCACGGGATAATGGCTGGAGTGGAGTCGTGGTCTACGGCTGTGTGCGTGATGCCGCTGACTTGGCGGATTTGGATGTGGGCATCAAGGCTTTGAATACGCATCCCTGTAAGAGTGAGAAACGCGGTGATGGAGAGGTTGGCGTTGCGGTGACGCTGGCAGGCGTCACCCTTCAGCCGGGCGAATGGCTGTGCGCCGATCGTGACGGTATTGTGGTGGCTAAAGAGGCACTGGGCTGAGCTGGGTTGTCCAGCGGAGGTGGCGATATGACGGGGACCGTGAAAACGCTGTTGGCTGAGCGCGCGGGTGTTTTACACGCGCTGGGGCCGGATGCCACGGCTGCTGAGGCCGTCGCGCTGATGAACCGACATAACATGGGCGCCGTGCTTGTCATGACGCCTGAGCAAGAGTTGCTTGGCGTGTTTACCGAGCGCGATGTGTTGCGCCGTGTCCTTGGCGAAGGGCTTAATCCCAGCGACACATCGCTTGAGGCTGTGATGACGCGTGAGGTCTTCTGGATTGGGCCGAGTGCGCCGATTGATGAGGCCATGGCCATCGTCTCCGAGCGCAACATCCGCCATCTCCCCGTCATGGAGGAGCATCGAGTGCTGGGGATGATCTCGGTACGCGATTTAATGGCCGCCATGGTCGAGGATCGTGAATTCAAACTTGCTGAGTTAACCAGCTATGTTCATGGCAGCTACGGGGGCTATGTCGGCAACTGATTCGGTTCGACTCGATCGCTGGTTATGGGCGGCACGGTTTTTTAAAACCCGCCGTCTTGCGGTCGAGGCCATTAAAACCGGCAAAGTCAGTGTCGACGGCATCCGCGCTAAACCGGCTCGGGCTGTAAAAACTGGTCAACGTCTGAATATTCGCAAAGGCCCTGTCGCTTTTGAGGTCGATATTGAAGGCGTCTCCGAACAGCGTGGGCCGGCCGCCGTGGCGCAGACGCTTTACGTTGAAACGCCCGAAAGCATTGCTGCCAGAGAGCGACAGCGCGCTGAGATGCGTACTGCCGCTGCTGCGCTGCCACGACCCGAGCACCGGCCCGAGCGCCGCGATCGTCGAGCGCTCGCGGCGTTCAAGCGCGGCCGGGACGATTAGACAGGTTTAATCCGGTGTGTCGATACCGGCTTTGAAGCCCGCTGCCTCAATCCCGGCAATGGCACATTCCTCATCGGCATCAGAGACATCACCGCTAATGCCAACCGCACCAATCACTTCACCCTGATCCAACACAACAACGCCACCGGGGACAGGAATAAACTGCCCATCGGCAGCGGCGGCTGCAGCGGCCATAAAGGCATCACGGCCCTGATTGCGTGCGCCAATGGTACGGCTAGCGATGCCAAAGCCAAGGGCGCCGGCGGCCTTGCCGCGGGCAACGGGCTCGCGCATGAGGCCACAGCCATCCTCACGTTCCATGGCGATGGTGTTACCGCCCAGATCCAGGACGACAACGGTTAGTGGCATAAATCCGCGTTCACGGCCGCGGGCACGGGCGGCCTCAATGATGACTCGCGCTTTCTCCAGCGCCAGAGGGGTACGGGCTTTGAAGACTTCACTTTTTGGCACTTTTGGCTCCTTGGTTGTTTGAATTTGTCTTCTCGGTCATAAAGTCACCGAGCAAATGCCCGGTATGGGAGCCGGGCTGTCGGCAGACCAACTCAGGCGGTCCCTGGACGACAATATTGCCCCCGGCACTGCCGCCTTCCGGCCCCATGTCAATGAGCCAGTCGGCCTCTGCTAATACATCCAGATTATGCTCAATCACCACCACAGTATGACCGGCATCCACCAGACGATGCAGCACGCCAATGAGCCGCTCAACATCGGCCATATGCAGCCCAACCGTTGGTTCATCCAGGATATACAGTGTTGTGGTGACACGACCACGGCGGATGTCCGGTCGCGCTTTGGCCAGTTCGCTGACCAGTTTGATGCGTTGCGCCTCACCACCGGATAGTGTCGGGCTGGGCTGACCCAGTGTGAGATAGCCAAGACCGGTATCACGCAGCAGGCCAAGGGTGTGGTGGATTTTGCTGTGAGCGGAAAAAAAATCCACGGCCGTCTCAATATCCATATTCAGCACATCACCAATGGAACAGCCACGCCAGGTCACCGTGAGGGTCTCCGGAGTAAAGCGTTTGCCATGGCAGATATCACAGGGCACGGTGACATCCGGTAAGAAGTTCATCTCAATGCGCCGCATGCCCTGGCCCTCGCACTCCGGGCAACGGCCGTCACTGGTGTTAAATGAAAACCGTCCCGGTCCATAGCCGCGAATGCGCGCCTCTTCGGTCTGGGCGAAGAGCTTGCGGATCTCATCATAGATGCCGACATAGGTAGCCGGGCAGGAGCGCGGGGTTTTTCCAATCGGGGTTTGATCAACTTCAAGGATGCGGTCGACGGACTCCCAGCCCTTGATGGCCTGATCCGTTTGCCCGCCAGCCAATGTGGTTTTCACTGCGCCATGCAAGACCTCACGCACCAATGTGCTTTTGCCTGAGCCGGACACGCCGGAGACGCCAATCAATCGGGCGAGCGGGAATCGCGCATTGACGCGTTTCAGATTATTGGCCGCGGCTGCACGGAGCGTGATGGCCTCGGTATTGTGGGCATCACGCCGCTCACCACGGACTGGATGGCGAAGTGGATTGGCCAGTGCCCGTCCGGTCACAGAGTCAGGGTTGGCCAGCAGCTCATCGACACGCCCCTCGGCGATGATCCGCCCGCCGCGCTGTCCGGCGCCGGGCCCTAAGTCGATGACATGCTCTGCACGTCGAATGGTGTCTTCATCATGCTCGACGACCACCATGGTATTCCCTTTACGCTCCAGCGCCTCGAGCGTGTCGAGCAGCATGCGATTATCGCGGGCATGTAAACCAATGGTGGGCTCATCCAGGATATAGCACACCCCCTGGAGGTTGGAGCCGAGCTGCGCGGCAAGGCGAATGCGTTGGGCCTCACCGCCGGAGAGTGTTGGTGCGGCGCGATCGAGCGTGAGATATCCCAGACCAACGGCTTGCAGAAAGGCCAGCCGGCTTTGCAGTTCACTGACTACATCGCGGGCGATGGTGGCTTCACGCCCGGAGAGCGATAACGCCGCAAAGGTGGTTTCGGCCTCGGCCACCGACAGCTCACCATAATCAGCGATACCGCGATCCGCTAAACGCACGGCCAGTGCCTCGGGACGCAGGCGATGACCCTGGCAGCCCGGACAGACAATCGGAGCACCTTCTTCCTTGCCTTTTTGCCGCCATTCACGCTCCTCACCGGTGTGCTCGGCATCAAAACCGGGCAGTACTACGCCTGTACCAAAGCACTGCGGACACCAACCATGCCGGGTGTTATACGAGAACAATCGGGGGTCGAGTGGCGCGAAGCTGCGCCGGCAGCCTGGGCATGCCCGCTCGGCGGAGTAGAGTACGGCTTCGTTATTCTCGGCAAGGACTCGAAGCTGTTGCTTGCCATAGGCCAGAGCACGCTCCAGCGCTTCTTTGAGTGTTTGTTCATCGGCGGGATCGACTTTGACTTCGGCCACTGGCAGGTCGATGTCATGTTCCTGGTAGCGATCGAGCCTTGGCCAGTTGTCCGTCTCGAGCATCTCGCCGTCCACACGCAGCGTGGCAAAGCCCTTGCCAGCAGCCCATTGTGCCAGATCGGTGTAATAGCCTTTGCGCGCGGTAATCAGCGGTGCGAAAAGCCGGATGGTCGTGCCGCGGTGGGCTTCTAGCAGATGCGCGAGAATTGATTCCGGGGTTTGCTCGCGCACCGGTAGATCACAGTCTGGGCAGTATTGCGTGCCAAGTTTAACGAACAGCAGGCGCAGGAAATGATGCAGCTCGGTCATGGTGGCGACGGTGCTTTTATGCCCGCCGCGGCTGGTGCGCTGCTCGATCGCCACCGTGGGCGGAATGCCAAATACGGCGTCCACATCCGGCCTCGCCGCTGGTTGCACAAATTGCCGTGCATAGGCATTGAGTGATTCCAGATACCGTCTTTGGCCTTCGTTGAACAGAATATCGAAGGCGACGGTGCTTTTCCCGGAACCGGAAAGCCCGGTGATTACGGTCAACCGGTCGCGGGGGATGCGCAGATTAATGCCCTTGAGGTTGTGCTCGCGGGCATTACGAACGGTAATTGCATTGTCTTTATCGACGGCCTCTGCGCTGGCAACGGCCTTGGCCGGGGAGGGCTGCTGCTGAGGCGGTAAGACATAGCGTTTTAATGCCGCGCCGGTATGGCTCTCGGCAACTTGCATCAGCGCTTCTGGGCTGCCGGTAGCGATGAGTTGGCCACCGGCCTCCCCACCTTCGGGGCCCAGATCGACAAGATGATCGGCGGCTAGCATGACATCGAGATTATGCTCGATGACTACCAGCGAATGACCGGCGGCTAGTAGTTTCTTGAAGGCGGCCAGCAGCACCCGGATATCTTCAAAATGTAGCCCCGTGGTTGGCTCATCAAACAGAAAAAGCTTATGCCCATCACCGCGCTTGCCCGCCTTGGCCAGGTGACCCGCAAGCTTCAAGCGTTGCGCCTCACCGCCGGAGAGCGTGGGGACGGGCTGCCCCAGTTGCATATAACCAAGCCCAACCGCCGCAAGTGGCTCGAGCGCGCGCAATATATCGCGGTGATCGGCAAAGAATGCGATGGCCTCATTGACCGTCATCTCCAAGCACTCGGCAATAGAGGCCGGCGCACGATCACAGCCATAGGACGGTGCCATACGCACTTCTAAAATCGTCTCTCGATAGCGTTTGCCATCGCAGCTAGGACAGCGCAGATAAACATCGGAGAGAAACTGCATCTCGACATGCTCAAAGCCATTGCCACCGCAGGCCGGGCAGCGCCCGGCACCGGCATTAAAGCTAAAGGTGCCGGGGGTGTAGTCGCGTTCTTTGGCAAGTGGCTCACGGGCAAAGGCCTTGCGGATCGGGTCAAATGCGCCGACGTAGCTGGCCGGATTGGAGCGCGTGGTGCGGCCAATGGCAGATTGATCCACTAGAACGACTTCATGGATGGATTCAATCCCCTCGATGCTGTCATAGGCACCGGGCGGGTCGCTGGCCTCACCTAATTGTTTGCGCAAACCGCGATAGAGGATGGATTCAAGCAGGGTGGATTTGCCCGACCCGGAAACACCCGTCAAGCAGACCAGCCGGTGGAGTGGCAGCTGCACATCGATGTTCTTAAGGTTATGTTCCGCCGCTCCGCGGATCGTTAGCCAGGCGGTGGGTGCGTCGGTTCTGGAGTCATGCGCTTCTACCACCTGGCGCTCCCCGCGCAAATAGGCGCCGGTGAGGGAGTTTGGATCGGCAAGAATCGCCTCGGGCGTGCCGTTGAAGACAATCTCGCCGCCAGCTTTGCCGGGGCCGGGCCCAATATCGATGATGCGGTCGGCTGAGCGCATGATATCCGGGTCATGCTCGACCACTAGCAGCGTGTTTCCGGCATCTCGCAAGCGCTGCATGATCCCGGTGATGCGCTCGATATCCCGCGGATGGAGGCCGATGCTGGGTTCATCGAGTACAAACAGCGTATTGACCAGTGAGGTGCCCAGCGCGGTGGTGAGGTTGATCCGCTGCACTTCTCCCCCGGAGAGAGTGCGCGACTGACGATCGAGGGTGAGATAACCCACACCAACGGCTTCCAGATAGCTCAAGCGTTGGGTGATGGCCTCCATGAGAACGGGTATGGCTTCATCCAGCGCAGCCGGTAATTGCAGGGCGGTGAAAAAAGCCCGAGCGCGATGCAGGGGCAGGCGCATGACATCATGCAGATTCAATCCGGGCAGGCCGTAGAAACCGGCCTCGTCAAGCGTCATGCCTCTGGGTCGATGCCGATGCTCAGGCGCCAGCGCTGCAGCCGCTTCATCATGTCCGCCCAAGCGCCAGAGTAATGCCTCGGGTTTCAGGCGTGCGCCCTCACAATCCGGGCAGAGATCATAGCTGCGATATTTGGCCAGCAGGACGCGAACATGCATCTTGTAGCTTTTCGCTTCCAGCCAATCAAAAAAGCCACGAACGCCGTACCAGCGACCGCGGCCCCGGCCTTCACCCTCGATCACCCACTGTTGATCCGACTTAGGCAGATCCTGCCAGGGGATATCGGTGGCGATGCCTTTTTGCCTCGCGTGACGCATCAGATCGGCCTGGCATTCAGCCGATTTGCCCGACTGCCAGGGGCGGATGGCCCCCTCTGCCAGACTGCGGCGTTCATCCGGGATAACTAGGCCATAGTCGATGCCCATCACCCGGCCAAATCCACGACAGGTCTCGCAGGCGCCCAACGGGGCATTAAAAGAGAAAAGGCTTGGGATGGGGTCGCGATAATGCAGATCGCAGTCCGCGCAATGCAGTGCTTGTGAAAAACGGTACTCGCCAATCACTTCGCGCTCTTCGTTCAGGGACTGCACCACAAGATGCCCGCGGCCGTGCAGAAAGGCGGCTTCTGCGGCTTCGATCAGCCGATCCCGTCGTGACTCATCGACACGCAGCCGATCCTGAATGACGCGCAGTTGACCCGAATCCAAGCGCTCGATGCGGGTGTAGCCTTGGCGCTCGAGTAATTGCCGGACCTCGGCCTCTTCGTACTGCTCGGGAATGGCGACATCAAATCCCATGATCACGCGCCCGCCCTCACAGCGAGCCCGCAGGCGTTGATAGATGCCCTCGGCGGTATCTCTTCTGACTTCATGTCCGCAGCCGCTGCAGTAAAGCCGCGCGGCACGAGCGAATAGCAGTTTGAGGTGATCATTAAGCTCGGTCATGGTGCCGACGGTTGAGCGTGATGTGCGCACCGGGTTGGTTTGATCAATCGCGATGGCCGGTGGGATGCCCTCAATCTGATCGGTGGCTGGGCGATCCATACGATCAAGAAACTGCCTGGCGTAGGGTGAGAAGGTCTCGACATAGCGCCGTTGCCCTTCGGCATAAATGGTGTCGAAAGCCAGTGAAGATTTGCCCGATCCCGACACGCCAGTAATAACCGTGAGCTCGCCGGTGGGCAGGTCGAGATCAAGATTGCGCAGGTTGTTCTGCCGCGCCCCGCGAATGCGGATGCCGTTATATCGCATGGTTTACCGCCCGGGTTGGTGGGACGAGTGCTCGTTGAGTCGTGCCTGCGCCATCGCTAGCAGCTTCTCGCCATCAGTGCTTAAGGGTTTGAGCATGATCACCGCCTGTGCGCCGCTGCGCGGATCACGGCGGTGGCCGTAGCGTGCTGGTGCAAACCCACAGGACATCCAAAAGTCTAACAGCTCTGGGGCGTAACCAAAGCTTGTTCCAATCCAATCCAAGCGTTGTTGCCGTGCTGCATCGATGGCCTTGGCCACTAGCTGAGCGCCATGTCCGAGCCGGCGCCGCGCTGGGTGGACCGCGATGCGTTGAATGCGAAGACCGCGCAGCTGTGCGGCCTCCGGAATGCCGGCATGAAAGGTCATGGACTGTGCGATGAGATGACCCGGTGGACGGCGCTGCCCGCTATGAATGGCCGCGGTGATATCGGGCTCGAGACCGCCTTCAGGCCGGGCGATGAGGATACCGGTGCTGATACCCGTTGGCTCGAGTATGTGCCAGATTTGCATGTGCGGGTCATCAAGCAACTGCCGCAGGTCGCGGGGTCGGGTGCGGTAATGGCCTGTAATCAAAAGGGCAAAGGTCTCCCGCAGCATCGATGCTTGGCGCGCCAGAATGGCGGCCGTTACTGACTCAACGACCGGTGATGATCCACTGGCAGGAGCGGTCAGCATTGGCGGTTCTGCATCCAGTAACAAAATCTCGTGAATCAGTGCCTCGAGGGGGTCGTCTGCCGCCCAGCGCACGGGCTGCTGGAGGTGGAGTTGCTGGAAATGACCGGCTGCTTTGGCAAGCCTTTTTGCTAGCCGCAGCATCAGTCCCTGACCGCTGCCCTCATAACCATGCACGGTACTTGTGAGAATGCAGCGGGGATTCTGCTCAATGATGGCCTCAAGCTGGCCAAGGGGCAGGGCTGCTGCCTCGTCAATCATCAGCAATGTGGAATCTGCAGTAACCCGCTCGGGTGCCAAGAATATCGGCTCAGCTGACGCGGCATGTTCAAAGACACTGCTGGCCGCTGCACGCGAGGGGCTGGTGAGCCGCACGGGCTGTGGGGTAAGTGCCCGAATGGCCATGCCGAGTGCGGCTGATTTGCCCCGACCGCGGTCAGCGGTAATGAGCAAGCGGCATTGATCGTTGCTGCTGGCCTGCTCAACGATGGCAGCGATGGCCTTGGATTGATCGTTGGTTGGAGTGGCCGTATCGGCTGGCGTTTGTATGCTTGCCATTGGCAGAGGCGTTGTTAGTGGAACATTGGCGGTGAGGCGATCGACTATGCCGGAGCCAGTCAGTAATTGGCAGACACGCTGGGTGAAATGACTGTGGCAATCGGCAAGGGAGAGTCCATAACTCAGCAGAGGCGCCAGGGCTGGGTCGGGCGTTTTTTGCCATTCCTCAGCTGGAGGCGTGAGCAGCAGGCAATAGCCTCCGCCTTGGATGGTACCGGCGAGTGCGCCTAGATCATCAGGGTCGAGGCCTTCGTGAGCATCCAGTACGCCAGCCAATAAGGTCCTACCGAGTAGCTCCCGTGCCTTACCGACCGGCTGTGTGGTTATGCCGTTGATAGGTGTGATTGAACCGATCCAGCCGATTTTGTTGACCGGCGTATTGGCAAGTAGCTGCCAGGCGCTTTTGTGACAGTCGGTTTGTGTGCCCTCAATCCAAACAAGGCGACGCCGCCGATGGATTCGATTGGAGTCGTCCGCCATTAAGCGGTCTCAAGCTGTGCGAGCGCGTTGAGAAAAGGCTCGCCGTAGCGCTCGAGTTTGCGTGCCCCAACGCCTGGCAGCTGTGCAAATTCAGCCATGCTGTTTGGGCGCTGCTCGAGCATGGCCAACAGCGTGGTGTCATGAAAGATCACGTAGGGCGGGACACCCTCAGCCTCGGCTAACCGTCGACGCTCGGCGCGCAACGCCGCCCACGTCTCTGGATCGACAGCTACGTCATGGGCGCTGACTTTACGGTTGGTGACAGGTGCCGACTGCGGCAGATCCTCGCGCAGCTCGATGGGTGTCTCGCCGCGCAGGAGTGGTCTGCAGGCATCGGTGAGCTGCAACCCGCCGTGTCCGGCAGGATCCGGGGCCAGTAGCCCCTTTGCCAGCAGCTGCCGGACGATGGATTGCCAGGTCGCTTTTGAATGGTCGCGACCAATGCCAAAGGTGCTCAGCTGATCATGGCCAAGGGTTTTGATGCGGGGTTGCTCGTGACCAAGCAGAACATCAATGACATGGCCGGCGCCAAATCGCTGTCCGGTGCGATAGACACAAGAGAGCAGGCGGCGCGCTGCATCCGTTGCATCCCAGGTGCGCGGTGGGTTGAGGCAGTTATCGCAATGGCCGCAGCCGCCCGGATGTCGTTCACTAAAATGTGCCAGCAGCGCAGGCCGGCGGCATTCGCTGGTCTCACAAAACCCCAGCAGCGCCTCGAGCCGGCCGTGTTCGCCGCGCTTATGCGCCTCGCTCGCGCTGGATTGGTAGCTAAGCTGCCTAACCCGATAGATATCCTGTAGCCCGTAAACCATCCACGCTTCGGCGGGCAGTCCGTCGCGACCAGCACGACCGGTTTCCTGATAATACGACTCGATGGTCTTGGGTAGATCAAGATGGGCGACGAAGCGCACATCCGGTTTGTCGATGCCCATGCCAAATGCCACCGTGGCAACCATCACCAGCCCATCTTCGCGCAGAAAACGCGACTGATGCGCCTGGCGTATTTCCTGTTCAAGCCCGGCGTGGTAGGCCAGTGCGGGTACGTTGCGGGCATTCAGCCAGTCGGCGGTCTGCTCGGTGCCGCGGCGCGACATGCAGTAGACAATGCCGGATTCACCGGCGTGATGGTCCTGAATAAAGCGCAGTAATTGCTCTTTTGGCCGGTCTTTAAGTCCAACTTGGTAACGAATATTGGGCCGATCAAAACTTGCGATAAACACACGGGCATTCGTGGGCAGCAGTTGTTGCTGAATTTCCTCGCGTGTGCGGATATCAGCGGTAGCGGTAAGTGCGATGCGAGGGACTTGTGGGAACTGCTGACTGAGAATGCTCAGTTGCAGGTATTCCGGTCGAAAATCATGCCCCCATTGCGAGACGCAATGAGCTTCATCAATGGCGAAAAGCGCGATCTCCGTCTCGGCAAGTTGTTCGAGTAAATCACTACCAAGCAGTCGTTCGGGCGCGATATAGAGCAAATCCAGTTCGCCGGCGTGAATGGCCTTGAGGGTGGCGGCACGTTCCTCGCCAGAGCGCGTGGAATTGAGTGCTGCGGCACGCACGCCCTGTTGCCGCAGGGCGCTTACTTGATCTTCCATGAGTGCGATCAGCGGCGAGATAACAATGCCAACCCCCGGACGCAGCAACGCGGGGATTTGGTAGCAAAGCGATTTGCCACCCCCGGTGGGCATCAACACCAACGCATCATCACCGTTGATGAGGCAATCGATGATCTGCGCCTGTTCGCCACGAAAATCCGCGTAGCCAAAAACCTGCTGCAGGCAGGCCCGGGCGTCCGGGCTGCCTGATTTTTCTGTACTGGACAAAATGCCGGGTTAGTTCTGGCGCTTGAGCGTGAGCACAAGTTCGGTACGGCGGTTGGGCGCCAGACACTCAATGAGTGCATCCCGACTCAGTGCATCGCTGCAAGTAACTTTGGGGCTGCTCTCGCCACGACCCGAGGCGGTAATCTCGGTATCCGCCAGTGCATTCATCGTCTCAAGGTAACCCGCAACGGCCTGCGCGCGGTCCAGTGAAAGCGCCTGGTTGTAAGCCTCACTGCCCATGCGATCGGTATAGCCATTGACGCGAATACGCGTGATGGCCCAGTCGTTGCCAATGGCGTTAATCACTGAATCCAGCGCCGATTCTCCCTCCGCGCCGAGTGCAGCGGAGTCAAAACCAAAGAGCACCTCTGAGTAGAGCGTGCGCAGCGTCTCTAGAATATCGCTTGTCTGTGCGCTGGTCTGGGCGACATCGCCGCAGGCGACCACCGGCTCAGTCGTTACACGCGTTGGGTCACGCCAGCAGTTGCCATTTTCATCGCGCCAGGGCTCGCCCGCCGGATTGGTCCAAGCCGGATGAAAGGTCTGTTGGCCGATGGCGAGTGTTGAGGTGAGTGCCAGGGCGGCAAGCAGCAGAACAATGATAGAGCGTTGTCGATTCATGAGGCTTTCCTTGTCATTGGAGGTTGAAGCAAACCAACAAACAACATGATACCCATTAGAGCGATGCCGTGCGTGCGCAGTTCCGCTAATGAAAGTCTCTGGATCGGGTTTCCAGACGACCCAGTAGATGGCTGTAGTCTTCCAGTCGGCCGGCAACCAAATGACAGACATCGCCGCGCCGCTCCCAAATGCCAACAACACCCAGCAGCCGGGCGCCAATGACCAGGCTGCGCTCACGTTGCGCTAGATCTTTCCAGATCACGACATTCGTGCTGCCGGCTTCATCCTCCAGTGTCAGAAAAACCACTCCGCCAGCAGCGCCGGGGCGCTGACGATTGATAACCAGACCCGCGCATCGGGCGATGCGTCGATGACCAACGTCAGCTAATGCACTGGATGGGCGATAGCCACGACGTTGCAGGCGATCGCGAAGGAAGGCCATCGGATGTTGGCCTAATGTCAGACCAGTACTACGGTAGTCGCTGACCAGATCTTCGGCCTGTGAGGGCGGTGGCAGTGCGATGGTGGTATCTGCATGCGGTGCCTGCTCGAGTAATGGGCCATTGGCTTCCACTCCCAGTACTTGCCACCAGGCTTGATGGCGATGACCCGTGATGCCGTTGAGCGCACCGGCATCCGCTAATGCCCGTAGATGACCACGGTCAAGCTGGGCCCGACGCGCCAACGTGGCGACATCATGAAATGGTCCTTCTTGCTCTCGTGTCTGGCTGATGCGTCGGGCAGCCGCTTCACCCAGACCCTGAATCAAACGCATGCCAAGGCGTAGGGCATGGCCCTGGCCCTGCGCAGCTGTTGGGTTGGGCTCCAGGGTGCAGTTCCAGTCGCTCTGGCTAACATCCACGCCATGCACTGCAACACCATGGGCACGAGCGTCGCGTACCAATTGTGCCGGTGCGTAAAAGCCCATGGGTT
Organism: Spiribacter sp.; assembly: GCA_965658695.1. GTDB lineage: Bacteria > Pseudomonadota > Gammaproteobacteria > Nitrococcales > Nitrococcaceae > Spiribacter. Next base: position 19,425 of record CBFHTR010000007.1, read on the forward strand.
GGCTGTTGAGCAGGGCGCAGACAAAAGCCGCTGGATAGTGATGTTTAATCCAGGCTGAGACATACACCAGCAGTGCAAAGCTTGCTGCATGAGACTCCGGGAAACCGTATTCGCCAAAGCCGCAGATCTGATCAAAAAGCCTTTGGGCAAATGCCGGTGAATAGCCACGCTCGGCCATACCCTGGAGCAGGCGTTCGCGAAATGGCCCCAGACCACCACGTTTTTTCCAGGCGGCCATGGCGCGGCGCAGTTGATCGGCCTCTCCCGGAGAAAAGCCGGCGGCCACAATGGCAAGCTGCATCACCTGTTCCTGGAAAATCGGCACGCCAAGTGTTCGCTCCAGCACACCGCGTACGGCATCACTGGGATAATCAATGGCTTCTTCACCGTTACGCCGGCGCAGATAGGGATGCACCATATCGCCTTGAATCGGGCCGGGGCGGACAATGGAGATTTCAATCACCAGATCATAAAAGCATCGTGGCCGCAGCCGTGGCAGCATTGCCATCTGCGCGCGGGATTCGACTTGGAACACGCCCATGGTGTCGGCACGACAGAGCATGTCATAGACGCCGGAATCCTCAGCGGGAATGCTGGCAAGATCCAGCCGCTGGCCATGATGTTGTTCGATGAGATCAAAGCTGCGTCGAATGGCACTCAGCATGCCCAGCGCCAGGCAATCGACCTTCAGTAGCCCCAGGGTTTCCAAATCATCCTTGTCCCACTGAATGATGCTGCGCCCGGCCATGGCCGCATCTTCCGTGGGCACCAATTCACTCAGTGGCCCCTGGCTGATCACGAATCCGCCCACATGCTGTGACAGATGTCGCGGGAAGCCGATGATGCTGTGCACCAGACTCAAGAGCCGCTGAACCATGGGGTTGTCAGGATCAAATCCGGCTTCGCGTAAACGCTCGGGGGCAACATGCCGGCCATCCCACCACTGCATGGTTCGGCTGAGCCGCTCGATTTGATCGACTTCCAGCCCGAGTGCTTTGCCCACATCCTTTAGCGCACTGCGGGGGCGATAGCAGATGACGGTCGCTGCCAGCGCGGCACGATGCCGGCCATATTTTTGATAAATGTACTGAATGACTTCTTCGCGCCGGTCATGCTCAAAGTCAACGTCAATATCTGGTGGTTCTTGGCGCTCGCGTGAGATGAAACGCTCAAACAGTAGGCTTGAGCGGGCTGGGTCGACGGAGGTGATTCCCAGGCAATAACAAACGGCCGAGTTGGCTGCGGAACCACGGCCCTGACAGAGAATGCCGCGGCTACGGGCGAAGGCCACAATATCGTGAACCGTGAGGAAATAGGGCTCGTAGGCAAGCTCGCGGATAAGTTCAAGCTCATGCTTAATGGCCCTTGCGATCCGCTTGGGTATGCCATCGGGCCAGCGCTCGCCTGCACCTTGACGGACTAATTCCCGTAGCCAGCTTTGCGGCGTGTGGTCGCTGCCAACGAGTTCTTCCGGATATTCATAGCGCAGCTCATCGAGTGAGAAATGGCAGTGGCGGGCGATGCGCAGAGACTCTGCCAGCATCTCAGGCGGATAAAGCTGTGCCAGTGTGCGCTGAGCACGCAAATGCCTCTCTCCGTTGCTGTCGATCTGCCCGGCAAGTTGACGTACAGCACAGCCATGACGAATGGCATCCAGAGTGTCGCGCAGGGCTCGACGGCCGCGCCGATGCATGGTGACACCGCCGCTTGCCACGGTGGGGAGTCGGTAACGCTTGGCAAGCGCCTGGCAGTGCGCAAAGCGTTGCGGGTCATGCCCGTCCTGGCGCATTGCACAGGTTAGCCAAGCCCTGCCGGTGAATGTTTTTTTTGCCCAGTCCACATCCTCGGCGGGTGTGCTCGGCTCAACAACCAGCAGTGCAAAGCAGCCAGGAAGGCCACCTTGCAGGTCTTCTTTGGAGAGTTTGTATTGCCCTTTCTTGGCTTGGCTGCGGGCCAGTGAGATGAGCGCGGAGAGACGGCCATAAGCGGTGCGATCGGGTGCAAGCAGAACAAGATGCAGCCCATCACTTAAATAAAACTCGCTACCAATAATCATTTGAATGCCTTGGGCTTTGGCTGCGACATGGGCGCGAACCACACCGGCTAGCGAGCATTCATCGGTGAGTGCGATGGCTGCATAGCCCAGTTTAGTGGCCCGCTCGACAAGCTCTTCTGGATGTGAGGCCCCGCGCAGGAAGCTGAAATTACTCAGGCAATGCAGCTCGGCATAGTCGCTGGTCTCTGTCATGGCTAGGCGAAAATCCCATGCAGATACCAGCCCCGTTCGCCACGGCGTTCACGAAAAACCCATAGTTTCTGGCCTTGTTTGTTGCGTGCCTGATAATAGTCACGGGCAATATCCCCACCGTCCCACCAGCCGCTTTCAATACGCTCAGGCCCGCTTTCGAGTATGAGTGCGCCGTGATATGTGGGCCGACCTTGGCGGCAGCGCAGCGGACGAGGTTGGGGCAGCAGCCAAAAAGGGCGCGGCGCAAGCGCTTGGGCGTGGCGGTATTGGGTGGCCTGTGCAGGTGATGTTGTTTTCTGCTCGGCGCCCGGTCGAATATAACGCCAGGCCCGCTCGGGGCGATGCTCAGAGCGCGTTGCCAGGGTTTTGACACAATCGCTGCCAAGGCGATTGTCGAGAGCCTCCACTAAAGGCTCCCAAGCGATGTGCGGCTCGTGAACTTCATTATCGTTAATGAGGTCGAGTGGCTCGCTGCTGCCCTGCATAGCGTAGAAGCGACCGGCGCGCAGAGTCAGGCCTAAGATGCCGTCTTTAATGCTCAGCCGCTCGAGTCTGCGCTCGAGCAGCAAGCACATATGCTCGGGGTCGCGGCAGGGGCGAATCATACCCAGTGTCAACGGCAGGGTTTCGCTGCCCTGTTGGCTGAGCGTGAAACGAAGTCGCATGATGCCAGCATCGCGGCGGCGCAGGTCGGCACACAGTGTCTCGATGAGCTGCCGCATGCCGGGGTATAGCTGTTGTACGTTGGTAACGGGGTCAAGAAACTGAATATCGTTGCAGAATCGTGCTGGTGGCGACCAATCGGCGCGCGGGTCGGGGCGCTCGCCATGGGCTTTTTGCAGGGTGTGGATGAGTGCCTTGCCCAGTCGGCGTAATGCGCCGGCTGCCGGCAATGCCCGAATATCGCCGATAGTGCTACACCCCAATCCTTGTAACGCCACGGTTTGCTGGCGGTCCAGCGCCAGTACATCCACTGAAAGGGCAGCCAGTGCATCGGCCAGTTCGCTGCGCTGCCTAATGGGTGTTGTCCTGCCGCTGCGGGCTATCAATCCAGCAGCCGTTGGCGTTGGAGCGATGCCCATCATGGCCCGGTGCCCCAATTTGTGCAGGCCTTCAGCAATTTGTTGCCGTAACGGCTCGAGGCCGTGGAAGTAGTGCAGGCTGGCACCAATCTCGAGCATGAGTGCTGAGGGCGGATCAAGACTGACGCGGGATGTGAACTGTCCTGCCCAGGTGGCGAGCTGCTCCAGTCTTTTTTGCTCATTCTGCATGACGCGAGGGTGGTGATGCAGTCCCTCTGCGAGCGCATGCGCGGCTGCCGGCGTCATGCCAATCTTAATGCCGTAACGCAGCGCCTGACGATTACAGTCGATAACCGTGCCGGCCTCGCTGATGATTAGCGGCCGTTCGGTCGCCTCGGCATCAGCAAAAGACTCCACCGACAGGTGCGGTAGCTCAATACACAGCCAGAGCATTGCCGTTGTCCCATCCGCGTATTCCGTCGGCTGGCTCTACTGCTCAAGCGGCAGGGCTTGTTGCTGGCGCATGGACGCTCCCGCCCAACTATCCAAGCTGATGCGGCCTGCTGGTGTGCCTCGGCATTTGAGAATACGGACATCTAGACGCTCGGCGCTGTTGCCTTCGAGCATAATGCGGAGTGCTGCCGGCGAGCGTTGTTGCGCAGCAGTTGCCTCTCGAAACAGCAGCCCCAGACTGTCACCAGCCTCCGCGGCGAGTTGTAAACGCCGCAAGCTGCGTTCATCACATTGCCGTGGCCATACCAGAACTGCGGCACAGGTGCCGGAGCGCAATGCCTGTTCAACTGCCCATAGCCCCTGGTCTGCATCGCCGGGATGGATGGTCAGAACACGAGAGAGATCAAGGCCTTGTGCTGCCAGAGCCGGCGCATAGGGTAGAAAGGGCGGGGCGACCATCGCAATCCAGCGGCCACCGCGAGAGAGTCGTGCCAGAGCCGGCATGAGCAATTGCAGTTCACCAACACCGTGATGACTGTGCAGGATTTCGGTTAATGCGCCAGGGGGTAGGCCACCGCCTGGCAGTGCATTGTCCAGTGTTGAGAACCCGGTGGGGATATGACGTGTCGATGCATGATTGAATGCGCCGCTGCGTTCGGTTGCACGCCAGATGCTGGGTTGTTCGAGTAGTTGATCAATGGCCTGTTGCATGATGAAACCTCTTTGTCTGGGTGCTTAAAGCCCGGCGCGAATGACGCCGACGCCAATGCCTTCGATAACCAGTTCGTCATGACGCAGGTCGATATCGATGGGCTTAAAATCCGGGTTTTCCGGCAGAAGCTGTACTTGATGGCCCTGACGCGAGAAGCGTTTAACAGTGACTTCGTCATGTAGCCGAGCCACCACGACCTGTCCTTCTCGGGCATCACTGGTGCGATGCACAGCCAGCAGGTCGCCATCAAGAATGCCGGCATCGCGCATACTCATACCGCGTACACGCAGCAGATAGTCGGCATCTGGAGAGAAGAGCCCGGCGCTGACCTGGTAGTGCTGATCCACATGGGCTTCTGCCAGCATTGGGCTGCCAGCTGCCACCCGTCCGATCACGGGCAGGCCGGTCTCTTCTTCGATGCTCTCGCTTGTTTGTGTGCTCAGCCGAATGCCGCGGGAGGCGCCTGGCTGCAACGTGATTGCGCCTTTACGTGCCAGTGCCCGCAGATGCTGTTCGGCGGCATTTGCTGAGCGGAAACCGAGTGCTTCAGCAATTTCACTGCGCGTGGGCGGGTAGCCGCTGCGTTCAATGAAATCTGCAATCAGATCCAGAATCTGTTGTTGACGCGGTGTTAAATCATCCATGTGTGTAAATTTATACAGTACTGTATGGATATGCAATACCCGAAGACGATAAAATGTTGCTTATGGTGAATTCAACAGCAAAACCAACCGCCACTCGGCCCGGAGACCAGTCGTTTGCCGATTGGGCCCAAGACCTGTCGTTGACGCTGAATGAGGCGGAGCGCGAACGTCTGCAGGCGGTCTGGCAGGTTGCTATGGCGCATTACGGCGAGACGGTTCGCGTGCTGGGTGACCGTCATATTGATCATGTTCTGAGTGTTGCCGAGATTCTTGCCGCGCTCGGGTTGGATGCGGATTCGCTGATCGCAGCGCTGCTGCAGGATCTGCCCCTGTGTGGCGGCTTAGATGTGCCAAAAATCGCTGAGTTGGCGGGTGATGAGGTTGCCGCGCTGGTTGAGGGTGGGCTGCGCATGAGGCAGGTCAGTCGACTGCATGCCGCCGACCAACGCAGTAGCGAGGATGAACGGTCCGAAGCCTTACGCAAGATGCTGCTTGCCATGGCCCGCGATATTCGCGTGGTATTTTTGGTGCTGGCAGAGCGTTTACATGACATGCGGGTTCTGCGAGCCCTGCCAGTTGAGGATCAACAGCGAATTGCCCGTGAGACGCTCGATCTGTATGCCCCACTCGCCAATCGCTTGGGTATCTGGCAGATCAAATGGGAGCTTGAGGACCTGGCTTTTCGGCATCTTGAACCTGAAGCTTATCGGCGTATTGCTGGGCTGCTCTCTGAGAAGCGCGTGGACCGTGAACGCTTCATCGACTCGATGCGAGAGCAGATTGGACAGGCCCTGACTCGGGCTGGAATTACCGCTGAGGTCTACGGCAGGCCTAAACATATCTACAGCATCTATCGCAAAATGCAGCGCAAAGGCCTGGGATTTGATGAGCTCTACGATCTACGGGCGTTGCGCGTGCTGGTTGATGATGTGCCGGCCTGCTATGCCGCGCTTGGTGTGGTGCACAGTCTCTGGCAGCCGATTGCTCGAGAGTTTGATGACTACATCGCCAGTCCCAAGGAAAACGATTACCGCTCGCTGCACACAGCAGTCGTCGGTGATGGTGGTCGTGCGGTAGAGGTGCAGATTCGCACCCAAGCAATGCATGAGCAGGCCGAGCTTGGTATTGCCGCGCACTGGCGCTACAAGGAAGGCCGCGGTGAGGATCCCGATTTTGATGCGCGCGTGGTGTGGCTGCGCAAGTTGCTGGAGTCATCAGCCGAGGCCGGTGAGGATTTCATTGACCGCTTTCGTGCAGAGGTCTTCCAGGATCGTGTTTACGTCATCACCCCTAAGGGTGACGTGGTGGATTTGCCGAATGGCGCAACGCCACTGGACTTTGCCTACAGCATCCATAGTGAGGTGGGGCACCGTTGTCGCGGCGCTCGAGTGAATGGCCGTATTGTGCCGTTGACCCGGGCGCTGGAGACAGGCGATCAAGTCGAGATCATGACCACGCGCCAGGGCACGCCCAGTCGTGACTGGCTCAACCCCGCGCTCGGTTATCTGCAATCACCGCGGGCGCGTGAGAAAGTCCGTGCCTGGTTCCGCCATCAGGACTATGACAAAAACGTCGAAATGGGCCGTGAGCTACTCACACGTGAGTTGCATCGCTTGGGGCTGGGAGATATCAATCTGGAGGGGCTTGCCGAGCGGTCAAAATTTCCTAAATTGCCAGACTTTTTAGCTGCGGTTGGCCGCGGGGATATCACGGGTGGCCAAATCGCCGGTTTGTTGCGCGACAAGCTTTTGCCCACAGCCAATGAGGAACATGGCCAGTTCACTGCGCGCCCTGGTGCTGCAGCTAAGTCCAGGAATGCCACCGGTGATATCAGCATTTACGGGGTGGGCAATTTGCTCACACGCCTGGCCCGCTGCTGTCAGCCTGCTCCTGGAGACGCCATCGTTGGCTTCATCACCCGCGGTGAAGGCGTCACCATCCATCGCCAGGACTGTCGCAATATCGCGCGTTTGCAGGAGACTGCGGCCGAGCGGCTGATTGATGTCAGCTGGAGTGGGCAGACGGCGCAGCATTATCCGGTGGATATCACCGTAGAGGCCTATGACCGCCAGGGGCTGATCCGGGACATCTCTTCACTGCTCAATAACGAGGGCATTAACGTCACGGCTGTGAATACTCATACCGATCCGCATGATCAGGTTGCCCGAATGACACTGACTATCGAAATTGCCGATGTGGATCAGCTCAGCCGTGTTATGGAGCGGATCTCGGGTCTGCGCAATATTCGGGATGTTCACCGTGCCTCGTAAATGTTGGCGGCTACGGGCCCTGTGGCTGTTATTGCTGCTGCTCCCCGGGCCGCATGCGGCGGCGGCACTAGCGGGCTGTGGTCAGCCCGGTACGACTGATCTTGCTGCCATTCGTGGTGTTGATCAGTCGCCGCTTGCTGAAGGTATGACAGTTGTTGTGGAAGCGACGGTGACTGCCAGCTTCCTTGGCGATGATCAGTTGCAGGGGTTTTATTTGCAGCAGCGCGCGCCGCGGGTTGGTGTTTTTGTCTACGCTCCAGCGCTTGAGACAGCGCGCCTGCCCCAGGCAGGCGAGCGTTGGCGGGTGCGTGCGAAGGCCGGGCGCTACCGGGGGCGAATACAGTTGGAATGGGTGGAAGATCTGCAGCGCTGTGGCCCGGCGCCCCTCTCACCAACGGCATTGGATCCGGCGGCAATCGATGCTTATGCAGCCTATGAAGATCAACTGGTGACGCTGACGGCCTCATTAGTTGTGGCGGATGCCTACGAACTCGGCCGCTATGGCAGCCTCCGGCTGGCGCTGGGGGGACGTGCATTTACCGCCAATAATGGCGTCTCGGGCGGGATTCTATTGCCGCTGCGGCTGGATGATGGCAGCTACCGCCGTGATCCGCGACCGGTGCCGCATTTAAGTGATCAGGGCGTTCGACGCGCCGGCGATCGCCTGCAACAGGTTACCGGCATTCTCACCCGGGCCTTTGGTGCCTGGCGGATTCATCCGGTAGCCACGCCGGTATTCTCTGCTGACAACCCACGCCCACCTGCGCCGGTAGCCAGTGATGGTCTGAGGGTTTTGCAGCTCAATCTACGCAATTATTTTGTTGATCTTGGCGGACGCGGTGCTGCGGATGCCGAGACTTTTAGCAGACAGCGTGATCGCTTGCAGCAGCTGCTCCGGCCGCTGGATGCGGATGTGCTGGTCTTGCATGAGGTGCAAAACACTGCAGCGGCAGTGGATGACCTGCTGCAGCTTCTCAATGCAGGCCTGCCAGCAGAGCAGCATTATCGCGCCGCGCTTTATGACCGCAGTCCCGCGGCAATACGCAGTGCTGTTCTCTATCGCGGGCAGCAGCTCTCACACCAGCGCACGGTTCGGTTAGTAGATGATATCCATCCCCGCGATCCGGTTGTTGTTGAATTCACACAACCTGATGGTGATCGCTGGGCCGTTCTTGCTGCCCATTTTAAATCGCGCGGTGGCTGTCCAAATGCTGGTGACATCGACCGCGGTCAAGGTTGCTGGGCGCAGCGACGCGAAAAGCAATCGAAGTCATTGCTTCAGTGGCTGTCCAGTCTGGCCATGCTGCCGGCCGACAATTACCCGTTGCTGGTGCTGGCCGATTTCAATGCCTACGCCGAAGAGGCCGCAATGAGGGCCTGGGCCTCGGCCGGGTTTATCGATCTGATTGCTCAAGAGATCCCCGCGGCCGATCGCTATACCTATATTTTTCGTGGGCAAGCGGGTTATCTCGATCATGCCCTGGCAACCCCGGTCATGAACCAGCAGCTGGCATCAGTTGCACTCTGGCCCATTAATGCCGACGAGCCCGCCTACTTGGGCGACGTTGGGCGCGAGATCTGGCGAATATCTGACCATGACCCGATGATTGTGGATCTGGCGCTACCTTGACATTGGCCGCCCGGCGGCTGCTAACTTGCCGGCTTATCATCAACAGCCCGTTACAACCGGAGCCAGCTATGCCAATGAATTTGCCCGGCGCGATTCGCGTCTGCCTTGCGACCGTCCTGCTCTTGGTCGCTGCAGGAGCGCATGCCCAGTCTGCTGATCTGCAGGAAAAACAAGCCGAACTGCAGGTGCTGCAGCAAGAGCTCTCCGCCTTGCGCCAAGAGGCGATGGCGGCTAACCCCGAATTCGAGCAACGGCAGCAGTCCTGGCAGGATGCCTTTATGTCGATGATTCGTGATGAGGGTGTGCAGCCACGTCAGGCCATTCGTCGTCTCCAGGACATGGAGCGCGAGCTCCGTGGTGGCGAACTCAGCGAGGAGGAGCGCGCTGTCATGCGCGATGAGTTCATGGCCTTGCGCGATCGGCTGATGGATGCCCGCCGCAACGCCCTGCAGGACGAGGATCTAACCGAGGCGCGCGAGTCGCTGCAGGCCGATCTGATGACGGCGATGGCGGCGATTGATGCCGATGCACCTGAGATGATCGAGCGCTTCGAGTCCTTGCGCAGCGAATTGATGAGCAGTAGGCAAGGCAGCGGCGCGCAATAATTGTGATTAATCAATCAACGGATGAGAGGCGGCCGTCATGGATTTAACCCTCGGTACGCCCTCGCTACTCTTCCCAGCGGTCTCGCTGTTGCTGCTGGCTTATACCAATCGCTTTCTGGCGCTGGCCTCGCTGATTCGTGATCTGCAAGCGCAGTACACCTCCAGCCATCATCAAAATCTGTTGGTGCAGATCGATAATCTGCGCCGGCGGGTGCGTTTAATCCAGTACATGCAAGCGGCGGGCGCGGGCAGTCTGTTGCTCTGCGTCGCCTGCATGTTCCTGATATTCGGTGGGCTTTCTGAACTTGCCGGTGTATTGTTCGGCGCCAGTCTGGTTTTGATGATGCTCTCGCTGGCGCTGTCCGTGTGGGAGATTTGGATTTCAGTCACGGCACTGAATATCCAGCTCGAGGATATGGAGTCGAATCGTTGAACGCACCCCTGGGTATCTTGGTCCCGCATGATGATCCCCGTCAGTCGTTGCGCGTGCGTCGTTTCTTTTTGGCAGCCACCGTTTATGCGCTGGCGGTTGCCCTTATGGGGCTTTATGTCCGTCAGGGCTTGCTTGAGGGCCGAGAATGGCAGTTCGCCGCACTGGTGATCATCCTCATCAATCTTGGGCTTTATGCGCTGCTGCGCACGGGCCGCAATGAACGCTTCGCCGACCCTAGCCTCACCGGAATACAGATGTTTCTGGTCTGCCTGGTCATGGGGCTGACGATGTACCTGCTCGATGGCGGTCGCGGCGGGATGCTGCTGTTGTTTTTAGTGTTATTAATGTTTGGTGTTCTGCGGCTGAATGCCCGTCAGTTTACTGCCCTAGGGGGGTTCGCGCTGGTGTGCTACGGCACGGCTGTAGCAGCGGTCTGGCATCAGCGTCCCGAGGCTTTTAATGCACAGGTTGAGTTATTGCATCTGGCTGCACTCAGCACTCTGGTGCCCTGTGGTGGTTTTTTTGCCAGCCATGTCAGTGGGCTGCGGCGTGCCCTGCGTGAGCGCCAGATTGAGCTGCAGCAGGCGCGCGAAAAAGTACATGATCTGCAGGTCCTCGACCCACTCACGGGCATTAGTAATCGCAGCGCGATTATTGGATTCCTGACTCAGGAGTGCAGTCGAGCCCAGCGTCTGGATCAGCCGCTCACCGTTATTCTTGTTGATCTGATCCAGTTCAAACGAGTCAATCGTGAGCACGGGCATCGTATCGGAGATGAGGTGCTGCGTGAGGTGGCACAGACACTGCGCAGTTGCGTTCGGGATATCGATGGCATCGGGCGTTACGGGGGCGAGGAGTTTTTGATTGTTTTGCCCGACACTCCATTGCCGGCGGCCAAGGAGATTTCCGCCAGTGCCATGGAGCGTTTGCGCTCGCACAGGTTCGCCAATATGCCAAGCCGTTTTCGCGTGGATTGCGCAATGGGTGTGGGCATGGCGCAGCCCAACGATGATGATATTTGGCGGATGATCGAGCGCGCGCGCGGTGATGCTGACGATGAGCGCGCCGATGAGGAAACGCCTCAATGATTGGTGCGGTCCGCAGAAGACTGCGGGGCAAAACCTCAGCGAGCGAATTCACCGAGGTGGCCGCGGTTGATCTGGGGTCGAACAGTTTCCATATGATTGTTGCCAGGCCTGAGCCGGATGAGCTACGCATGGTCGACCGACTGCGCGAGTCTGTGCGATTGGCGGCCGGCCTTGATGCCGATAAGCGCCTGGATGAGCAGGCTCGGGAGCGCGCACTGGCCTGCCTGGAGCGCTTCGGGCAACGGGTTCAGGGCCTGCCAAATGGTGCAGTGCGTGCAGTCGGCACAAATACTCTGCGACAGTTGCGTGATAGCCGTGATTTTCTGCAGGCCGCCGAAGCCGCTTTGGGGCATCCCATTCAAATTGTCTCTGGGTATGAAGAGGCGCGGCTGATTTACCTTGGCGTGGCGCACAGCCTCGCGGATGACGACGATCGCCGTCTAGTGATGGATATCGGCGGCGGGAGCACGGAGTTCATTATTGGTGAGCACTTCACCCCGCAGCAGATGGAAAGTCTGCATATGGGCTGCGTCAGCACCACGCAAAGATACTTTGCCGATGGAGAGATAACTGAGCGGCGACTGCGCAAAGCCGAAATCGCAGCAATGCGTGAGATTGAGCCCATTGCCGGGCGTTATCGCAAGCTTGGCTGGCAGCGCTTGATTGGTGCCTCCGGGACAATTCGCGCCATCGAGCGTTGCCTTCTAAGCCACGGCTGGGCAGACAGTGGAATTAATCTGGCGGGCTTGGAGCAATTGCGGGAGTCTCTGATTGCCGCGGGCAGTATCAAAAAGATCCGCCTGGATGGCGTAAGTGAGGCGCGGGCAGAGGTGTTGCCGGGCGGTTTTGCTGTGCTCCTTGGTGCGTTTCGCCAACTTGGTCTGGAACACATGGAGGTGTCAGACGGCGCGCTGCGAGAGGGCCTGCTGTTTGACCTGCTTGGCCGTATCCGGGCCCAGGATGTTCGGACCGCCAGTGTCCTTGCCATGGCGCGTCGCTACCATGTCGATGCTGACCAGGCAGCGCGCGTAGCCGCCTTGGCGCAGCGGCTGCGGGCATCGGTTGCCAAAGCCTGGGGGCTGGAGGATGTGGTCTGCGAGCAAATGCTGGGCTGGGCCGCTCAGCTCCATGAAGTCGGTCTTGATATCTCGCATAGTCAGTATCACAAGCACGGCGAGTACATCGTCCGTTACAGCGATCTGGATGGTTTCTCGCGCGATGAGCAGTTGGTCCTGGCAACACTTGTGAGGACCCAGCGTCGCAAATTCTCCAAGGCCCTGTTTCGCGAACTGCCGGATGCCTGGCAAAAACCCGCATTGCGGCTAGCGGTGCTGTTGCGACTTGCTATTGCGCTTAATCGCGCCCGCAGCGATGAAGCGTTGCCGAGTTTCACTGCGGGAGCTTCGGGGCGGAAACTCTCCCTGCAGTTCCCGGCCGGGACGTTGGTGTCTTATCCGCTCATTGATGCCGATTTGGAGGAAGAAGGCGGCTACCTGCAGTCGGCAGGTCTGAAGCTGGAACACAGCTGATCGCTGTTTCAGCCGCCTTCGCCATAACGCAGCATCATGTTGGTCTGTGCGTTCACAGCCGTTTCTTCCGTGCTGGGCTGGCAACGAGTGTACTGCCCCTCAGCATCAAGCAACCAAGCCTGGGTGTTGTCATCCAGATAGCTCTGCAAATCATCCAGCACCCGCGCACGCAGCTCGTCATCAAGCAGCGGAAAACCGGTCTCTACACGACGGAAGAAATTGCGCTCCATCCAATCCGCGGAGCTTAGGAACAGCTCCGGGTTGCCATTATTCGCAAAATAGAAAACGCGGGTATGCTCCAGAAACCGCCCGATGATTGAGCGCACACGGATATTATCGCTCACACCCTCAACGCCGGGGCGCAGGCAACACATGCCACGCACGATGAGGTCGATCTCGACACCCGCACGTGATGCCGCATAAAGCGCGCGAATGACTTTGCCCTCCACTAGGGAGTTGACCTTGATGATGATGCGTCCGCCGCGTCCGGACTCCGCATGAGCGCGCTCGCGATCAATGCGATCGAGCATGCCCTGATGCAGGGTGAATGGGGATTCAAGTAGATGCGACAGGCGCGAGACTTTGCCGAGGCTGGTGAGCTGCAGAAAGACCCGATGCACATCCTCACCAACATCAGGCCGCGCCGTGAGTAGGCCGTAGTCGGTATAAAGGCGTGCGGTACGGGCATGATAATTCCCGGTGCCAAGATGCACATACTGTCGCAGGCGGCGGCCCTCACGCCGCACCACCAGCACCATCTTGGCATGGGTCTTATGGCCGACTACGCCATATACCACATGGGCTCCAGCGGCTTGCAGGCGGTTAGCCAGTCCAATGTTGGCGGCTTCATCAAAGCGGGCGCGCAATTCCACGACAACGGTCACTTCCTTGCCGGCCTGTGCAGCGGCAACCAGGTGATCAACCACGGCAGAATCCGGTCCGGTGCGATATAGCGTCTGTTTGATAGCCAGCACATCCGGGTCATGCGCCGCCTGACGGAGCAGCTCAATAACCGGGGCAAAGGATTCAAAGGGATGATGCAAGAGCACATCCCGGTGCCTCATCACTTTGAATAGATCGCCGCCATGGCGTAGTTCCGCCGGCAGGCCCGGCGTGAAGCCGGGGTATTTCAGATCGGGGCGGTCAACCAGATCGTATACCGCTAGCAGCCGGTTGAGATTGACCGGGCCGTTGACCTGGTAAAGGGCATCGGCGCCAAGGCCAAATTCATTCAACAGGAAATTAGCCATGGGCTCCGGGCAGTTGGCGGCCACCTCCAGTCTGACCGCCTCTCCGTAACGCCGCGAGGGCAGTTCACCCTCCATGGCGCGCAGCAGATCATCGACTTCCTCTTCATCAACATAAAGATCGGAGTTGCGGGTGACCCGAAACTGATAGCAGCCCGTGGCGTTCATTCCCGGGAAAAGGTCCGTGACATGGGCATGAATAATGGAGGATAGGAAAACGAAATCACCTGGCCCGCTGCCATCGAGTTCAGCGGGCAGGCGAATGATGCGTGGCAGCGCCCGCGGCGCCTGTACCACCGCCATGCCGCTGCTGCGACCAAAGGCATCTTTACCCTCTAGTGAGACAATAAAACTTAGGCTTTTGTTGAGTACCTGCGGGAAAGGATGAGCCGGATCGAGGCCGAGCGGGCTGAGAACGGGTAGCAGCGCTTGTTCAAAATACTCACGAACCCAGGTTTTTTGCGCCGGTGACCACTCACTGCGTCGAAGAAAGCGGATCCCCGCTTCTGACAGTGACGGGATGACTTCATCGTTAAGCACCCGGTACTGCTCTTCGACCAATTCATGAATTCGTTGGCTGATTTCACGCAGCAACTGCTGCGGCGTGCGACTGTCAGGTCCACTTTGTGGCACACCCAGTTCGCTGGCCTGGTACAGACCGGCGACACGGATTTCAAAAAATTCATCCAGATTCGAGCTGGCGATGCAGAGGAATTTTAATCGCTCCAACAAGGGGTTGGACGTATCGGAGGCTTGTGCCAGCACGCGCCGGTTGAATTCCACCAGACTGAGCTGGCGGTTGAAATACCACTCCGGGCTGCGCAGGTCCTCGTCTTGCATGGGCTCACTCTTTTGCTGATTCTAGGGCGGTTTTTCTCACCCATAGACTGCCGATGCAATGTTGCACCGATATGACGGAATCGTCAGCTCACCCGGTTGTAGCCATTGAGTGCGGCCACACGATACCCCTCGGCCATGGTGGGGTAATTAAATGTGGTATTCATGAAGTAGCGCAGCGTATTCCCCGGTGCCGGTTGCGCCATGATGGCCTGGCCGATGTGAACGATCTCTGCGGCCTGGTCACCAAAGCAGTGGATGCCCAATAGCTCGAGTGTCTCTGCATGGAACAGCAGCTTGAGCATGCCAACGGTTTGGCCCGATATCTGCGCCCTTGCCAGATCCTTGAAGAAGGCGTGCCCCACTTCATACGGTACCTGTGCCGCTGTCAGCTCTTGTTCGGTGCGTCCCACAGAGCTGATTTCCGGGATCGTATAAATGCCTGTCGGGACGTCATGCGCCAGGCGATAATCGCAGTCGCCCTCAAGCATATGGGTGGCCGCGAAACGGCCCTGGTCATAGGCAGCGCTGGCGAGACTTGGATAACCAATGACATCGCCGACGGCATAGATATGCGGCTGATGGGTTTGGAAGTCTGCGTTCACCTCGACTTGCCCGCGGCCGTTGGGCGGGATATCCAGCCCTTCTAGACCCATGCCGTCGGTATTGCCGGTGCGGCCATTGGCCCAAAGCAGCAGGTCGCCGCGGATACGTTTGCCCGATTTTAAAAATAGCGTGACGCTCTCATCATCCGCTTCGATTCGCTCGTATTCCTCGCGGTGGCGAATGAGCACGCCATGTTCTCGCAGGTGATAGGACAAGGCATCAGAGATTTCATCGTCCAGGAAGGCAAGCATGCGGTCACGGGTATTGATGAGATCCACTTTAACGCCAAGGCCGCGGAAAATAGAGGCGTACTCACTGCCAATAACGCCGGCACCGTAAATAATGATGCTTCGCGGTGTATGCGAGAGATTAAGGATCTGGTCGCTGTCGCAGATGCGTGGATGCGCAAAATCCACATCATCGGGCTGATAGGGCCGCGAGCCGGCGGCGATGAGGAATTGATCGGCAGTCAGGGTGCGCGTTTTACCGTCGGGCTGCGCTAACTCGATGCTGTGGGCATCGATGAAACGTGCCTTGCCACGCAGAACAGGCACATCGTTGCGTTGATAGAAGCGGCTGCGCAGTGAAACCTGTTGGCCGATGACCTGATTGGCGTGATGCAACAGCGTGGGAAAAGAGACATGGCGGGGTTCGCCAGCTTCGCGAAACAGCGCGGAGCTGTTGTACTCCATGAGTCGCCGCACACTATGGCGCAGTGCTTTGGAGGGAATCGTTCCCCAGTGTGTGCAGCCTCCGCCAACCTCGCGGTGGCGCTCGACCATAACGACATGCTTGCCGCCCTTGGCCAGTTTCATGGCCGCGCCTTCACCACCGGGCCCGCTCCCCAGCACGATGGCGTCGTAGTGCCCCTTGCTCGTCATCATCCATCCATGTCTGCTCAATTTAGGCGCTGCAATAATACCAGCCCCTGTGCCGAGATTGATGATAATTCGGGTGTTTTGGTCCGACCAACGCTTTTCAACGGCCAGTGGACTGTTTAATGTTGCGTTTTCGAATTTGAATCAGGGGGAGCTGTGCAATGAGCCAACGCGTGCAGGTAGCAGGATTACAAGTGGACAAGACCCTTCACGATCTGATCGTGAGCGACGCCATCACCGGCACTGGGGTTAAAGTCGATGATTTTTGGCAGGGACTGGCTGATATCGTCCGTGATCTTGGACCGCGTAATCGCGCGTTGCTGGCGCATCGTGACAGCCTCCAGGCCAGTATTGATCAGTGGCATCGGGATAATCCCGGCAAACAAGCCGACCCCGCCTATCGGGAATTTCTGGAGCAGATCGGCTATTTACAGCCTGAGCCGGCGGATTTTTCGGTTACCACCGCCAATGTTGATCGTGAAGTGGCGGAAGTGGCAGGCCCGCAGCTGGTGGTGCCGGTCAACAATGCCCGTTACGCCCTGAACGCCGCCAATGCGCGTTGGGGCAGCCTCTATGACGCACTCTATGGCACCGATGTCATCCCAGAGGAAGGCGGCGCGGAGAAGGGCAGTGCCTTTAATCCGGAGCGTGCAAAACGCGTTGTGGCGTGGGCGGCGGCTTTTCTTGATGCCAATTTCCCATTGGCCGCTGGTCGTCATGCTGATGTCGCTGCCTATCAGGTAGTGGCGGGTGACAGCGGCCACACGCTCAAGGTGACTCTGAGCGACGGCGGTGAAACGGGCTTGGCTGACCCGGATCAGTTCGTTGGCTTTAATGGCGGCGGGTCACCATCGGCAATTTTGTTGCGCAATCATGGTTTGCACGCCGAGATCAGCATCGACCCCAACGACCCGATTGGCAAAGCGCATGCCGCTGGTGTGCGTGATGTCATTCTCGAATCCGCGGTCACCGCCATTCAGGATTGTGAAGATTCCGTGGCCGCAGTCGATGGTGAGGACAAGGCACTGGTCTATCGCAACTGGCTGGGGTTGATGCGTGGTGACTTGGAAGAGGTGTTCTACAAACAGGGCAAGGAAGTCATCCGCCGACTCAATCCTGACCGTGAGTACACCGGTGTAGATGGGCAGCCCATTAGCCTGCCGGGCCGGAGTCTTCTTTTGGTGCGCAATGTGGGGCATTTAATGACCACCCCAGCGGTACTGGATGCCGAAGGTAACGAGATCCCAGAAGGTATGCTGGATGCGCTGTGTACCTCAATGATTGCGATGCATGATCTCAAGCGTGACGGCGGCAACAGCCGTGAGGGCAGTGTGTATATCGTCAAGCCCAAGATGCATGGCCCGGATGAGGTGGCATTAACCGTTGAGCTATTCGGCCGTGTCGAACAGGTGCTTGGTTTGCCTGCCAACACCCTGAAAGTGGGTGTCATGGACGAAGAACGTCGGACCACGCTCAACCTAAAAGCCTGCATTCATGAGGCACGCGAGCGGCTGATTTTTATTAACACTGGTTTCCTAGATCGCACAGGTGATGAAATGCACACCAGCATGGAAGCAGGTGCAATGATCCGCAAAGGCGCGATGAAGCAGTCGCGCTGGCTCACCGCCTATGAGGATTGGAACGTCGATACCGGCCTTGCCTGCGGGCTGCCGGGCCATGCGCAGATCGGCAAAGGCATGTGGGCGATGCCCGATCGCATGGCGGAAATGCTTGAGGCGAAGATTGGCCATCCGCGCGCTGGCGCCAATTGCGCCTGGGTGCCTTCACCAACGGCTGCCACGTTGCATGCCACCCATTATCACCAGGTCGATGTCAGGGCCTGCCAGGAGGACTTGGCGGGCGCTCGCCGCTCCAGCATTACTGATCTTTTGACCATTCCCGTTGAACCCAATCCCAATTGGAGCGAAGCAGAGATCAAAGAAGAGCTCGATAACAACTGCCAGGGCATTCTGGGTTATGTGGTGCGCTGGATTGATCAGGGCGTGGGCTGCTCCAAGGTGCCGGATATTAATGATGTTGGGCTGATGGAAGACCGCGCTACTTTGCGCATTTCCAGTCAGCACATCGCCAACTGGCTGCGCCATGGCATCGTCAGTGAGGAGCAGGTGATGGAGGCCATGAAGCGCATGGCTGCGGTGGTCGATCGTCAGAACGCCAATGATCCCACCTATTCCCCGATGGGGCCGAAATACGATGGAATTGCCTTTCAGGCCGCCTGCGATTTGGTCTTCAAGGGTCGCGAGCAGCCGAGTGGTTATACCGAGCCACTCTTGCATGCCCATCGCCTGGCGCTAAAGGCGGGCGGATGATGTGACCATCATCTGCGCTTTTGTTGCATAAGGGGTTTGCGACGCCGGCACAGATGTGGTCTATTCTGTGGCCAGACCAATTGCCGGTCGTGGCCGATTTGGCTGCTCGACAATGAGTCTTGGAGAGACGCCCAACAGGGCGGTATTTCAGTAACGGAGGAGAGAGAAAATGACGGATTCCAAAGTGGATAATGTCAAGCACGAGGCAACGCAGCCGGATGGCTCTCGGCGTAAGTTCCTTAAAGGCAGTCTCGCTGCCGCTGCTGGTGGTGTAGCCGCAGGCAGCACGATCCTGGGTGCGCCGTATGTCAACGCGCAGTCACCGATTGTCTTGAAGATGCAGACCGCCTGGGGCGGTGGCAACATCTGGAATGACTTTGCCCGCGAGTACGTGGATCGTGTCCACAGCATGTCGGGCGGTCGTATTCAGATCGACCTGTTGCCTGCTGGTGCCGTGGTTAAGGCCTTCCAGGTGATGGATGCCGTCAGTGATGGCGTTATCGATATCGGTCATGACGTGCCGGTTTACTGGTACGGCAAAAACAAAGCCGCTTCTTTGTTTGGCACCGGCCCGGTCTGGGGTGGTGATGCCAACAACATGCTTGCTTGGTGGTACGCCGGTGGCGGCCGCGAGCTCTATCGTGAGCTGACTCAGGACATCATGGGCCTGAACGTGGTTGGTATGTTCGGCTTCCCGATGCCGTCACAGCCTTTCGGTTGGTTTAAAGACTCCGATGTGACCACGCTGGAGGACATTGCAGGCCTGAAATACCGGACTGTCGGCCTGGCGGCTGACCTGCTCCAGGAAATGGGTATGGCCGTGGCCCAGCTGCCGGGCGGTGAGATCGTCCCTGCTATGGAGCGCGGTGTTATTGATGCGTTCGAGTTCAACAACCCGTCGTCTGATAGCGACTTCGGTGCGCAGGATGTGGCCAAGAACTACTACCTTGGTTCCTATCATCAGGCCAGTGAGTCGTTCGAGTGGCTGTTCAACCGCGATATGCTCGAGACTATGGACGAGGACTTGCAAGCCATCCTGATGCATGCCGTTGAAGCAACCTCTACCTCTAATACGGCCTCGGCCCTTGATCGCTACTCCGCCGATCTTCAGGCGCTGCAGACTGAGTCGGGTGTCACCGTGCATCGCACCTCAGATGAGATTCTCGCAGCCCAACTCGAGGCCTGGAGCACCCTTATTCCAACCTTGGAAGAAGACAGCTTCATGCGCCGGGTCATGGAAAGCCAGAAGGAATGGGTGGAACGCACGGTGTTCTACGAGCTCATGAACCAGCCGGATCTGCAGCTCGCCTACGATCATTTCTTCCCTGGCCGGCTGAATATGTAAGAACGACGATTCGTCAAACTTGCTGCCCCGGTCTCTGGATCGGGGCAGCTTTGTTCCACCCGATCAAAAAGAGTGACTTATGCTCCGGGTTATCCATCTCATCGATCAATTGACGACGTGGATTGGGCGTAGTTTTGCCTGGCTCATCCTCCTCATGGCGTTTGGCATGGGTTATGAGGTTTTGTCGCGTTATCTGTTCAATGCGCCAACCGCCTGGGCCTATGACATGTCGTATATCCTCTACGGCACGCTTTTCATGGTGGGCGGTGCTTATACGCTCTCTCGTAACGGGCATGTTCGTGGTGATTTTCTCTACCGTCTTTGGAAGCCGCGGACGCAGGCCAAAGTCGAGTTGACGCTTTATTTTCTTTTCTTCTTTCCTGGAATTCTGGCGCTGGTCTTTGCGGGTGGGGATTACGCCGATCGCTCATGGCAGTACGTGGAGAAAAGTGTATTTTCTCCGGCCGGGGTTCCGATTTTCCACTTCAAGACGATGCTGGTTGTGGGGGCTACGCTGCTGCTGATTCAGGGCGTCGCTCAGGTATGTCGTTGTCTTGTATGTATCCGGACCGGCGAATGGCCGGGGCCTGTTCGTGACGTCACAGAACTTGAAGACCAGCTGCTCGAGAGTGGCGGCAAGGGCTTCGTTGATGAATCTACTAATAATGAATCGCCCGCAGGAGGTAATGAGCGATGACTGATCCCCAAATCGCGATCTTGATGTTAGGGGTCTTTATCCTCTCGATCTTCCTGGGGTTTCCCATTGCCTTTACCTTGATGGCCTTAGGTATCGCCTTTGGTTATTTTGCATACTTCGATGCCGCTCGCATGTGGCGTGGGTATGAACGCCTCGTGGAGCAGGGCGGTGAGGGCTGGCAGGTTTGGCAGGCTTACCTGGAAGGGTTTTTGAACAACCGGATTTTTGACCTTTTTGTGAACCAGACCTACTCGGTTATGGCGAACGAGGTCCTGACCGCGGTGCCGCTTTTTCTGTTCATGGGCTATATCGTTGAGCGCTCCAATATTGTCGAGCGGCTCTTCTCCACGCTTTATATCGCGGCACGCCGAGTTCCGGGCGCGATGGCCGTGGCCGCATTGATCACATGCACGTTGTTTGCAACGGCTACCGGTATTGTTGGTGCGGTGGTTACTTTGATGGGTTTGCTGGCCCTGCCGGCAATGCTCAACGCCCGCTACAACAACTCCTTTGCATCGGGCGTGATCTGCGCTGGCGGTACGCTGGGGATCTTGATCCCGCCATCGATTATGCTGATTGTCTACGCGGCGGCGACGGGCACATCCATTGTGCGGCTTTACGCCGGCGCGCTTCTTCCCGGGTTACTGCTCGCGGGGCTGTATATCACCTATATCGTGGTGCGCAGTATGCTGCAGCCCTCAATTGCACCAAAGCCCACCGACGATGAAGTTGGTGATGTGCCCTTGAGCAAATTGGTGTTGATGATCTTGACCTCGTTCGTGCCACTGGCCGTGCTGATCATGGCGGTTCTCGGGTCGATCCTGTTTGGTTTGGCGACACCGACCGAGGCCGCTTCAGCGGGTGCATTGGGCGGTCTGCTGCTAGCAGCAATCTATCGTGCGCTGACTTGGGAGAAGCTCCGCGATTCGGTGTACCTCACCCTTAAGACTACGGCCATGGTCTGCTGGCTGTTTGTAGGTTCATGGACCTTCTCGTCGGTGTTCTCCTACCTGGGCGGAGAGCATCTGATCACCGAATTTGTGACCGGGCTGAACCTGAACACCATCACCTTCCTGATTCTCGCCCAGTTGATTATTTTCTTGCTGGGATGGCCGCTGGAGTGGTCGGAGATCATCATTATCTTCGTGCCGATCTTCCTGCCGCTGCTCGCGATCTTTGATGTGGATCCGCTGTTCTTTGGCATTTTGGTGGCGCTGAATCTGCAGACTTCATTCTTGACGCCGCCTATGGCGATGTCGGCTTACTACCTTAAGGGGATAGCGCCGCCCTCGGTGCAATTAGTGCAGATATTCAAAGGCTGTATGCCATTCCTTGCTTTCGTGATAGTCGCCATGGTCTTGCTGTACATGTTCCCGCAGCTCGTATTCTGGCTCCCGGATACGGTTTATGGTTGAGCCGGTTGAAACGGGGGATCCAGCCCTATTGACGGCAACGGAGATTGCCGCAAAGTTGGCTGACGGTGTCTTGACCGCCGAGGCGGTGACTAAGGCCTGCTTGGAGCGTATCGAGGCCATGGAGCCCAACGTGCGGGCTTGGGCTTTTTGCGACCCAAGAGTCGCGATGATGCAAGCCAAGGAGGCCGATCGCCGTCGTGCGCAGGGACGGCCGCTTGGCCCCTTGCATGGGGTGCCGATTGGTCTGAAGGATATTATCGACGCACGGGGTATGCCCACCGAAAACGGCACGCCGATCGATAGCGGCAAACGGCCATTGAAGGATGCCACGGTGACGCGGCGTTTGCGGGATGCCGGGGCAGTCATCTTGGGTAAGACTGTCACCAGTGAGTTGGCTTATTTCCATCCTGGCCCAACGGTTAATCCTCATGACCCTACTCGGACCCCGGGCGGGTCCTCCAGCGGATCAGCGGCGGCTGTGGCTGCTGGCATGGTGCCGTTTGCCGTCGGCACCCAGACGAATGGCTCGGTCATTCGGCCTGCGTCCTTTTGCGGGGTGTTCGGCTTTAAGCCAAGCTTTGGCACAGTCCCTCGTACTGGTGTCCTAAAAGCCGCTCCATCGCTCGATCAGGTAGGCTTTTTTGCGCGCAGTATTGAAGACATCGCGTTAGCCGCGACTGTCATGGGGCCAGATGGTGATGACCCAGATTGCAGTTTCAATGCCGGTCCGCTTCTAGAAACGGCTATGGCGCCGCCGCCCGTGACGCCGGATATTGCGATGGTGCACACGCCATTCAGCGAACGCCTCGATCCAGAAACCAAGGCGGGCTTTGCCGAAATTGTTGACGTGCTCGGTGAGCACGGCACGGAGACTGCGTTGCCGGAGTTATTCGGTCGTGGCGCCGGTTGGCTTGCGGCCATCATGGCAAGCGAAATGACCCGTAATCTGGGACATTATCTTGAGTCAGACCCAGAGCAAATCAGCAGCGCGTTCAAAGCGCTTATGGATCAGGGCAATGGTGTTTCGGCGGTAGACTATCTGGCAGCCCGTGATATGCAGCCCGTTCTGCTTGAGGCCTTGGAACCGTTATTCGAGCGATTCGACGCTATCATCACGCCGGCAGCGCCGGGAGAAGCACCTGCGGATCTGACAACGACGGGCGACCCGATTTTCTGTACGTTATGGACGCTATGCGGGTTACCGGCGATAACATTACCGCTTTTGAGTGGTCCAAATGGAATGCCGGTTGGGGTTCAGTTGGTGGGCGCCTATGGACAGGATGCTCAGTTGCTGCGAACCGCTCGCTGGCTTTTGGCACAATGCCAAGTAGATGAAGGGGATACACAATGATCGATCGAATCATGGCGATAATTGGTTTATTGATGCTGGGTGCATTTTTGATCGTTGTGCCGATATTCGTGCCACATCTCGATCTGATTGCAATCACCATTGGCTGTGGGCTTTTAGCCACTTATGATATGTGGCGTCATCTCGTCTCTAAGCAAAAGCTCTGACAATAGTTATTGCGGCATCAACATAAAAAACCCGGCGCTTGGCCGGGTTTTTTGATTGCGGTGTTGCCACCGCCTTTTGGCTGGGCTTAGGCCGCCTGCGAGCGCTGGGCCAGATCGCGCAGCACATAGTGCAGGATGCCGCCGTTGCGGAAATATTCCCACTCGGTGGGCGTGTCGATCCGCACTCGTGCTTCGAAGCTCTTGACCTCGCCGTCAGGTGTGACGGCCCGGACAGTGACCATATTTGGCTCACTATCGAGGCTGCCAATGCTAAAGGTCTCCTCGCCTGTCAGACCCAGACTTTCAGCATTCTCGCCGTCCTTGTACTGCAGCGGCACCACGCCAAAGCCGACCAGATTCGAGCGATGGATCCGCTCGTAGGTCTCAGCGATTACCATGCGAACGCCTAGCAGCGCGGTGCCCTTGGCCGCCCAGTCACGGCTAGAGCCGGTGCCATATTCTTTGCCGGACAAGACCACCAATGGCGTCTGATCATCTTTGTAGCGCATCGCAGCGTCGTAAATCGATGTCTGCTCGCCTGTGGGGTAGTACGTGGTCCAGCTACCCTGAGTGCCAGGTGCCAGCTCGTTTTTCAGCCGCACATTGGCAAAAGTGCCGCGCATCATGACTTCGTGATTGCCGCGGCGTGAGCCATAGCTGTTGAAGTCTTGTGGTAGCACACCCAACTCCTGCAGGTACTTGCCTGCCGGGCTGTCGGCCTTAATGGCACCGGCCGGGGAGATATGGTCGGTGGTAATGGAATCACCCACTTTGACCAGGCAGCGTGCCTGCTTGATTTCACTGAGCGCACTTGGCTCTAGCCCCATACCCTCGAAGTACGGAGGGTTGCGGACATAGGTGGAATCCGGCCATTCGTAGATTTCACCGGCAGGCGTCGGTAGGTTTTGCCAGGTCTTCGAGCCTTCAAAGACATTGGCATACTGTTCGCGGTACATCTTGGAGTTAATGTGCTTCTCGATGACATCGGCGATCTCTTTCTGGCTCGGCCAGATGTCCTTGAGGTAGACCGGATTGCCATTCTGATCTTCACCAACTGGCTCGGTGGCCAAGTCGCGAGCCACGGTGCCGGCGATGGCGTAAGCAACCACCAGCGGCGGCGAGGCCAGATAGTTGGCTGGCACATCCGGGTGGATGCGGCCCTCAAAGTTACGGTTGCCTGAGAGTACGCCAGAGACCATCAGGTCTCCTTCGCGGATGGCATCGGTGACCTCTTCGGCCAGTGGGCCGGAGTTGCCGATACAGGTGGTGCAACCAAAGCCCACGACATTAAAGCCCATGGCCTCGAGCGGTTTCATAAGGCCGGCGTCATCCAAATAGGCCGGTACCACCTGCGAGCCCGGTGCAAACGAGGTTTTTACCCACGGCTTGCTGGTCAGGCCACGCTCGTGTGCTTTTTTCGCGACCAAGCCGGCTGCAACCAGCACGGCGGGATTAGAGGTGTTGGTGCAGGACGTGATCGCCGCAATGACGACATCACCGTGCTTCACAGTAAATTCTTCGCCGTTGCTTTTCACGTTGACTGCGCCGGCTTCGTGCCAAAGTGGGTTGCCAGCAGCGGTATCGCCACCTTCGCCTTCGAAACGGGCTTCATCAGCATCGGGCAGCGTACCGCGCGCGGTCAGCTCTTCTTCGAGATGCTTGAGGAAAGATGATTTGGCGTCGGTCAGCGCAATGCGGTCCTGCGGGCGTTTCGGGCCGGCAATACTGGGAACCACGGTGCCCATGTCGAGCTCAACGATGTCCGTGTAGTCCGCCTGACGTGAGCCGGTCTCACGCCACATCCCCTGTTCACGGGCATAGGACTCGACCAGATCGATGGTCTCCTGGTCACGGCCGGAGACACGCAGATACTCAATGGTCTCGTTATCAATCGGGAAGATGCCGCAAGTTGCGCCATATTCCGGTGCCATGTTGCCGATAGTGGCACGGTCGGCGAGCGGCAGGTTGTCCAGTCCGTCACCGAAGAATTCCACGAACTTACCGACAACGCCCTTCTTGCGCAGCATCTCAACCACGGTCAACACCAGGTCGGTCGCAGTCGCTCCCTCAGGCAGTTCGCCGTTGAGTTTAAAGCCGATCACCTCAGGGATGAGCATGGTCACCGGCTGACCGAGCATGGCGGCTTCAGCCTCGATGCCACCCACACCCCAGCCGAGCACGCCAAGGCCGTTGACCATGGTCGTGTGCGAGTCAGTGCCAACCAGCGTATCCGGGTAAGCAACGGTGCCGTTCTCAGTTTCTTTGGTAAAGACCGCTTTCGAGAGGTATTCCAAATTGACCTGGTGGACGATACCAGTGCCAGGCGGGACCACGCGGAAGTTGGAGAATGCCTTCTGACCCCAGCGCAGGAACTTGTAACGCTCCTCATTGCGCTGGAATTCAATTTTGGTGTTCAGATCGAGCGCATTATTGCTGCCGGCATGATCCACCATGACCGAATGGTCGATGACCAGATCGGCGGGCTCGAGCGGGTTAATCAAATTCGGATCACCACCGAGGCGCTGCATGGCATCACGCATGGCAGCCAAGTCAACGACGGCTGGAACGCCGGTGAAGTCCTGCAAGACAACGCGGGCAGGGCTAAAGGAGATCTGCTCGCCTGGGCCGCCTTTTGCGTCCCAATTGCACAGCGCTTCAATCTGTTCGGTGGTGACGTTTTGGCCATCTTCCTTGCGCAGAAGATTCTCTAGAAGGATCTTCAGCGAGAAGGGCAGTCGGTCGATATCGTGCTTTGGCTTCAGCGCCTCAAGACGGTAGATTTCGTAGTGTTTGCCGTTGACGTCCAGCGTCCCACGGGCGTTATAACTATTGCTCATGACTTCCTCCCGAAATCGGCGTGCGCAAAGGGGCACATCTTCTGTTGTAGGCGCTATCAACCGCCGCTGGGGCGTGATTCTACATGATGCAGCGCCGCAACGGCAGAGGCAGCGTTGAGTTTGGTCAAGCTCGGCTCAACTCCGCGCGCGCAGCTGCCTTGCCTTTTCAATAATACCGCGACGGCCAAAGACCAATCGCAAGCGCCCACCGCCATGGGCTTGCCAAAGTCCGGCTGCACGAATCGCACCCAGCAAAAGTGCCCGAATCATGGCCGCGTTTCGCTCATCCTGCAGATACATGGCATGGCCCTGGACTAGAATGCGCGGGCGCATCGTGCTTAGCTGCTGTGCGTAAATATCGGCGACATGCGAGATCACATTTTCGTGTTGAATATCACCGAAGTACTCGGCCTGACGCTGCGCCTGTTCTAACCCTTGCATGAGCGCACTCAATCGGGAGCGATCGCGGCGAAGACGGCGCTCAAGCTGCAGCACCGCCACTAAATAGCGTGTCAGTTGAGCCGCGGTGGGCTGACTGAGATGCTCGATGAGCTGTTGCAGCCCACTATCGAGGGCATCAGCACCACCATAAAGCTGTGCCACGTCACCCTGATAGTCGTCGAAAATGCCACGTAGTACGGTTTGCAGGGGCTCGCGGTGATGCTTGCCCTGCTCGGCGATGGCGCGAACCTCACCAATCGCGAGAAACACCGCAGCCAGCGCTAGGACACGGTTTTCTTCGGCATCGGCCATCTTAAAACGCCTCGGTTACTGGCATGCGCTGCTCGATAATTCCACCGCCGAGGCAGCGTTCGTCGTTATAAACCACCACCGACTGTCCAGGCGCCACCCCGCGTTCGGGTGCATCAAACATAAGTTGCCAGCGATTATCCCCCAGCGGTTTTAATGTCGCGGGCTGGTCAGCGTGTCGATGGCGCAGTCTTGCGGTGCAACGCGTCTCTGCGGATGGCCCGGCACCATCAATCCAATGCCAGTCGCCTGCCGTCAGGCCGTGATTCATGAGTGTTGGGTGGTTATGGCCTTGAGCGACGATTAGGCGATTGCCCGCCATGTCCTTGTCAACGACATACCATGGCAAGCCCGGCCGGTTGGCGCGGCCGCCAAGATTGAGCCCGCGGCGCTGACCAATGGTGTGAAAGGCCAATCCGGCATGCTCGCCGAGTACTTCACCGTCAACGCTGACGATCGTCCCGGGCGTGGTATCGATATAGCGCTTGAGAAAGGCCTGGAAGTCGCGCTCGCCGATAAAGCAAATCCCGGTGCTATCGGGTTTATCGTAGTTACGAAAACCAGCGGCATCGGCCAACTCGCGGACTTTGGGCTTACTCAGGCCGGCCAGTGGAAATATCGCTGGGGCGAGCTGCTCTTGTGTGAGCTTGTAGAGGAAGTAGGTCTGATCCTTATTGCGATCCGATGCGCGCAACAGCGTCTTTCGGCCCTGCTCGTCTTCACCGATGCCTGCATAATGTCCGGTTGCCACATGATCGGCACCCAGCCGCGCGGCATGGTCGACGAAAGCACGAAATTTAATGCGTTGGTTGCACAGAATATCCGGGTTGGGTGTTCTCCCGGCGCGAAATTCCCCAAGACAATGCTCAAAGACTTCTTCGCGATAGGCCGCGGCAAAGTTGGCACGATGCAGCGGGATACCCAAAGCGTCCGCTACTTGTCGTGCATCGGCATAGTCGGCCTCAGCGGTGCATTGGGTTTCAGTGTCGTCGTCTTCCCAGTTTTTCATGAAAAGCCCCTCGACCTGATAGCCTTGCTCACGCAGCAGCCAGGCACTGACGGCCGAGTCGACGCCGCCGGACAAACCTACGATGACCATTTCGCCCTTATTCATGATTTGCAGGATAACATTGGCGAATCGCAGCTGAGCTCTTAGAATTCTGGTTATGAGCGAAGAAAACGATCCGCAGTACGAAGATGATCTTTCGGTCGCCACGGCAGAGCCCGAGGTCAAGCAGCCGCCCCTGTACCGGGTGTTGTTGCTTAATGACGATTTCACTCCAATGGAATTTGTCGTTGAGGTGCTTCAGTCATTTTTCCGCATGGATCGCGAGCAGGCGACACAGGTCATGCTTCACGTGCATACTCAAGGAAAAGGTGTTTGCGGCGTTTTCAGTCGCGACATTGCCGAGACCAAAGTCGATCAGGTCAACGAATTTGCCCGCGAGCACAATCACCCTTTGATGTGCACGATGGAGCCGGCATGAGTCGGAACCCCGGGCGAGTGTTGATAGTCCAACGGGCAGGATTTCAGGTGAGAGGCCAATGCTAAGCAAAGAGCTTGAATTTACGTTGAACCTCGCGTTCAAGGAAGCCCGGGACAAACGCCATGAGTTTCTGACCGTGGAGCATTTGTTGCTGGCGCTAACCGACAACCCGGCAGCGCTTGAGGTGTTGCGGGCTTGTGGTGCAGATCTTGATGCCCTGCGCAAGGATCTGGACGCGTTTTTAGATGAGACAACGCCGCTGTTGCCGCCCAATGATAATCGCGAAACCCAGCCAACACTGGGCTTCCAGCGGGTTTTGCAGCGCGCGATCTTGCATGTGCAGTCTTCAGGTAGGAAAGAAGTCAGTGGCGCCAATGTGGTGGTCGCTATCTTCAGCGAGCAGGAATCACAAGCCGTTTATTTTCTGCACAAACAGAATATCTCTCGGCTCGATGCCGTGAATTTCATCTCGCATGGTATCTCCAAGGTGCCCGGCGAAGAGGCGAGCAGCGAGCAGGGTGGCTCGGCTACCGAGGGCGAGGTGGATGAAGACACCGCCAATGCCAAGCCGCTTGAGAGCTATGCCACCGATCTCAATGCCAAAGCGCGGGAGGGGCGGACGGATCCATTGATTGGTCGCAAGCATGAGGTTGAGCGCACCGTTCAAATCCTCTGCCGCCGGCGTAAAAACAATCCCCTGTATGTAGGTGAAGCCGGTGTGGGCAAAACCGCGATTGCCGAGGGGCTTGCTAAGCTCATCGTCGATGGTGAGGTGCCGGAGGTCTTAGCGGATGCCAAGATCTATTCTCTTGATCTGGGCGCGCTTGTTGCCGGCACTAAGTACCGTGGTGACTTCGAGAAGCGCCTGAAAGCGCTGCTTGGCCAAGTGCGCAAGGAAGAGCATGCCGTTCTCTTTATCGATGAGATCCACACGATCATTGGTGCCGGATCGGCATCCGGCGGTGTGATGGATGCTTCAAATCTGCTCAAGCCCATGCTCGCAAGCGGTGAGCTCAAATGCATTGGCTCGACCACTTACGAAGAGTATCGCGGCATCTTCGAGAAAGACCGTGCGCTGGCGCGGCGATTCCAGAAAATCGATGTACCAGAGCCGACCGTGGATGAGACGGTACAAATCCTGCGCGGGCTGAAAAGCCGGTTTGAGTCGCACCACGGCGTGCGCTATACCCAGCCTGCGCTGGAGACAGCCGCTGAGCTGGCTGCAAAGTACATCACCGACCGGCGCCTGCCGGATAAGGCCATTGATGTGATTGACGAGGCGGGTGCAAGCCTTCGCCTGCTGCCGCCATCGCGCAAAAAGAAAAGCGTTGGTGTAAGCGATATCGAGACGATTATCGCCAAGATCGCGCGCATTCCACCAAAACGTGTCTCCACTTCGGATATGCGCCTGCTTGAGAATATGGAAAAAGATCTCAAGCGGGTGATTTACGGCCAGGATGAAGCCATCGATACGCTGGCGGCGACGATCAAAATGTCACGCGCGGGTTTGCGTGATACCGAAAAGCCCGTTGGAAGTTTCCTTTTTGCTGGCCCAACCGGTGTTGGCAAGACCGAGGTCACGCGTCAGCTTGCCGAGATCATGGGGATCAACCTGATTCGCTTTGATATGTCGGAGTATATGGAGCGGCATACCGTCTCGCGCTTGATTGGTGCGCCTCCGGGTTACGTCGGCTTTGACCAGGGTGGGCTGCTCACCGATGAAGTGCTCAAGCACCCGCACTCGGTGGTGTTGCTTGATGAAATTGAGAAAGCGCATCCGGACGTCTTTAACTTGCTGCTGCAGGTGATGGATCACGGATCACTCACCGATAACAATGGCCGCCATGCTGACTTCCGCAATGTGATTCTGGTGATGACCACCAATGCTGGGGCCGAGGTGCAGAGCCGCCGCAGCATGGGATTTACGCCGCAGGACCAAAGCACGGATGCCATGGAAGCCATTCGCAAGCAGTTCACTCCGGAATTCCGCAATCGTCTGGATGCCATTATTCAGTTCAACGGGCTTGCCGCTGAGGTCATCGAGCGGGTGGCAGATAAGTTTATCCGCGATCTACGCCATCAGCTTGCTGAGAAGCGTGTCACGATTGAGGTCACCGATGGTGCGCGTGCATGGCTGGCCGAGCAGGGTTATGACCCGAAGATGGGTGCTCGGCCAATGGCGCGGTTAATTCAGGATAAGGTCAAACGACCGCTCGCCGATGAGCTGTTGTTCGGCAAGCTTGCTCAGGGTGGGCATGTCAAAATCCAGCTCGATAACAAGGGCGAGGGTCTTGCCTTTAAGATCGACGCGCTGGAGGCGGTGGAGTAATCAGGCGCTGGCCGCATCCGGCGCCTAGATTAACGGGCGCGATAGACGATGCGGCCTTTGTTCAAATCGTATGGCGTTAGCTCCACAGTAACCGTGTCACCGCGCAGGATGCGGATGTAGTGCTTGCGCATCTTCCCGGAGATATGAGCGGTCACCGTATGGCCGTTTTCCAGCTCAACGCGAAACATGGTGTTGGGCATCACCTCGGTGATGGTTCCCTGCATGCGAATATTTTCTTCTTTCGCCATTCAGCGCGATCTCGATTGCTACAAAGGCGCTGATTCTACCTAAGGCGCGGAGTATCACCAACACACGATGCGCTGATTGCCTGATCAATGTTGATATCAAGCTGCCAGGGGCCGAGCCGTGTGGGGTGTCTTTGGCTGGCTGCCAGCGCCAATAGAAAGCGTTTGCGCGGCATGCACTCAGCACCAAGGCTGAGTAAATGAGGGGTTGGCAGCTGGCAGTCAAGGAAGTGAAAACCCCAGCTCTCAATTTGGCGGACCAGCCAGATCAGCGCGATTTTGCTGCCATTTTCTGCCCGGCTGAACATCGATTCACCAAAAAACGCATGACCGATTGAGACACCATAAAGCCCACCGATTAGGACGGCATCGCGCCATACCTCAATGGAATGGGCAAGCCCTGCAATATGCAGTCTTGAGTAGGCCGCCCGCATTTCGCCGGTAATCCAGGTACCGGGCTGGTCAATCCTTGGTGCTGCACATTCGGCCACGACCTGGTCAAAGGCCTGGTCAAGGGTGATGGTGTAATCCGCTCGGCGCAGTGCGCGCCGCATTGAGCGACTAATATGTAGCCCCTGCGGGGTAATAAGCGCTCGGGGATTGGGGCTCCACCAAAGAATGGGCTCACCAGGCGAATACCAGGGGAAAATGCCGGCCCGGTAGGCGGCCTCCAGTCGGTTTGGCGAGAGTGAACCGCCTATGGCCAACAAGCCATTGGGCTCGCTCAACGCCGTCTCCGGGTCGGGCAGCGGTGTGGTCTCATCGTCGGCATCAATCCACGGGATGGGGAGCACCGACTCAGTCACGCGGCAGCCTCTGGAGGATTTCCTCGCGGTACGGACCCTCGGTGGTGAGGTCTTGTGCGTATGCCTGCACGGCAGGGCGTTCACGCGCGAGGAAGTCATCCACCGCCGCCTGAAACTGCGGGTCAGTGAGGTGATGCGCCGAGTACGTCAGTGTCGGTAAAAACCCGCGAGCCACTTTGTGCTCGCCCTGAGCGCCGGGTTCAAAGCGATCAATGCCATGGCGTATGCAGTACTCGATCCCCTGGTAATAACAGGCTTCAAAATGCAGCCCATCAAAGTCAGCCACTGCGCCCCAGTAGCGCCCGTACAGCGTGTCGCTGCTGCGCAGACAGATGGCTGCGGCAATCGGGGTATCGGCTTGCTCAGCCAGAAAGACCACAACGCGGTCAGTGAGTTTTTCGCCCAACTCGGCAAAACAGCTGGCGCTAATGACCGGAATATTGCCGTGCAGATGAAATGTCTGTTCGTAAAACCGGTGCAGGATACGCCAGAGATTGGCATCGATCTCCTGACCATGCAGGGTGCGAAGGGTGATGCCTTGATCGGCAACGCGCCGGCGCTCTTGGCGGATGTTTTTGCGTTTCTTGGATGAAAACCCAGCTAGGAAGTCATCAAAATCCGAATAGCCGGCGTTGCGCCAGTGATACTGGCAGCCATCACGACGCGAATAACCGGCTTGCCCCAGTGCTTCGAGATCCGGCTGCGAGACAAACAACCAATGCACCGAGCTCAGGCCCATCGACTCGACCATCTTTCGCGCGCCATCCGCCAGCGCCCGACGCAGCCCATCGGCTGGATAATCCGGGTGCAGGAGCATACGCGGTCCGTTGACCGGGCTGTAAGGTGCTGCGATGACAAGCTTTGGGTAATAGTCCAGGCCGTTGCGTTCATAGGCTTGCGCCCAGCCGTAATCAAAGACGAATTCACCCCAGGAATTCCCTTTCAGGTAAGCGGGTGCGGCGGCAAGCAATGTATCGCCCTCGGTGAGGATCAGGTGATGCGCCACCCAACCGTTGTCTGCCGAGATCACGCCATGGCGCTCAAGTGCTGCCAGAAATTCGTGGCGGACAAAGGGGTGATCTGTTCCCGTGAGCGCATTCCAGCGCGCCGGTTCGATTTCTCTGATCGCCGGGACTGCCTGTAATTCCATCTGCCGATAGACCGTTTTTCGGTGTGTTAAGTGCCGCAACGCAGCGCTGCTAAAGCCTGCCCGCCTACTGTACACTTCGTCCTATGGCAGGCAAGACAACCGCCCGACAACCGCTGGCGCCGATTAGTCAGCATTTAGGCCGCATGCTGCGGGAGGCCGGACTGCTGCTGCTCATGGCAGTGGCGGGCTTTCTGCTGCTTGCCATGTTCACCTATAACCCAAGCGATCCTGGCTGGAGCCGCTCCGGCCCGACTGCCGAGATCAGTAATGCCGGCGGCATCGTTGGGGCGTATTGGGCCGATCTAAGTTTGTATCTATTCGGCTATCTCGGATTTCTGTTTCCGCTGCTGATTGTCCTTTTGGCCACGCTTGTCTACCGCTGGCATCGCCGCGACGACGAGGTGCACTGGGGTGTGATCGGTGTGCGCGTGTTTGGGTTTGTGCTCACGCTGATTGCCGGTGCGGCCATCGCCCGGCTGCATATTGAGCCGGTGGTTGGCAGTGTTCCGCTTAGTTCAGGCGGTGTGCTCGGCAATCTTATGGGCGCCTGGCTGCAGCAGGCATTTAGCTTCAGTGGCGCAACGCTGCTTGCATTAGCGGTGTTTCTGGCGGGCGTTACATTATTCACCGGGCTATCCTGGATTGCGCTCATGGATCATCTTGGGCGATTCGTACTGGCCCAGGGTAAGCACTGGGATGTATTGATCAGTTGGTGGCAAGACCGTCAGGCCGCGCGTCAGGCTGTGCGTGAGCGCGAGGTGGCCAGACGCGACGAGCAAAAGCGTGCTAGCAAGCGTGCCAAGCTCGCGATTGCGCCACCGGCTGCTGAGGCCAAACCCGGCGAGCGCGCCAAGCAGGAGCAACAGATCAAGCTTTTTCAAACGCCGCCGGCTCCCGGTGAGTTGCCGCCAGTCTCGCTGCTTGATCCACCCCAGGCCGAACAGCCCGGCTACACGCCGGAAGCGCTTGAGGCCATGTCGCGATTGGTTGAGCACAAGCTGCGTGATTTTGGCATTGAGGTTGAGGTGGTTGCGGTACAACCCGGCCCGGTGATTACTCGTTTTGAGCTCAAGCCTGCCGCCGGCGTCAAGGTCAGTCAGATTACTAATCTATCCAAGGATCTCGCCCGGGCATTGTCGGTGACGGCGGTGCGCGTCGTGGAGGTTATTCCCGGGAAGTCCGTGGTGGGCCTGGAGATTCCCAACGAACACCGGCAGATCATTACACTCTCAGAGATTATTCGCTCGGAGTCATTTGAACAGGCCGCCTCACCGCTCACGTTGGCGATTGGTAAAGACATTGGCGGATACACGCAGGTAGTCGATCTGGCCAAAATGCCGCATTTACTCGTGGCCGGCACCACCGGCTCGGGTAAGAGTGTGGGCATTAACGCTATGATCCTGAGCCTGTTATACAAAAACGGGCCTGATCAGGTGCGCACCATCATGATCGACCCGAAGATGCTCGAGCTATCGGTGTATGACGGCATCCCCCATCTGCTGGCACCGGTTGTCACTGACATGAAAGAAGCCGCTAATGCGCTTCGTTGGTGTGTTGCTGAAATGGAGCGTCGTTACCGGGTCATGGCAACGCTGGGTGTGCGCAATATTGCTGGCGCCAATCGCAAGATACTGGATGCCCGAGAGCGCGGCGAGCCCATAGTTGATCCGCTCTGGTCGGCACCGGATGGTCGTATTGAACCCACGCTGGATGGCGAGGCAGCCCCACAGCCGCCAGTACTCGAGACCATGCCCTACATTGTGGTGGTGGTCGATGAATTTGCCGACATGATGATGATGGTGGGTAAGAAGGTTGAGGAGCTGATCGCCCGGCTGGCGCAGAAAGCGCGTGCCTCTGGTATTCACCTGATTCTTGCCACTCAGCGTCCTTCCGTGGATGTGATCACCGGGCTGAT
Organism: Spiribacter sp.; assembly: GCA_965658695.1. Taxonomy (GTDB): domain Bacteria; phylum Pseudomonadota; class Gammaproteobacteria; order Nitrococcales; family Nitrococcaceae; genus Spiribacter. The sequence goes on from CBFHTR010000007.1 coordinate 54,448, forward strand.
CAAAGCCAATATCCCCACGCGGATGGCGTTTCAAGTCTCCTCACGCGTCGACTCACGCACCATTCTTGATCAAATGGGGGCCGAGTCACTGCTGGGGCATGGCGATATGCTCTACATGGGGCCGAGCAGTCGAGGCCTTCCCGAGCGGGTGCATGGGGCCTTTGTCTCGGATGCCGAGGTGCATCGAGTGGCAGAGCATCTCAAGCAAAGCGGCGAGCCAGAGTATATCGATGGCATTCTTGATGAGACGGGTGCCGGTGATGCGCCACTGCCGGGTTTGCCGGGGGAGATGAACGCCGGTGGTGGCGAAGCCGACCCGCTTTATGATCAGGCAGTACGAATCGTCACCGAAACCCGCAAGGCCTCCATCTCTGGCGTGCAACGCCGCTTGAAAATCGGCTATAACCGGGCCGCCCGCTTGGTTGAAGAAATGGAAGCAGCCGGCATTGTTGGCCCGCTGCAGAGCAATGGCGCGCGCGAGGTGATCGCGCCACCGCCGCCGGGCGACTGAGATGCGTGGGCTGCTCATCGCGACATTCGCTTTTTGGGTTGCCAGCACAAATGTGTTGGCCGAAACCGGGCCGGTTGATCAGCTGGCGCAGTACTTCACCGAAACCCGCACGCTTGCCGGTGAGTTTGTTCAAATCACACGCGATGAATCCGGTGATGTCCTTGAGCAATCCACCGGCACGTTTGTCATGGCACGCGATCAGCGGTTTGATTGGCATTACCAGACACCTTGGGAGCAGCGCATCGTATCGGATGGTCAGCAGCTGTGGGTTTATGACGTCGATTTAGAGCAGGTGGTGGTGCGCCCGCTCGCAGAGGCCATTGGCGTTGGCCCGGCGCAGCTTTTAAGTGGCGATATGGATGACTTGCGTAAGAATTTCACACTCAGTGCGGCGGCCGAGGGGAATGCCATTGTGCTGACGCCCACGGATGAAGCCTGGGACTTTCAGCGCTTGCGGCTGGAGCTTGAGAATGCTGTCCCCTCGCGTCTTATGCTGCGCGATGGCCTGGGGCAGGTCATTGAGGTGCAGTTGAAGTCGCTCACTACCAACCAAACGCTGCCGGCAGAGCGGTTTTCTTTCACGCCGCCGGCCGGCGTGGATGTGCTCTCGGGTTCATGATGGATCAGAGCCGGCCGCTCGCCGACCGCATGCGGCCGCAGCGGATTGATGAATTTGTGGGGCAGTCGCATCTGCTGGGTCCCGACCGTCCGCTGGGGTCAGCGCTTGCTGCCGGCAAGCCGCACTCCATGGTGCTGTGGGGGCCGCCGGGCACGGGCAAGACAACGCTTGCAAGGATTGCCGCAGAGACAGCCGATGCCGAGTTTCTCACGCTCTCGGCTGTGATGGCCGGCGTTAAAGAAATTCGCGAAGCGGCCGCACTGGGCCGGGAAAATCGCAAGCTCAATCGCCGTACCCTGCTTTTTGTCGATGAGGTGCATCGATTTAATAAATCCCAGCAGGATGCGTTTTTGCCGTATATCGAAGATGGCACGCTGATGTTTATTGGCGCGACGACCGAAAACCCCTCCTTTGAGCTGAATAATGCGCTGCTCTCCCGGGTGCGGGTGTATGTCCTGCGGGCGCTGGAGGCGGATGACCTGGGGGCTTTGGTGGATCGGGCCATGGCCGATGTCGAACGCGGTCTAGGCGGGCGTGGACTCACGCTGGCCGATGATGCCCGCTCGGCCATCACGCGCTTTGCCGATGGGGATGCGCGAACGGCGCTCGGGCTGCTCGAGTTAGCGGCCGATCTGACACCCTCTGATGGTCGCATTGCCCTTTCACTGGTTGAGGAAGCGGCCGCGGGTGGCCGAGCCCGATTTGATAAGGGTGGTGATCATTTCTACGATCTGATTTCGGCATTGCATAAATCGGTGCGTGGCTCGGCGCCCGATGCCGCTTTGTATTGGTTTGCCCGTATGCTCGAAGGCGGTTGTGATCCGCTTTATATCGCCCGGCGCGTGGTGCGGATGGCGTCAGAAGATATTGGGAATGCCGACCCGCGCGGCCTGCAGATAGCGCTCGATGCCTGGCAGGCACAGGAGCGACTTGGTTCACCAGAAGGTGAGTTAGCCATTGCCCATGCCATTGTTTATTTGGCCAGCGTGCCAAAGAGTAATGCGGTGTATAACGCCTATAAGGCAGCACTGGCTGATGCCCGCGAGCACGGCACGCTCGAGGTGCCCGTGCATCTGCGCAATGCCCCCACCAAATTGATGAAAACGCTTGGCTATGGCCATGACTATCGATACGCACATAATGAGCCGCATGGATACGCGGCCGGCGAGCGTTACTTGCCGGATGCACTGGATGGTAAGCGTTATTACCAGCCAACAGCTTATGGTCTTGAGCGTAAGATCGCCGAGCGGCTGCAATGGCTTGCCGAATTAGATGCCAAGGCCAACCAGCGCTAATGACTTCGAATAATTTTTTTGATTGGCGTAAACTCGCCGCCTTTCCTTGAGACGGTATCGCCATGCTGGATGCGAAAAGCTTAAGAAATGATCCCAATGCGGTGGCCGAGGCGCTCCAAGCCCGTGGCTACCATTTGGATGTTGGTGCCTACATGGCTTTGGAGGAGCGCCGACGTGCCTTGCAGTCGCGCACCGAATCGCTGCAGCAAAAACGCAATGAGAGTGCCAAGTCCATCGGCAAGGCCAAGCAGGCCGGCGAAGACATCCAGCCGCTGCTGGATGCGGTTGCTACACTCGGCAATGAACTCAAGGATGCCGAATCTGAGCTGGCCAACGTGCAGGCTGAGCTGCAGGCCCTCTACCTCGAACTACCCAATCTTCCCCATGCATCGGTACCGGTGGGGAAGGAAGAAGAAGACAACGAGGAGGTCCGCCGCTGGGGCGAGCCACCGAGCTTTGATTTTAAACCCCGCGATCATGTCGATTTGGGTGAGCAGCTGGGCGGACTGAATTTTGCTGCCGGCGCCAAGCTGTCTGGGTCACGGTTTGTGGTGATGCAGGATGAGATCGCAAGGCTGCATCGTGCCTTGGCGCAGTTCATGCTGGATGTGCACACCCGCGAGCATGGTTATCGTGAGACTTACGTCCCGTATTTGGTGGATGAAACCGCACTGGTCGGTACGGGGCAGCTGCCAAAATTTGCCGAAGATCTTTTTGCGATTGCCAATTTTGATCGCAATTTGCATTTAATCCCGACTGCCGAAGTGCCGCTGACCAATCTCGCGGCCGACGAGATACTCGAGGCCGATGAGCTGCCCATGGGGTTTGTGAGTCACAGCCCCTGTTTTCGCTCTGAAGCGGGCTCTTATGGCCGGGATACCCGCGGCATGATTCGGCAGCACCAGTTCGACAAAGTTGAACTGGTTCAGCTAACCCGCCCGGATGACTCGTATGAGGCGCTGGAGCGGCTCACTGGCCATGCGGAGACGATCTTGCAGCGCCTTGGCCTGCCCTATCGGGTAGTTACGCTGTGTACAGGTGATATGGGGTTTGCGGCTGCCAAGACCTACGATATCGAGGTGTGGTTGCCCGGGCAGTCGGCTTACCGTGAGATCTCTTCTTGCAGTAATACCGAGGCCTTCCAGGCTCGACGCATGCAGGCACGCTGGCGCAATCCAGAAACCGGTAAGCCCGAGCTGCTGCATACCCTCAATGGCTCGGCCCTGGCAGTGGGGCGTTGCTTGGTCGCCGTGCTTGAGAACTACCAACAGGCTGACGGGTGTATCAGCATTCCTGAGGCGTTGCAGCCGTACATGGGCGGTGTTGAGTGGATCGCACCATGATGGGGGATGTGCATGCGGCCATGCAGGCTTGGGTTGAGCGTACCGAGCCGGTTGCCGATCAACCAGAAGGCACTTTGAAGTACCGCTTGTTTGGCCATGTCCGCGCCGTTTTGGAAGCGGAGTCAGCGTATCTTGTGCTGATGCGTATTGAGGCAGAGCCCGGTTGGCGTGGCCGTGGTGAAGGCAGTGCGGTGCTGGAATGGCTGAAAGCGCTGTGCGATGAGCATGGCGTGACACTGCTCGGTCAAGCGAATGTCGATGATGAGACCGGGCTTGGTCAGCAGGCGCTACTGG